>JADKAS010000001.1 GCA_016715245.1 Saprospiraceae bacterium
AATATTCGATTGGTACAGGGATGATTTTGGTGCCGTTACTTCATTCATATCAACATATTCAGGTGTTAAGATCTCAAAAGATGCCAAAATTACCTACAAAAAATATGATTGGAGTCTGAATGGGAATTAATCAAAAATACATTGCTTATTAGGGATTTGAAATGCACTTTTATAAAACTTAACATTATACATTGTGATTTCCTTTTTACTTTTATTTAGTACTACTGCAAATTTATCCTACTTACAGAATGAACTTTAAAAAAAAATGAATGAAAATCGTTCTTCTTGATGCCTATACTATGAACCCGGTGACTTGGATTTTACAGCCTTGTATCAATTGGGTGATTTTAAAAAATACGACAGATCTAAATTAGATGATATCCCAGATGAAGTCCGGGAAGCTGAAATATTGATCGTCAATAAATTTGAAATTAATGAAAGATCACTGTCATTAATGCCAAAGGTAAAATATATATGTGTGGCAGCAACAGGATTTAATAATATAGATATAGATGCTGTCCGTAAAAGAAATATTTTGGTCAGTAATGTAAAGGGTTATAGTACTGAATCGGTTACCAATATGTAATGGCAAGTATTTTAGCGTTTTATAACAGGGTGGAATATTATAATCAAAGGGTAAAGGAGGGTGAATGGAGTAAAAAAGAAGACTTCTGTTTTTACGAAAAAACCATTTACCCTTTATCTTCACAAACCATTGGTATTATAGGCTATGGTTCTATTGGTAAAAGAGTTACCCGACTGGCAGATTCTTTTGGTATGAGAGTATTAGTGAACACAAGATCGGATATTTCGGATAAAACAAATGTTGTTCAGGTTGACAGAGATACGTTGTATAATGAATCCGATATTATCACGTTGCACCTGCCATTGAAAGATGACACGAAATATATGATTAATAAAAATAGTTTATTAAAAATGAAACCAAATACATTGCTGATCAATACCTCCAGGGGCCCTCTGGTTAATGCAGATGATCTTTTGGAAGCAATGGAAAATAATATTATTGCAGGGGCGGTTCTTGATGTATTGGAAGTAGAGCCTCCGAAAAATCCACATCCTGTCATTTTTCACAACCATTGTATGGTGACACCTCATATTGCCTGGGCAGGTCTAGGGGCCAGACAAAAATTACTTGAAGGTATTGTAGATAATATTGCAAATTTTATTGAAGGAAAATGGGTTAATCCGGTTTATTGACAGCATAATGATAAAAATTATTTTTTATGACAATAGTGTGAGAATTCTAAGGGATATAATTTCTACTTTTACACCCTAAATTTAAAATTATGAAGTTGAAGTTGGCAAAATCCGGTTTTGGAATGTTTTTATTTCTTTTTTTGGTGTTGTGTTTCTATTCCTGTACACAAACAAAAAAATGCTTGCCTTGCCTGAAAACTTTATGGATACCTTAAAGTATGAAAAAGAAATTCATCTTAAAAACGTAAGGCAACTTACTTTTGGCGGAGATAATGCAGAAGCATACTGGAGTTTTGATGACAAAAAATTGTGTTTCAGGCCACCAATAAAAAGATGGGGAGTGGAATGTGATCAGATCTATTATTTTGATCTTGAAAAACTGCTAAAGACAAACCTCCGTTATTAAGTACCGGACTAGGAAGAACCACTTGCAGTTATTTTATGCCTGACAATAAAAGTATTGTTTATGCTTCAACGCATGAAGAAAATGCAGCTTGCCCACATGTACCTCCCAGAAGAGAAGATGGTAAATATGTTTGGTCCATTTACTCTACATTTGATATATATCACTCGGATTTACAAGGAAATATATTTAAAAAGTTGACAGACGCCCCCGGATACGACGCAGAAGCAACGGTTTCTCCTAACGGGGATAAAATTGTTTTTACATCAACGAGAAGCGGTGACCTCGAACTATACACTATGAATATAGACGGATCAGATGTACGTCAGATAACATTTGACCTTGGCTATGACGGTGGTGCATTTTTTTCACCTGATGGCAAAAATTAATTTTCAGAGCTTCCCGACCCAAAACAGAAGCTGATATCAAAGAATACAAGGAATTGTTGTCGCAAGACCTTGTTATGCCTACTAATATGGAATTGTTTGTTTGTAATGTTGATGGCAGTGGGTTGAGACAATTAACAAATCTGGGAAAAGCAAACTGGGCGCCTTTTTTTCACCCATCAGGTAAAAAAGTTATATTTTCATCAAATCATAAAAGTTCCCGGGGATATCAGTTTAATTTATTTATGATCAATCTCGATGGAACCGGACTTCAGCAAATAACATATGACGGTATTTTTGATGCTTTTCCTATGTTTTCTTTCGATGGCAAAAAAATAATTTTTTCTTCAAACAGAAATAATAAAGGCACCAGAGATACCAATTTATTTGTCGCTGATTGGGTGGAATAAAAAAACCAACCCGTGAAAGAGTTGGTTTTTGTGGAGAATACCGGGCTCGAACCGGTGACCTCTACGCTGCCAGCGTAGCGCTCTAGCCAACTGAGCTAATTCCCCTTTTTAAGGAAGTGGTGCAAAAGTAGTATCTAATTTGATTTTACACAATAAAATGAATTTATTTTTTTAAATTTGTGACTTCATTCCTGCATGATTTCCATCCAAATGACATTTGAAGAGATAGTAAAAAGTATTGGTCAGAAAAAGTATGAATCAATCTATTTTTTATATGGAGATGGACCGTATTTTATTGATTATATAGCTCATTTACTGGAAGAAATGTATTGGGAAGGCGGAAAAGCCTTTAATCAGGTTGTTTTATACGGTAAAGACGTTCCAGATGTCTTCAGTAATTGATGAAGCAAGACAATTCCCAATGATGTCTGAAAGAAAGGTCATCATCGTTAAGGAAGCACAGGATATAAAAGTTGGGATGAGTTAATTTCTTATCTGGAAAAACCGGCGCCTCAGACTTTACTTGTATTTGCATACAAATATAAAAAACCTGATAAAAGGACAAAATTTTACAAAGCGCTGGAAAAATCAGCTCTGGTTTTTGAGTCAAAACCATTATATGAAAATCAGATCGCAGCCTGGGTAACCAAATACATTAGCGCCAAAGGATATGCCATTGATTCAGCAGCAGCAGATCTTGTGACCGAATATATCGGGAGTGACCTTTCCAAAATCACTAATGAACTGGACAAAATTTGTATAGGACTGGTTAAAAACACCAGGATTGTTAGAGAAATGGTTAGTGAACAAATTGGAATAATAAAAGAATTTAATGTTTTTGAATTGTCCAATGCTGTTGGTGAGAAAAAATTTCAGCAAAGCGGCTTTGATTATTGATTATTTCGGACAATCTCAAAAAAGTGGATTTTAATTCAATTATCAGCCAGTTGCATTCCTTTTTTTTTATAATGTTTTGATAACGAGTACTCATTTTAAGGAACAGGATCAGACCTTGGCCAGGCTACTGGGTATCTCAACAGTTTATTTTGTTAAAGACTATAGAAATGCTGCCAAAAATTATTCAAAAGAAAGCATAAAAAATATTCTCAGGCTTCTTATGGAATTGGACATGAAATCCAAGGGTATCGGATCAAGAGAAGACGATGTCGCATTAAGTAAAGAACTGTTAATCAATGTTTTTTATGAAAATGAAGTAAAATTGTCAAGAGATATTTGTGCATAATAAATTTATATGATCGATTTTCAACATAAAAGAATTGGAATATTGGGTGGAGGACAACTGGGCAAAATGCTTTTTCAAGCGGGTAGTCCAAAACACCTTTCCATTCATATAATGGAAAACGTAAGGGATTGCCCGGCATATGCTGTTTGTCCTCAATTCACAATTGGAGATATTAAAAATTTCGATGATGTTCTGCATTTTGGCAGAAAAATGGATATCATTACAATAGAAATTGAAAATATTAATGTTGAGGCACTTGAAAAGCTGGAAGCTGAAGGTAAAGAAGTATATCCGCAACCGTCGGCAATAAAAATAATAAAAGACAAAGGGTTGCAAAAGAGATTCTATGATAATTATGCGATTCCAACATCTCCTTTTCATCTTTATGAAAGTGCCTCTGACATAAAAAAAGCCATTGACAATGCAGAAATATTATACCCATTTGTACAAAAATTGAGAAAAGACGGGTACGATGGTAAGGGTGTTCAACTTATTCACAGTGCAGACGAATTGAATACATTATTTGATGCACCCAGCGTTGTTGAAAACAAAGTTGAAATCGAAGCTGAAATTTCTGTAATAGTTGCCAGGAATAAAAACAAGGAAATTACAACATTCCCACCAGTTCAAATGGAATTTCACCCCACAGCCAATCTTGTTGAATTTTTATTTTCACCTTCAGATATTTCTGAAAATATACTTGAGGATGCTGACAACATAGCCAGAGAAATTGCTGAGCGTCTCGATATAGTGGGTTTACTCGCGGTAGAAATGTTTGTAACTAAAGAAAAAGAAATACTGGTAAATGAAGTTGCGCCAAGGCCGCATAATAGTGGTCACCATACTATAGAAGCCAATTATACATCCCAATATGAACAACATTTGAGGTGTATTTTAGGACTGCCTTCTGGAAGTACAAAAGCACATCATGCAGCGGCAATGGTAAATGTTTTGGGTGCTGAAGGATATTCAGGCCAGGTAAAATACCTTGGTATGGAGGATGTTCTCAGGGAAGAAGGTGCTTATATTCATTTGTATGGAAAAACCACTACAAAACCTTTTAGAAAAATGGGGCATATTACCATTATTGGAAAGGATATTTTACATGTAAAAAATAAAGCTGAAAACATTTTTAAAAATGTAAAAGTGATTTCGGAATCTAAATAAAAAATATATGGATTTACCAATAGTTAGTGTTATAATGGGCTCGGATTCGGACCTTCCAATCATGCAGGAGGCTGTTGACATTTTAAAGTCATTTAATATCCCTCATGAAGTTACAATAGTTTCGGCACACCGTACCCCGGACAGACTTTTTACTTTTTCGCGTGAAGCAGCAAAAAGAGGTATTAAAGTTATTATTGCCGGAGCAGGAGGAGCAGCCCATTTGCCGGGAATGGTGGCATCACTGACACCACTGCCTGTCATTGGTGTTCCGATAAAATCATCAAATTCTATAGATGGTTGGGATTCCATTCTTTCGATATTGCAAATGCCAGGAGGAATTCCTGTTGCAACAGTGGCCTTGAACGGTGCAAAAAATGCAGGCATACTTGCAGCCAGCATTTTGGGTTGTCAAAACCCTTCAATATTAGAAAAAGTTTCGGAATATAAAGATTTCTTAAAAGAGCAGGTTCTTCAGAAAGTAAATAAATTAAACCTTTGAAATTAAATTATGTCTAAAAGAAGTTTTATTGGCAATACAATTGCATGTAAATGCCCAAGATGCCAGCAGTCTGATTTATTTGTAAAACCATTTTCAATGAGCAAACCGGTTGATATGCCTGAAAAATGTCCTGCTTGTGGTCAGTTATTTATACCGGAACCCGGATTTTATTACGGGGCTATGTTCTTATCTTACATCGTGTCAGGGTTTTTATTTTTAGGAATCGTCGGTTTTTTGATTATTGGTTTTAAAATGAGTGTCAATGCTGCTATGGGAATTTTACTTTTGATTGCAGCGGCTTTATATTTTCCTCTTCTCAGGTTTTCCAGATCTTTATGGATCAATATTATGATTAAGTATGATCCGGATGCCTTGCTGAAAAAAGGAGGGTCAGCTTTTGGAAGCAAGTAATTGCAGAATACATTAAACAGCATATTTTTCATCAAAAAAATAAATTCAAGACGATTATGAATCTGGTCAAAATTTTGTTTTTTTTGGTCGTGTGGTGCAGTTTACAGGCTCAGACTTATTATTTTCCACCCTTGACAGGAAATGCCTGGGAAAAATATACCCCCGAACAACTTGGTTGGTGTACTGAAAAAATACCTGCATTATATGATTTTCTTGAACAACAGGATACAAAAGCTTTTATTGTTCTTAAAGATGGAAAGATAGTGCTGGAAAAATATTTCGGAACGTTTACTGCGGATAGCTCATGGTATTGGGCGTCAGCAGGTAAAACGCTGACATCTTTTTTGGTTGGCAAAGCTCAGGAACAAGGGAAACTGAATCTTTCTGACCCAACCTCGAAACACCTTGGTAAAAAATGGACTTCTCTGCCTGAAGATAAGGAAGACAAAATAACTATTTGGCATCAACTTACGATGACATCCGGACTGGATGACAATGGTATTGACCCCTATTGTACTGAGCCTGCGTGTCTGAACTATAAAGCCGATGCAGGTACACGGTGGGCTTATCATAATGGACCTTATACTTTACTTGATGAAGTTGTGAAATCAGCCATAGGTAAAAATCTGAATGCATATGCTTCTGAAGTATTATTTTCAAAAACAGGTATGACAGGTTTATTTTTTAAAATTGATTTTAACAACGTCTTTTTCAGCAAGCCAAGAAGTATGGCCAGATTTGGTTCGTTGATTCTGAATAAAGGAGATTGGAATAATAATATTATTTTGTCCGATAAAGATTATTTAGAAGATGCCGTCAACACTTCCCAAAACCTGAACCTTTCCTATGGTTATTTATGGTGGCTCAATGGAAAAGAAAGTTCAATGTTACCGGGCTCTCAAGTAGTTTTTAACAGGTCTTTGTTTACCAATGCGCCTGCTGATATGTTTTCGGCACTAGGGAAAAATGGTCAATTTTTAAATATTGTCCCTTCCCAAAATCTGGTAATGGTGCGAATGGGAAATTTTAACAATAGTCTTCCGGTGCCTTTTTTAATGAATGATGATATTTGGAAGTATTTTAATCAGGTTCAATGTACCACGCCGACATCTGAACTGGATAATTCTGATTTTAGTGTTTCGATTTTTCCAAATCCTTCGTCCTATGGTTTTACTATAAAAAGTAAAAGTCTTATAGAGGAAGTTCGGTTGTTTGATGTTTCTGGCAGTTTGATAGAAACTTGGAAAGGAAAGGGGGAAGAAATGTATTTGGAAAAGGGTGACTTGTTTAATAAACCAGGCATTTATATTTTTGAAGTAAAAAATAGTTCAGGAGAAATTTCCAGAATAAGGCATATCATTCTGGGGGAATAGCTTTTCGGAAATCAGAAAGGCATCAAAAAACTTCTGACCAATCTTTTTGCATTTCCTTAAGATTAGTATCAATCCAGCTTTGGGTCTTACTTTTTAAAGATTCAGGATCATTGTCAAGAATGGGTTCCCCGATATAAAACTTAGCTGATGTTTTCCATTTTGAAAACTGATATACATATTGTGGAATAAATTGTTTGATCACCCATAGGTCTTTTTTAGATTTAAATTCTATTGCAAACGGGACGATAGGTATATTGTTTTGTGCCGCTTCAATAAATGTTCCCATCTTAAATGGCAGAGTAGTAGGATCAGTGCCTACAGTACCTTCAGGAAAGACCAGGACATTGTATCCCTGAGACCAGATTTCAAGAAGTTTGCTCCTGGTTTCTTTTCTCGAATTTTTGTCATTACGGTTTACCCAAATAACGCCTGTCAATTCTGCTCCTTTATTGATAATGGGGTAACTTGCTACTTCAGCTTTAGCGATGACAAATGCATCAAGATATCTGCAAACTACAACAGGGTCAGCAAAAGACCTGTGATTTCCTATGTAAATAGCTGGTTTGTCGTAAACTTCCCCCTTTTTTTCAACATGAATATTAAGTACGGGTAATCCTATGGTATTAATCCAGATTCTCCTTAAACCAAATGCTGCTTCTGCATTATGTTTTTTTACAATTCTGGTGATTCCGTACATCAACATATAGCCCAACATACTGCCAAAAACAATAAGACCCCGGATTAAGGCGACAATATTGAGAATTAATTTCACCATTGATTTAAAGAGTTGGGGAAGGTTTCATCTGAGGGAAAAACAGAACGTCCTGAATGGAATTCTGATTTGTCATAATCATGGCTAATCTGTCCATCCCAATTCCCAACCCGGCTGTAGGAGGCATTCCATATTCAAGCGCCCGCAAAAAGTCTTCGTCCAAAACCATGGCTTCTTCATCACCTCTTTTGCCCAGTTCAAGTTGTGATTCGAATCTTTGTCTCTGGTCTATCGGGTCATTCAATTCGGAAAATGCATTACAGATTTCTTTTTTATTGCAAATTGCTTCAAATCTTTCCACCAATCCAGCTTTTGTAGCATGTTTTTTGGCAAGAGGCGACATTTCGACAGGATAATCTGTGATGAAAGTAGGTTGAATAAGTTGATCTTCGCATTTTTCTCCAAAAATCTCATCGATAATTTTTCCTTTTCCCATAGAAGCCTCTACATGAATACCCAGTTTTTTAGCTGTTTCTCTCAGGGCAGATTCATCCATTTCACTGATATCAACACCGGTGAAATGCTGAATGGCCTCATACATCGTATATCTCTTCCAAGGACGTTGAAAATCTATAATATTTTCGCCAACCTGTACTTTGGTGGTTCCGTGCAGGTCAATGGCAACCTTTTCAACCATTTCTTCAACCAGTTCCATCATCCAGTTATAGTCTTTATACGCAACATATAACTCAATTTGTGTGAATTCCGGGTTGTGAAAACGGCTCATTCCTTCATTTCTGAAATCTTTGCTGAATTCATAAACACCATCATAACCACCTACTATCAGTCTTTTCAGGTACAATTCATTGGCAATACGCAAATACAATTTCATATCCAGCGTATTGTGATGAGTTGTAAATGGTCTGGCTGCAGCACCACCATACAAAGGCTGAAGAATCGGAGTTTCCACTTCTAGGTAGCCATTTTTATTGAGGTATTCTCTCATGGAGTTATACATCTTAGACCTTTTTTCAAAAACTTTACGAACATCAGGATTGACAACAAGATCCACATATCGCTGCCTGTATCTTTGTTCATGATCTGTAAAAGCATCGTAGACATTTCCTTCATCGTCTTTTTTAACCACTGGCAAAGGTTTCAGGGATTTTGACAACATGGTCAGTTCAGTGACATGCACTGTACATTCACCCATTTGTGTATAAAATGCATATCCTTTGATTCCTATAAAATCTCCAAGGTCAAACCATTTTTTAAAACCATCATTGTAAAGGGTTTTATCCTCGTTTGGGCAGATATCATCTCTTGAAATGTATATCTGAATCCTTCCGGCGCTGTCCTGAAGTTCTGCAAAAGAGGCTTTTCCCATGATACGTTTTGACATGAGCCTTCCTGCGAGACATACTTCCTGATACGTGGTATCACCTTCTTTAAAATTGGATTTAATTTCTGAGGATAAAACATTCACTGGAAAAACAGAGCTGGGGTATGGTTCAATACCCGCCTCGATCAACTTTTGAAGGTTATCACGGCGTATTATTTCTTGTTCGCTTAAAGGATGCATGACAAAATTTTAAATAAGGGGCAAAAGTACAAAAAAATACAATGATGGAATTAATGAACTGAATTTTAAGTTGTTGATTATTGTTTTTCTTGCCTATTAACAACTTGAAATTATATTTTTTTAGGATAACATTAAAAATCAGATTTCCAATAATGCCTTTTTGTATGTTTGAAGGCATTTTTCCCTTGCCTCTTTATGGTCTACGATAGGAGCAGGGTAGAAGGCAGTACCGTATTCAGGTACCCATCGTTTTATGTAGGTCATATTTTTATCAAACTTTTCCTGCTGAGATGTCGGGTTAAAAATTCTGAAATAAGGAGCCGCATCCGTGCCGCAACCCGCTGCCCATTGCCATCCTCCATTATTGCTACTCAAATCAAAATCAAGTAAATGTCTGGCAAACCAGCTCTCTCCCCATCTCCAGTCGATAAGAAGATGTTTACATAAAAAACTTGCGGTTACCATTCTTACCCGGTTATGCATGAATCCAGTTGTTTTAAGCTGACGCATTCCGGCATCAACAAGAGGGTATCCTGTTTTTCCATCACACCATGCTTGATAAAGCGATACGTCATCTGACCAAACGATATTTTCATATTGAGGTTTAAACGCTTTTTTTGTCACATTCGGATAAAACCAAAGAATCATACTATAAAAATCTCTCCAGATCAATTCATTTAGATAGGTTTGATTTAATACACTTGCTTTTTGTACTTTTTGCCTGATTGAAATAGTTCCGAATCTGAAGTGTATGCCCAGTTTTGATGTGGCATCCATTCCCGGATAATCCCTGTTTTTATCATAAGTTGATACGATTGTTTGAGGGATTTCGTTTGGGGGGAAAGATCTGGTACTTTTTATAAAACCCATTTCATTCAAGGTTGGTATTTCAGCCTCACTGTTGGTTTTGTTTACATTTTGCAAATAATTTTCGCTTGGAAAATAAAGTTCTTCCGTATTTACCAGATTAAATTTAGCCAGCCATTTATTTTTGTAAGGTGTAAATACAGTATACGGTTTATCGTCATCCTTGACAATTTCATTTTTTTCAAAAAATACATGATCCTTACTTGTATAAAAACCAACTAACTTTTTTGAACAAAGGTTTTTTATTTTTTCATCTCTTGATATAGCATACGGTTCATAATCGCAATTTGAATAAACACCTTTTATTTCTTCCTTATTTAATAGTTGCTCAAAGATGATTTCAGGCTCGCCGTAGAAAACCCACAGATCAGAGCCGATTTGATTCAGTACTGTTTTGATTTTTGTTATTGTCTCATAAATAAAACTAACTCTAGCATCATCTTTATCTTCGAGTTTCACAAGTATATTAGTATCAAAAATAAAGATGGGTTGTACTGGTAATCCTGACGTCAGAGCTTTGTACAGGGCAGTATTATCTTCAAGTCTTAGGTCTCTTCTGAACCAAAATATATTTATCATATCAGGAAAGATGTTGTTGTATCATTAAGGCCTGATAACAAGAAACCTTCTCTTTTGTTGAGAATCCATGAAAAACCTTTATTTTTGAGGCAAATAGATAAAGTTTGAGTATTTTAAAAAAGTTTTTTAAAGATACGGTTATTTATGGAATAGCGTCCATCACTCCAAGATTGGTGTCATTTGTGTTGGTGCCTATTCATACTTCGTCTTTAAATACAGCCCTATATTCTATCAATACCAATTATTACGTGTATGCGGTATTTCTGAATGCCTTATTAACTATGGGCATGGAAACCGCTTTTTTCAGGTTTTTTTCTTCAGAGAAAGAACCAAAAAATGTGCTTTCCACATCATTTTTATTGCTTTGTTTTTCGTCAGTTTTGTTTTTAGGACTTGGACTTATATTTGAACAAAAGTTATCTGATTTTTTGGATTTGGCGATTCTTTTATCATTCGTTTACTGGTACTTACGATATTTTTTGATACTTTGGTAGTAATACCATTTGCCTATCTCAGAGCAACCGGAAAATCTATGGTTTTTGCCGGATTTAAAATCTTAAGTGTATTAATAACCCTTATCCTCAATATTTATTTGCTGATTATTCTTCCCCAATCCGGTAATTCTTTGCGTTTGTTTTCCGGAATTTTTAATTCCGTCGCTGAAGTAACGGATATTTTTGTTGCCAATGCTTTTGCCAGTTTTATAATATTGATTGCTTTTATTCCATTTATTAAAAATATCAATATTTCCATTGACAAGGGACTCTTAAAGAAAATGGTGGCATATGGTTTTCCCATCATGGTTGCCGGATTGGCATATGCGATCAATGAAAATCTGGACAAGTTGTTCATCTCGAGAATATTGGGCGATGATGTAAATGGTATGTATGCCGGCTGTTACAAATTAGGTGTGTTTATGTCGCTTTATGTAATGGCATTCAGACTTGGTGCTGAACCATTCTTTTTTAATCTGTACGGAACAGATGGAGCTGAAAGAATATACAGTAAAATTCTTACCTGGTTTGTGATATTTGCTTCTTTATGTATGGTGGTTGTGACTTTGTTTATTGATGTATTTGCAGACATATTATTAAAACAAAACTCTTACAAGCAGGCACTTGACATAGTTCCATTTATTTTATTGGCCAACATTTTTTTGGGTATTTATAACAACCTGAGTATATGGTATAAACTCAAGGATAAAACCAGAGTAGGCATGTTTATATCCGTTGTTGGGGCAGTAATCACTATACTTATGCTGACGTTTACGGTTCCGGTTTTTGGTTATATCGGTGCAGCATACACAACTTTAGTGGTATATGCAGGAATGGCAATTTCATCATTTTTTATGGGGAAAAGATATTATCCGATTCCTTATGATACAGGAAAAATTTCATTGCTTCTTTTATCTGCAAGTATTATATCTTTTACCTCATTTCACTTTTTCAGAGGTCATCATACGACCAATTTTTTACTTCTCTGCGGATTTATTGTTATCGTTCTGTGGTCGGAAAAAGATATATTTTTGAAAAGAGTCGACATAGCACATTAGTAGTTATTTTGTAAAAATAAAGTACCGCTTTTAGTTGAAAAATGGATATAGAAAAGGCTTGAATCAATCTTCAAGATTATAAAAAATCTACGTCTGGCGCGTGATTTTCATGCATGAGAAATTCCAGGGCGCGCATTTTATCAAAACCTTCATATACCACTTTGTGTAAAACCTGGACAATGGGCAATGCAAGCTTTTCGTTTTTAGCCAGTTGGTTGATGATTTTTAAAGTTCGGACACCTTCCACCACTTCAGAGGAGGTTTGCATTATGTATTCAAAATCTTCACCAGCAGCCAGCCTTTTTCCAAAAATATAATTTCTGCTGTCTTCACTGGTACAAGTGGCGATAAGGTCGCCGATCCCGGCTGTTCCTAAATAAGCGTTTGCACTGGTACCCATAGCTTTTCCAAAATAAATCATTTCTCTTAAACCTCTGGTAATTAGAAGGGACTGCATATTTTTGCCCAACCCCATTCCACTTAAAATTCCTGAGGCTACCGCAATAATATTTTTAAAAGCGCCTGCTATTTCCGCTGCTTTAAGATCATGAGATCCAAATACGAAAAACTTATTGGAATGCAATACTTCTTGTCCAAGTTCGATTACTTCGTCATAGTCTGACGCAATCACCGTTGCTGCCGGTTGACCCGCCAGGATTTCTGAAGATAGGTTTGGACCTGACATACACCCGACCCGTATTAAATTACTTTCTTGCAAGATAACTTCGGTCATGGTATGCACTTCTTTCCGATTGAATGTCCACTTATAAAAATCTTCATGGCTATGATGACTTACGTCAAGTCCTTTAGTAGCATGAATCATAATATGTGAGGGTCTGAGGTAGGGACAAAAATCTTTCATCATACTTCTGAAACCTGAAGAGGGAATAACGGCAAAAAGAAGCTGACACTTCGCGCATATTTCTTCTATACTTGTTGTCGCTTTTATAGATTCCCTCAGTTTTGTGTTCATGATGAGGTGTTCAGCATTTATCCTATTGATACTGTCCAGATTTCTGGTGTACACGACCACATTTACATTTCTGCTTAATAATTTGGCAACGGTTATACCAAATTTTCCCGCACCGATCACTCCGACGGTTTGCATTTTCCTATTTATTTTTTTTCTTTTGTTCCTGTACGGCCTGTTGTGCTTTCATGGCTTCTTCAAGTCTGGCCTGAAAACCACTTTTTTTCTTCGGTTTTGATTTTTCTTTTAATAATTCAGCCCTTATCTTGGATTCGTCAAATACATATTTTTTAGTAATTACAGTTTGTAATATATTGATCAGGTTACTGAAAAACATATATGCGGTTAATCCTGATGCATAGCTGTTGAAAAATCCTAGGAACATGATTGGCATAAGGTATTGAACATATTTCATGGCAGGATTAGCGGATAGATCTACGTTTTGCATATTATAATAGGTGTACAAAATGGTAGATGCCGCCCATAATAAGGTAAAAAGACTGATATGGGTTCCCATAAAAGGAATGTCGACACCATGATCAAAAAACACATCGTATGTAGAAAGATCGCTAGCCCATAAAAACGGCTCTTGTCTGAATGTAATGGAAGCCGGGAAAAACCTGAAAAGTGCATACCAGATAGGCATTTGCAACAACATGGGAAGACAGCCGCCAAAGGGACTTACTCCATATTCCCTGTAGATTTTCATGGTCTCCATCTGTTGTTTTTGCATGTCGTCCTTGTACTTTTCTTTAAGGGATGCAAGCTCAGGTTTTAAAGCACCCATTTTTGCCTGCGAATACAACATTTTATACATCAATGGGTAAAGAAGCATTTTAATAAGGAAGATCAATACCAGAATGACGATACCTTTACTTCCTATATATTGCGAAAGAAAATCAAAGAAAGGACGGATTACCCAGCGGTTGATGGTGCCAAAAATACTGGATCCGAAGGGTATGATTTCTTCCATTTTATTATCAAATGCGGCCAGTCGTTTATATTCATTTGGCCCGATATATAATGTCATTTCATGTTGGCCGTTTTCCAGCGGAATACTGATATCAGAAGTTACAATTTTTACAGCATCAGAGGTTTTTAAGTCCGTCATTTTTGTGGTTAACGTAGAAGGTCCAAAGGGTTTCTTCCTGCTTAAAAGAGATGTATTAAAAAATTGATTTGTATGTGAAATCCATTCAATTCCCTTATCTTTTAATTCTTTGGAATCATCGGATACACATTTGCAGTAATCCGAACTTTCATCTACTTCCTTAAAGTATACCGTTGAATAATTTTGTTCAAATTGCTGACCCTTTTCATTTTTATTTAAATGATTTTCCCAATACAGTTTTATGGATGTTGATTTGGGAGACAGAACACTTGACAATCCTTGTGCATTAATTTTGTAATCCAGGCTGTAATTGTCTTTAGAAAGGGTATAAACCTGTTCAAAATATCGGTTTTCATCCACCATTGCCCTGAATCTTATTTCCTGACCTGTTTTTTGACCGGTAAAATAGAGATCGGAGGAACTTATTTCATTGTTGTTGGCAAGTTTGAAAATATATTCAAATTTATTGGCCGGGTTGTCAAGAATGGTAACCAATTCTTTTTCATCCTTTCCATTTGAGTCCTGTACGGTTTTGTAATGTTTTTTCAATATTGCTGAAGTAATTCTGCCTCCCTTTGATGAAAAATTAATTTTAATTAATTCATTTTCAAGAACATAGTTTGTTTCTTTACCTGTAGATGCTCCTGCAAAAGCGCCAAAGATTCCAGCATTTTGTTGAGAAACTAATGAATCAGGTACAAAATTCGCAGCAGTATCTGCTTTGATGGTTTCGATATTTGCCTCTGTCTTTTGTTCAGACAAAGCAATCGAGTCCCGCATTTTTTGTCTTTTTTCCAACTCCTCCGATGAGGGTTTATTGACAAACGTCCAGACCAATAAAGTTGAAAAAATTAATAGAAGTCCTATGACTTGATTCCTTTCCATGCTGGTTTAATTGTAAAATTCGCGCAAAGGTACCATTTCAAAATTACACATTCATGCATTTTATTGCTTTTTATACGAATCGGCTATTACAGTTTATTAAAAAACTCATCGAATCCATGAAATGAAAATGGCAGGCTTCATATTTACATTAATTTTCAGGTTATTTTTATGGATTTATTTTATAATTTGAAATTTTGTTTTACCTTAGCCAATATTTATTTATTTAATCAAATCAAAACTTACGTAATATGATGAATGAAAAAGTGGAGACGGTAATGATTAAAAAATTAATCACATTGTCTCCATTGGATACCCTGGATCACGCAACTAAGATTTTTTCCGACAAAAGAATACACCATTTGCCCGTTCAGGATGAAGGGAAATTGGTAGGCTTGGTAACGACGTATGACATATGGAAAATTTCGATGGAAAAATCGCTTGACGGCAGCACATTGGTAAGAGATATCATGTCAAAAAAGGTGGTGAAAATTAATCCTGACGACAAAATAGGAACCGCTGCAGAATTATTTCTGGACAATCGTTTTCACGCATTACCTGTGGTAACAGATGACAACTATTTAGTTGGTCTTGTGACTACCTTTGATGTTCTCAGGTATGAATTTAAAAAGGAATATCCTGATCCTATTCTTTACAAGGATGAATTGGAACATGGGATGGAGTAGTGGTTTATAATCTGTTTTCACAAAAAAAATTTTTAAAAAAGTGTATCATGGTAAAAAATATGGGAAGAAAGGATAAACTGATCAGAATGATCGTTGCTTTGGTCATTGCATCATTGTATTATTTCGGGTATATATCGGGCACTTTGGCACTTGTATTATTAATTATTGGTATCATTCTGGCATTGACAAGCGTTATTCAATTTTGTCCGATATATAAGTTGGTCAACATAAATACTTGTGAAGTAAAGAAAAACTAATATTGTACCCATCATATTTAGTGTTCCCTTTTTATACAAATTTGTAATGGAAAATAAAAAAAAGGAGTTGTTATATAGATAACACTCCTTTTTTCTATTATTAAAATAACGTTTATAAAAGCCAAATTATAAAGCCCAGGTTTTTCCTACGCTGATGTAATCAATACAACCCTGATAAGGTCCGGGCACTGGTCTGTACTCTAACAATCCTCCTTTTGTGCCCACCTCACTGGTACAGTAACCGGATATCGTTAATTCTTTCAATTTTTTAAATATATGGGATTTGTTTTTTGATCTTTTTCATTTTTTAGCATGCTTTTAACAACGATCTCAAGAATTTTCTCTTTTTCATTTTGGTTTAATGCCATAAAAGCTTTGGAGAATTTATTTTTAGCATAATCGTCAAAGACGGTAAGGTCTTTTTTAAATTTTTGCTGGTCTTCTTTTTTGTAAAATAAAAAAACCGCTTCGTCTACATATCTTTCACACATAGCATCTTTTGCACCGGGCGTATCCGTTTTAGGAAGAATGATCTCTGCAATTTCAGCTATAAGCTTTATTTCAGCTTCAGAGAAAAAGTTTGGCGCCCAATCAGTATTGGATTCTGCTTTGCATCCATTTAAAAGAACCAAAGCTGAAGTTCCGGTTAATGAATACCCTAAGATAAGGGATACTGCTTTTAATGCTTCTCGTCTATCCATAATTTTATTTATAAAAACCTTTTTGATTTGATCAGCTGCATAATTTGCTGCTCTCGCGGTAAAAGCCATATAGGTTAAAGACGGATTCTGACAAGCAGAAGAAGTCATAAATGACCCATCTGTCACAAATACATTCTTAACTTCATGAATCTGATTCCATTTATTAAGAACGGAAGTTTTTGCATCCCTTCCCATTCTTGCCGTTCCCATTTCATGAATTCCTAAACCCGGATTACAGCCGGCGTCATACGTTGAGACATTTTTTAGACCGGCAGATTCAAGCATATTGGCTGCTTCATCCATCATATCTTTTCTCATTTCGTATTCATTGGTTTTCCACTCAGCATCCATGATAAGTGTCGGAAGACCATACATATCTTTTTTATCTTGATTCAGCGTAACTTTATTTTCATGGTACGGCAGACATTCTCCAAAACCCATGAGTCCCATTGTCCAGTTACCCGGGTGACCAATAGCTTCTTTAAGTTCTTTTCCGTAATGAGCTTCTGAAATATATCTACCCCATCCCTCACGACCACCTCCTCCCTGATAACCAAATCCACGCAGGTATTTTTTATTTGTTGGGTGACCAAGATTTTGAAATCTGGGTATATAAATACCATTAGGTCTCCGTCCTAAATCGTATTTATCTTTAAAGTCTTCAGATTCTCCACTGGCACCCAATCTGAAATGATGATCCATAAGATTGTGTCCCACCTCGTTACTGTCATTTCCCATTCCATTTGGAAATCTTTCTGATGTAGATTGCAAAAGGATTTGAGTAGAATGTAGGGTAGAAGCGCAAAGAAAAATGATTTTCGAAAAGTATTCAAATGTTTCTTTGGTTTCAGTGTCCATAATTTCAACTCCCCTGGCCTTTTTGGTTTTGTCATCATATATAATTCTTGTGACAACAGAAAAAGGCCGGATCGTCAGATTTCCAGTGGCTTCTGCAGCAGGCAGGGTAGAAGAATTGGACGTAAAGTATGCTCCGAAAGGACAACCTCTCATACATCTGTCCCTTGACATACAAGTGCCTCTCCCATTGTGTCCACCCGGACTAGTAATATGAGCGGCCCTTCCAATTGTCATTTTTCTACCGGGAAATCGCGTTTCGATGACATGTTTAACATGTTTTTCAATACAATTCATTTCCATAGGTGGTAAAAATTCTCCGTCAGGTAATTGAACCAATTTTTCTTTCTGACCACTTACGCCTATAAATTTTTCAACGTGGTCATACCAGGGAGCAATATCCTCATACCTGACAGGCCAGTCTACAGCAATACCCTCTTTGGCATTGGCTTCAAAATCCATCGGGCTGAGTCGATAAGACTGACGTCCCCAAACCAAAGAGCGACCACCGACATGATACGCTCTGATCCAGTCAAAAGGTTTGGTTTCTGTATATGGAAATTCAGTATCTTTTGGCCACCAGTGTTTAAGAGAATGAGCCATAGTATATCCTGTGCGGTTCTGAACAGGGTAGTCCTTTAGTTCTTCTTCTGTCATTCTGTCCCGGTTTGGGAGTTCCCATTTCTCTAGATTGGCAGTTGGATAATCCGGATGTTTTACCATTCTTCCTCTTTCCAGTACAAGTGTTTTTAAGCCTTTTTGACAAAGTTCTTTGGCAGCCCATCCTCCACTGATTCCAGAACCTATTATGATGGCGTCATAACTGACCTCTTTTTTGCCGTCGTTATTGAAATACATATTTATATTGGGTTAAGAAAGTTCAACTAATTTTATCGAATCCATCAAAGAATCCAGAGGATTTGATTTTTTGGGAATAAATTCCTGACCTATAAAACCTTTGTATCCGGTTGATTTTATAGCGTTAAATATGGCCGGATAATTAATTTCCTGAAATTCATCCAAATCTCTTCTGCCCGGGACCCCGGCGGTATGAAAATGTGCAAAATATTTTATGTTCTCAGTGATGGTTTGAATAATATTCCCTTCCATAATCTGCATATGATAGATATCATACAACAATTTAAATTGTGGCGAATCTACTTTTTTGACCAAGTCTATCCCCCAGACAGAATGATCGCACTGATAATCGGTATGATCTACTTTACTGTTAAGCAATTCCATAATCAGGGTGATATGATACTTTTCTGCTATTTTAACTACTTTTTCCAATCCTTTTGCACAATATTCCAAACCTTTAATATCATCAAGACCATTGCGGTCGCCGGAGAAACATATAATATTGGGAATTCCAGCATCTGCAGCAAGGGGAATAAGTCTTTTATATTCCTTTAATAAATAATCATGCAATTGAGGGTTGTTAAAACCTTTCCGGATATGTGTTTCCGGACCGTTGGCTACTGCGCATTCCAAACCTTGACGTATGACATACTGATATTCATCAGGTTCCAGTAACTCAATGGAATGAATGTTGTTATTCAAACAAAAAGTAGTGAGTTCAGGAAGGGGAATTGAAGAATAACACCACCTGGAAACGGAATGTTTTATGGTGCCGGAGACATTCGCCTGAGGAAAAAAATCAGGTATTGTTTTCCATGATTTTTGAATACTCCATAAAGCAGGTATTCCCAAAATAAGATTTTTAATGTGTAACCTACGGTCCATATAGATGATAATATTCCAATTCAGGTTGCTAAGATAATATTATTTTACTAATCATCCATATTAGGCTTTAAATATATAATTTGGTAAAAATTTCTGACAACAACGGAGGGTTATGAATGATAAATAAACTTTGATATATTTAAAATAACGAAAGTAAATTATTTATCTTTGGACAATTAAATTGATCTTTTGTATTGGAGAATTTTATTAATTTTACATAATGATGACAATCAAAACTTATCATGATATAAATCACTTTTTGAGAAAACTGTGCTTGTTACCTTGCACCTGATTTGTAATTATTACATAATTATAACATATATGAAGATTATTTTATTTTTGATTATCATAAGCATAATTGTAGCAGGATCCTTTTTGGCAGCATTTTTTTGGGCTGTTAAATCAGGGCAGTATGATGATGATTATACACCCTCTCTCAGGATTTTACTTGATGATGACATTAAAGAAAATACGAAACAAAACAATTCTTAACCTAATAACTAAATCCTATTTTTTATGGCAAACATGGAGACCTTTTATTACGACAACAAGATTGTGCGCAATTTTGCGATTGCTACGGTCGCCTTCGGAGTAATCGGGATGCTGGTCGGTATATTAATCGCATTCCAGCTCATATTTCCGGTATTAAATTTTGATACCTCATTCCTGACTTACGGACGATTGAGACCATTACACACCAATGCGGTGATTTTTGCATTTGTGGGAAATGGTATTTTTACAGGAGTTTATTATTCATTACAACGTCTTTTAAAAACCAGAATGTACAGCGACCTCTTGTCCAATATACACTTCTGGGGTTGGCAACTCATCATATTATCTGCAGCGATCACACTTCCGCTGGGACTGACCAGCAGTAAGGAATATGCGGAATTGATATGGCCGATTGACATTGCCATTGCGTTGGTATGGATAGTTTTTGGTATTAATATGTTTATGACCATTATTAAAAGAAGGGAGCAACATTTATACGTTGCCATTTGGTTTTATATTGCCACATGGGTGACGGTAACGGTGCTCCACGTTTTTAATAACCTTCAGATTCCCACCAGCATGTTTCATGCGGTCAATGTTTTTGCTGGTGTCCAGGATGCTCTTATTCAATGGTGGTATGGTCACAATGCAGTAGCATTTTTTCTTACCACACCTTATTTGGGTTTGATGTATTATTTTATGCCTAAGGCGGCAAACAGACCTGTTTATTCTTATAAACTATCCATTATCCACTTTTGGGCACTGATATTTATTTATATATGGGCAGGTCCTCACCACTTGTTGTATACCTCTCTACCTGACTGGGCACAATCATTAGGTACGGTATTTTCCATAATGTTGATTGCTCCATCCTGGGGCGGTATGCTGAATGGTCTATTGACATTAAGAGGTGTCTGGGATAAAGTCAGAATAGATCCTGTATTGAAGTTTTTTGTTGTTGCCGTTACTGCATACGGTATGGCAACACTTGAAGGTCCACTGCTTTCTGTAAAATCCTTAAATGCGATAACGCACTATACAGACTGGACTATTGGTCACGTTCACATAGGAGCGCTTGGATGGAATGGTATGTTTACTTTTGGCATGTTGTACTGGTTATTTCCAAGAATATTCAATACACCGCTACATTCCTTAAAATTGGCAAACTACCATTTCTGGATTGGAACTCTGGGTATTTTGTTTTATGCTATTCCTTTGTATTGGGCAGGTTGGACACAAAGTTTGATGTGGAAACAATTTTCTCCGGATGGTTTTTTAGTGTACGGTAATTTCCTTGAAACTGTAACACAGATTCTACCTATGTACCGTATCAGAGCTATAGGAGGAACGATTTATTTTGTAGGTGTCATCATAATGGTGTATAACCTTTGGAAAACAGCAGCTTCTGGTAAGTTGGTTGCCAATCAGGAAGCATCAGCGCCACCCCGAGAAGAACACATCGTCACTAAAGGTGAATACTGGCACAAATGGATAGAAAGAAAACCAATTCAGATGTTGGTTGTAAGTTTGGTGTTAATCTTGATTGGAGGTATTATTGAAATCATTCCAATGCTTACGATTGATAATAATATTCCAAAAATTGCATCTGTCAAACCATATACGCCACTTGAATTGGAAGGACGAGATATTTATATCAGAGAAGGTTGTGTTGGTTGCCATTCTCAGATGGTAAGACCATTCAGGTCTGAAACTGAAAGGTATGGTGAATACTCCAAATCAGGAGAATTTATATATGACAGACCGTTCCTTTGGGGAAGTAAAAGAACTGGACCTGATCTTCACAGACAGGGTGGTAAATACTCCGATGCATGGCATTATAACCATATGTGGGAGCCATCTTCTATGGCAGCTGGTTCCATTATGCCAAGGTATCCATGGTTATTCAAAAATGAAATCAATACCAAATATACTGCGGCCAAAATTAAAGTTTTACAAACGCTGAATACGCCTTATCCTGACAATTATGCAGACAAGGCCGTGGCTGATCTGGAAATTCAGGCTAAAAAAATAGCATCCAATCTGGAAAAAGATAAAATCTCAATGGAAGGATTGGAGAAAAAAGAAATTATTGCCTTAATTGCTTATTTGCAAAGATTGGGCACCGACATTAAAGTGAAACCTGAATCTCAACCAACTAAATAATTTATCATGGCAAAATATATTATAGAATCAGCAGGTAATGTAAATTGGATGGCATTATTTGCACTCATTACCTTCATGTTTGTTTTTTTAACTGGTGTTTATCTTGTGTTTATGAACAATAAAACTTTTATCCGTAAAATGGAGAGTTTGCCATTAGATTCAAATGATGAATACCCACAAACGCCTTCCAATCAATAATTTTAAAAATTTATCAATGATGAATAAGCTTATATTTTTAATTTCAATATATACTCTGGCATTATTTGCAGGTACCGGATTGTTTGCCCAGGATGCTCAGGCACCTGCCCCTGCGGCTGGAAGTAGTGCACTTGATCTTGCTTACAACAATATTTTAGTTATCATTGCCATATTGGTATTAGTAGGAGTAGTACTCGCTGGGCTCAATCTTGTATGGGCGCTGATTGAAATGCAGAAAATCAAATTGTTGAATCAGTACGGACCTGAAATAATGGAAAAGGCAGGTTGGTCCAATAAAACTTCTTTATGGGGTACTATTTATGATAAACTTACAGGGTTAAAACCTTTGGAACAGGAAAAAGATGTGGAACTTGACCACAACTACGATGGCATCAGAGAACTAGATAATTCTTTGCCTCCTTGGTGGGTCTATTTGTTTTATATTACTATTTTCTGGGGATTGGGTTATCTCGTATATTATCACATGGGAGATTGGGGCAAAAATCAGGAGCAGGAATATATTGCTGCTATAGAAGATGCAGAAGTACAGAAAGCAGCATTCCTTTCTACCCAGGCAGATTTGGTTGATGAAAAATCAGTTACCATATTGACTGATGAAGCTTCCATTGCAGAGGGTAAGGAAGTTTATTTGGCTAATTGTATTGCATGTCACGGCGCCAATGGTGAAGGAAATGCAGTAGGTCCCAATCTTACAGATAAATATTGGATACATGGAGGAAGTATACAAAATGTTTTTTCTACCATTAAATATGGTGTGGTGGAAAAAGGTATGCAATCCTGGCAATCGCAAATACGTCCGCAAGTCATTCAAAAAGTAGCAAGTTATATTATGTCCATGCAGGGCAGCAATCCGGCGAATGCCAAAGAACCTCAGGGAGTATTGTATGATGCTGCAGCTGAAGTTATGGCCAAGGACACTGTAAAGACAGACACCTTGTCAACGGATAATGCAAAATAAAATAAATAGTTAAAACAGAATTTGGATAATGGCTGAGTTTGATTTTTATAATGAGGAATTCAGAGATTCCATAGCAACTGTAGATAAAGAAGGAAAAAGGATATGGATATATCCAAAAAAGCCAAAAGGTAAATTTTACAATTACAGAAACCTTTTAGCTTATTTCTACATCGCCTTGTTTCTCGTTCTCCCCTTTATAAAAATCAAAGGTCAGCCATTTATTCTTTTAAATATCCTGGAAAGAAAGTTTGTACTTTTCGGGGTTTATTTTATGCCTCAGGATTTTTATCTCTTTGCCATTGGCATGTTGATCCTGATGGTTTTTATTATTCTTTTTACCGTCATTTACGGAAGGTTGTTTTGTGGGTGGATATGCCCTCAAACCATTTTCATGGAACTCGTTTTCCGACGCATAGAATATTGGATTGAAGGGGATTATAAGGATCAGAAAAGGTTGAATGACGCTCCTTTGGAAGGCAGTAAAATATATAAAAAGTTGTTGAAACACACCCTCTTTTTAGCAATTTCCATTGTCATTTCAAATTATTTTCTGGCCTATATAATAGGTATGGACGAAGTATTGAAGATTATTTCAGAGCCGGTTTCACTACATCTTGGCGGATTTGTGGCCATGATTATTTTTTCTTTCGTTTTTTACGGTGTTTTTGCCCGACTAAGAGAACAAGTCTGCACAACCATTTGTCCTTATGGTCGCCTTCAGGGCGTCTTACTGGATCAAAAGTCGCTGGTAGTTGCCTACGATTATGTGCGGGGAGAACCCAGAGGTAAAATCACTAAAGATTCAAAAACCTTCGTATCGGAAAAAATCCAATCTTCACCTGCAGCCTATGAAACGATTCCATTGGAAAAAGTATCTGAAAATTCTGCCACAGATGCAACTTCTATATTTCAAAAAAATCTGAAAGGAGATTGTGTTGATTGTAAATTATGTATTCATGTGTGTCCAACAGGAATCGACATTCGAAACGGAACACAGCTTGAATGTGTCAATTGTACGGCTTGTATGGATGCCTGCGATGAAGTAATGGAAAAAGTAAAAAGGCCGACAGGTTTAATACGAATTGACAGTATTGAAGGAATTGAAAAAGGCAAAAGAAACGTATGGAATGGTCGTGTTTTGGCGTATACTGTAGTACTGGTTTTGTTGATTGCTTTGGAAATATTGTTGTTTTCTGTGAGGGGTTCTATTGAAGTGTTGCTGTTGAGAACGCCGGGACTTACCGCCATAGAAAAGAAAGAGGGATATATCAGCAACCTTTATAACTATACCATGATCAATAAAACACCTGATAACATCATAGCGAGATTCAGGTTGTCAAATAGTAACGGCATTATTGAAATGGTTGGCAAGGAAGAAGTGACCGTCATACAGTCAAAAAAATCCTCAGGATCCTTATTTCTCCATTTCCCTAAAAATCAGGTTGATCCCGGAAAAAATAATGTCATTGTTGAGGTGATTGACAAAGAAGGAAAAGTGATAGAAACCGTTAAGACCACATTTTTTGGACCTCCGCGATAATGAAATTTTGGAAAACTAATCATTCTATACTTTTGTTATTACAAAATCATTAATTACCGCACATATGAAGTTTAATTGGGGAACAGGAATTGCTATTTTTTTAATACTATTTATTGGCGCCTTAATTTGGGTGTTGTACCAGTCACGGCAAGTTGACAACAGTTTAGTTTCAGATACCTATTATCAAGAAGATTTGATGTATCAAAAAAAATATGAAAAATTGGAAAATTACGCAAAATTGACGGAAAAGGTAAATATTCAATTTACTGCCGGAGATAAAAATATCCTCATAAAATTTCCGGTGGAAGAGGGTAGAAAACATTCCGGAACCATTACACTTTACCGGGCGAACAAAATCAGTGAGGATAAAATGATTCCGTTTTCTCTTCTGCAGGATTCCATATTTTCCATCCCGGTAGAAGGTCTGGATTCCGGTAAATGGTCTTTGAAAATGGATTGGAAATGGGGTGAAACCTCTTTGTTTTCGGAACAGCTTATTGTCATTCCTTAATCATGTATTATATAGCCTTTACATTAGGGCTTTTTGGAAGTCTGCATTGTCTGGGTATGTGCGGCCCACTTGCACTTGCAGCACAAGGCGTGCGGTCTGATCAAAATCACTTGATGTGGTTAAAAGCTTTTGTATATAATGGCGGCAGGGCATTTTCTTATATCATTCTTGGGCTTGTTTTTGGACTTTTCGGGAGTTTCCTTGCTTTAACCGGATATCAAAAAGGTATTAGTATATTATCAGGGCTGGTTCTGGTGGGAATATTTGTTTTCAATCTTCAGCCGGATGAGGTTATCAACAGGATTCCGTTATTTAGAAAAGGATTATCCCTGATTCAGAAAAATTTTGGAAAGTGGATGGCAGGCAATGAATTGTCTTCGAGAATGGTACTTGGTGTATTAAATGGTTTTTTGCCTTGCGGCATGGTCTATATAGCGCTGGCAGGTTCTTTGAGTCTTCAGAATATTTGGGGGTCGATGGGTTTTATGCTCTTTTTTGCCTTGGGTACATTTCCGGCGATGATAGGAATTATGGTGGCCGGAAAATGGTTTCAACACCGATGGAGGTTTGGACTTCAGAAGATATATCCTTTTGTCTCTTTGGGATTGGGTTTGTATTTGATGTACAGGGGGTTTTTTTCTACTACTCCTTTACAGCTTAACTTTATTGAAGCATTGAATAATCCTGTTATGTGCCATTAAAAGTTTTGGTTCCCTCCCCATTTTTGACCTGTTTCTTTTTTGGTTTTCCCAAAGTAAAGTTGAACGTTGAGCCTATTCCGGGTGTTGATCTCACCTTTATAGATTGCCCGTGTGCTTCAATAATGTGTTTGACGATAGAAAGACCAAGTCCCGAACCTCCTTGTTTCCTGCTTCTGCTGGCATCCACTCTGTAAAACCTGTCGAATAAATGTTTTAAGTGGTGTTCTTCAATACCAATGCCATTATCAGAAACTTCTATCAATACTTTTTTGTCCATATCATAAAAAGATACTTTGGTTGTACCGTTTTCATTTCCATATTTGATAGAGTTTACCAGTAAATTACTAATGACCTGTCGTATGGAGTCTTTATCACCAACCACCTTAAATGGTTGTGAAGCACCTTCTTTAAAAAGCAGTTTAATTCTTTTTTCTTTGGCTATAGGTTCGAGATCTATAAAAATATCTGAAACCAATTCCCTTATGTCAAATTGCTGAGCGTCCATTTCAAATTGACCTGATTCCAGTTTGCTGATGATGTCAAGATCTTCAACAATATTCTGAAGCCTTTCGACATTTTCAGATGCCCTTTTCAGATATTTTATATTAATATTTTTGTCTTCCAGTCCGCCATCCAGTAGGGTATGTAGATATGCCTGAATAGAAAAAATGGGTGTTTTTAATTCATGTGAAATATTTCCTACATAATTTTTTCTGTATTCCTCAAGTGATTTTAGGGTAGCTATCTCATTTTTCGTATTTGTCGCCCATTCTACTACATTGGAATTAACATCAGAAATACTTTTTTCATGAAATTTTTTAAGATCTTCTCCGATTTGATCTTTTTTGTTTTCATTGATGATTTTATATATGAGTTTGATTCTTCTGAAGATGTATTGCTCCAGTAACAATCTGATTAAAATAAAATTGATAATAAAAATAAAAACGGCAAAAAGACAAATAGAAAATATATTTATTTTTGCACCACTGATAAAAAGCAATACAACACTGATTACACAAATAAGTGTTACAAAAAAGGTAATCAGAAAGGTGATCTGTCTGATTGTTATGTTTTTAAATATAAGATTAAAATTCAAACTTATAACCTACGCCTTTTAAAGTGTGAATAAATTCATTGCCAATTTTTTCTCTCAGTTTTCTTATATGAACGTCTATGGTCCGATCTCCGACAATCACATCGTTGCCCCAGATTTTTGTTAAAATTTCACTTCGCTTAAAAACTTTGCCTGGTTTCGAAGCAAGCAGTGTCAATAACTCAAATTCCTTTTTGGCCAATCCGGTGTCAAGCCCGTTTACAAGCACTTTAAATTGTTCAAAATCAATATGAAGTTTACCAAAGGTAGCAATATTTTGGTTTTCCTGTTTATTCAGTTCAACATGTCTTCTTAATATTGCATTGATACGTGACTTTAGCACATTTGGTTTTATAGGTTTGTTTATAAAATCATCACCTCCGCTGTCCAAAGCTGAAATTTGTGTAAACGCTTCAGATCTTGCGGTGAGGAATGCTATCAATGTTGACTTAAATTTTGGATTACTTTTTAATTTCTGACAGACTTCGATACCATCCATTTTTGGCATCATGATATCGAGAATAATAAGATGAGGCTCAAACTCTTCTGCAATTTGTATTCCTTTCTGTCCATCATTGGCTGTGACCACCTGATAACCTTCTTTTTCGAGATTGTAACTCAAAACTTCAAGGATGTCATCTTCGTCATCAACAATCAGAATTCTGGCTTTATTATCCATAAATTTAAATATTATTTGCAAAAGTAACCACTCAAGTAAGAAACAGCCAAAATATCATATTATCTTATTGTTAATTATCTTCCTATATTTTTGTTTTCTGTTATCTTTAATTTGATTTAATACTGTCTTTTATTTCAATACTTGCTCCTTCTGCCATACTTTCAGCCAGATAAATATCTTCAAGGAGGGAGACGATTTTTTGTTTTTCCATGGGAAGTTCTACTGACTTTTTTTTGCAGGAGGACAATTGAATGATGGTGGTCAGCAAAATACAAAAAAGAGAAACATAATAAAAACTTTTCAAGGCTGTCTTGTTTTATAAATTGGGAAAGTGTAAAATTAAAACAATCTTGTTCAATTCTTCAGAAAAAGTGTCGTTTTTAATTCTATTTTACCAATAACTTGAAAGTCTTGCGTACCTTTGTAGCCTATGGCAGGTAATTCCTTCGGACAAATATTTCGCATCACCACCTATGGAGAATCCCATGGAATAGGGATTGGAGTGATTATTGACGGATGTCCGGCTGGTCTTGAAATCTTGGAGCATGATATCCAGATGGAATTAAACAGAAGAAAACCCGGTCAGTCTGACATTGTGAGTCCAAGAAAAGAAATGGACAAGTGTCAAATATTGTCAGGAGTGCATAATGGTTTTTCAATGGGCAGTCCAATACATATTTTTGTCCCAAACGACGATGCACGACCTGAAGAATACTCTGATATTGCTAATGTTTTTCGACCCTCACATGCAGATTTTACCTATTTTTCAAAATATGGTGTTCAAGGAGTTTCCGGAGGAGGAAGGTCATCCGCCCGTGAAACTATAGCCAGAGTAGCAGGTGGGGCAGTGGCAAAAGCCTTACTCAAAAGACATAATATTAAAATGGCAGCGTATGTTTCCCAGGTAGGAAAAATAAAAATACCTCCAGATACTAAAATTGATACATCCCTTATAGAAAACAATTCAGTTCGTTGTCCTGATCAGAAAACAGCTGAAGAAATGATTCAATATATCAATCACCTTAAAGAAAATGGGGACAGTACGGGTGGTGTTATTTCTTGTGTTATTGAAAATTGCCCGATAGGTTTGGGAGAACCGGTTTTTGATAAATTACATGCAGATTTGGGCAAAGCTATGTTGAGCATTAATGCAGTGAAAGCCTTTGAGTTGGGATCCGGATTTGCCGGAGTAGAAATGAAAGGTTCAGAACACAACGATGTTTTTATTACAGAGGGTCAGGAAGTTTTGACAAAAACAAATTATTCAGGCGGAATTCAGGGAGGAATCACCAATGGTATGCCTATTTTATTCAGGGTTGGTTTTAAACCGGTGTCTACCATTTCAAAACCACAGGATACCATTGACCATGATGGTAAAAATGCAATTGTACAGGCTAAAGGAAGACATGATCCCTGTGTCGTACCAAGAGCTGTTCCCATTGTGGAAGCCATGGCGGCTTTGGTTCTGGCGGACCATTTGCTGAGAGCGAAAATTAGTAAACTTTAATAACTGAAATAATATGTTTATTGCATTAATAGGATATGGGAAAATGGGAAAAGAAATAGAGGCGGTTGCGATGAGAAGAGGCCACAGTATTTCCTGTAAAATTTCATCGGCCAATCAATACGAAATGAATCCGCAGGTTTTACAATGGGCTGATGTTGCTATAGAATTTTCCAAACCGGATGCAGCTTTTGACAATGTTAGTGCATGCCTGCATGCAAACCTTCCGGTGGTCTGTGGCACAACAGGGTGGGGAAATAAAAAAAGTGAAATTGAAAAATTGACATTGGAAAAAAATGGTTCATTTTTATACGCTTCAAATTTTAGTATTGGCGTCAATATTTTTTTTGAAGTCAATAAAAAACTGGCTTCTCTTATGAATAAGTATGAAACGTATGACGTTCAGATAGAAGAAACACATCATATAACCAAACTTGACGCACCCAGTGGTACGGCCATTTCACTGGCAACCGATGTAATAGATCATCTCGCAAGGAAAAAAGTATGGTCCATCCAACAGGGAGAACCATATGGAAGATCATTACACATTCAGTCATTCAGAGAGGAAGGGGTACCGGGTACACATAAAGTAAAATATTCTTCTGAAATAGATGATATTGAAATCATTCATACGGCACATTCCAGGGCAGGTTTTGCATTGGGAGCAGTATTGGCAGCTGAGTGGCTGGTTGATAAAAAAGGTAATTTTCAGATGAAAGATGTTTTGGGTCTTTAATATATGATTACTAGAAAAAGTATAGAAGAGGTTTTACAGGTTTCCAAAATAGAGGAAGTGGTTGGTGATTATGTCAATCTGAGACGCAGAGGCGTTAATCTGATTGGATTATGCCCTTTTCATGATGAAAAAACCCCTTCTTTTACCGTGTCTCCGGCTAAAAATATTTTTAAATGTTTTGGATGTTCAAAGGGCGGTGACCCGGTAGGTTTTGTAATGGAACATGAATCCCTGAACTATATTGAAGCTATACGTTATCTGGCACAGAAATACAATATTACGCTTGAAGAAACAGCGCTGACCAATCAGGAAAAGGAATTGCGAACGGCTGTGGATTCCATGTACATTGTTAATTCTTTTGCAAAAGATCATTTCGTCCACAACCTATGGTCCAGAGAGGAAGGAAAACACATTGGTCTTTCATATTTTAAAGAAAGAGGTTTCAGGGATTTTATAATAGAAAAATTTGAGTTGGGATATGCAGTTGACGATAGAGACGATTTTCTGGAAACCGCAACAAAAAAACAATTAAATATTGATTTGTGTAAAACCATGGGTCTGATCTCTGCTTCAGGTCATGATTTTTTCAGAGCAAGGGTTATGTTTCCCATTCACGGTGTTTCCGGTAAAGTGGTAGGATTCGGAGGCAGGACATTATCTTCAGATAAAAAAATTCCTAAATATATAAATTCAATAGAATCAGATATATACAATAAGAGGAATGTATTATACGGTTTGTTTTTTGCCAAAGAACCGATTAGGAAACACGATGAATGTATTTTGGTGGAAGGATATACAGATGTCATTTCTTTGCATCAGGGAGAAATTACAAATGTGGTGGCAGCTTCCGGCACTTCTCTTACTCATGAGCAGATTAAGCTGATTAAAAGATATACGGCCAATATTAAAATCATTTTTGACGGGGACCCTGCAGGAATAAAAGCGGCATTGAGGGGACTTGATATGGTGCTGGAAGCAGATATGAACGTAAAATTGGTTTTATTACCGGACAAGGAAGATCCTGACTCTTTCCTGTCCTCAAACGGCACCGAAAAGTTTTTGGAATATCTGAAAAAAAATGAAGAAGATTTTGTGTTTTTTAAAACCAGGGTATTATTGGAAGATACAGGCAATGATCCGATTAAAAAAGCCGGAGCTCTAAAAAGTATCGTTTCCTCTATATCTAAAATCAGTGATTCCATCAAAAGGGCACTTTATATCAGGCAGTGCGCCATCATGCTGGATATTAATGAAGGTATACTGGTGCAGGAAACCAATAAATATATAAAAGAAAGTCTTCATAAAAAACGACTTGAGACGGGAGGACATTATTCAGGTGAAGAATTTACAAATCAAGAATGGATTCAGGACAAAAATGTACCTTCATTACCACAGCCCGATTATAATTCGGAGTCAAAAGACACCATACAGGAAAAGGCAGTTGCCCAGATTTTGATACGATTCGGACACCATCCTTATGATGATCAGATGAGTATGGCAAGATTTATCATTAATGAGCTTGAAGATATTTTTATTTTCCTTGAAGACAATCTTAGTATTCAGATTTTTGAAGAAGTAAAAAAATTGATTCAAGAAAAAGGCCAAGTTTCTCACCAGGATTTTATTGGTCATGAAACAGATGATATTAGACAGTTTGCCATTGATGCACTGAGTTTTCCCTATGAATACGCCAGCTGGGAAAATAAGGGGATGTTACTGCAAACTCAAAAAATGCCGGAGGAAAACTATATTAATGAAAGCCATAATGCTTTATTGAGACTTAAATTGAAAAAGGTCAATAAGAATATTGAAACTATAGAAAAAGAAATAAAGGAATGGAATGATGATCAACAGGATCAATCAGAATATATTCTGCAGATTAAAATTCTACAGGAATTACTTAAGGAAAGGAATATCATGGCGGCCGAATTGGGTACAGTTATTTTTTAAGTATCAGATACATCCGCAAATTCCCGTCAAAAAGATAAAAATTATAAAACGTGAATAATATTCATGTGGTTTAATTGTTTAAAAGTGATTGATTTACATGCTTTAAAACTATATTATTAAGATAATTATCTTAATTTTGCGCCCTTATTTACTGAAGGTTATGACACAGGTTTTGATATATTTTATTGCCGGACTTTTCCTCGCCCTGTTGTTTTTGAATATTTTTTTCAGATTAAAGGTTATCAGGGTGTACAAGAACCTGATAAAACACAGGGTGGAATTTAACTCAATGGATATTTTTAAACCCGAAAGCAGAATGAAAGATGTATTTTTGAAATTTCCGGGATCGGTTGCAGATATAAAATCATTTATCTATTATATCAGATTGTCAGTAGGTATTGCTGTTCTTATAGTACTTTGTATTACATTACTTGGTTTGGTACTTCATTTTAACAGATAATTCAAAAGTGTTAAATAATTAACTTCAAATGGCAAACCCTGTTTCTGTCTGCATGAACACCCATAAAATGATAAAAAATCCGCCTTTTTGGTATACGCTTCGGAATAATTTATTTAGTTTATTATACCCACACGTCAATCTATTCCCGGCGTCAGGTCATTAAAAATAAAAATGTAATATTTTACAAATGAAAATAGGTTTGTTTGGTGTAGGTCACCTTGGAAAAATTCACCTTAAATGTTTACTGGATTCACCTTTTTCACTGGCAGGATTTTATGATCCCGACGATTCAGCCGCAAAAATTATTGAAGAGACCTATTCCATACCCAGATTTCTTACAGTTGAAGAATTAATTGCTGCAGTTGATGCGGTAGATATAGTATGCCCAACCATTTTACATTACGACATAGCTTTGAAAGCCGCAATGGCGGATAAACATGTTTTTATTGAAAAACCTGTGACGGAGACAGTTGGCCAGGCAAAGCACCTGATGGAACTTGCGCTGGAACACAAAATTGTCATGCAGGTGGGACATGTCGAAAGATATAATCCTGCCATAATACCATTGGAAAATAAAATAAAAAACCCACGGTTTATTGAAGGGCACAGGCTCGCTTTGTTCAATCCGAGAGGTACAGATGTTTCTGTAGTTCTTGATTTGATGATACATGATCTTGACCTTGTGCTTTCCATTGTCAAAAGTGAGGTTTCGGATGTGGCAGCCAATGGTGTATGTATAGTCAGTTCGACACCGGATATTTGTAATGCAAGAATAGAGTTTAAAAATGGATGTGTTGCCAATCTGACAGCAAGCAGAATTTCTTTGAAAAATATGCGGAAATTGAGGATTTTTCAGGATGATGCCTATATCAGTCTTGATTTTTTGACCAAGGAATCGCAAATGGTAAAAATCGATAATGTCTCCGAAGGGAAAGAAATGGATGCTATGACCATATCGACAAATACGGGTTTAAAACGTATTAGTATAGAGCAGTTTCCTATTGGACAGAGCAATGCCATTTTAGCAGAACTCAATGATTTTTATCATGCGATTAAAAATGGGATACCACCAAAAGTAAGTATTGAAGACGGGTTTAAGGCACTACATCTTGCCCATCTCATTCATCAAAAAATTGAAAGTCAACATGAATAGGTTGAAATACTTTTTTCCGGCATTGCTGGCTATTTTTTTTTCCGGCTGCGGACTTAATGATAATGTTGCTCCTGTACCGACGTATCTTATTATTAAGGATCCAAAAGTGCTGAAAGTAAATTCAACGGGAGAAGATACACATAAAATTACGGACGTCTGGGTGTATTCCGACGGACAATTGCAGGGAATATTTCCTTTACCTGCAAAAGTTCCTGTTATTTCAACCGGAGAAGAAAGTGAGATTCTGATTCTGGCAGGAATAAGAAAAAACGGTATTTTGGATGAACCGGCTTTTTATCCTTTTTACAAAGCCATTACCGCTAATGTAAAACTTGAGCCTTTAAAAGAAATCAACATACCCATCACTTTTCAATATTCTGAAAATTGTAAATTTGATGTTATTGCTGATTTTGAACAAGTCAATTTGTTTGAATTTGATCTTGATCTGGATGGAAAAGCCGGGTTAAATCTGTCAGCAGAGGATGCCTCTTCCGGGCTGAAATCCGGTAAAATAAAGCTAGAGAATGCCAATAGTGTTGTTGAAATTGGCAGTACTCAATTATTTGAAAAATTATCAATAATAAGTGGCAATGCCTATATAGAAATGGATTACAAAGGACAAGCGGAAATAGGTATTGGGCTCGTTACGTATGATGACCTCAATGTAGCCGGAATGTTGCAGTATAAAGTTGTGGTTGTACCCAGAGATAAATGGAATAAAATTTATGTAGATATTACAGACATTTTGTCCGCTCCCAGGCTGCGTTCATACAGGTTGGCTTTTGGGTTTACCGTACCGGCAGGAAAAGAGACCGGTGAAATTTATGTAGATAATATTAAACTAGTCCGATTTTAAAAGTGATTCAACGCTCCCGTAAAACTGAACTTTTTTTCTATAAACTGGCAGATTATTTTTCTGCTATGCTGGCCTGGTTTTTATTTTTTGTATATCGCAAAAATATTGAAGATGCCGGTGTTTCCATAGCTGAAATATTAGAAAACGAAAGGTTGTGGCAAGGTTTGTTTTTTGTTCCGCTTTTCTGGCTGACGCTTTATTTTATCTTTGACAAATACCGTGATATTTATAGGATATCAAGGCTGGAAACCCTGAAGATTACTTTTTTTATAAGTTTTATGGGTAGCTTGATTCTATTGTTTACGGTGGTGACAGACGACAAGGTATTGGAATATATAAGTTATTTTTCATTGTTTATCCGTCTTTTTTTGTTAAATTTTTTGATTACGTCTATAGCCAGGATGATCATTTTAACCATTGCCAGTAAAAGGTTAAAATCAGGTAAAATACAATATAATACATTGATTATTGGGGGTGATAAAAATGCAGTAGAATTATATGAAGAAATAATAGGAAGACCTTATTCCCTCGGTCACCGCTTTGTCGGTTTTATTGATGTCAATGGAAAAAGTAAAAATGTCCTTGCCAAACATCTTCCCAAATTAGGGATGTTGGAAGATATTAAAGAGGTTATTAATGAGCATTATATTGAAGAAGTAATTGTTGCTGTAGAAACCTCTGAACATAATAAGCTCAAACAAATACTAGACGTCTTGTTTGATTTTTCTGAAGAAATTCTTATAAAAGTAATTCCCGATACATATGATATCATGTTGGGTACGGTCAAGATGAACCACATATATGGTGCTGTCCTCATTGAAATAGAGCAGGAATTGATGCCAAACTGGCAAAAAGTAGTAAAAAGATTGATGGACATATCTATAAGTTTACTGGCATTGATTATTTTGATTCCCCTTATTTTGTACACATTAATCAGAGTGAAATTGTCGTCCCAAGGGCCTGTCTTTTACAGGCAGGAGAGGATAGGACTCAATGGAAAACCATTCGATATCTATAAATTCAGGAGTATGTTTCTGGACTCTGAACCCACAGGTCCGAGATTGTCGCATGACGACGACGACCGGGTTACAAATTGGGGAAAGGTGATGAGGAAATGGAGGCTGGATGAGATTCCCCAATTTTTTAATGTTCTAAAAGGCGATATGGCCATTGTAGGGCCCCGACCGGAAAGACGATATTATATCGAACAAATTTCATCTGAGGCACCCCATTACAAACATTTACTTAAAGTCAGGCCGGGAATAACGTCCTGGGGTCAGGTAAAATACGGATACGCCTCGAATGTCAAACAAATGATACAAAGACTTCAATATGACATTTTATATATTGAAAACATGTCACTGAGTTTGGATTTAAAAATAATGTTTTACACAGTAGTTGTTTTATTACAAGGAAAAGGGAAATAATGAAAAACTTCGGCATCATAGGAAAATCGCTTGTCCACAGTTTTTCACCTGACTATTTCGGGCGAAAATTTTTGCGAATGGGAATTACTGACAGCCAATATCTTCCTTATCCACTGGAAAATATAGAGGATTTTGAGAAGCTGTGCCAAAAGAATGTTTTTGCCGGTTTGAACGTCACCATACCTTATAAAAAAAAAATAGTACCTTATCTGGATGTTTTGTCACCGGAGGCAAAAGAAGTCGGTGCGGTAAATACCATATTGTTTTCTGATGGAAAAAAAATAGGTTACAACACAGATGTTTTTGGATTTGAACAAAGTCTGTTACCTGTTTTGGCGGAAATTAAGGAAGACCGACCCCAAATGCTGATTCTTGGTACCGGAGGCGCCAGTAAGGCTGTTGTATACGTTTGCCGAAAATTAAATATACCTTTTACATTGGTATCAAGAAATAAAAATGAAGGGTTGTCCTATGAAAAAATTGATTACGGGATTATGGAAAATCATTCGATTGTGGTAAATACAACTCCTTTGGGAATGTATCCCGATACTTCAAGTTTTCCTCTTATTCCTTATACATATTTAAAAAATTCACATTTTTTAATTGATTTAATATACAATCCAAAAAAAACTGTATTTTTGACCAAAGGAATGGAACAACAGTGTTCAGCAAAAAACGGATTGGACATGTTGGTTTACCAGGCAGAAAAATCATGGCAAATATGGAACCAGAAATGACATCAGAAAGACCCGAACCCGAACCGGATACGTTATTTGATCTTACAAATACAGAAATTGCATTCAGGGAGAAAACAGATGAAGCTTTAAAAAAGACATACAGGCTTTTTCGGTTTATGAACAATTCCACCCTCGTAAAATGGGGTTCTAAAATAGGCTATCACGCCGTAAAAATGAGTTTGCCTTTTACCGACTGGATGGTTAAAAAAACAATATTTCCTCAGTTCTGCGGCGGTGAAAATTTAATGGACTGCCAGAATGTAATTGATGAATTGTATGAAAATAAGGTTCTTACGATTCTTGATTATGGTGCTGAAGGAAAAATGGGGGAGGAAAATCTTGATGCTACTGCACAGGAAACCCTTCGTGCTATTGAACTTGCAGCATCAAATGAATCTGTTCCTATGATCAGTACAAAAATCACAGGACTTGTCGATTTGAAAATTTTACATAAGCTACATCATGACGAGCCGTTGTCTGAAGGGGAAAAAAGGGGATTTGAACATTTAAGGGAAAGACTGGATGAAATTTGTTTCTCCGCTAAGAATCACAATGTTGGAATTTTTATTGATGCAGAAGAAAGCTGGATTCAAAGACCTGTTGATAATCTGGCTTTGGAAATGATGGAGAAATATAATCTGGAAAATGTCACCGTATTCAATACATATCAAATGTATAAAACCGATTCTCTGACAAAATTAAAAGAGCACCATCAACTTGCTATAACAAAAGGGTATAATTTGGGGGCTAAACTGGTCAGAGGTGCCTACATGGACAAAGAGCGCCAAAGGGCTTTGGAATTGGGTTATCCCAGTCCGATTCATCCGGATAAAAATGCAACAGATAACGCTTATAACAAAGGTATTGAATATTGTGTACAGAATCATGAGAAGATTTCTTCCTGTTGTGCTTCTCATAATGAATACAGTAATGCTTACCAGGCCAGTCTTATGCAGAAATATGACATTGATATTAATCATAAACACCTTAACTTTTGTCAGTTGTATGGAATGAGTGATAATATTACCTTCAATCTGGCCAATGCAGGTTATAATGTGGCCAAATACGTGGTATATGGACCTATCAAAGAAGTAATACCTTACCTAATCCGAAGAACAGAAGAAAATTCTTCTGTAACAGGAGAAATGAGCCGGGAACTAAAATATATTTCCAATGAAATAAAGAGAAGAGGCTTGTAAATGAATCGTTTATCGCAACTGATTGATACATTTACAACGCTACTTGGTAAAACCGGAAGTTTTTTTTCAGGCCTTTTACTTTTTCTCATCATTTTTGATGTCTTTCTGCGTTTTTTATTTTCTGTCAGTGTCAATTATTTACTTGAATTGGAATGGCATTTTTTTGGGTTGATATTTTTATTGGGAGGCGGAAGTAACATTTTGAATGATAAACATGTGAGGGTGGATTTTTTTTACGAACTTTTTTCTACCCGGAAAAAAGAAATAATAAATCTTGTTTTTCATATCCTTTTTCTTGTTCCCTGGTCTTTAATCGGTATTTATACTTGTTTTAATTATGCTTCCAATTCATTTTATATCAGAGAAACATCGCCCAATCCGGGAGGTTTAGCTGCAATTTACCCGATAAAATATGCCGTTGTATTTTGTTTTGTTTTTATCTTACTTCAGGGACTATCAGAAATTTTCAAGACCATTAACCGATTGAAAAACACATGGAATACCTTGTAGGCATCTTCTTTTTAGCCATATTGATTTGTCTTATGACGGGCTATCCGGTGGCGTTTGTGCTTGGCGGAATTTCGGCTGTTTTTGGATATTTTTTGGTTCCTGATTTTCTGGATTTTTTACCCTTGCGAATTATGGGAGTACTTCAGAATAATCTTTTGATGTCAATACCCATGTTTATAATGATGGGACTGGTTCTTGAAAAGACCGGCATCGCCGAAAACCTGCTCAGATCGATGGGTAAAATGTTGTACAGGTTTCCGGGAGGACTAGCTGTTTCCGTTGTTTTGGTGGGTGGTGTTTTGGCAGCTTCCACCGGTATAGTTGGAGCTACCGTCGTTACCATGGGGTTGATCAGTCTTCCCGTTATGTTAAAATCAGGGTACAATATTTCATTGAGTACAGGAATAATTGCTGCTTCAGGCACTTTGGGACAGATTATACCACCATCCGTTATACTGATTTTGTTGGGAAGTGTTTTGCAGGTTCCTGTAGGAGATCTGTTTAAAGCAGCTATAGTTCCTGGTATATTGCTGATGGTGTTTTACATATTATACGTAATGATTTTTTCCTTTTTTACGGCAAAAAATCAAACATTGACAGTGGCACAACAAGCCTATGTAGACCTTGGCAAAGAAGAAAAAAGTTCATTTGTCAGTGCCATGTTTTTTCCTCTGCTGTTGATTTTTTTAGTATTGGGTTCTATTTTTTACGGTGTTGCCTCGCCGACGGAAGCTTCAGCTTTGGGTGCTGCAGGTGCTTTATGTATTGCCATTATTAAGAGGAGGATGACATTATCAATATTTAAAAAAGTGATGAAGGAAACCTCAGAACTTACGACAATGGTGTTTTTTATATTGTTGGGAGCCACAACTTTTGCATTGGTTTTCAGGGGTATGGACGGAGATGATTTATTAACTTCTTTTGTCACAAATACACAATTGACATCAGTCCAGTTTTTTATATTGGTAATGGTACTGGTATTTATTGCCGGATTTTTTATTGATTTCATTGAAATCATTTTTATCATTGTTCCGGTAGTGGCACCCGTATTTATGATGTATAAGATTGATTTGATCTGGTTGGGTATTTTACTTGCCATCAACCTGCAAACTTCTTTTCTGACACCTCCTTTTGGTTTTGCTTTATTTTATCTGAAAGGGGTTACGCCTCCTGAAGTGAAAACTTCCGATGTATATCGGGGGGTTATTCCGTTTATTTTGATTCAGGTGCTTGTATTTATCATAGTATGGATATTTCCTGACATACTCATCTATTGACAAAACCTATTGTCTGACTTTTCTGTCTTTCCAATGTGTATGTCCCGGTAAGAGAGCATAAATACCCATCAATAGTATATAAAATTGATAAATTATAAAGGAAACTAAAAAATTTTTCATTACATGTTTATTTTGAAAATAATAGCTCAATTTTTTCAAAAAAAAGTAGTCAATACTATATTTACCAATACATAAAAAAAGAAAAGGAGCTAAAAAATATTTTGGCTGAATAAAGGCCATCAAAATAAAAATGTTCAAAAAAAGGGATAATCCGAATACAAAGGCTTGAATAGAAAGGATATGTATATTTGCATATGCTTTTGTTTTTGTTGCCCATCTTTTTCGTTGCTGAATCAATGACTTCCAGGTGTCTTCCGCTTTGGTAAACACTTTTGCTTCAGGAGATGGTAAAAAAGCAATTTCTTTTCCCGGTAAACGGGATAATTTTTTAATCAGAAAAACATCGTCTCCCGAGGCAACATGAAGATTATCCTGAAAACCACCGGTATCCAGAAAAGATTGTTTCAGGTAACTCATATTGGCACCATTGGCCAGATAAAACTTTTTTGAAGATATGCCGTAATGGGTAAGCGCCATGGTTGCCGCAAAATCAAGCCATTGAAATCTGCCTATAGTTGTATTGGGGCCGGAAGGTAAAACAAGACCTGTGGTCATCACCAGGTTTTTATTGTTTGAATAATGGGAAATAATGTTTTGAATCCAGCCCTGAGGCAATAAACAATCACCATCTGTTGTAATGATAATTTCAGCACTGGTCCGTAAAAGACCATATTCCAGTGCATTTTTTTTTCCACTGATTGATTGGGGGAGATCGTAGGATCTTACATTTTTAACTTCAATACTGTTCAACAGTTTTTTTGTATTGTCTGTGGAATGATCATTAATGATAATGATATCATAATATTTATTGTCAGGATTTCCTTTTAAGATGGACTCAATACATGGCAGAATATTATTTTCTTCATTCCTTACGGCAATGATGACACTTGCTTTTAAATTTTGGATTCTATTCTGGGGAGATGATTTTTTGTGATTTTTCAAAGATGTATCTGCCGAAAACAGGAGAAATCCGTAAAATAACAGTAACAGACTGATACAACATATCAGCAAAATTGTCAATAATTCCATTACATAAAATGGTTACTTAAACATTTCATCGTATGGATTTTGTTTTGCTTTTTGACTTGTTTTTTCCAGCGGAGGAAGATCAAGAAAATCATCTTCTTTTTGGTCTTCCACTTCTTCATATTCCGTATACTTTTCTTCCCTGTTTTGAATGGATTCAAATTTTTTCTTCACTGTTTTTCTCAATATTGCCTTTGTGAATAAATACCCGCTGACAAAAGGATATCCAAAAAACAATAAAACTATGGAAAGCACTCCCAAAACAGTATTTTCTTTCAATAACTTGAACAAAAAGATAAAGAAGTCTTTGATCACTGTATAATCAATAATGAGTGTAAGAATCAATAAAACAGGAGCAATAATATTGAGTATGTAAAACATTCCCTTAAATAAAAAATAAAGGGCGATAAAAAAAAGGGAGAGAATGAGTAATGGTCCCAGCATCCCAAATGGACTTCTGTTATTACCTCCGACTCTGAATTCTTTGTAAATGGTCATGGTACTTATTTTGCGTACAAATATAATCTTATTTTAATCTCATCAGATGCTTTTTTATACAAATAAGGTTAAAAACAGGGATGATTCAGGGAAAAAATCGGACGACAATTATAATTAAAGTATTAGACTCATTTTATATTTTAAGAGAATATCTGAAATTATCTTTAAAAATAAATACCCATTTTGACAATAAAAAGTGACAAAATCAATAATTATTGCACGTAATATTTGTATAAATCATGAAATCAAAAAGACAAAATAAAAACCCGGAAAAAAAATCAAAAAAAAATGCTTTTTCAGTAACATTTAATTCATAATCAATTTAATATAAAATAAAATATTTATGATAATATTTATGTTGTTATTTGGGAAATCGGGAAAAATTGTTTATTTTTGCACCCTTATTTTAGAATTACAGAACACTTTATGAGCGAACAGGATAAAACACAAAAAAATGATAATTATGGTGCGGATAATATACAGGCACTTGAAGGATTAGAAGCCGTCAGAAAGAGGCCGGGGATGTATATCGGCAGTACGGACACGAAAGGATTGCACCATCTTGTTTGGGAGGTTATTGACAACTCAATTGACGAACATCTTGCCGGTTATTGTACGCATATTGAAACGATTATTCATAAAGATAATTCCATAACGGTAACGGATAACGGAAGAGGTATTCCTACGGGAATGCATGAAAAATTGCAGAAATCTGCTCTTGAAGTTGTTATGACTGTATTACATGCCGGAGGTAAATTTGATAAAAACACCTATAAAGTATCAGGTGGTCTGCACGGTGTAGGGGTTTCTTGTGTCAATGCCCTTTCCGATTATGTCAGAGTTGAAGTTCAACGGGAAGGTAAAAAGTTTGAACAGGAGTATTCCAAAGGGATTCCCCTCGGTCCCGTCAAAGAAATAGGCGTATCTGATAAAACAGGTACACGTGTCACCTTTAGACCGGATGCAGAGATTTTCGAAAGTCTTGAATATACCTATGCTACACTTGCCAGCAGAATCAGGGAATTGGCGTATCTGAATAAAGGTTTGTATCTGACCCTTACAGATGAAAGGGAAGTCCTGGAAAACGGTGAATTCAAAAAAAACGATTTCCATTCTGAAGGTGGACTTAAAGAGTTTGTGCAGTATCTTGATGAAACCAGAACGCCGCTTATTACTGATCCTATTTATGTAGTGGGGAAAGAGGAAAATGTTGAAGTTGAGGTCGCAATGACCTATAATACAGGCTATCAGGAGAATATTTTTTCGTTTGTTAATAATATCAATACCAGGGAAGGAGGTACCCACGTGGCCGGTTTCAGGAGAGCTATTGCCCGTTTGTTTAAACAATATGGAGATGACAATAACCTTTTCAGTAAATTAAAAATCACTATACAGGGAGAAGACTTTAAAGAAGGTTTGACGGCTATTGTAAGTGTAAAGGTGCAGGAACCTCAATTTAAAGGTCAGACTAAAGGCGAACTTGGTAATTCTGAAGTAACCGGAATTGTCTCCCGATGTGTTGGGGATGTACTGAAAGATTATCTTGAAGAAAATCCTATGCAAGCCAGAAAAATTATTGATAAAATTATTTTGGCGGCTACAGCCCGACATGCTGCGAGAAAGGCCCGTGAAATGGTGCAGCGAAAAAATATTCTGACAGGTAGCGGACTTCCCGGAAAACTTTCAGATTGCAGTTCCAAAGACCCTTATGAATCAGAAATATTTTTGGTTGAGGGTGATTCTGCCGGCGGAACAGCCAAACAAGGAAGAGACCGTAATTTTCAGGCAATTCTGCCACTCAGAGGTAAAATTTTGAATGTAGAAAAAGCTATGGAATACAAAATATATGAAAATGAGGAGATTAAAAATATGTTTACCGCCCTCGGTGTTTCCATAGAGGAAAAAGATGGCGATAAAATATTGAATATTGAAAAACTCCGGTATCATAAAATAGTCATTATGTGTGACGCCGACATCGATGGAAGTCACATTTCAACATTAATTATGACTTTCTTTTTCCGGTATATGAAACCTCTTGTTGAACAAGGTTTTGTGTATATCGCCGCACCTCCTTTGTATCAGGTGCGAAAAGGCAAAAAATTTTGTATATTGCTGGAATGATGAAGAAAGAAAATCTGCCATACTTCAATATTCGAATGGAAAAGAAGATAATTCTATTAAAACACAGCGATATAAAGGTTTGGGAGAAATGAACGCAGAACAGCTGTGGGAGACCACTATGGATCCTGTCAACCGAATGTTGAGACAGGTCACCATTAACGATGCCATTGAAGCTGATCGCATTTTTTCAATGCTGATGGGAGATGAAGTTCCTCCGAGACGACAATTTATTGAAGAGAATGCCAAATATGCAAATATAGACGCATAAGGCTGATTTTAAAATGGTTGCGTAAATAATCTATGTGGGTTGGTCCGGAACCAATGTAAGTTCAAACCACGGTTTAAAGAATTATAAAAAAAGTTTTCCAGAACTTGAAAATAAAAGTCAAAGGTGAGTTGTTTCCTTATGCAATATTGGTGTACACTGCCTGAACATCATCATCGTCTTCCAGTTTGTCCAGAAGTTTTTCGATGTCAGTCATTTGCTCATCAGTAAATTCTACAGGATTCGTAGGAATTCTCTGTAAATTTGCTTTGGTGATGGAAATTCCTTTTTCTTCAATGGCTTTTGTCAATGTTCCGAAATCCGTATAATCAGCATATGCATACACGGTATTGTCATCAAGTTCTATGCTTACAAGACCATGGTCTATGAGTTCCAGTTCCATTTCTTCAATATCAAAATCTTCCGGTTTTTCGAATTCTACTACTGTTTTTCTGTCGAACATAAATTCCAGAGAACCTGAAGGTGCCAATCCTCCACCTATTTTATTGAAATAAGATTTTACATTGGCAATCGTTCGGGTAGTGTTGTCCGTCGCACACTCCACAAATACCAAAACACCAAACGGACCTTTTCCCTCATAATTAACTTCTACAAAATTATCTGAATCTTTACCGGCAGCTCTTTTAATAGCGTTTTCAACATTGTCCTTAGGCATGTTGGCAGCTTTTGCAGCCTGAATAGCTAATCGAAGTTTAGGATTCATATCTGGATCAATGCCTCCTTCTTTAGCAGCCATAGTAATCATTCTGGAAACTTTCGGGAAGACCCTGGACATGGTTGCCCATCTTTTTTCTTTTGCTGCTCTTCGATATTCAAATGCGCGTCCCATAATATTGATTTTTATAAAAATGTCAATTGCAAGTGCAAAAGTATAAAATTCTCTTAATTTTTAAAGATTAAAATGGTTTTTAATAACGATTGTCTGCTTCACTACACAGATAGTCAAATACTTTTCCGGCTACTTTCTGACCATCCATAGCTGCTGACAGTATGCCTCCGGCATATCCTGCTCCCTCCCCGCATGGAAATAATCCATCAAGATCAGGTGACATCAGCGTGTTTTCGTCCCGGAGAATTTTTATTGGTGATGATGTCCGGCTCTCTACGCCTATAATATTGGCTTCATTCGTCAGATAACCTTTCATTTTTTTATCAATCTCTATCAAACCCATCCTCAATCTTTTATAAATAAAATCCGGCAAGAGCTGATGTAAAGGTGCAGAAATCAATCCCGGTATATAGGAGGTAGGGTTTAGGGTAGGGGATATGACGCCTTCCACAAAATCCCTGACTCTTTGGGCAGGGGCTTTTTGAGAGCCTTCTCCAAAGTCAAACATTTTTTTTTCAACACTGATTTGAAAATCCAAAGAAGCAAACTCTCCGGAATATCCATGTTGTTTGAGCTCTTCGACCGACACTGAGGTCACAAATCCTGAATTGGCAAAAGGGCTGTCACGACGGCTTAATGACATTCCGTTTACCACGATTTCTCCGGGGGAAGTAGCTGCCGGCACCACAAGACCTCCGGGACACATACAGAAAGAAAAAACACCCTTATCCTGAACCTGAGCCACGACAGCATAACTGGCAGCCGGCAAATTTTCTTCTCTTTCCTTTTGATGATACTGAAAAGAATCAATGGTTTTTTGTGAATGTTCTATTCTCAACCCCAGTGCAAAATCTTTTGCTTCAATACGCCACCCTTTGTTTTTACACAAATAAAAGATATCGCGTGCAGAATGACCGGTACATAAAATCAGCGATTTACCGGTAAATAATGACCCATCTTCACAGACTAAACCTTTCATTTTGTTGTTCTCTTCAAGAATATCAACTACTTTTTTTTCAAAAAATACCTTACCGCCGTGATCTTCGATTGTTTTTCGTATAGAAGAGATAATCAAGGGCAGTTTATTAGATCCTATGTGGGGATGAGCGTCAATTAAAATATCATCAGGTGCGCCGTGTTCCACCAACTGATGTAATACCTTTTCAATTTTTCCTCGTTTGTGAGAACGGGTATACAGTTTTCCGTCACTATAGGTTCCTGCACCACCTTCTCCGAAACAATAATTACTGTCCGGATTTACGACGCCAAATTGCTGAATGGCGCGCAAATCTCTCCTTCTCGTCTGAACATCTTTACCCCGCTCAAAAATAATGGGTTTCAATCCGCACAGTAAACACTCAAGACCTGCAAAATAGCCGGCAGGTCCGGAGCCAACAATAAATACTTCTTCTTTATCATGAACATTTTGATAGTCCTTCATTACAGAAGGAAGAGGTTTGACTTTTTCGTCAATGTATATATCGTACCTCATGATAAATACAGGTCTTTTACTTCTGGCATCAACAGATCTTTTTCTAAGAATCACATCCTGTATTCTTTCTTTGGGCACTTTAACCTTTTTAACGATCAATTCTTTGATCAGAACTTCGTCGTAAATCTGGTCGGGAAAAAGTTTTAATTCAATGGTTTGAACCATTATGGTTGAAATTTGAAGGGCAAAAATACTGAATATAAACTACTTAATAGTGTTAAACGGTGATTTCAAAATGATAATTTTTTATAATCCAGCCATCATATACCTGACCATTTTTTTAATTTAAAACATCCGGGTCACTAACACCATATGTACTGATTTCTTGAATTAACGTATTGAATCAACATTTACAAACAAACAAACTTAATATAATCCTTTGAATGACAATAAAATCTTCACTGGATACTTTTTAGTTCATAGTAAAATGTTACTTTTGCGCCGTTTTTAAATAATCATACATTATGGGATTACAGTGTGGAATCGTCGGGTTGCCGAATGTCGGTAAATCAACTTTGTTTAATGCCTTAACCTCTGCCAAAGCATTGGCGGCAAATTATCCATTTGCCACAAAGGAACCCAATCTGGGCGTCATCGTGGTGCCTGACCCACGACTGGATAAACTTGCTGAATTGGTAAACCCTCAAAGGGTTTTACCGACCAGTGTAGAAATTCTGGATATTGCCGGTCTTATCAAAGGTGCCAGTAAGGGAGAAGGACTTGGAAATCAATTTTTGGCCAACATCAGGGAAGTGGATGCCATCATTCACGTGGTCAGATGTTTTGAAGATGATAATGTCATTCACGTGGACGGCAGTGTAAATCCGGTCAGAGATAAAGAAATTATAGACCTTGAACTGATATTCAAAGATATTGAGACTGTAGAAAAGAGACTCGATAAATTAAAGAAACAAGCCAAGTCAGGTGCTAAAGACGATGCCATAAATGTGGAATGGGCAGCTGGTTTACTGGCACATCTTGAGCAGGAAAAACCTGCTCGAAGTTTTGTTGTGGATGAAAATCAGGCTGAATTGTTCAGGGACATGTATTTACTGACATCAAAACCCATCTTGTATGTTTGTAATGTTGATGAGGCAAGTGTTTTGACCGGAAATATTCATACGGAGAGATTTAAAGAAGCAGTAATTGATGAAAATGCCGAGGTTTTGTTCATATGTGCCGGAATAGAAGCAGAAATTGCCGAACTGGAATCCAAAGATGAGAGAATGGAATTTATTGAGGCGATGGGTTTAAGTGAACCAGGAGTCAACAGAATCATTCATGCGGCTTATCATCTACTTCAGTTATATACTTATTTTACCGCGGGAGAAAAAGAAGTGCGGGCCTGGACTATTCACAAAGGCTGGAAGGCTCCTCAGGCTGCTGGGGTCATTCACACGGATTTTGAAAAGGGTTTCATCCGAGCTGAAGTAATCAAATATGCGGATTATGTGAAGTATGGTTCTGAGTCTGCCATTAAAGAAGCAGGGAAAATGAATGTGGAAGGTAAAGAATATGTCGTTGAAGACGGCGATATTATGCATTTCAGATTTAACGTATAAAAAGATATATTTTTTTACATAAATTCTTTATCCATATTTTTATGGATATCCATTCTTATCTTCGCTTCATTCGGAAGATAATTATTAACCCTGTTGCCCAGATTTTTTACCCATCCCAGACCAAGATTTCGGTAGGTTATCAAAAGCCAGCCTTTTTCATCAGAAGATACATCATTCAGGCTTTTCTGCAGAAATTCCAGACTTTGGACAAGAGGCAGGTCTAGCTTTTGTAGGTATCCGGATAATAATATGTACAAGGCAAGGCTGTGGTTTGGGATGAGTTCCTCCTTTATCAATCTTCCCATATTGATGCCGCAATAAATAATCCTGCATTTATTATACAAAACATTTACCAACTCAAAATAGGGAGCAGGAAACAAATGAACTTCTTCATTCGGATCAAAAAAATAAACTGGTTCCATTGTTGAATCACTGTACTTCTTCAGAACCGGAATAGATTTATTCGGAACTTTAACAAATGATTTTGTTGTTTTTATTTTACCGGATTCCTGTTTTTGTTGTTTTTGCAGAACAGAAAAAAAGAGACCTTCACTGTTTTGAAGATGTGGTGCAAATTGATATCCTGTCTTTCCTTTTTTATGAATGGGTAAAACATTATAAAAATCCGGAATGTCTAAAGCCACATTTTCGAGAGGTAAATGATCAGAAGCCCATACGATATTATCAATATTTTCAAAGTCGTTATAGGTACAGGTTGAATAAAGTAAATAGCCTCCATTTTTTAGCGCAGGCAAAACGTCGGCTACAATTCTTTTCTGCCTCGCCGAACATAATTCCACATTATCTTCTGACCATTCATGTATAGATGCAGGATCTTTTCGGAACATACCTTCACCTGAACAAGGTGCATCTACCAGTATAATATCAAAAAATTCAGGCACGTTCTGAAAATCCTTAGGGTCGTTTTGGGTGACCACTACATTGTGGTATCCTGATTTTTCTATATTTGATTTAAGAATATAAGCTCTGTTTTTTATCACTTCATTACTGACCAACAAACCATGATGGTCTAAAAAAGAAGCGATTAAACTACTTTTACCGCCAGGGGCAGCACAAAGGTCAAGGACAGTGATTTCTTTATTTGAACCTGTTAATTTTTCCAGCACAAACCATAAAAACATGGAGGCTGCTTCCTGAACATAATAGCCACCTCCGTGAAAAGAAGGGTCCAGTGTAAAAACAGGTCTTTCAGAAAGATACAGGCCAAAAGGACACCAGGGTACCGGACTTCCTTCCAGCGTAACAAATTTTTGTTTTATAGGGTGCAGCCGAACAGATGTTGCAGGCGGTTTTTGTATGGCATTTTCCAGTTGTTCCCATGATGTTTGACCCCATTGGGATACAATATTTTTTTTAAACCCTGAAGGCAGAATCATTATGAAAAATTTATGGATGACTACTTTTTATGGATTTTAATGAGATCGTTCACCAGAGAAGGAAGACCTTCAGTAGCAGATTTGGAAATAATCTGCACATTCGGACTGTTTTTTAATTCATAAGAAAGAAAAGGTTTGGGGTCTACATAATATACTAAACAAGACGCAGGAGCATAACCTACAAGACCGGCCGCTGGATAAACCTGTAGAGAAGTACCCACAATGATAAGAATATCTGATCTTTTACAATGTTTGCTGCATCGTACAGTTTGGGAACCTCCTCACCAAACCAGACAATATGTGGTCTTAACTGATAACCTTTTTCGCAAAGGTCTCCCGTATTCAAATCCTTTTCCCAATTATACAGTAGCGTCTCATCACCCGTACTTCTGGCCTTCTTTAATTCACCGTGTAAGTGGATCACTTTTGTGCTTCCGGCCCTTTCATGAAGGTCATCTACATTTTGGGTGATGATGGTTGTGTTAAAATGTTTTTCCAGCTGGACAAGGCAAGAATGTCCAACATTGGGTTTAACCTCTTTTAGCTGCGACCTTCTTTTATTGTAGAAATCAAGTACCAATTCCTGGTTTCTGAACCAGCCTTCAGGGGAAGCCACATCTTCAATACGGTGACCTTCCCACAAGCCTCCTGCATCCCGAAATGTTGAAATCCCGCTCTCAGCACTTATGCCGGCACCTGTTAAAATGGAAATATGCATATCGTAAGGTTTAAGTATATCAATACTTTGTTATTTATTTCCCGAATGAAACCTGAGTTTACTGTATCATCAAAAATGATTTGCCTATGTTGTCAATAGTATCTGAAGGCAACATGGCATATTCTCCTAATATTTCTTTTGCCAGATCTCCTGAAAGTCCGTGCAAAAAGACGCCTAAAACAGCTGCATTTTCAAGCGAATAACCTTGTGACAGAAATCCGGTAATCATTCCGGTAAGGACATCTCCGCTACCTGCTTTTGCCATTCCCGGATTTCCGGTTGTATTGTAAAAAAGTACACCTTCCGGGGTAATTACCCTTGAAAATGCTCCTTTCAGAATACAAACGCAATTGTATTTCTCACATATTTTCAGCGCTGTTGCTTCCATTTCCAGCATTGAATTTTGTTTTCCGAAAAGTCTTTCAAACTCTTTTTCATGGGGTGTAATGACGGCATTATGAAGGTAACTTCCCGGATTTTTTCCACTTGACGAAACAGCGTTCAGTGCATCTGCATCAATTACTTTGGAAATATGAGCCGTACTTTCTAAAAGTTCAAGAACAGCTTTTTGGGTTTGTTCAGACCTCCCCAGGCCAGGACCGATACCATAACTGTTTATATAGCCAGGAATTTCAATTTTTCCTTCCAGTTGTGATGTTCCATTCAGATGAACCATAGTTTCAGGAAGGAAGGTAACGAGAGGATCTGAAACTACTTCCGGAATGTAACAAGTCAGAAGACCGGCACCTGATCTCAAACATGCCTTTGCGGCCAGCAAAGCAGCACCTTTGCTCAATTGGTGACCAACCATTAATGCTGTATGACCAAATTGCCATTTCTGATCAAAAGTTTGCCTTGGTGTAAGTATACTTTTGACATAATTTGCATCGATGCTATTATAACTCGTTTTTTTGTTCTTGTAAAACGTACTGTCCAGTCCAATGGGAACAACTTGAATATTGCCGGTTTTGACATAATTTTCACTATAATAAAAACATCTTTTAGGTACTTCGATACTTAATGTAGTATTGACATGTACACATAATGAAGATAAAATCTCGTCGTCATTCATGCCACTAGGCAGGTCAATAGCTATTTTATAATTCGGCAAATGATTGATGGCGGAAATGACGTTTTCCCAGCCATCTTTCCAAGGGCCATGGAAGCCATAACCCATAATAGCATCAATGATTATAGCATCGGGAGATAACGCTGGAAGTGGTGTTTCAAAAGATATATTTTGCCAACTGATTTCATCGGTTTGTTTGACTTTTGCCATACAAATAATATTCTCTTCACTTGGTGGATGTATAGGGAAATACCATATTTCCACCTTGTAGAACAAATCTCTGAGCAATACGGAGATACACAGTCCATCACCACCGTTATTTCCCGGTCCGCATAAAATGACAACGGGTTGAGAAATGTCAAGAAAGGGGATTATCTTTTCCGTCAATCGTTCAGCTGCTCTTTTCATCAAATTCAAAGAAGAAACCGGTTCGTGCTGAATAGTGTAATGATCCCATTCTTTCAGGCCATTTTTATCAAAAATTTTCAAATTATGATATTAATTTTATTTCCACAAAGGTAATTAAAGTGAATGGTAAAAAAATATTTTTAAGTGTATAAATGTGATGTCATTTTTTATTTATAATTTGGTGCTTTCTATATAAAAAGACTTGAATTGTAATTTTTACCAAATATGAAATGTATATATTTATGAATAGGTTAATTCAATATTTTCAGTGTATTGCGTTGATTTTTACGGGCGTTTTACCTTTAATTTCTCAAGAAGTCCAATATGTTGAAGCGACTCCGTTGTCGGAATCATTTTATAATGAAGAAAAAGTTTTTATAGATCACAGGAATATTTCCAGACAATTGCTTTCACAAAGATTTGAAGGAAACAAACATCTTGTTATTTTACCATTTTATGGAAAAAATATGGAGTTTGTCGCCATTGAAAATGAAGTGGTTGATGATGCTTTTAAAGCTGAAACTGCTGACGTCAGAACTTTTGATATTCATTCGGTCGAAGATAAAAAGATGAATGGAACGATGACCATTTCTCCTTATGGAATTGCTGCATTGGTTTTGGATAAAGGTAAAATGATATCCATACGGCCTGATAAATTGACAGGTGTACAGTATCATATCGTAGAATATGGAATTAAACCTGACCTGGCCAAATACAAACTATATTGTGGACACGATCACAGCCTGGAGGAAATAAAAAAACAAAATCTTTTTAGCCCACTTCGGAATAACTTCCAGTTTGGAGAATTGAGAAAAACATTTAATCTGGCTATAGTAACCACGGGCGAGTATTATATTGCCAATGGAAATACCAACAGTATTGTAAGGGCAAAAGTCATTATGGATGTGAATAACATATCCGCCATTTTTAAAAATGAATTATCAGTAAATTTATCTGTAGGGAACAGGATTACCTTGTTCTCAGATCCGGCCACCGACCCCTTTATTCCGGGAAATGAACGAACGCAACAAGCTGCTGAAGCGGTTGCAGCAGCCTATCCCAATCAAAACAATTATACAGTTGGTCATGTATTTCATATTCATGCTGACGGAGATGGGTGGCAAAATGGGGGTGTAGCGCTTCGGGGATCCGTATGCCGCAATACAGCTTATGGAACCGGCTTGTCAAAAGGCGGAGGCTGGAGTGGAGCGTACAGTAATGAAGGAAACGGATGGATATCTCTTGCTACACACGAATTTGGCCATCAATTTGGAGCGCAGCATACATTTAATGGTATAGGAAATTCATGTACAGAAGCTATTTCAGACGATAATGCCTATGAAATCGCCAGTGGTACTACCATTATGTCATATCAAGGGATTTGTCAGGACGATAATAATATTGTTTCGTCCGGAGAATTGGATAATTATTTTCATTACGCAAGTTTGCTGGAAATGTATACGTATCTTACAGACGGTTCAGGAAATTCCTGCGGCAATAATACCGCATCAAACAATACTATACCTGAACTTCTTGCCAACCCTTGTGAAGCACCAGAAAAAACCATTCCCAGAAGTACACCTTTTTATTTAAATGCGGAAGCTTTTGATGAAGATGGCGATGTTCTGACCTATACCTGGGAACAGTTTAATGAAGATGGTCCCGGAAGAACAACCCAGGGTTTTTTTGGTACTCAGGCTGGAAATAGTCTTACGGCACCTTTATTCAGGAGTTTTCCACCTTCTGAAAAATCGGAAAGATATTTTCCAAGTATTGATGTCCTTCGGACAGTTTCCGGAACAAATGATTTTGAAGTTTTGTCAAACCGTCCCAGAACATTAACTTTTGTCGTAACAGCAAGGGACAATAATCCGGTTGGTGGTGCAATTAATACGGATGAGGTAAATATCGTGGTCAGTTCTTCAGGCCCGCTTCTTGTTGATTTTCCAAAAGGTGGCGAGGTGATTGCTGCGGGAAGCAACCAGATGATCCAGTGGAACACTAATGGTACAAACACCTTGTGTAGTAATGTACGTATAAAATTATCATTTGATGATGGCCTGAATTTTAATTATATAATAGCCGAAAATGTTCCTTATGCTTCGGGCAGTTATATGTTCAATTTTCCTTCAACTTTGCCTGCCTCTGCGTCCGCAAGGGTGATGATCGAATGTATGGATTACGATTGTATAAAATTTTTCAATATTTCCAGAGCAACTTTCAGGATTACCTCTGATTGTAATGCGGCTGAGTCATTTGTTTGCCCGGTTGCTCCGTTGACAGTTGATGCGGGTTCTCCTGCTTCCAACCTAAATATGACGCCGATCAACGGTAAAATTGCTTCTTCTTTGACAGGAAATATTTTACAAACCAATCCTGCCATGAGGGTTACGGTAAATAATGTCAATTCTACCTCTTGTATTGCTCTGCCCAGTGTTTCCATTCCTGTGGCACAAGTTAGATTTACAATTGAAAAAACAGGCATCTACAATTTCACGCGCTCACCTGGAGGTTCCGGGTGGGTTACTATATTCAGAGCATCTTCCTTTAATATGTCAAGCTCTTGCAGTGGAGGCGCTTTTGTAGCGTCTTCAGGTACATGGGCAGGACCTGATGAGGGATCAGGAAACAGTGTGTTTCCTTCTTCATTTCTGTCCGTCAATCTGACGGCATGTACAGAATACATTATGGTCTTTATGGCTTACAACCCTTTGCCGTTTACCGTTATTTTTCAGGATATAACAGGACCGGGATTTGTGTATGAAATTAATACAAACCCTCCGGCAACCTATACTACGACATTTGTAGCTGTTGATGGTGTCTCAGGTTTGGTAGCTGCCCATCATCCTACGGCAGATTTTTCAGGATTACCGGTCGGTTTTTACGAAATTTATTCGGTATCTTACAAAATCGGCGGACCTGAACCTCCCCAAAATCAAAACCCTGCGGATTGGATTGGTCAGAATTTTTTAAACATTCAGAGTTCCGAATGTCTGAAGTTTAGCACTAATTTCAGACCTCTGGAAATATTATCTGCCTGTGCCATAAATTCCATAGAACCCGGAGCTCAAACGAGTTGTGTAGTAGCTACCAATTCCTATACCCAGGAACTAATTATTACGTATAACCAACCACCTGCGACAGGGCAATTATCCGTAAATGGTCAGCTTTTTGGTATCACAAATTCTCCACAAACGATTATTCTTACAGGTTTGGATGCAAATGGACAACCAGTGGATGTTACAGCTTTTTTTACAGATCTGTCAACTTGCATGCTCAATGTGGAAGATGTGTTTACCGCACCTGTTAATTGTTGTCCGATAACTTTTGACCTTGAAGGCAGCAGGGAAGAATGTGTAGGTCTTCCGGTGATTTTAAATGCGGGAAATGACGGACAAAGTTATGTCTGGACAAAAGATGGAACAATATTGCCAAATACAGGTACAACACTTAATGTGACGGAAAGCGGAACGTATGCAGTCACTGTAACACACAGTTCAGGATGCCGGAAATCTCAGGCAGTGATTATAAACTTTGTGAATCCACCGGTCGTGGAGACTCCGGCAAGTGTAGAAATATGTGAAGGAGAAACGTTTACGATAACTCCTACGGTGATTGGTCCTTACACAGAAGTAAAATGGTTCAGAAACAACATAGAAATATCCGGCCAAACCGGAATAACCCTCGATGTAAATCAGGGAGGATCCTATAAGGTGGAGGTTATCAATAATGCAGGATGTTTAGACGATGACGTGACCATAGTAACCGTACTTTCAAATCCTGTTGTAAATTTGGGTAATCCGGTTATCAACACCTGTCAGGGTGTTCCGGTAACACTCAATGCAGGAAACCAAACACTAAATCATACCTGGTATTACAATGGCAATATAATTTCAGGAGCAACTTCTTCTACGTACACTGTTCCCGACGGTCAATCCGGAACCTATCGTTGTGTAGTAAGTAATTCTGCAGATTGTGAAGGATTTGATGAAGTAACCGTAAATTTTTTCCAAAGTCCCATAGTGGAAATGCCGTCCTTAATTGCCATTTGTCAGGGACAAATCGCTACGATCACAGTTACCGTATCAGATTTTGAAACCATTGTCTGGAAACGCAATAACGTCGTATTTACACCAACCAGTCAACTGAGCCATATGACAACCATGCCGGGAACCTATACCGTTGAGGCAACCAATTTGGGTAACTGTACCACCCCAAAATCAACATTGGTCGAAGTAAATCCTTTGCCGGTAGTTGAATTGGGGAATAATGTAATAGCCTGTATCGGCAATATGGTCAATTTAAATGCGGGTACGGATGGCCAAACCTACAGATGGACAAGGAATAGTATGGTCTTACCGGAAACCAACCCTCAGATTTCAGTAAACACGGCCGGGATGTATAGTGTTACAGTAACCACAAGTAAAGGTTGTTCGGCGACCGATCAGGTAACCATTGATTTTGTGCCGGGCCCAACTGTCAACGCAGGACCGGATATTACTATTTGTGAAGGTGATACAAAAACAATTAATGCTACCACAGATGCGACTAACATTTCCTGGTTAAAAAACGGAATTCCTATACCTAACCAAACATCAAAGTCTCTTGTGGTCAACAGTCAGGGTACCTACACCATTGTCGTCATTGGAGGTCCGAACAATTGTGAAGCCAGAGATGAACTTATGGTGATGGTTAATGAAAAACCAATTATAAATATTGGCGCAGATCAAAGGATTTGTCAGGGAGATTCGGTTACACTTGATGCCGGAGCCGGCCAGAATTACACTTACCGATGGACTAGAGATAACACCAATGTAGGAACCGCAAAGACACTGATAGCAAAGGTTACAGGATTGTATGTCGTTACGGTAACCGCCGGACAGGGATGTAGTGCTACAGATCCAGATGAGTCTTACTGTCGTTCCTTCACCTTCATTGGTGCTTCCGACAACATTTGATATTTGCGGAACGACTGCTGAAATCATTATGCCCACCACCAATGGAACTAAATTTCAATGGTACAGAAACAATGTTATTTTAACCGGGCAAATCAATAAAGATTTATCAGTAAATATGACAGGCACCTATAAAATTGAAGTCTCCAATGCCGATGATTGTAAAATTGAGGCTGAAGTTGTAGTTACTTCCAGACCCTCACCGACCGTTAATTTAGGGATTGATAAAATATTATGCCCTGAAGAATCAGCAACACTTGATGCAGGGGTACACGACAAATATTTATGGAGTTCAGGAGAAACTACCAGAACCATTACCATTAATGCAGGGAAACCAGCCACCACTTTAGTCAATAATTATTCAGTAACCGTTACCAATGTTTTTGATTGTAGCGCTACCGATCAGGTGACATTGACCTTGAGACAAGTTGTTAAAGCGAATATTATAAGTGATGAACCCGGAGTTTGTTCAGGAAATCCTGTTACACTGACAGCCACGGGAGGTGATGTTTTTGTATGGACAGATCCAAATGGCAGCCTTTCAGCTACCAATTCTGATGTAGTTATAGCCAGCCCAACTGTCACCACAACGTATAAAGTGGAAGTGTCAGACAGTGCCTGCCCTGACAATATTGATACCGACTCTATTCAGGGTTACGGTGTTTACTCCGGTAAATGTAAGCGCCGGAAATGATACTTCCATGATTATAGGAAGAACCATTGAATTGAATGCCAAAGGAGGGAAGTCTTACCTCTGGAATAATCAGGAATTAATCATTGGTTCAAATACGGTTGCCAACCCTGAAATTTCCATAAGTGAAAACACAACTTTTGTGGTAACCATTACAGATATAAATGGATGTAAGTATATAGACAGCGTTTTGGTAACATTAATTGAAGACCCGCTGAATTCGTTTCTTGCCGTTTCAATCATCACACCTAATGGGGACGGAGATAATGATGTTTTGGAATTTATCGGGCTTGAGTCATTTCCGGATAATTCTCTTCGTATTTATAACCGGTGGGGTAATGTTGTTTTTGAAGGATTCCGGTATCAAAGCGAAGGAGAACTATTTGACGGAACCCGAAATGGGGAACGACTGCCTCCGGATACATATTATTATGTTTTAACTTTTGAAGGCAAGGTGTACAAGAGCGCCCTTACCATTATCTGGAACTAAAAAATTATTTGTTTATCAAAAAGTAAAAAGTCATGAATATCCACACACATACATTTTTATCTGTTTTTTTTGGCATTTGTTTGTTTGTTTTGATAACAGGCACTTTGTCAGCACAACAAATACCTAATAGCAGTCATATCAATGAAACAAAATCATTTTGGAATCCGGCGGCAACGGCTCCGGGCACAGATATGATTACAGATGGTTTTTTCAGAATGCAGTGGCTTGGTTTTGAAGGTGCTCCTTTTTCAGGTATGGCCTCTTTTCAATATCCGTTGTTGAATCTCAATATGAGTGCAGGTGTCATACTTCATTACGACAATACGGGTCCGGTAAGTAAAGTAGGTGGTAAATTTAATTATGCTTACAAAATTAAGGAATTTTTTGGACGATATGATCAATTATCACTAGGAATTTCCGCCAATTTGCAAATGTATAGTTTTGATCCTTCAAATACAAAATTTAACGATGCCGGAGATGTTGCACTTGCAGGTAGCAGAACCTCAAACTTTTTTCCGGCGGCAGGTTTGGGCATTTATTATCTTTCAAGTACACGGGTTTACCGTGAAAATGCCTTTTATTTTGGATTGGCCACCAATCAAATGTTTACCACTGATGTTTTGGTCAATGATGTCGATCAGGAAAGAATAAATCACCGGCATTTGAATGCAGGTGGAAAAATTTACAATTTTGATATGATGTTTGAACCTTCCATCACTGCCAACATGGTAAAACCATCCGTGCTTGACGTTTTGTACAGTCTGAAAATGGAAATGCGAAATGCTTTCTGGGCTGGATTAGGATATGCATCCTCAGGTATAATGGCAGCACAGGGAGGCATTATTTTAGATAAGTTTGGTTCCCGATTTGGAAACTTGCGCATTGGTGTGCTAGCCAATTACGGATTGCTGAATAACCTGAGCAACCTTGGTCCCGGAGCAGAATTGTATGTTGGGTATAATTTTGATATGGATTAAGAATGGAGTTTATTCCGGGTTTTAATGTATGATTAGTAATTGCTCCCGAATGGCAAGTGCTCTTTGTTTTGGGTAACAGGAAAAGGAGATTTTCCGGTATTTAGAAAAATATGGTACCACACAATATTTTAAAGTTTATTAAACTATATCTTGCTGCTATATTTTTCTTTTTTATCTTCCGGATGATATTGTTTATATCTGAAATGGAAAGAATCGATACAACGGTTTCTACTTCAGATATTCTATTATCATTTTGGATGGGAATACGTTTTGATGTTGTCATCACAGGTTACATTCTTTTATTGCCATTTCTGATCATTTCTGTGCTTACCATAAGTAAACAAAGGAGTTCGATAGTTCATACAGGACTAAGGTATTATATAAATGGAATGTTCACACTTGCCTTTTTGATTTGTGCTGTCGATATCCCTTATTTCAATCAGTTTTTTGCCAGGTTTTCTGTCTCCGCTTTCGAATGGATGGACAGTCCTGTCTTTGTGCTAAAAATGGCAATGCAGGAACCCCGATATTGGATGTTTGTACTTCCGTTTTGTTTGATTATTTATGTTTTTTACAGGATTACCACAGGATTATTTTCTGAGATCGGACAAAATGAAAAAGGGAAAATGATACCCGGAATATTATTTTCAATATTGTTTTTAGGGTTTATGTTGTTGGGCATCAGAGGCAGATTGGATGAAAAATCACCTATCAGAGTTGGAACAGCTTTTTTTTCGGATAATGCATTTTTGAATCAATTGGGACTGAATCCTAATTTTACTTTAATCAGGAGTTATCTCGATAGCCGCAAAGAAGAAAACAAAAAGGTTTCTCTGATGGATGAGAATAAAGCTATTTTCAATGTACAAAAGTATTTGGGTATTACTACGCCTGATGACTCTTTTCCATTAAATAGAATTGTGGCTCAGGATTCTGTGCAGGAAAATAAATATAATGTTGTCCTTATCATCATGGAGAGTATGAGTGTAGCCAAAATGACAAGGCATGGCAATACTTTTCATCTTACACCATTTCTTGACAGTATTTCCAATAAAGGATATTATTTTGATAATGCATACACTGCCGGTATACACACATTCAATGGCATCTTCAGCAGCCTTTTTTCTTTTCCGGCACTTTTCCGGCAACACCCATTAAAGGGAAGTACGCTAAAAAAATATCACGGTATTTTTACGGCATTAAAAAAATACGATTACTCTTCTATATATTTTACCACCCACGATGGACAATTTGATAATGTGGAAGGTTTTCTTAAAGCGAATGATTGTGAACAGGTAATATCAAAAGATGATTACCCAAGTGAAAAGATTAAAACAACATTAGGTGTTCCTGATGACTATATGTTTGAATATTCGATTCCTTTATTAAATGAACTACATGCAAAAAACAAACCTTTTGTCGCGGCCTATATGACCACCAGCGACCATGGGCCATATTATATTCCTGAATATTTTACCCCAAAAAATAAGGATATAAAAAAACAGATTGTTGAATACGCAGATTTTTCTTTGAGAAAAATGATTTCCCTGTCATCAAAACAAAAATGGTTTGATAATACCATATTTGTTTTTGTGGCTGACCATGGCTCCCCCCTTGACAGTGACTATGAAATGTCTTTGGATTACCACCATTCACCGCTTCTTTTTTATGCTCCCCGTATCATCACAGACCACAAAACCTTTTCTGATATGGCAGGCCAAATAGATATTTTTCCGACCATCATGGGTTTGTTGCAACTTCCCTACACCAATAACACGCTTGGCATTAACCTGTTAAAAGAAAAAAGACCGTATATCTATTTTAGTGCAGATGATAAATATGGTGTTATCGATGAAGAATGGTTTCTGATGGTAAATAGTGAAAAGAAAAGAAGTTTGTATCAGTACAAAACAAAAAGTAAAAATAATTTTATTCTCGATAAACCTGAACTTGCAGAAAAAATGGATGCGTATGCAAAGTCAAATTTTCAGGCCTATCAATTTGTACTTTCAAACAACAAACAATAACAAGTTTCAGGTCTGGCAATGTTAATCCGGCTAAACAGGCGGACTACCGAAGGCACAACCTGTCTGACAACGTACGCAGACTGGTGGGAGAGAGTTTTGATGACTAATCTTTATCCATGGTTTCATCGAATATTCATTTCATTCCAGCCATTTCATACGCCAGTTATAGCGGGAAAAACTTAGATGTTAGTGGTAGTTATTCATCTTTCACGCATCGCACACTCCAACCATTTTGAAGTCCAATGGGTATTCGTCTGACAGTAGATTTGTTATATTCTAATCCATGTCCCCAAACACCACCAGATACTGTGTCAATCGTTGATGAAATGTAAGTAACATAACGGTTTATGTTTGCCGAAGCTACACCATTGTTATAAACAGTGCCGGACGGAACCGCATTAAATTTAGCGAGGTTGGTTCCATTGTTTGTCGGTTGCCAATGAGCATTTCCCATTTCTTTTAAGTCGTCCCCTGTTAAATTATTATTTGAAAGAAATGTCGTTAACTCAATCCATTCAGCGTCAGAAGGTATGTGCCAACCTGCGGGACCTATGCCTTGAACATTACTAGGGTTTGTACTGCTACTTGCTTGTCCATTCATGGCTGTCGCCCAAAGGTATAGTCGTCCGTATATTGTTGCATAGGTTATACTGTCATTGTTGTAATACCATGAGTTATAAGCATTATAATTTAAGTCCTCCGCCATCCACCACTGGTTACCAATTTTGACTGTAGCATAACTTTGTCCGTCGCGTGTATCTGTCAAAGTCCCTGTCTCAAAAGTTAATGGCTGCTTATCCTTTTCACAACTGGTCGCAATCAGGAAAAAAGTCAGTATAATGCTTGGTATTCTCATTGTCTTCATTGTACTTGTTATGACTTTGTAATTTTCTCCTTTTTCAAGGCAGCTTCTATTTCAGATCTGATATATCTTCTTTTTAATCGATTTTTGCTAATGCTGTTTTGTTTGGAAATGGATCAATATTTTCAAATTTGTTGAGTACAGGGTTATTAATTGAACCGCCTTTTAATTTTTTTTCAATAACTTTAGATGACATGCACTTTTTTGTTTAATTACAAATCCTAAATAATTAACCTTCTTTTTAAAACGTTTATAACCATTTTCTAGTTCACTTAAAGCATCAAAATCATTATGACCTGTTCAAAGTTACGCAAGGTTACAAAATATACAAACACTCCTGGAAATTCGTCAAAGAATTCATAAATTGTAAAAGCAACAGTTGAAAGAATTTTGTCAGTTTCACCATTATTTGTAATGACCTCATCATCAAGCTCATCTGTTTTTAGATTCGTATCTCCAAATGCAGGTTTGTAAATACCATCTTGATTAGTAAAAGGTGTATATTAAGCAACTTTTACGAAATTACTATTTACACCACTAGAGATAAATTCAAAGCATCTTGATTTTACATTATGCTGTATTTCATATCTTTCTATTCCATATTTTACTACTTCAAAACCTTATATCTCTGGTATCCGACTACAAAGATAAGGATTCCTGACGGAAATTCTGACGGATTTATGCTACTTTGTCCTGAAGAAATCTCTGTTATCAATTTGTTGACATTGAAAAGCCAGTCTGTTTTTCTTCCTTTCATGAGTAATAACGTTCAAGTAATTGCCTAGTGCGGTTTTCCGGAATGATTAACTATCCACCTACTGTAAAGTTTATTAGAAGCAAAAATACTCAATTTTAGCCATTCAACCCGCATTACACGTAAACAATGTTCAAGCCGTTTTCAATTTAGAATCGTTATCTTTCCTCCGTCTTGATAGTGGATGATATCAAGATATGCGAAAGGATAAGCAAAACATTAGTGGCGTGGGCAAATAGGTCAATGCGGGGGATCCGGCCAAGCGGGAATGATATTCCTGCAATAATAAACAATATTCCAATCCATAGCGTAACTGACTTAGTGCGAATTAAGGCTATGCCTATAGCTATAATACTTAAAGGGAAAAGCGCTCCGGGAATAAAAAGTGAAAAAATCAAGGGCAACCCAATTTTTGATGCCAACGCTGTTGACTCTTCATTGGTTGTGATGCCCATTGCTTCTGTGTAAATACCGTCATATCCAAATCCTGCACCGCCTATCATGGCATACACTACAATCAAAAAACCAATGGCGCTGAACACCGGCAACTTAGACTTTGTATAATCTAATAGGCCTTTAAAAGCAACAATCCAAAAAGCAAAGGCAAGCACCTGAAGCAACCCAGCAGTGGAGGTTACTAACCCGTTTTCCCAATAAAACTGGGCAATGGCTACCAAGACGGGAGCTGCAATCATAGAAACCTTCCAGATATTGTGTTCGAGTTCAGATTTTTTGTTCATCATGCATTTTTTTAGGTTATTTAATTGGTAATGGAGCATTTTTAAAGTGTTTGTATTTTCCCAGTAGTTTTCCGACTACGACGATAATAGGGAAAATTACCTTTTTGACAAACGGAGGTATGTCTTTAAGGTCGTACTCCGATTTGTATCGGGTTATCAAATAAGCACTGTCAAAAGGGTTGCCTTCTGGTTTGCCCGCTTTATTCATTGAATTGTAAATACCAGTGAGGAAGTAGTCAAGCGAATTGGCCGGTTTTACCCATCCTTCGCATTCCATGATATCGTCTCCAGCATTCCAAAATCGGTGCATCTGACCTTTCGGGAAAACGACAGATTCTCCTTCTGTAAGGTATTGTTCCGGTTTTCCGGCAATTTGATATCTCATTTTCCCTTTCTTCACAGTAAGGCTTTCATCTTGTTTGAAATGAACGTGAAAGGGTGGTCCGGCTTTTGGCGCAATTTTATTTTTGACAAGTATTTTCTCAACCCCATCCTCTTCTACAATAGAATAAAAGGTCAGTTCTTCACCATTGATATTGGTGATGGTGTGTGGTAACTTGAATGGATATTTCATCAGGGTTCATTTTTTTTGGCAAATATAGTACAATGTACTATATTTGTGCAAGTTTTTTGAGGAAAAATTGTACATTGTACTAAATATTATTTAAATGACAGAAAAACAGATACTTAAATCATCGCTTAAGCTCTTCAATGAAAGAGGATATCATGATGTGGGTATGCGGGAGATTGCACGGGAACTGAACTTAAGTCCGGGCAATGTCACTTATTACTTTAAAAAGAAGGATGATATTCTCTTTACATTACTTCAAGAATATTCCGATCAAAACACTACGTTTTATGAAAAATACCACACTGAATCTGCATCTATTGCCGGCTTTTTAGGCTTAATGAAGAATATTTTTTATTCGCAATACCAATACCGTGGGGTGTATATCGGAAACTATATTGTTCAAAAGGAATTTCAATCTACAGACTCGATTAACTATAAAAGTACTTCAGAACGTAGAAAGCAGACCTTTCAGAAAATGTTCACTGACTTGAGAGCGGAAGGACACATTAATGCAAATGATGATGATATAGATTTTTTGGTGTCATTTATTACCTTGTTTGGCAGATTTTGGATTTCTGAAGCAACGATCTTTGATAAAAGTCCAGATGTGACCCAGGCTATAAAACATTATATACGCTTGTTAGTCAAAGAATTGTCCCTATTTGCAACAGAACGAGGTAAGCTGTCTATTGAGCAGTTCAAAAAAGAGGAATTTGGTTAAATCGCTAATAACGCCATTCTTCCGTCGAAACGGGACAAGTTGTCTGAAAACTACCATTTCCCATTCAAAAGTAGGTAAAAAGCGGATGATTTAGGTGCTTTTAAAGTGACATTTTGTTTTTGATGATGTAAAAGGTCTGAAATGTTGGTGATTCAATTTATGCATGGACAGGTGGTCTTCATTACTCAGGAATGTGTGGTTCACTTTACTCCGGAATACTCATTCCGTCACCCGGCAGTATCATCCCTCTGAAGTTGCACCTCTGCAGTGTTCCAGTCCGTTTACTCTTTCGTCGCAAAAATACAATTAATCACTTTATTACTCAAATATTGAAGAGCATATCAGACTTTAAAACAGACGTGGTAGAGGAGGCTGAAAAATCAACTGCTACATCGCCAAGCAGGAAGCTGATATTTTATGGCTCTATTATCATACAGATGCTGGTAGTCTCGTTATTATGCAACGAGAGCTACATATACTGACCGTCCTGTCTTCATAGGGAAGCTTGAGTATAGAGTCAAAAAACAATAAAATATGCAATAAATAAAATTAACATATTATATTTGTCCTGGGTTGGGAGGCTTTACATAGAAGGTGCTGTTATGCGTTGGCCATCTACTCAAGTTGTCTGACTTCAATTTTTTCAAGGCCTTTTATATACCTGCGTCCTGTTTTTAAGTCTGCTGTCGAAATGAATATAATTCTTTGATCCACGTCGTAAAGTTTCTTTCCTTCCATTTCTGTCACTATGAAAAAATTGTTTCCTGTCTCGGTGTTATAAATTTCATTCCACGAAAAAACTACTCTGTATCCGTCTGAAGCAATAAAGACAAAGTAAAATTCATTGAGAAACTTCGGCTTGTCATAAACATATATAATTGAGGCAAGCAAAGTCTTGAGGGGAACGCCACTCATGCCAGTCAATGTGTCTTTAACTTCTCCATTATGATTGAAAATTATTTGGTCTTTTATGTCAGTACTAGGAAATGTGTCAAGGTCAGCCAATGTAAATGTAGTTGGATTTTTTATTTTGCCCGTCACAAGGAATGAATCGGTCTGTAAGATTGTCCTTTGTCCGTTCACTGAGAAGTTTGTCAGTATGGCAATTGTCAAAATTAGAATTCTTATTTTCATATATTGTCTGTTTTTTTTGGCTTACGTTTAACCTTTTGCAGCTACCCGAAGGGCGGGACTTTTACCACTCCTGATAGCTCCTAGATTCCGCAACTTAGCTAGTTGATTTAAAAAAATGATGGTTTTAGGGTTATTTTGACAATGGAATTTCCTTTTACTAAGTGAAGTGCCTTCTTTTGGTTTCTTTTTAGTCTATAGAATAGCTTAGTTGTGGTAAAAAACGAATAAAATTTAAGTACAGGACACCTATCCCTGTCTTAGAGAAGATTTATTGCAGTTTTTTTTGTGATCTTATACTTGCAGAGGTATTTTGCCGTATACCCTTAGATACCATTGTCTGGATGCTTTTTCCAAACTGCTGGAATGGCTATGAAATTAAAAATAAAACGTTTCATTCTGTAGTGAATGTTTACATTTTTATAAACCTTCGATAGATTAGATATAACCACGTTGTAAAGGTTGCGACAAATCGCACTAAAATATAAGAATACAGTATTTTTGACAAGTTTGAAAATGGTAGATAATTCCAACCAAAATCGTTTTTCAAAATATCAAATTGTTTCTCACAAGCGCCTCTTCGATTATAACATTTGATAGCTTCATCCAAGGATGAAGAAAAGTCATTTGTCACAATGGCATGATAGTCGTAAGACTCGTTGGTAAAACATGTTGAGCTGCCCGTCTTTTTCTCAGTTTTTTCTTGACCAGGAGCCTGTATTTATTATCTCTATTGCCTTGTTGTGCAAAGGGTCTGTACTCTATTTCCCTATATAAACATCTTCTCCTGTTTGATCTTTAGTTTTAATCCAATCCTCAATCAAGGCAAAATATTTTCCACATAACTGTTTCTTGCCCCGATATAAAAGGATGTAACGTTTTTCTCCACCAATTTTACAACATCATACTGGTAAGAAGCGGCATCTGCCCTGAATTTGTCAATTCTTGAGATGTTATTGTCTTTCAAATGTTGGAACATTCTTTCCAAGGTATCCAATTGAAAGGCCTTAGCGTCACTATTTCCGTTTCTGTTTTCAATATATAAAACGTTTTGCTCGTTTAAGATACCTACGCCAAGGTTGATAGCCATAATCACGCTTGTAGGTCATTTTACACCCTTCTTTTTTCCGTGAAAATAATGGTGTTATCATAATCAAGGACCACTTCATCTTTATTAAACTCACCAAGCTTCTTCAGTAACTTAATGTTCATATCAGTCATGGTCTGGTTGATATTATACTGGTGTTCTACATTACCTCGTTTCGTATTACAAAGCAATTGGTCAGTACAAAGATCACCCATCCTACGAAGTAAAGTGTCTTAAAAAATATCTCTCCAACTATAGGAGGACTTTGGGCTTAAAGAAGGTAAATTATCATATAAAATATTGCCAATTTTCAATTTATCAAATTCTTGAAGAACAAAATTTACTCCTCCAAATGCGTTAATATTATTAGAATATCGTACTTTCATGACACTTATTGTTAGCAACACCAATATAGGTGAATAAGTACAAAAGGCAAAATGTTATTAATCAACATTTTGCCTTATTTTTTAACAACTAGTTGCGGAATCTAGGAGCCATCGGGATATTTAACCAAGGAACCGCCACTTTTTGGTAGCATTTATGTAAAAGCATATCTTAGCTCAAAAGCTATTCCCAAAGAGGCTCTTACTTCTTTATTACTTTATAGGTTTTAGTTCCTGATTCAGAAGTTAGTAAAACTAAATATATTCCACTTTGAAAATTAGAAAAATCAATATTTGTATTTTCGTCATTCAAGACACTAGAATATAGTTTTTGTCCTAAAATTGAATATATTTCAGCTATTGCATTTTTGATTTCTGAACTTATGATGGTTAATTCATTCGTAACAGGATTTGGAAACAATTTAATTTTAGGGGATTGTAATGGCAGCAGTGCTTAATACGTCTTTCTGATATACTCTTACATAATCTATTTCCATAGTTGATTGAATAAAATTTTGTGTTACACTAGGTTCAATTGCAATATTTAGTAGTAAGTATTGTTCAGCATCAAACGGCCAGGTGTATGGGTTTTTTATTGTTGGATTATAGCTTAAATGGTTGATCCCATTGACACTAAATGTTATACTTTGTTCATTCCATTCAACAGCATAAATATTAAATTCATTTGACACATCTGGTTTATATTGTGCATTAGATATGTATTCACCAATAGATAAATTTCCATTTATTGGATGGTGCACGGCACTGGAAATTACATTTTGATTGGTTCCCCAATGTTCCATAATATCTATTTCTCCACAGGCAGGCCAATTAGTAGTTCCATATGTGCCGGTCCAAAAACCTCCGGGCTCTTTAATATTCCTCCCAAGCATCCATATTGCTGGCCATGTTCCAGCTCCTGTTGGTAATTTAGCACGAACTTCGACTCGTCCATATTTAAAAGCAAATTTAGAATTTAATCTGGCTGATGTAAATTGTTTTGTTTGTCCTTGATTTGTGAATAATTCTCTTTTTGCTACAATGTTCAGAAAGCCATTAGAACAATATGAATTAGTTGCACTGTTTGTATAGTGTTGTAATTCGTTATTGTACCAACTAATTCCATTTGGTAGTTGAGTTTGATGAAACCAATTTAAACTATTAACTGCACCATTTCCATCAAATTCATCACTCCAAACCAGATTGTTACATGTAGAAATTGCGCCGGAATATAAAAAATCATCAATGTAAGCTAGCACATTTGAGGTATTATTTTCTCCATTTAATTGAATTAAAACCCGGCTAAAATCCCATCTGTTTAGTGGATTTATTGAGTTGGGATTGAAATTTTTAAAAGCATCTGTAGCAAAATTAAATGTTATTGTTTGCCATTGGTTCAAAAGTATGGGCTTAATAATTTCGCATTGAGTTGACCAAGGTTCAGCGATAGAACCATTTTGAAGTTTTAATGAAATCTGATTGTTTTGGTTTCCTGTAATTCCATTTGAAGGCACATATACTTTTAAAGAAAACACACTACTTGTCAATAAATTAAAATTAAAACCAGCATCAAATCCTACATTAGCATACAGTCCACCAACATCTGAATATTTTAAAACTTTTGCAGAGGTGTTAATTCCAATCGGATAAGGGTTGTTGAAATGAGTATCTATAATACAATCATCACCAAACCAAGAAGGAATACTGCTGGTTCCTTCAAAATCGTCTTGTGAAATCTGGGTTTGAGAAAATAATGTGACACAAAAAAATAAAAATAAAAGTGAAATAATTGTACGCATGTTATCTATTTTTAATTTGTTCTAATCAATGGTTCTTAATTTTCAGTCAACCTATTTTAGGACGAGCGGGGCGCAAACTTTGCGGGTAACTATTTAATCTGCGATACAAATAAATATAAATTGTCTTAATAATTCAAATTTTTTGTCATTTATTATACCTTTAGCAAAGTAAAGTCAAACAAATCAATGATTTGATACGTCAAAGGTGTTCGTATGATCATTCACACCAAAATAAAACAGGAAACCTGCGACGGTTTCCTGTTTTTTTATACGGCTCGTATACCGTTTATTTTTTATTTTTAATGACAGCCAGATATCGCGCCAACTCTTCTTTGACTTTTGGGAATAAAATGAGCAAGCCTACCATATTCGGAAATACCATACCCAAAATCATCGCATCAGAAAAATCCCAGATGGACTGCATATTGGCTGAGGCACCGATGACAATAAAAATTAAAAATATAATTTTATACGTCATTTCCATGCCTTTGCTTTTACCGAATAAATACATCCATGCCTGTTGCCCGTAATATGACCACGAAATCATCGTCGAAATCGCAAAAAGGAAAATGGCAATCGTCAGCACGATAGGAAACCAGGAAATAGTTTGTTCAAAGGCAAGGGAAGTTAAGGTAGCACCCTGATAAACTGTACCGTTGATGGTTACTGCTGCCTGGCCATATTCAAAGAAATTTCCTTCGTTGAACGTGACAATGACCAAAGCGGTCATGGTACAAATGACGACCGTATCGATAAAAGGTTCCAGCAAAGAAACAAGTCCTTCAGAAGCACTGTATTTGGTCTTTACCGCCGAATGTGCGATGGATGCTGAACCGGCGCCAGCTTCATTTGAAAAAGCAGCTCTTCTGAAACCGATTACCATTACGCCTATCATCCCTCCAATACCTGCCTGTGGATTAAAAGCACCTTCTATAATTAGAGCGATCGCATCATCCATATATGAAAAATGAGATAATATAACGACTAGACAGGCACCAATATATATAATGGCCATAAAGGGAACCAGTTTTTCTGTTACCGATGCAATTCTTTTAATACCTCCAATGATGGTTATCCCCACAAGAACAGCGATAAAAATTCCGATGATAAATCCTGAAGAACCTCCTGTCATTCCAAAGAGGCTAATCAATTGTTCTGCTGCCTGATTGGATTGTGCAGCATTTCCTCCTCCGAAAGAACCGCCGACACATAAAATGGCAAATACTACGGCCAGAAATTTACCCAATCCGGTATATCCTTTTTCTTTTAATCCTTTCGATAAATAATACATCGGTCCACCGAATACCACCCCTTGTTTATTTATGTCTCTGTAGTGGACACCCAAAGTACATTCTACAAACTTGAGCGTCATTCCAAGTAATCCACTTACGATCATCCAGAAAGTTGCCCCGGGACCTCCCAAAGAAACAGCCAGGGTCACACCTGCTATATTTCCAAGTCCGACAGTTCCGGACACCGCCGTTGCCAAAGCTTGAAAATGACTGACCTCTCCGTGGTGATGTTCGTCGCGAATGGTTTTGGCAATATCACCATCCACTGTAAACACCGTTTCTTCCGGATGTGTTTCAACGGCTCCGGTTTGTTCGATTTTATCAAATTTTCCTCTGACAATCTGTATGGCTGTCCCAAAATTTCTGATATTGGGAAACCCAAAATAAAATGTAAAAAATAATCCACCTAAAGTTAGTATGATAACAATTAAGGGTGCCTCAACACCTCCAATCGGTACCTGATAAAGAATGATTCCTCCTATAAATGCCGCAACAGGTTCAAACGCAGCATTTATTTTGTCGTCGATACCCATTTCCGGAGCATTGGTTTGAACTGTGGTTGACAAAGTATCTGAAGTCTGTGCGGATACATACCGGATCTGACTAAAAAACAAGATCAACAAAAAAAACATCACTTTTAAAGGCTTCATTTGGTTGGTTTTACATGATTGATTACAAAATTTCGGGCAAGATATTGAATTTTTGTGAATTACAGGAAAGCAATTAAAAATTATAATATTGAAAATCAATATTAACCGGGTTACAAACTACATGCTATTATTTTAAAAAAAAAATCACCGGACATTTAGAAAAGACCGGTGATTATATTAATTGAGTTATGAAAAGCCAAATATTTAATTCTGTAGTGGTAAAGGTTAATTATCTGAATTGCAGAATTATTTTTCTTTGCCTCCGTCTAATGAATCCTGATATGCTTGCAAATCATCCCACTTTCCTTCGGCAGCCAGTTTTGCCTGTTTAGCCCATGTGGTTGGATCTGCCAGCTGATACCGCGGACCTGCTTTTTCCAAAATGGATTGCAAAACGCTGATATCCGTTTCAGACAATGTTTGCCAGGTTTTTATACCGGCTTCGTGGAGTAAGTTTTCAATCTTAGGTCCTATACCTTCCACTGCTTTGAGATCATCCTGTTTCCAACTTTTTAAAACACCGGCCTTGATGAGAAATTTTTCAAGTTTTGAATCGGTGATATCCGTCACCGTATCTGATCTTCCGGTGTCAAGTTCTTTTTGCAGGGTAATCAATTCTTCGTATTTTTCATCCCTTGCCAACGCTGCTTGTTGTGGCCATGTTTTTGGGTCAATAATCCTGTATTTGTCACCGTATTTATTTAAGATATTTCTCAAATCTGAAGCATTTACTCCGGCCAGCATGACGAAAGAATTGATTCCGTTTTCTTTGAGAATAGAATCCATTTTTGGACCGATACCTTCTATGACCTGAAGTTGATCATTTCCAATAGCGGCTGCCCATTTATTTCCTGATCCTCCGGAAGGTATATTTGTCACAGGTGTTGTTGAAACAAAACTGGCGCTTTTTGTTGATGGACCAGACGCTGATTCCCTGAGCCTTCCCCGACAAATGGCAAGATCTCCTTCCACCAGACTAATTTTTTTACGTGTATTTTCCAGTTCTGTTTCCAATTCTGACAATTTTATGTGGGAGGTATTCAGGTCGTTCTGACTTTGGTCAAAAAGACTTTTAAAGCGGCTCCATAAAAGCCATCCCAGGGCCAATCCCAATAAAAAAGGCAGTAACCACGTCAACCACCAGGGTATATCACAAAAGGTAAAAAGAGTTATCATGATAAGGTATTAATTTTAAGATGATGGAATTATTTTCAAATTAGTTCTTCTGTTTTTTGATCTGCCTTCTTCTGTAGAATTGTCTGCCAAAGGATTTTTTCACCTTCAGAAGTGCTTGTTACCTGGTTTTGCGGCGCCTCCCGAAAGCAAATAATTTTTAATGACGTTGGCTCTTTTTTGCCCAAGTTTAAGATTGGAATCTTCATCACCGACATTATCTGTATGCCCTGTCAAAGTGATTATTTCATTGCTCTTCTGAACCCTTGCTATAATTTTATTGAGATAATCCTCCACTTCCGTACTGTTGAGTTTGTCGGTAGAATTGAAAGGGAAATAAATTAAAGTTTCGTCTGCTGTTTCCACTATATTTTCAGTCACCATTCTAACTCCAAAGGATAATGCTTCAAATCTTTCTGTTTTGTGTAATGAAGTACAATCGACTTGTTTGGTTAGATACACTACTTGTTCATCATTTAATTCAGTAAACAATGCCCTGGTTAATATAGCTCTTTGTTTTGCCAGTGTATCAGAAATATTTCCTGTTATTTCTTCATTACAATAAAAATCAGTTATCTCCAGTTGTTGATTCTCGCCAAGGGAAGCCACTAAAGAGTCTTTTAATCTCACCAGCCTTCTGCTGTTTCAGGTTTTGGGTTTGACCATAAAAAGGAATAGGTAAACTTTTTTAATAATTTCTAACGGAGTTTCAGAAGGATGACAACAAAATCATTATCTTTATAAAAAGCCATCCAATCAATGCTTGCAAGGCCAAAATAATCAAAATAAGTAAGGCTCTCATGTAAGTAATATTATGAGTAAAAGGTTATTCAAAGCCAAAAATACCAAAAATTTTAAAAAAGTAAAATTTATATGGCTTTTTTTTGGAAATGTCAAGAATGAATGATTGTCAGATATTTGTATTTCATCAAAAATTATTTTTTGAATATGATTCATGAAAAAAATATTGGCTATATTTACGCTGAATTAATTCCATTATCATGAGCAAAATAGAAACACTCGACGAGTTTATTTTAAAACAACAGGGCGATCATACAGAATCAAGTGGTAGTTTCAGCCGCCTGCTCCGCGATATCGGAATTGCAGCCAAAATTGTCAACCGTGAAGTCAATAAAGCGGGTTTAGTCAATATTTTGGGTGTGGAAGGAAGTCAGAATTCCACAGGCGATGAAGTACAGAAACTTGATGTTTTTGCCAATGAAAAATTTATAGAAACACTTTCTATGAGTGGTGAAGTGTGTGGCATCGCTTCAGAAGAGAATCTGGATTTTATCATACCTGATGTGCCCAAAAATAAAAATGCCCAATATATTGTAGTGATGGACCCTTTGGACGGGTCTTCAAATATTGATGTCAACGTTTCTGTTGGAACTATTTTTGGCGTGTACAAAAGAATATCTCCTTCCGGTGGACCTGCACAAAAAGAAGATTTTTTGCAAAAGGGATCATCAATGATTGCTGCCGGATATGTATTGTACGGTACGTCAACATTGCTCGTGTACAGTACGGGTAATGGCGTAAATGGTTTTACCCTTGACCCGAGTATCGGAGAATTTTGCCTTTCGCACCGCAATATTAAAATGCCGGAGGCAGGAAATTATTACTCTGTAAATCAAGGGTACTACCTGAAGTTCGATTTGGAAATGAGAAGATATATTGACCATTGTTCTGATCTCAATCTAAGGCTTCGGTATATCGGTAGTATGGTGTCGGATATTCACAGAATTATGTTTCAGGGAGGTATTTTTTTATATCCTAATACAAGGAAGTATCCAAAGGGCAAACTCAGGTTATTGTATGAATGTTATCCCATGTCATTTATAGTAGAACAGGCAGGTGGAGTAGCTTTGTCTTGTAAACTGGAAAGAATTCTGGATTTGGAAATAAAAACGTTGCACCAGACATCATCCATTGTGATGGGGTCGTCAAAAATGGTACAAGACATGAAGGAATTTGTAGAAAAGTACAGTGCCATCAATTGATTACGTAGTTTTATCCTTTGTTCCTGTTGGTTGTAGCTTTTATTTTGGTATTTGTATTATTCAACAAAACACATTAAAGAATGTATCATGATGAGAAAGAGTATTCTTTTATTTCTGTATGTTATTCAAAGTTGTATCATCTTCGGTCAATGGAATATTACGATTACAGACTTTCCTCAGAATACACCTTCAGATGCAAATATTTACCTAGCAGGAAGTTTTAATCAATGGAATCCCGGAAATGAAAACTACATTCTCAAAAAGGACAATGATGGGAAATACCGTATTTCGCTGAATATAGCACCAGGCAACTATCAGTTTAAATTTACCAGGGGGTCGTGGGCAACTGTAGAGGGAACGGCAGACGGTAAGGTAATTTCAAACCGTTCTTTTATTTACAATGGAACACCAACCGATCTTAACCTTAAAATTGCCGGATGGGAAGACATTTCAGGTCAAAGTACGTCCACAGCCTCTCCTCAGGTATCTGTTCTTTCTTCTTCCTTTTTTATGCCACAATTTAATACATCCCGAAAAATCTGGCTCTATCTACCCAGAGATTATCAGACAACTTCAAAAAGATATCCCGTACTCTATATGCATGACGGACAAAATCTTTTTGATAAAAAAACCAGTTTTTTGAATGAATGGCGCGTGGATGAGTCAATGGATAGTCTGTTTCTGACCGGAGATTATGGTTGTATTATCGTAGGCATTGAAAACGGAGGTAGTTCAAGAATTTCTGAATATACGCCCTGGTCACATCCAACCTATGGAGGTGGTGATGGAGATCGTTATGTACAATTTATAGCCAATACCCTAAAGCCGTATGTGGACGAAAACTACAGAACGTTGAGTGAACCCCGTTTTTGCGCTATTGCCGGTTCTTCACTCGGAGGACTGATTTCTTTTTATGCGGGAATAAAGTATAAAAATATTTTTGAAAAAACCGGTGCACTTTCATCTTCGTTCTGGTATTCATCTCAAGTATATGCTCTGCCACGAATCTCCGGTGGTAATGATCGTTCATTTATTTATCTTTCAACCGGTGCAGAAGAAGGAGGCAATCAGGTATATGATGTGGGAAGAATGAAAGACACCCTGAAAAAGGCTGGATTTGTTGAGGAGCAGATTTTTTTAAATATTGTGGCAGGTGGAAAACACAATGAAGAACTATGGGCAAAAGAATTTCCTAAAATGTATAAATGGTTGTGGAAAAATGAAAATTTTCAGACAAATACTATAGAAACTCCTTCGTTGCATTTTGTTTTTAAAAGGGTGGGGGACTCCATCATCGTAAAAGGTCTTTCAGAAAATAATTTTACCTATCAGGTTCACAACATGTCAGGTCAGTTGATAACACAAGGTATTCTAAGTGAACAGATTCAGTTGCCGAATCATTATCCCGATTCGGTTATTATTGTTTCCGTTTTGGAAAAAGGGAAAACTGTGTATTCAGCTAAAGTGTATTGAAATATTTCAATAAATAGATGGAAAAACTTACAGCTGATTTTCTGCAATAAAACTGGTTTTTGTTTTGACATCAAGACGATTATGTAAAAAAGCCATCAACATATCTTTTCCGTTGATATAACTTTTATTATTGTTGATAATGATGTCAACCTTATTAAAAAATGGTTGTATGAAGGATTCAAAAGAAGGTAGTACATGATGTTCATAACGATATAAAACATCTTCCAGAGGATAATTTCGTTCTACTCTGTCCCTTTTTATCCTCCTGATAATTTTTTGAGTATCAGAAGCGTGAAGTAAAATTTTTAAATCCAGCAGGTCAAATACTTTTGTATTGTGGAAGACAAAAAGACCTTCGACAATGATGATGGGGGCCGGTTTAAAAACGAGTGTGTCAGGATTTTTTTTGGTGTTGTTGAAAGTATATTCTTCCTTGGCTACTTCCATGCCGCTCATCAGTTTGACAAGATCGAAATAAAATTCATCCTGATCAATGGAATCGGGCAAATCAAAATTGCAAACGCCGTTTTCATCCGTGGTTTGGGACTCTCTGGGTTTGTAGTATTCATCCTGTGACAAAAAACAAACTTCTTCCTGTGAAAAATTTTGTTTTAACTCCTTAATAAAGGATGTTTTGCCTGATCCGCTGCCGCCGGAAATTCCGATAATAAAGGTATCTGATTTTTTTATTGACATAAAAATAGCCTGTTTAAATTTTTGTTATAATTTTAGGGCAAATTAAGCGTCACAAAAATAAAACTTTTAACGAGTATTATGGAAACAATTTTGTCTTTAGGCAGGGGAATTTTAGGAATGGCTGTTTTGATAGGGGTTGGATATCTTTGCAGCAGAAACAGAAAAGCCATACAGTGGAAATACGTAGGAATAGGTCTTTTTATACAGCTGGTACTGGCATTGAGTGTATTAAAGATTACTTTTATCAAAAACCTTTTTGAATTTATAGGGGGAATATTTGTCAATATTCTTAATTTTACAAAAGCGGGAACCATCTTTTTATTAGGTGATAAGTTATTGGATGTCAATAGTTTCGGATTTATTTTTTTATTTCAGGTTTTGCCGACTATCGTCTTTTTTTCCGCTTTGACTTCCCTGCTGTTTTATCTGGGCATTATACAATTTGTGGTTAGGGCTCTGGCCATTGTCTTTACAAAACTTCTTAAAATATCAGGGGCAGAAAGCCTTTCCGTTACCGGAAATATTTTTCTGGGGCAAACGGAAGCACCGCTTATGATCAAAGCTTATCTGGAAGGTATGAACAGGTCGGAGATGTTACTTGTCATGGTGGGCGGAATGGCTACCGTTGCAGGGGCAGTAATGGCAGCCTACATTTCCTTTCTGGGTGGTGATGATCCTGTGTTACGACTTGAATTTGCCAAACACCTCCTTGCAGCTTCTGTTATGGCGGCTCCCGGCGCCATTGTGATTTCAAAAATATTATACCCACAGACAGAAAATATTGATGCCAACGTAAGTGTATCCAGTCAGAAAATCGGCTCCAATATCCTTGACGCCATTGCCAATGGCACAACAGAAGGACTGAAACTGGCCGCAAATGTAGGAGCTATGTTGCTTGTTTTTATAGCATTTATTGCCATGGCCAACTTCGGTCTCAACTGGGTAGGGGATTTGTCATTGCACGATATTACATTCGGTTTGTCGGACAATAAAGCCTGCATCAACGGAGGTATTCAGCATTACACCAATTATGTAAGCCTTTCCATTGAAACCATTCTGGGAATCACATTTGCTCCTCTTATGTGGTTGATCGGTGTGGCAGCAGACGACATCATGGTCATGGGACAGTTGCTGGGCATAAAACTGGCAGCCAGTGAATTTGTTGCTTATACCCAACTCGCAGAGTTAAAAAATCCGGAAAATGCCATTCACCTTGTCCACAACAAATCTGTCATCATGGCGACCTACATGCTTTGTGGTTTTGCCAATTTTGCCAGCATAGGCATTCAGATTGGAGGTATAGGCTCCCTGGCACCCGGACAAAGAAAAACCTTATCGGAATTTGGTTTACTGGCCCTTATCGGAGGTAGCATCGCATCCTTGTTTTCTGCCACCATGATAGGTGCGATTATGGGATTGTAAACGGAAAAAATTCTCTTTTTAATGGCAATTATGTCTTTGCTGAATTGTTAACGATGCTTTTCAGGTAAACATTGGTATCATATGCCTGTTGTACATTTTGTTACAATACTTTATGATAGGCTGGCAATTTTCAGATAAACAAAACAATGATGAAAACGATCCCTTTGAGAGGTTGTTTTCCATTTTTAAAGATTTGATCGTCCATACATCCGGCGATGTGTCGGAGGCTTTGTCATGGCTTACAGAACTGGACAAACACTATAATCTCACAGACAAAAACTACGGAATTGCTGATTTTATCAAGGATCTCTACGAAAAAGGGTACCTCAAAGACAACAATAAAAAAGGCGGTATTCCTAGCTCTGTCATCACTTCAAAACTGGAAGTTGCCCTGAGACGCCAGGCGCTCGATGAAATATTTGACCAACTCAAAAAAACGAGGGTGGGGCACCACGTTTCCAACATTATGGGCAAGGGAGATGAAAGTACGGCTGAAATGAAACCCTTTGAATTCGGTGACAATCTGGACAATATTGCCTTCACAGAAACGATACGTTCAGCGCAAATAAATCATGGCTTTGATGATTTTACCCTCGCGGAAGAAGATATTCATCTTTACGAAAAATTTCTTCAGGTACAGACCAGCACGGTATTGATGATAGACATTTCACATTCCATGATTCTTTACGGTGAGGACAGGATTACGCCGGCTAAAAAGGTGGCTATGGCTCTCGCTGAACTCATTACCAACCGATACCCGAAAGACACACTGGACATCATCGTTTTCGGAAATGATGCCTGGCAGATAGAAATCAAAGATCTTCCTTACCTACAGGTGGGTCCTTACCATACCAATACCGTTGCCGGGCTTGAACTGGCCATGGATATTCTGCGAAAGCGGAAAAACCCTAACAAACAGATTATGATGATTACGGATGGAAAGCCTACGTGCATCAAAAAAGGGAAAGGCTATTATATGAATAGTTTTGGCCTTGACCGGAAAATTCTATCAAGGACACTGGCGTTGGCGATGGCATGCCGTAAACTGAAAATCCCCATTACCACTTTTATGATTGCCAGAGATCCCTATCTGGTGCAGTTTGTGGATAATTTCACAAAAGTTAATAACGGGAAGGCCTTTTATTCATCACTGAAAAGACTGAGAGAATTTATATTTATGGATTACAAGAACAATAAAAGAAATAAAAAATAGAAAATTACCATGTTGCATAAGGATATAAAAAACTTCGGTCAGCTGAAAAAATCAGGATATGTTTCCCGGAGTATCAAAGAAGAAGTCAGGGAAAATCTCATCAAAAAATGGGAAAACGGAGAAAAAGTATTTGAAGGAATTATCGGTTTTGAGGATACGGTTTTACCGGACGTGGAAAGGGCCATTTTGTCGAGACACAATATTCTTCTTCTGGGGCTGAGAGGTCAGGCTAAAACAAGGATTGCCAGGTTGATGATTCAGCTTCTGGACGAATACATGCCGGCTATTGACGGTGTGGAGATGGACGAAGATCCCTTTTTTCCTATATCCAATGCCGCCAGAAAAATGCTGGAAGAAATGGGCGACAATACTCCGGTAAGGTGGATTCATCGGTCGGAAAGATATGTCGAAAAACTGGCAACTCCGGATGTGACGGTTGCCGATCTCATTGGAGATATAGATCCTATTAAGGCTGCCAATCTCAAAGTGTCCTATGCAGATGACAAGGCCATACACTATGGATTGATTCCCAGAGCTCATCGGTCCATTTTTGTCATCAACGAATTGCCCGACCTGCAACCCAGAATCCAGGTAGCTTTGTTTAATATATTGCAGGAAGGCGATATTCAGATCAGAGGATTTAAGATGAGGCTGCCGCTTGACATATTTTTTGTCTTTACGGCCAATCCTGAAGATTATACCAACAGGGGAAGTATTATTACACCACTGAAAGACAGGATTGAAAGTCAGATATTGACACATTACCCAAGAACACTCGAAGAGGCAAAAAAAATTACCTCGCTTGAATCGAGGGTTCACCCGGACCAGGAAAAAACAGTAAAGATATTGGACATCCACAAGACCATTCTGGAGTGGATCAGCTTTGAAGCGCGGGAAAGCGATTACGTCGATGATAAAAGCGGTGTTTCAGCTCGCTTAAGCCTGAGTGCCTATGAAAACCTCATCAGTACAGCGGAAAGGCGTAGAATCAAAAATAAGGAGAAAACCACGACCACAAGACTGACCGACTTCTGGGGTGTTGTGCCCGCCATCACCGGAAAGGTCGAATTGTTGTATGAAGGCGAACAGGAAGGACTGTACAACGTGGCTATGAGTTTTATTTTCGGAGCTGCCCAAAAACTGTTTAATGAATTGTTTCCCAATCCTGAAAAAAAGCTGAAACGCGAAATCAGGGACGAATACGGCGTGGTCAAAGCGTGGTTTGCCGGAGGCAACTACATCGAACTCTTAAACGATGCCACAGACAAAGAATACAAACATGTACTACAACAAATCAAAGGCCTGGATGCTCTTGTTGAGCCGGTTTCCAAAGACCCTGATGAAATTCTCGCCTTAAAAGAACTTATCATATTCGGCCTTTCTGAAAGTGAAGTGATCAGCAAAAATATTGTGGATAAAAAAGTACATTTTTCTGATCCGCTGAGCCATATGCTGGATGATCTGGATGAGGAGTAGTAGAAGAAGATGTAGATAACTTCCTCACTGTATTGGAAGGTGTTACAACATTTTTATAAGCCATCGCTGGTGCACTTGTCTGACCCGACAGGAGGCAGAAACGGCGACGATCGGGAGAGTTTTACAAAGCAAACCCATACATTCAAATCTGCCATTCCATATACATACTTTACAAAATCTCACATAATATTTTCTCAATTATGTGTATCTTTGTATTCTGAAAAGTAATTTTATTTTATGAAAACTCCACAAGTTGTTATCGCACACCCTTCTTCAGCACATCAGGCCGATGCCCTCAAAGCTTTTTTAAAAGCTCTTAAGATTAAGTTTGAGTTTTCAGATGAAGAGACGTATAATCCTGAGTTTGTAGAAAAGATATTGGAAAGTAAGGAGCAAGTAAAAAACGGTAAAGTGACCAGGGTAAAAAAAGAGAACTTAAAAGAATTTTTAGGGTTATAGTATGTCTTATTTTTTAGACTTTACGGATAAGGCGAAACAAGATATTGATGCTTTACAAAAAGCTGGCAATAAGGTTGTCCTAAATAAACTTTTTACACTTTTAGTTGAAATTTCTGAACATCCTTTTACGGGAACAGGTAGGCCCGAGTTACTCAAACATTCTCTCTCCGGTTGTTGATCTCGTAGAATTAACAGAGAACACAGACTCGTTTATAACGTTGATGAAGGTATTATCAATATACTTTCTGTCAGAGGTCATTATTTGTAAAAAGTACAATGCTAAAGCGCTGTGCTCTGGTAGATTTGGTTTCCAAAGACCCGATGAAATTCTCGCACTAAAGGAACTTATCATATTCGCACTTTCAGAGAGTGAAGTCATCAGCAAAAATATCGTTGATAAAAAAGTACATTTTTCTGATCCGTTGAGCCATATGCTGGATGATCTGGATGAGGAGTAGTAGAAGAAGATGTAGATAACTTCCTCACTGTATTGGGAGGTGTTACAACATTTTTATAAGCCATCGCTGGTGCACTTGTCTGACCCGACAGGAGGCCGAAACGGCGACGGTCGGGAGAGTTTTACAAAGCAAACCCATACATTCAAATCTGCCATTCCATATATATACTTTACAAAATCTCACATAATATTTTCTCAATTATGCGTATCTTTGTATTCTGAAAAGTAATTTTATTTTTTGAAATCTCCACAAGTTGTTATCGTACATTCCTCTTCACAAAGTCAGTCAGATGCGCTCAAAGCTTTTTTAAAGGCTCTTAAAATTAAATTTGAGTTTTCAGATGAAGAGACATACAATCCTGAGTTTGTAGAAAAGATATTGGAAAGCAAAAGACAGATTAAAGAAAGAAAGTTTACTGAAGTATAAAAGAAAGATCTTAAATCTTTTATTGATCGCATATGAGTAACTAATCATTACGTTTTTCTAAAAAAGCAAAAGAAGATATAAGAGTACATAAAAAATCAGGTAACAAATCACTTCATGGCACAGCCGCGACATCACTCAGATCTAGTTGCAAATTACACCTAGCTGAGCGACATTCGTGATTAATCCGGAAAATCATTTACCTGAAATTTTTATTATTTAGAAACTAAATATTGTATATTTGTGTTGGAAACTCCGGTTAGAAAAATCATATAATAACCTAAAAAAATTTTTATGCACACGACTGATATAATAAAAGAGATCAAAAGTTTGCCTCTGAAGCAAAGGATTATTGTGTTAGAAGAAACATTGAAGTCCATCAAAAATGATGAAATTAAACTTTCTTTGGAACAGGCTGCTGATGAACTTCACAAGGAATATACAACTGACAAAGAATTAACAGCTTTTACAGCTCTTGATTTTGAAGAATTTTATGAAACAAAGTGAAATTTGGTTGATTGACCTTGACCCTACAAAAGGTGCTGAAATTCAGAAAAAAAGACCTGCCATTGTTGTTAATGATAATAGGTTGGGCAAACTACCCTTAAAAATAATTGTTCCGGTAACAGATTGGAAAGACCGTTATGAATTGGCTTCCTGGATGGTAAAAATAGAACCCGACCTCACCAACGGACTCACTAAAACTTCTGCGATTGATTGTTTTCAGATTCGTTCCCTTTCAAATGAAAGACTTATTGAAAAAATCGGCCATATTAACAGAGTGACATTACTGGAAATCAAAACATCCATCGATAAAGTTTTGGGTATATAGAGCCTGACGTATTAAAAAAATAATCTTCAAAATATTGCCACAAAGCATTTTGGAAAATGTCAATGGTCAAAAAAGATCGTTTTTTTTAGACGTTTTAACATATTCATTTGTTCATTCACGAAGAGGTACATGACGAGAGCCCGATTTTGGTAAAAAGTGTTTTTGTCCTTTTAGGTTTACAGGCTAAATCATTGGTACACCGTTTATATAAAACATCGAAGAGAAAGCCTGAAACGATCTTGTTGAGCCCATTTCCAAAGACCCATATGAAATCCTCGCCTTAAAGAAATTTATCATATTCGGCCTTTCAGAGTGTGAAGTGATCAATAAAAATATCGTTGATAAAAAAATACATTTTTCCGATCCGTTGAGGCATATGCCGGATGATCCGGATGAAGTGTAAAATACAATTTTATAAAGGGAATAAGGTAGTTATTTCAAAGTCAGGTTCTTTGCTATTTTCAAATATTAAAATAGTAGTCATTTTGTTTTCTTAGTCATTTTTATGTTTAAACGAGTTTTTTTTGGGAATGGCTTAACAAAAAATAAGTGTATATCATTATTAGGTCAAGGCAATGCATTTTCACTCTCCTTTTCATCTCCAAAACTTTATGTACCTTTGCACCTTCAAAAATTTTTTCCTGAATGAAGCAGAAAATTGAAATTCTGGCTCCCGCCAAAAACCTGGTGCAGGGGATTGCAGCTATCAATGCCGGTGCTGATGCCGTTTATATAGGCGCCCCTCAGTTTGGTGCCCGGACCAATGCCACTAATTCTCTGGATGATATCGCCTCTATGGTTCAATACGCACATCTGTTTAAAGCGCAGGTATTTGTAGTGGTCAATACCATTCTTTATGACAACGAATTGGAAACCTGCCGAAAACTGATCTGGCAACTATACGAAACCGGAGTGGATGCCATCATTATTCAGGATATGGGCATACTTGAAATGAAACTGCCTCCCATCGTGCTCCATGCCAGTACTCAGGCAAACAACCGCGATCCGCAACATGTAAAATTTTTGAAAGATGCCGGCATAAAAAGGGTAGTGCTGGCCCGCGAATTAAATCTCGACCAGATCCGGGAAATCAGGCATGCGTCGGACGCCGAACTTGAATTTTTTGTTTCCGGTGCTTTGTGCGTCTCTTTCAGCGGCAATTGTTATATGAGTGTGGCCAACGGGGAAAGATCCGCCAACCGAGGCTCATGTGCTCAGAATTGCCGGCTGCCCTATGAACTCGTGGATGGTAATGGAAAAGTACTGAAACAAAGCAGTCACCTTCTTTCCATTAAGGATCTCGACCTCTCTGATATGTTGCCCGAGCTTATTGAAGCCGGAATCACTTCTTTCAAAATTGAGGGACGTCTTAAGGATATCGTGTACGTTAAAAACAACGTGTCTTACCTTCGTCAGAGGCTGGATGATTTCCTCGCAAAAAACCCTGATGAATATACAAAGGCTTCTTCAGGAAGGACTTATTATCAGTTCGAACCACAACTCGATAAATCATTCAACCGCGGATACACCGATTATTTTGTCAATAAAAGAAAAGAAAAAATCGGAAGCTGGGAAACGCCAAAATCCAAGGGACAGTACATTGGAAAAGTAGTGGAAAGCAAAGCCAATGGTTATATAATTGAAAATTATGAATTACTGAATAACGGTGATGGCCTTTGTTTTATCAATGCAAACGGAGATGCTGACGGTGCTCAAATAAATATTATTGTCAACGATGTGATAGTGCTGAATATGCCTAAAAATATCACTCCCGGAACAGTGATATACAGGAATTCCGACGCAGAGTTTATCAAAATGGTGGAACAGGAAAAAAGTGCCATCCGAAAAATCGGCGTTACATTTACTTTTTCTGAAACTACAAACGGATTTTTATTGCGCGCAACCGACGAGGACGGGCATTTTAGTGAAACGGAACTTTTGACAGAAAAAATACCAGCAAAAAATGTTGAATCGGCCATTCCCAACATAAAGGCGCCTTTGGCCAAAACAGGAAATACCGTTTTTATTGCAGACGACATCCAGGTTGACATTTCCAGTCCCTGGTTTTTACCTACATCTGTTCTCAATGAAATGCGCAGAAAAGTATTGGAAGATCTGACAGAAACAAGGATATCCGGATACAAAAGAACAGAAATTTCGGTTACAAAAACCGACCACCCATATCCTGTCAAAGAACTGGATTTTACCTACAACGTTTCCAATCAACTGGCACGTAATTTTTACCACCGGCACGGCGTAAAAGAAATTGAAAAAGCTTTCGAACTGCAGTGGGATCCGGGAAAATCAAGGGTTATGGTGACTAAATACTGTGTCAAATACGAACTAGGAAAATGTGCCCGCTTTCAAAGAGCAACCATGGGCGAAAAAGTGAAAGAACCATTAACCCTCAGGCAGGAGATTTGTGGTATCAGCTCAAATTTAATTGCCGGCCCTGTGAAATGGAAATATGGGAAAAAGATGCAGACCTTGAATTTATTGATGAAGACGAACAAATGGCGATGACGGACAGTATCAAAAAGTCATTGAAAATATAAGTGTTCCTCTTTTCCATATTGCTGTAATGTTGACCTTTTGGCGAAGTGGCCTAAAACCAGTGATAGTGAACGAAAAATCGAAATTGCGTCTTTTGCTATAAAATCTACTAACTCCTAAGTAATTCCTTGACTGTGCAAAAGAAAAAGCATGAAGATTTGAAAGTGAACGGTGCTTGCAATCACCTTTTTTAGGCCTAGACTTTTTGCTTACTTTTTTGTCAATGAAAAAAGTAAGAGCCCAGCCGGCTTGAGGCATAATATTATTAAATATTTTTCAATTTTATTTTCATGTATATAGATGAAAAAATTGTTGCAATAAATATCATTACCTACATATATAGCTAATAGATTTTTAATATTTTAACAAAAATTTAACGTCCAATTCCAAATAATAAATCAACCTTTTTTCAGTATAATCATTTCATTTGTAATCATTTCTAAAACAAAATTTAAATCAATGAAAAACGTAGTATCCGCATTAAGCTTTTTATTTTTAGTTAATTATGCATTTGCGCAAATCAAAACTCCGGCAGCGAGTCCTTTAACAAAATCAGAAAGTACTGTTGGTCTGACAACCATAAATCTGGAATATTCAAGACCAAGTAAAAACAATAGAAAAATTTACGGAGATTTAGTACCATTCAACACCATGTGGAGAACCGGGGCTAATAAAAACTCCATCATTACATTTAGTGATGATGTTATGATCAGCGGAGCTACCCTGACAAAGGGGAGTTATTCCATATTTGCAAAACCGACGATAGGTAATTGGGAAGTGTTTTTTTATAAAAATACAGAAAACTGGGGTGTTCCTGAAACATGGGTAGATTCATTAGTAGCAGTTAAATTAAGTGTTACTCCGGTTATGTTGAACAATACAGTAGAAACGTTTACCCTCAATATTGCAAATATAACCAGCTCTTCATGTCATCTTGAAATTTTGTGGGAAAACCTGAATGTTCCTGTTAAAATTGAGGTTCCTACAGACAAAAAAGTAAGTGCCAATATTACACAAGTAATGGCCGGACCTACAGCAAATGATTATTACAATGCAGCGCGATATTACAGAGAGTCAAAAAAAGATTTGTCACAAGCCATGATCTGGATGGAAAAATCGGTGTCTATGGGCAATAATAAATTTTGGCACTTAAGACAGAAATCACTCCTTGAAGCGGATATGGGCAACTATAAAGCAGCAGTAAATTCTGCAAAAGAGTCTTTAAAGCTTGCAACAGAAGCGGCTAATAATGACTATATCAAAATGAATAATGACTCTATAGCTGAATGGAGTAAAAAAGTAAAATAGTTCTATAAATTCAATATAATTTTAGGTTATTAACCGGATAAGGGACTGTACAATTTTACAGTCCCTTTTTTTATGGCTTAAAATTAAGGGCTCAAATGCAGTAAAGTACAACATAAAATCAAAAAATAATGAATAAAATGTACAATAATTGAACTTTAAGCCGGACGTATCTGTTTACTTTTTTTAAAAATTAAAACCCTTATTATGAAACTTCAGCCAGGAGATAACGCACCGGACTTTACGTTGCCGGCAAGTGACAAAACTATGTACACTCTGTCAGAAAATCGGGATAAAAATACTGTCATATTATTTTTCCCTCTTGCATTTACCGGCACCTGTACCACAGAACTATGCTCTATAAGAGATAATTACAATATATATAGCACATTGGATGCAAATGTTATTGCTATATCAGTAGACGCTTTTGCTTCATTAGCCAAATTTAAGGAACAGGAAAATTATAACTTTCCATTACTATCTGATTTCAATAAAGAAGCAGGAGGAAAATATGGAACACTTTATGAAAACTGGATTTTGGGTATGAAGGGTGTTTCTAAAAGATCTGCATTTGTAGTGGATAAAAAAGGTGTGATCCGTTATGCGGAAATTTTGGAAAATGCCGGAGAACTTCCTAACTTTGCAGCCATTCAGGAAACCCTGAAAACTTTGCATTAGTAAACATTCATTTTGAAGTATGAATACAAAACCATTATTTGACGTTGAAGAAGATGTATTGGTAGAGGATGACACTACCTCTGGCTTTGAATCTCAGTTGATTGTATACAACGACGATCACAATACATTTGATTGGGTCATTCAGTGTTTTGTAGAAGTATGTAAACATACAAGGGAGCAGTCGGAACAACTTTCAATGCTCATACACTTTAAAGGGAAGGCTACCGTTAAAACCGGAGATTTTGATGTTTTAAAACCATTAAAAGATGCACTGGTAGACAGGGGGCTTTCTGCTGTTATTGAGACCGTTATGGCGGATTGATGTTTTTCCTGATGTGGCAAAATTTCTTTTATGTTGTTTGTTGAGGATGACTATATTTTTCCTCATCCTGATTGTGTCAACCGCTATGGTATTTTGGCTGTAGGTGGTGTACTTGATAAAAAGTCTTTATTTACAGCCTATTTATACGGTATTTTTCCATGGTATAATTATGAACATGAACCAATAATATGGTGGAATCCTGTTCCCAGGTTTGTCATTTTTCCTGAAAATGTCAAGGTGGCAAAAAGTATGAAAGTGTACTTTAATCAGAACAGATTTAGAGTGACATTTGACCAGTGTTTTGAATCCGTTATCAGAAGTTGTGAAATGGCTCCGCGAAAAGGACAGGAAGGTACATGGATTAATGAAGACATTATTTATTCATATACTGAATTATTTTATGCAGGTTTTGCGTCGAGTGTTGAAGTTTGGGATGGCGATAGTCTGGTAGGCGGGCTGTACGGGGTTAAAATCGGAAAAATATTTTTTGGAGAATCTATGTTTTCTCTGGTTCCAAATGCTTCCAAATTCGGATTTATCAAACTTGCTTCACGACTCGCAGAAGAGGGTTTTTTTGTGATTGATTGTCAGCAGCCTAATGACTATCTTAAAAGTCTTGGAGGAGAATTTATAACCGGTGATCTTTGGAAAAATATGTTGTTCCGGAATAGAAAATATATCCTTCAGAACGATATTTGGCTACCTCAAAACCGTTAATTTTGTTCAAATCATATGGTTGAACTATAAATATTGCACAATATAAAAAGCAATTTGAATATACAATAAAAGGAAAGGAAATACAGTAAATTTTTTAATGGGAAAAAATATTTCCGATATAAGTACGATTATAAAACTTACTGTCCACCATGTAATATAATTAAATATGGGAATCTCTCCTTTAGTCCATTCCCAATATCCCAGATTTACAGCGGCAGGTTCAAGTATAATATCATACAAGGTGATAAGGGAGGCAGAAAGCAAAGATGTAGTCAAGGCTGAAAATGGTTTAGCATAATATGCATTCATTAATTTTATGGTGTTAATTCCCAAATACATGGTCAAAAACCACAAGACGCCTATCAATAAAGGTACATTCCATATTTTTATTCCAAATGTGGGGCCGTAAACGTAATCACCGAATAAATTTCCAGTATTAACCCCGACACACTCTACAATAAATCCGGTTATTCCTGACATAATCATAAATAAATAAAATGATTTGTCTTTAGGATCCACAGAAATTATGGTCAGAATTGTCATTAGGATTAAAGTAAATGGCGTTGCAGAAATAAACCATTCCCTGTAATCTGACTTCAATCCGAAGGCTCCTGCAACATGAAAAAGTAGTGCCACACCTGCCAATATTTTTGTTTTACCGGGCATATTGATATTTTTCAATGAGCGAACCAACTATTTTTGCGCTTCTGAGACATAAGGGAATGCCACCACCGGGATGAACGCTGCCACCGGTAAAATAAAGGTTTTTGATTTCTTTTGAAAAGTTTGGATGTCTCAAAAAAGCGGCCATGGCACTGTTGGAACTGGTTCCATATAAACTTCCTGTATGGCTAAGCGTCCTTTCCTGAATAACTAAAGGATCAAGCGTTTCTTCAGACACTATCAGTGAAGCAATATCTGTTTTTAATATCGAACTCAGCTTATGAAGTACTTTGGTTTTTATAGTTTTTTTGAGCACTGCCCAGTCCTCATTTGTGTGGTGGAAAGTATTGACCATTACAAACCAGTTTTCCATACCCTCAGATGCATGTGAGGGATCCATTTTACTGGTGATATTTATATAAACTGTGGGATCTTCACATATTTTTTTATCGTTAAAAATAGAAGAAAACTCTTTTCTGTAATCATCACTAAAAAATATGTTGTGCAAACCCAGTTCTTTAAATATTTTTTTGATTCCCCAATAAAAAATAAAGGCACTTGAGGACCGTTCCTGTTTTAATATTTCTTTGGCTTTGGATTGATGACCCAGTAACTTGTCATATACGTAATAAACATCCATATTTGAAATGACAATGTCTGCTTTTTTGAAAGTATTATTAACCATGATACCTTCAGCTTTATTTGCCTCAACTTTTATTTTCTGAACAAGAGATTCAAAGTAAAACTGTACACCTGTTTTTTTAGCCAGTAGTGTTAGAGCGCGCGTTATGGATATCATTCCGTTATGGGGATAAAACGTGCCTTTTCCCAATTCCAGATGTGGTATCATGCTGAGCATTCCGGGGGCTTTGAAAGGATTACTTCCATTATAGGTAGCAAATCTGTCAAATAACTGGACCGTTTTCGGGTTGCTGAAACGATTTTTGTTGTAATCATGTAATGTGGAAAACAAATACGACCATTTCGTTTTTTGAAGCGCTTTTCCAACTTTTTTAAAAGGGAAAAGGCTGAGATCATGCAGGGAATAGTCCAGGAAAAGATGTCCTATATTTTCATAACTTTCTGCTGCATCCTTCGCATAGGACAACAAATGCTTTCGGTTTTCGCCTAACTTGGTTTCAATTTCGTCTGCGAATAATGAAAGATCTGTATATGCTTTTAGGTTTGTACCATCGCTGTAAAAATAGTGGCAAGAAACCGGGACCTCACTAAAGGTGAAATAATCATTTGGTTTTTCACCCGCCAGGTCAAAAAGTTCAAGTACATTTTCAGGTTCTGTAAACAGAGAAGGACCTGCGTCAAAATGAAAACCATCCTTTGAAAAAGAAGTCAGTTTTCCTCCGGCGAAATTATTTTTTTCATACACATCTACCTCATAACCGAGAAGTCGAACGCGGATTGCAGCAGCTATGCCGGCTATACCAGCTCCTATGACAATACATTTATTTGAGGTTTTAGTCATTTCAAATTATAAAAGTGTTTCGAAACAATTGTTACAGGTGAATGTTTGCAGTAAATAGATTTAAAATGACTAATTTAATCTGAAATATGATTTTTACCTAGAATGGCCTCAATATCTTCTCCATATACTGTAATTGTTTTTTGTCGTTTTGAAGGATTTTTTTCGAAATTATTGGCATTGATGGCCATGGCTATAATTCCCCTAACCACCAAAAAAGCAGGGTATCTTTTTTTTAAATTAATGGGAAGCGGAGGGGGATTAGGATTTGATATAAAACCTGATTTTGCAAGGTATAGTTATCTGTCAATTTGGGATTCAGAACAGGATTTTGTTCAATGTTTGCGCACAAACCTTGTTTTCGAGTTGTATCATTTTTTGGCGAAAGAAATTGAAGTATATCACCTTCAGCCAAAACAGGTTCATGGTACATGGGGTGGCAAACAACCTTTTACCGTATTGGATACAGAAAATGACGGAAATCAATTGGCTGTCATCACAAGGGCAACCATCAAATGGAAAAATATTCTGACCTTTCATAAACATGTTCCGGAAGTAAGCAGACTGGTTTCTGAAGCACCGGGCCATATTTTGTCTGTTGGAATAGGGGAGTGGCCCTTTAGGTTTCAGGCTACATTCTCCATATGGAAAACTATGAAAGATATGGAAAATTATGCCTATAAAAATGTGGCTCATGTAAATATGATTACAAAAACAAGGTCAATTGGTTGGTATAAAGAAGAAATGTTTGCCAGGTTTATTGTTCTTAAAAAATGGACTTTAAAAGGCAGTCCCCGGATAATCTGACTTTTTTGATTTACCTTTAAAATTTTTATTGTACAAATTGCCACCTGACAGAAAACCTGAGTAATGGGTCCAGCCTTGGATAGTCCCTGACATCAAAGTTTTGTTTTTCGGAAAACCATTGTCCCGCATTTTCAATGGATAATGAAATTCTGAACGTTTTAATTTTGGCATTCAGAATCAGGTCAAAGTCTGGAAAAAGTGGAAACTCAGAGGAGTTGTCTGTGAAAAACTGACCATGTAAGGGGCTGAAACCTACACCTTTATGAAGAGGAATAAACCTCGCTTCCCCGCCAATACTTAGCAATAAGGCTTTTTTGAAAATTTTTGGATTCCAGTAAAGTTGGTGAACACTGTACCACGTAGGAAGATGGTAAAGATTTTGGTTGAATATCTGAAAAAATATGCCGTGGTTAAAGTCAATATTGGCTATTCGGATATTTTGAAAAATTTGAAGGGAGGTGTAAGTTAAAACTTGGTCGGATTGAGTACTTTCAATATCTATTCTTCCTTTTGGGTCGGAGACCGTTTGCCAAAAAACAGGATTGGTAGTTAAGTTTTGGATGGCGGAAATGGTTGTTTTGGTAAATGGTATTTTTAAAGTGCCATAAAATTTTGTTCCGAATGATTTTTTAAAAGATTTGATAAATAAAATTCTGTCATTCAAAATAAGATTTTCCTGTGCGTAAGTGGGTTCTGAAAGATAGATTTGTCCTCCTCCTTCCAGGATAGCCCATTTACCAATGTCAATATTCAGGGAAGATTCGATATTAAAATTTCCGGCATTATTTCCTATTCCGAGTAGTCCTTTTGTTTTTAGTATAAGCGAATTAAAAAAGGGCAGGTCCCCTGAAAAAATCAATGAGATGTCTCTCCTTTTCCGTATTACACTCTGGTCATTGATGTTGAAGGCATCAAACTGAATTCCTGCCTTACCTTTTAACTCGGTATTGTTTTCACCATGGATAAATAAATTGACCATAGTGTGATCAATGTCAGTGTATCTTCTGACTCCCCGGACATCAAATAGAAACGACCCGTAGTACGAGGTGTCTTGAGCTTTCGTAGCATGTGCATACTTAAAATAGGAAGGTTCAAAGTTGATGGTATTGTGAATAAACAATTTCCATTTCTGGTTTCCTGCCAGTCTTAAATATTGTACAATAGAGTATGTTCTGGATTGATGTCTTGTCTGTGCATTTTCAATATTGGTGGGCACAGAACCGCGTAATGGAAATGATATAAGATCACTTTCATTTTTAATACCACCGTTGTTTTTTTCATCCTGAACATGCTGAATGTAAGAAATAATAAAACTATATCTATCTTTATTGCTCTGATACTTCATCCCTGTAGTCAGGTTTGTTGATTTCACGGATTGAGACCGATAAAATCCCTGTTGTGAAACCCTGAAATAATCCAGGCTAAAGTTCCAGCCATTTGCAAAAGGAATGGCCACTTTTGCTCCGGCTGAAAAATTGAGCTGGTTTGAAAACTGTGAAAAAAAAACTTCTGTCAGAGGTTGTTTTGAAGTATAAAACCGGTAATTCTGAAAGGTATACTTATAAGGTTGATAAGCTTCAAATCCGTGATTAAATATTAGATTGGGTTCTTGTTTGAAAAGCAAACGGTAAGCAGGTGAAAATAAATTTCCAAGTGTAATATGTTCATTTCCGAATTTTTTTGTTGGGTCGAACCTGCTGAATTCGTGTTGGATGTTTGTATCTGTTTCAATTTTTATCTGGTACTTGTCCTCAGGAGAAAAATAAGAAAAGGTCTTCATGGTTAATCCAGAGTGGGTTGAGTCCGAAGGGGTTGATTTAATTGTTTTAGTATCGGATTGAGCCTGCAGACAACGATTGAATAATATAATAGACAAACCTATAATGATCAACTTTTTCAAATGTCCAAAATTTTTGCAATATTACCATTTAAATTACATCCTTGCGGAAATCTTAATAAAATTTAACGTTGGTTTTCATATTTGCAAACTGTTTATCGTAAATATACATATATTCATTTTTTATATTAAAAAATATTAAATATGAAATTCCTTCAAATTTGCCACATAATATTTTAAAAATATTTAAATAAATTTATATAAAATCTTCATTTTTGACTTAATACAAAAAAACAAGCGTAGTGTATTAATTTAGATGAATTCTAAATAAATTAAAACTTGACGGAAAAATTCATTTTAATCAAAGACAATTATATTTTTGTGCTCAAATTTTAAGAAAATATTCACACTTTTTCTTACTCATAGGAATAACAAACCACAAAGATCTTCGACGATGATTTACAAGCATCTGAAATTCAACTTAATACTGGCAATTATAAGTTTATTTGCCTTATCCTCACTTTCAGCACAGGTAAGCCCTGATGCCGGAAAAGAGCTTTTTAAAAGTTATTGTGCGGCATGTCACGCCAAAGACATGCGCTCTGCTGCTACAGGGCCTGCATTGGCAGGTGCCCAGGAGAGGTGGGGAGATGATGCCGCATTGTACGCATGGATAAGAAATTCTCAGGCTTTAATAGCGGAAGGACACCCCAGAGCAGTTGAACTTTGGAACCAATACAAACCAACAGTGATGACGGCCTTTCCTAATCTTACTGACGATGAGATTGGATCTATGATGGCTTACATCAATGGGGTAGCGGACGGAACTTACGGAGCTCCTGCCAAAACGGATGCTGTAGCAAAAGGACCTGTAGAAGAGAAGAGTAATTTACCAATGTATCTCATCATTGCTGCTATTTTAGCTGGACTGTCTTTGCTGCTGACCAAAATTATATTAAATCTTAAACAAATTTCTGCTGCCAAAGAGGGTGAGGAATATGAGAAAAAAACCATCTGGCAGATTCTTACTTCAAAAGGAGTGGTTACTTTTCTGATTTTTGCAGCCGTTGTTTTGGGCTCTTATACAACCGTAAACAATGCAACCAATCTGGGCAGACAGGAAGGTTACGCGCCCGATCAGCCTATCAAATTTTCGCATGAAACACATGCGGGTCTGCACAAAATTGATTGTCAATATTGTCATGATAGTGCAAGGAAGTCGAAACAGTCAAGTATTCCCAGTGCAAATACATGTATGAATTGTCATCGCGCCATCAAGGTCGGGTCACTATATGGAACCGCTGAAATTTCTAAAATATTTGCATCTATAGGTTATGACCCGACAACAAACACATATATTGAAAACTATGGCGCGAAATCGGAAGAAGAAATAAAAGCCATCTACACCAGATGGATGGGTGATCAGTAGAAAGTGGCTAAGGAACTGGCTGACCGTGATACAGAAGGAGTCAAAGTTGTCGATAAACAATGGAGAGATCTGGTTAAGTCATTAACGAATGACCAGAAAAAACAAGTTCAGGGACCTATTGAATGGACAAGAATCCACAATTTACCGGATCACGTATATTTTAACCATGCCCAACACGTAACCGTTGGTAAACTGCAATGTCAGACTTGTCACGGCAAAGTTGAAACCATGGAGGTACTTGCACAGGCATCTCCTCTTTCTATGGGATGGTGTATTAATTGTCACAGACAAACAGAAGTAAAATTTAAAGATAATCCTTATTATGCCGATTATACAAGATTCCATGAAGAATTGGCATCCGGGAAGAGGGAAAAAGTGACCGTCGCTGATATAGGCGGTCTTGAGTGTCAAAAGTGTCACTATTAATTTAAAAAATCCATAACATCATATAATATTTACTATATAATGAAACATCAGATAGACAATATTTGGATAGGACAAAAAGATTTGGAAAACGATAAAGATTTTATTGCTGAATCCAATCTGGAAGTATCTCAACAAGCTGTTACGGCCGCTGACATGACTGAACATCTTGCGGGAAACAGAAGGGATTTTTTAAAGTTTTTAGGATTTGGTCTTGGTGCAGCTACGGTAGCTGCCGGTTGTGACATTCCTGTAAAACGTGCGATACCTTACGTAGTTAAACCTGAGGCCATTGTTCCGGGTGTAGCTAATTATTACGCATCCAGTTTTGTAAACGGAGGTGATTTTTGTTCCATTCTTGTTAAAACAAGAGAGGGCAGACCTATTAAAATTGAAGGTAACGATTTATCTCCTCTGACTAAGGGAGGAACTTCCGCCAGAACACAGGCGTCAGTATTAAGTCTTTACGATACAAACAGGGTTGCTTCTCCCTTGATGAAAGGCAATGAAGGTTGGAAAAGTTCCTCATGGGCAGATGTGGACAAGATGATGATGACGACTTGTCAGAGTTCAGGAAATATAAGAATTGTCTCTAACACCAATATGAGTCCAAGTTCCAAAAAAGCTTTGTCTGAATTTTCTGCCAAATATCCCAACGCAAAATGGGTAGTGTATGACCCTGTTTCTTATAGTGCATTGTTGGAAGCGAATGCTCAAAATTTCGGAAAAAGAGCGGTTCCTTCTTATCATTTTGATAAGGCAAACGTCATCGTTTCTTTTAATGCAGATTTTTTAGGCACCTGGATATCCCCAATAGAGTTTGCCGGTGATTATATAAAGAACAGAAGAATAGATGATGTAACCAAAGCAAAAATGTCCAGACATATTCAGGTAGAAAGCCATATGTCTATGACAGGTTCCAATGCAGACAATAGAATTCTGGTAAAACCATCCGAGCAGGGAGTGGCTATTGCTCATCTGTATAATACCATTGTAGGAGGAAATATCTCTACCTCAGGTCTTAATGACAAAGCCAAAAAAGCACTTACCAAAGTTGGCGGAGAGTTGAAGGCAAATCCGGGAGCCGGCCTCGTGGTATCAGGTTCAAATGTTGTTGCCGAACAATTAATGGTCAACGCTATAAATAATGTTTTAGGTAATTATGGCACGACCATAAATATGTCGGTAACTTCCCATCAGGCACAAGGCAGTGATGCTGATTTTGCTGCATTGGTTACAGAAATGAAAGCAGGAAGTGTAGATTTGATCATAGTGATGAATGCAAATCCGGCATATGATGCACCCATGGCGAAAGATTTTGCAGGAGCTCTGGCAAAGGTTAAAAATAAAGTTTCCTTCAATGGCACGGTAGATGAAACCACAGAATTGTGTGACATCATAGCTCCCGGACACCATTTTCTGGAAAGTTGGGGAGACGTGGAAGCAAAAGAAGGAATGTTTTCCTTAATACAACCTACTATTGCACCATTGTTTGACACAAGACAAGCAGAACTTTCACTTTTGATATGGGCGGAAAGTGCCAATGTGGACAAAATCAATCCTCAGCCTTATTACGAGTATGTTAAAAATAATTGGAAAAATACTGTTTTCCCGGTTCAGAATAAAGTTTCATCTTTTACTGGATTTTGGGATTCCTGTGTTCATGACGGTGTTTTTAATTTGGATAAAAGTTCAGGTTCCAATTCATTTACTGCGGTTACAATTTCAGGTGATATTACAAAACCGTCAGGAAAAGAGCTTGAAATTTCCTTTTTTGAAACGGTACACATCGGAAATGGACAATATGCTTCCAATCCATGGCTTATGGAGATGCCTGACCCGGTCACACGTACAACCTGGGGGAATTATCTTGCCGTGCCTGTCAATTTTGACGGGGTCAAAACAATGGTTGGCTTTCAGGATCTTAAAGATGGAGACCTGGTAGAATTAAATATTGGAGCATCTAAATATACAGTACCTGTTATGCAACAATTTGGTCAGATGCCGGGAACGGTAGCCATTGCTTTGGGGTACGGAAGAACAGGAGCAGGAGCCACCGGCAACAATATAGGTGTCAATATTAATCCGGATGTTTTATTAATGAACGGATATCGCCAGAATTTTAATACCAATGTCAGTATTAGTCAAAAAACGGGTGAAGAAAAAGATTTTTCTTGTGTGCAATACCACCACACTATCGGTGTAAAAGGAATTGACACAGCTACCGGAAAAGAAATCAATGCGGATGAGGCAGCACTTGTATTTTTTGATTATTTTACAGGAGTAAAGGGGTTTCAGGGAGCGTTAACAGAAAGATCAGTAGTGTATACTGCCCATGTAAATGACCTTGCAAATAGTATTGAAGGCCTCACCAAAAAAAGAAAACATGCTCAGCATCTTAATGAGCAGCAAATATATCGCGGATTTGACCATAATTATAAATTGGGTCATCATTGGGGAATGCATGTAGACCTTAATGCTTGTATAGGATGCGGTGCTTGTACGGTAGCTTGTATGGCGGAAAATAATGTACCTGTTGTAGGTAAACATGAAGTGGCAAGACACCATGAAATGTCCTGGTTGCGTATCGACAGATATTTTTACGGAGACGTTGAAAATCCGAATACAATTTATCAACCCATGATGTGTCAGCATTGTGACAATGCTCCTTGTGAAAATGTTTGTCCTGTAAATGCGAGTAACCACTCTTCTGAAGGATTGAATCAAATGGCTTATAACAGATGTATCGGAACCCGATATTGTGCCAACAACTGTCCTTACAAAGTAAGGAGATTTAATTGGCTGGATTATACCACGGCAGATATATTCCCGGGCAATCAACCAAAAGTTGCAGCTGAAAGTACTCCATTTGGAGCCGATAACCTTACAAGAATGGTTTTAAATCCAGATGTGACAGTTCGATCCAGAGGTGTAATCGAAAAATGTAGCTTCTGTGTTCAAAGAATTCAGGAAGGAAAACTTGCAGCAAAAGTAGAAGGAAGGTCTTTGGTAGATGGGGACGTCAAGACTGCTTGTCAGACTTCTTGTCCTACAGGGGCGATTACTTTTGGAGACATGAATCATAAAGATGACTTATTGTCCAATAAGCTGGAGTCTCCGCTTAATTACATAGCTCTGGAGGAAATCAATGTCAGGTCATCCGTTACCTACACCATGAAAGTGAATAACAGAGATAAATCATTAGACGCATAATTTTTTAAAGACAAAAACAAAATACAAATAATGAGTGCTGTCGTAAGTCCAATCAGAAAACCGCTGGTCACAGGTCATAAAACCTATCACCAGATTACGGAGGATTTGATTTCACCAACCGAAAAGGCTCCCACAAAAGCCTGGACAATAGGTTTTATAATCTCTGTTGCCGTTTTGGCTTACGGGGTATTTTGTATCCTATGGACTATTTACGTGGGTATTGGTTCGTGGAACCTGAATAGAACTGTGAACTGGGGTTGGGATATTACCAACTTTGTTTGGTGGATCGGTATAGGTCACGCAGGTACCCTGATTTCTGCCATTTTGCTTTTATTCAGACAAAAATGGAGAACAGGGGTAAACCGTGCAGCAGAAGCGATGACCATATTTGCGGTAATGTGTGCCGGATTATTTCCTTTGATTCATATGGGAAGAATTTGGTTGGGTATGTTTATTTTGCCTTACCCAAATACAAGAGGACCCTTGTGGCCAAACTTTAACTCGCCACTTCTTTGGGACGTATTTGCCATATCTACCTATCTTACCGTTTCTTTATTATTTTGGTACACAGGTTTGGTTCCTGATTTTGCAACCATCAGAGACAGAGCAAAAGGAATGAGAAGAAAAATATATAATACACTTTCATTCGGATGGACAGGTTCAGCAAAACACTGGCAAAGATGGGAATCATTATCCCTTGTTTTGGCCGGTTTGTCAACACCACTGGTACTATCGGTACACACCATAGTAAGTTTCGACTTCGCCACTTCAGTTATTCCGGGCTGGCACACAACTATTTTCCCTCCTTACTTTGTAGCGGGAGCGATTTTTTCAGGTTTTGCTATGGTTTTGACCCTCATGATTATTACAAGAAAATTATTAAAACTTGAAGATTATATCACTATTGAACATATAGAATCAATGAATAAGGTCATTCTGGTAACTGGTTCCATTGTTGGAGTTGCCTATCTGACTGAATTATTTATTGCCTGGTACTCAGGTTATGTTTATGAACAATTTGCTTTTTTCAACAGAGCACTAGGTCCTTACTGGTGGTCGTATTTCGGAATGATGTTTTGTAATGTTGTTTCCCCTCAGTTATTCTGGAAAAAATCATGGAGAAGAAATATAACCATCACTTTTTTAATGTCCATTTTTATTAACATTGGAATGTGGTTTGAGAGATTTGTTATTATAGCTACAACGCTGGCTAGAGACTATTTACCGTCTAGCTGGAGTTTGTATTCTCCTTCATGGGTTGAAATAGGAATCTATCTTGGAACCTTTGGACTGTTTTTTACATGTTTCCTGATTTTTACAAGAGTAGCTCCAGTAGTGGCCGTGGCCGAAGTAAAACATATTTTAAAAACAGGAGGAGATCAGTATGTTGGTGAAAATGCACCAAAAGCTCATCACCATCACCATGAATCACATTAAATTTCTTAAAATTATAATAACGTATAATGGCAAGTAATCACAAAGAAATCGTATTCGGTTTATACAATGATGAAGAAGATTTGATTCGCGCAGTAAAAGAAGCCAAAGCGGGGCATTTGGATATATATGATGTATTCACCCCATTCCCTGTGCATGGTCTTGATCCGGTTTTAGGACTGGAAGAGTCAAGATTGCACATTGCAGGATTTATTTACGGTGCTTTGGGTACATTGACTGCATTTTTAGGAATGACGTGGATTTTTACAAAAGACTGGCCTAATGTATTTGGAGGTAAACCATATTGGTCCGTTCCGGCATTTATACCCATCACTTTTGAAATGACAGTATTATTTGCTGCCATAGGTATGACCGTGACTTTTTATATTGTCAATGGTCTCGGGCCCGGAGTAGTCAATAAACATCTTGATGACCGAATCACTGACGATAAATTTTGTCTTGCTTTTGACAAGGCAACCGTCAATGAAGACAAAGCTATTTCTTTGTTGAAACAAACAGGAGCAGTTGAAATTAATCATAAATCAATATAATCAAAAATACTATGATCAATAAGAGTATTTCATTGTATTGGGTTTTAAGTATCCTAACGGTATTTTCCATTTTCTCTTGCCAGCAGCCGGGCAAAAATGTTACAGGAAGTGAATATATGCCGGATATGGCCCATTCTATAGCATATGAAGCCAACACCTATGGGTATTATTATAATAACCGATGGGGCAGTGAAGGTGATCTTCACAAAATGGTTCAACCCAGAATTCCGACTAAAGGAACGATCGCCAGGGGTAGTGTAGGCGGAATTTATGGATTTGGATCTTCTGGTTCCCATCAGGGTATTGCTTTGCAAGCCAATGGCGCTATGCCATATTATTATTCAGATACAGAAGATGAAAGAATCCGTGCCATAAATGACATAGTTAAAAATCCATTTCCTATTACAGACGCAGGTCTTAAAAAAGCAGAAGGATTATATAATATCTATTGTGGAATTTGTCACGGTGACAAAGGCGATGGTGGTGGTTATCTCGTACGGGATAATGGAGGTAAATATCCGGTTCAACCCGCCAATTTTTTAACTGACGAATTTATTGCTTCCAGCAACGGCAGGTATTATCACGGAATTATTTATGGTAGAAATCTTATGTCTGGTTACGGTGACAAATTATCTTACGAAGAAAGATGGCAGGTGATTCATTACATAAGGTCGTTACAGGCAGCTTCAAAAAAGTTGGAATATAGTGAAAAATCTAATACATTAAATTCTGTTGATGTACCCGCTGCTTTATTAAAAAAAGAAGAAGTGGCAACAGATAGTAATACGATGTCCGGTGATACAATCAATTCAATCAAAAGGTAATATAAAGGAAATACAATGAACCAATATATTTTCACGACTAAACAAAGAAATGTATTATTTGGTGCAATGGCAATCGGAGTTATCTCTATGGCATTGACGTGGTTGAATGACGATGCATTTCATACTCGATTTTGGAGTAACTTTTTGCACAATTCCGTATTTTTCCTTGGAATTTCTGTGATGGCAGCTTTTTTTATCGCCGTTTGTGTAACGGCTTATGCTGGGTGGCACACTACTTTTAAAAGAGTGTGGGAGGCTTATGCTTCCTATATGTATGTTGGGGTTCTTTTTATGCTCCTCATTGGGTTAGGAGTTTATATGCACTGGCATCATTTGTACCATTGGGCAGATGAAAAACTTTTGGACCCGAACAATCCTGAATATGACAAAATTTTACACGGTAAGTCTTCCTTTCTAAATAAAAACTGGTATTTTTTTGGTACTATTATAGTTGTCGGGGCCTGGATATTTTTCTCAAGAAAGTTCAGACAACTTTCTTTGGATGAAGACCAGAATGGAGACGGTTCTTACGCTCATCATAAAAATCTCAGGGTTTATGCTGCCATATTTTTACCTATAGTAGGTTTCAGCAGTGCGGCTATGATCTGGCAATGGGTGATGAGTCTGGATTCCCATTGGTATAGTACATTATTTGCATGGTATACGGCTACTAGTTGGTTTGTTTCCATGATATCGCTGACCATTTTATTATTGATCTGGTTAAAATCAAATGGGTATTATAAGGAAGTTAATGAAAACCATATTCATGATTTAGGTAAGTTTTTATTCGCATTTAGTGTATTTTGGACTTATTTATGGTTTTCACAGTTTATGCTGATATGGTATGCCAATATTGGTGAAGAAACAATATATTTTAAAGAAAGGTATAATAATTATCCGGTTTTGTTTTTTGGAAACCTGGCTATCAACTTTTTAGTTCCTTTTCTTATACTTATGAGAAATGACACGAAAAGAAAATTTGGATCTGTGGGTATTGTTTCCATCATAGTTTTATTGGGACACTGGGTTGATTTTTTCCTTATGATCAAACCTGCCGCTCTAATCACGGCTAATCATGCCCTACATGCACATGATAGTCATAGTACGGGTGGGCATGAAGGGGCACAGGATCATGGTACACATGTGGCGGAACATGTTTCTTCATTTGTTGAAGGATTTACCTTACCCGGATTGTTGGAATTAGGGACATTTATTGGATTTTTAGGTCTGTTTTTCTTTGTTTCACTGTATTCATTATCAAAAGCAGCATTGGTACCCAAAAATGATCCTTATTTGGATGAGAGTTTACATCACCATGTTTGATAAAATTAAGTAATTAAGAAATATTCATAAAATGACTTATCTAATAGCATTTGCCATTATTTTTCTGTTAGCGGTTATCGTAATTCAAATCGGTAAGGTTACTGAACTGGCCAGTAAAATCAGAGGAGAAGAGGAGGTAGAGTTACATAATAACAACACACAAGGTAAGTGGGCTGTAATTTTTATGGTTGTATTTTTAGTGGGCTGTATTTATTCTGCTTATTATTACAAAAATACAATGTTGGGATACGGACCTTTAACCTCTGCATCTGAACATGGATTTGAACTGGATAGTATATTTAACGTTACCTTAATTTTTACAGGTATTGTTTTTGTCCTTACCCATATTTTATTATTTTGGTATACGTATAAATATAGAAAACAAAGAGGAACTAAAGCTATATTTTATGCCCATGATACAAAGTTGGAAATGATATGGACGGCTATTCCTGCCATAGTAATGACCTTTTTGGTTGCCAGAGGTCTTGTGGCCTGGAATAATATTTTCCCTACCTTGACTGATCAAGATAAATTTGTAGAAATTGAAGCAACCGGTTATCAGTTTGCCTGGGATATCCGATATGCCGGGGCTGACGGAAAATTGGGTAATAAAGATTTCAGACTCATTGATTTGGCAAAAAATAGTCTGGGAATGGATTGGACAGATGAACATTCTGTTGATGATATTGTCTTAGGAGGTACAGATAAAATTGTATTACCGGTGGACACCACAGTAAGAGTCAGAATTACAGCTAAAGATGTTCTCCATAATTTTTATTTGCCCCATTTCAGGGTAAAAATGGATGCGGTTCCAGGACTTCCGACCTCATTTATATTTAAACCTGTTAAAACTACAAAGGAATTCCGTCAACAATTGAGCGAATATCCTGAATGGCAGGTTCCTGCTGATCCGAATGATCCAACCGGACCTAAAAGATGGGAAACTTTTGAATATGAGTTGGCTTGTGCAGAGTTATGTGGTAAAGGCCATTACAGTATGAGACGCATCGTAGAAATTGTAACAAGGGATGAATACAATGTTTGGTTGGCTTCCCAAAAATCTTTCTACATGACCAATATCAGAAATACAGCGGATGATCCATATAAGGGTAAAAAATTATTTTCCTTTGAAATCAAGGCAAGAGAACAGGAATTAAAAACGGAGTTTGCAAAAGTTTTGAGTGATTCAGCTATTACAAATACCATTTTGTTGAAACATGTGTTTTTTGAAACGGGCTCTGATAAGTTGAGTGATCTTTCAAAACATGAACTTGACAACGTAGTAAAAATCATGAATGAAAGAGCTTCGATGAAAGTGGAATTGGGTGGCCACACCGACAATGTTGGTGATGCTGCCATGAATCAGGAACTTTCCCAAAAAAGAGCAAGCAGTGTGCTTAATTACCTTATAAGTAATGGTGTGGCTTCTGCAAAACTGTCTGCGCGTGGGTATGGTCAAAATAATCCTGTAGAATCCAATGACACGCCGGAAGGAAGAGATAAGAACAGAAGGACTGAATTGAAAATTATTTCAAAATAATTAAGATAACATCTAATTCATTTAATAATGGCAAATACAACAATTTACGAGGAAGATGTATTGATCAAAGAGCAAGGGTTTAATGACCATTTTCACGATCACCACCATGGCGATAAATATCAGACCAATTTTATATTCCATTATGTTTTTTCAATGGACCATAAAATTATTGCCCGACAATTTTTAATTACGGGAATGATATGGGCCATTATAGGAGCCGCAATGTCTGTTGTTTTCAGAATGCAGCTAGGTTTTCCTGAAGAAAGTCTTGCCTGGATAAAACCATTTCTGGGAAAATGGATTGAAATTGACCCCACTACAGGAATGGGAAAACTGGTACCTGAATTTTATTACGCTTTGGTGACAATGCATGGTACTATTATCGTATTTTTTGTACTTACGGCCGGTTTGAGTGGTACTTTCAGTAACCTTCTCATTCCGTTGCAGTTAGGTGCAAGAGATATGGCATCGCCATTTCTCAATATGTTGTCATATTGGTTTTTCTTCCTTGCAGGAATCATCATGTTTTATTCTCTCTTTTTAAGCACAGGACCCTTTTCAGGAGGTTGGGTTGCTTATCCTCCACTAAGTGCTTTGCCTCAGGCTTCTTCAGGTTCGGGAACAGGTATGACTTTGTGGATCATGAGTTTGACGTTTTTTGTTGTTTCCGTTTTATTGGGAGGTATCAACTACATTACAACTGTACTTAACCTAAGAACAAAAGGTATGACATTATGGAGAATGCCTTTGACTATTTGGGCATTTTTTGTAACGGCCATATTAGGTCTTTTGTCCTTCCCGGTTCTTGCGTCAGGATTTTTTATGCTGATTTTTGACAGATCTCTTGGAACAAGTTTTTTCCTGAGTGAAATATTTATTGAAGGACAGGCACTTGACAGAGTAGGGGGAAGCCCGATTTTGTTCCAGCATTTGTTCTGGTTTTTGGGACACCCTGAGGTATATATCATTATTCTGCCTGCTATGGGATTGGTTTCCGAGGTGATGTCGGTACATGCCAGAAAGCCTATTTTTGGCTATAGGGCCATGGTTTATTCGATTATGGCTATTGGATTTTTGTCATTTATAGTTTGGGCACACCATATGTTTATGTCTGGTGTGAATCCTTTCCTGTCCAACTTTTTTGTTGTGTTTACCCTTATTATCGCTGTTCCATCAGCTGTAAAGGTTTTTAACTGGATTACAACATTATATGGTGGTAACCTTAGACTCAATACACCGATGCTGTTTGCAATTGGTTTTGTTTCCATGTTTATTTCAGGTGGATTAACAGGTATTTTTCTTGGTAATTCTGCCATTGATATTCAATTACATGATACTTACTTCGTCGTTGCGCACTTCCACATTGTTATGGGTGTGGCTGCCATGTTTGGTATGTTTGCCGGTATATACCACTGGTATCCTAAAATGTACGGCCGTTTTATGAATGAAACCTTAGGTAAAATACATTTTTGGGGAACTATTATCAGTGCTTACGCGATTTTCTGGCCAATGCACTACATAGGCATGGCGGGTGTACCAAGGAGGTATTTTAGTTTTGAATCTTTTGATGCTTTCAAACACTTTGCCGATTTAAATAAATTTATCACCATTTTTGCTATCATATCTTTTGCATTACAACTCGTATTTGTAATTAACTTTTTTTACAGTATCTGGTATGGTAAAAAAATGAAAACCAAAAACCCATGGGGCGCCAATTCTCTGGAATGGACCACACCCATAGAACCAATTCATGGAAATTGGCCTGGCAACTTACCGGTTGTTCATCGATGGCCTTATGATTACAGCAAAGATGAAAGAGAATTTATTCCTCAACACATTCCATTGAAGGAAGGAGAGATAGGTGACCATTAATCTTAATCGATAAATACAATTGAAAGCACCCTATACATATACCGCTACAGTTACATCTGGATCTACTTTTTTAAGTAAGGTTCATGATTATGTATTGCTTATTAAACTCCGGTTGAGTTTAATGGTCGTTTTGTCATCTGTACTTGGTTATTTAATTGCTTCACTTGGGAATACAGACTATGTGACTATGTCGGTTTTAGCGGTTGGAGGTTTATTCATTACCGCTGCTGCCAATGCTTTAAATCAAGTACTGGAAAGGGAATTTGATTGTTTTATGCCACGTACTATGAACCGACCTGTGACTACAGGAAGAATGAAAAGTTCTGAAGCCGTTATGTTCGCAGGTATTACTTGTTTGTTAGGCGTGGGGCTATTATCCTCCATTAATACAGTAACTGCTTTTTTAGGCATGTTAAGTATGGTAACCTATGCTTTTGTCTATACCCCTCTTAAAAGATATTCTACTTTGGCTGTAGCGATTGGTGCGGTGCCTGGTGCATTACCTGTGTTGATTGGTACTACTGCATTTGAGGGACAGATGACATACCTTGGAATTTCATTATTTGCCATTCAGTTTTTATGGCAGTTCCCTCATTTTTGGGCTATTGGTTTTAATAGTTTTGAGGATTATAAAAAGGCGGGCTTTAAGCTTATTCCTTCCAACAATGGTGAAGTTGACAGATCTCTTGGTAAAAATGCGACCGTATATTCGCTATTGATTATACCGGTACTTATTTTTATGCACTATATGTCTCTTATAGGACTCACTTCTTTTTTACTATTGATAGTACTTACCTTATTTTATAGTTTGTTTAGTCTTTTATTTCACTTGAGATTTGATAAAAGATCAGCTTTAAAACTTATGTTTTTTTCTTTTATTTATTTGCCATTATTTTTATTGTTTATTTTAATTTTTTGAAAGACATGAACAATACAATGACAAATAAAAGAAACCTTATTGACGCACAGAAGTTTGCACTTTATGCGGCCATGGCCAGTATAAGCATGATGTTTGCTGCATTTTTGAGTGCGTATATTGTTAAGCAGGCAAGTGGGAATTGGCTTGAATTTTCGCTTCCTTCCACTTTTTATTTAAGTACTGTCCTCGTATTGCTTATCAGTGCCGTTTTACACAAAACGAAGTCATTTATTAATACATTGGAATCCGGCTTATATAAGTCAGGGATTGTTGTTGCATTGGTACTTTCAATATTATTTATTATTAGTCAATATACCTCCTGGAATACTTTAGTTGACCGAGGGGTTGACCTCAAAGGCAACGTTTCCGGTTCGTTCCTATATCTGATAACAGGAATACATGTATTAGATGTTATCGGTGGAGTGGTTGCTCTTATTATTTCAGCAGTTTATGCATTTATTTTTCCGATTCATACACATCCGGAAAAAGGTCAAAAGTTTGACTTGGTTGTCAATTATTGGCATTTTGTCGATGTCTTATGGATTGTATTATTTTTGTTTTTAATGTTTTACAAATAGATAATTAATTTCTAATGGAATCAGATACAATAACAAAGCATCCCCATACAAAAACAGCTCCATCTTGGAACGGAGGTTCAGAGCCTTTTAAGGCCAGTTATGGAAAATTGATGATGTGGTACTTTTTACTGTCAGATGCGTTCACCTTTTCAGGCTTCTTAATTGCCTATGGAGCATTGCGTTTCAGTATGCCATCCTGGCCCGTTCCTGATTTTGTTTTTAGTACATTCCCTGGTGGTTTTCACCATAAACCACTTTTGTTTGTTACCTTGATGACATTCATTTTATTGGCATCGTCTTTTACAATGGTGCGTGCCGTTCAGGAAGGTCACAGAGAAAACAGGATGGGAGTGGTCAAATGGATGATCTGGACCATCATAGGAGGAGCTGCGTTTCTAGGATGTCAGGCATGGGAGTGGAATACATTGATGGGTAAAGAACATATGACCATCAGGGTAAATCCTTTTGGCAAACATATGGTTGCGGGTACTTACGTGGAAGGTGACGGTCACGAAATAAAGGAAGGAACTTCATTTAAAGCCGGAGCGTCCTATATGATTCATAAACATGATGGAGAATGGAAACCACTGAAATTTAAAGTTGATGAAGGTCCCGAAGCCGGGAAAGTGAAAGAGCAGTCTTTCGGTCCTAAAGCTTTTGGTGCCCTGTTTTTCTTTATTACGGGATTTCACGGATTTCACGTTCTTACCGGTGTAATCTTTTTATTGATTATTTGTGTAAACTCATTCACAGGATTATATTCGGCCAGAAAAAATGGATACGAAATGGTTGAAAAAATCGGATTGTATTGGCACTTTGTGGACTTGGTATGGGTATTTGTTTTCCTTTTATTTTATCTTCTATAATAAAAATCTGATTAAGAAATGGGACATTTAAGTTATGAAAGTTCAAAAAAAATAGCAACCAAAACTATCAGCATTCTTGCCTTCATTACCATTTTTGAGGTATTGTTTGCATTATTAGGCAAAGGTTACCTAATAGAAGGGTTTCATATTTCAGGATGGATCACAGGTTTTATGATGGTTGTTTTGAGTCTCGTAAAGGCATATTTAATTGTGTACGAATTTATGCACATGAAATACGAAGTACCGGGTTTGGTTAAAACTGTTTTGTTGCCGACCTTACTTTTAGTTTGGGCAATTATTGCATTTTTAGCTGAAGGAAAAACTTGGTTTAATTATCGGGAAAGGGTAAAAAATCCTACCGTTGAAGAGGTTAAAACCCCTGTGCAACAAGGGTTAATATATCAGTCATTGGGACAGAAATTGTAAAATAAAAAGGCGGAAATTTTCCGCCTTTTTATTTTGCACACAGCAAAAAAAATGTTTATAATAGGAAACCATTTTCTTATACAGTTGTTTCGAAGTTGACACTTATAATATGCGTAAACTTATATCCTGGATAGCAGTTGGTATCCTTTTAATTTTTGTTCCTTTAGGGTCATGGTTCTATCTGAAACAGGGACTTGATTATCGGAAAAATGCTTTGGAAGAATTAAAACCTAAGGATAATCTGGATTCTATTCCGGATTCTCTTAATGTGTTTAAATACAAAACTACATTGTTGGTATTAAAAGAAAATGAAAAAATTCTCAATTCGTGTGATCTTATCTATGACCAATTTAAAGATGCTTTTACTTTTCAGATAGTTGGCAACATTAATAAACCTTACGCAATTCCTTTTTCTCATAAAATACTTTCATCTCTAAAAGGAGGAAATGCAAGTTTTGCGATTATTGATACATCTTTACAGATCAGGAATCTATATTCAACTGAAACAAAAGACCTGAAAAAAATGGTTGAACATCTGGCAATTGTAATTCCGAGAATTAAAGAAAAAGATATTAAAACAAAATGACGTATCCATCTCAAAATAATGGCCTTTATAAAAAGCTAATCATAATCAGTTATGTATTTTCTGTCGCTGTTTTTATTCTGGTAGGTTTGATGAGACAGGTAAAAATTAATCTTGGGTTTGATTTTTCTTTTCTTCCTCCATATCATGCTGTGTTCAATACCTTGGTATCCGTTTTTTTAATATTGGCTTTTATCTATATAAAAAAAGGGGATTATATAATGCATAAAAGGATGATATTCGGTGCCTTGGTGTTCAGTGCCCTTTTTTTACTTTGTTATGTTTTGTACCACTTTACAACACAGGAAACAACGTATTGCGGCGAGTATACAACTCTCTATTTTTTTCTTTTAATCTCACATATTATTCTGGCAGGTTTGTCACTTCCCTTTATCCTCATTACTTTTTCTCGTGGCATCACATATCACATTGCTTTACATAAAAAAATGGCAAGGTGGGTTTTTCCTATCTGGCTATATGTTGCGGTGACTGGTCCTTTGTGTTATTTAATGCTGAAGCCTTGTTATGGCTGATTTTTAAATTTTAATTATTTTCATTACAATCAAGGTATTTATTTTTTATTTAGTTTGAATTTTGACATCTTTGCATTTCGTTTTTGCCATGTATCTTTCTATAGTTTCTTATTTGACATTAATCATATTTTATGACGCGATTTCCATATGTTAGGGTATTGAGTATCTTGTTACTGGTTTGTTTTTATTTTTGTTTTCCGGCAGATATGTTTGGCCAATGTCCCATGTGTAAAATGTCTGCTGAATCCAATTTGAAGGATGGTGGTACCATGGGGAAAGGATTGAATATGGGAATTTTATTTCTTTTGTCATTACCTTATCTAATTGTTGGAACGTTAGGGTATTTATGGTACCGTAACAAAAAAAATTATGACGAAAGTACAGAATAGGTTAAATTGATATGAATTACCTTCAACCTTATATTGTATCCTTTAAAAACTATTTGGAAAGCAGCCTTATTGGAAATAGTCCGTCCACATTATATGAACCCGCAGATTATATATTAAGTCTGGGTGGTAAAAGAATCAGACCGATTTTGGTTCTTTTGGGTACACATTTGTATGAAGAATCATTTGAAAAAGCCCTCGATGCTGCCTTTGCCATAGAAGTTTTTCATAATTTTACACTTGTCCACGATGATATTATGGATCAGGCTGAATTAAGAAGGGGACAACTCACTGTTCATAAAAAATATTCAACGAATCAAGCTATTCTCACCGGTGATGTTATGCTAATCCATTCGTATGAAAAATTACTTGGATATTCTCCGGTTTTGTCACACATGCTAGTTTCCGTTTTTTCAAAAATGGCTGAAGAATTATGCAAAGGGCAACAAATGGATATGGATTTTGAAACCCGTGAGAATGTCTCAATCGGAGATTACATTAAAATGATTGAATTAAAAACAGCTGTATTACTTGGGGCTGCTTTAAAAATAGGCGCTCTGATCGGAAATGCTGCCGATTCGGATGCCGAACACCTTTATCAGTTCGGAATTAATTTTGGTATTGCTTTTCAGTTGCAGGATGATGTTTTGGATGTTTTTGGTGCGAGTGCTCATGTTGGAAAAACCATCGGAGGTGATATTATTCAAAATAAAAAAACGTATCTATTTCTCAAATCTCTTGAACTGGCAAGCGATGAACAAAAATCCAACCTGGTTAGGCTTTATTCCGGTCATTCAAATATGTCTGAAACGGATAAAGTAGAATGGGTCACAAAAACTTTTACTTCACTTCTGGTAAAAGAATATGCGCAACAGGTTATGGAGGCATACAGAGATCTGGCGATATCTCATCTACATTCATGCTCCATTGATGTGGGGAAAAAAGAATTGCTGATCAGCCTGGTTAATGATTTTTTAAACAGAGAGTCATAATTTACACCCATTTGGAAGGGGTCAGACCTTTTGCCAATTTTTTAGATAAAGATAATCGACAAAAAATAAAAACCTTATAGAAAAACTATTATTCTGAGGATGATTTAAGACATCGCCAAGGTTGTTGAAGTAATCCACTTCTTCCTTTAAACTACTGGAAAATATCTGGTTTTTCCACACAAAAACCATATCACTTCCAGGTAAAAACCTCCAGTTTAGTTGCAGGTCAATATTGAATATGTTGACATTTCTGTCAAAAATATATTTTTCGTTTCCATCTTTTCCATCAAAATTAATTTTTTTCAAACCTCCATTTTCATTTAATATGCCAAAATGTTGATACTGAACGTTATCGTAGTAATGGCGAATGCGGGTATTCATACCAATGTTATTGGTGAAAATCCATCTGATAGTAAAAGTATTTTCCACAATAAATCTGTTTCTAACCCCGATCAGAACTTCACTTGAATTAATTTCTAAAGGTACATCCGTAATCAGGTTTTTATTAACATAGCCCGGCTCAAAAAGAATATGTGTAAATAAAATGTCAGGAAAGATAGAAAATTTATCGCTTAGGCGAAATCTTGGCGCAATTCTATAACTCAAGTTTTGCCTGTTTTCTTTTGTGTAGGTAACGGCGTTAAAATTGATGTCCAGCGCAATGGGTTTGCGATAATCTGAAGAAAAAAAGGCTCCGTACCGATAGTAGGTTGGTGAGGCTACATATTTAGTGAATCCCGGAGTTCTGGGTTCAAAATAATCTCTTTCTTCATAAGGGGAATAGTATGCCGATCCTCCTACAGCATTTCTGCTTTTCCATAAATAAAACGTTTTGACGCCGAATGAACTTGTTGAAAAACTTTTTGGTTGGTATAAACTTCGATAGTTTGCAGAAAAAACATATTCCCATTTTTGAAGTTTACTATTTTTGGGTTTAAATTCCTGCCGCGTAATATCAATAGAATAATACTGCTTGTTGGCACTAAATAAAAATCCCATATCATTCGGATCGAATTGTACTGATTCAATTCCGTGTTTTACATCATAAAGCCACTTTCCACTTGTTTTTCCGGCAGATATATTATAAGAATATCCCGCATTATTTCCTGCATCTGATATTTTTTGCGTGAGTGCAATATCACCACCTAAATGATACGTTTGTTTTTTATTTTTTGCATCAAAATTTACTCCCGTAGCATTGGCATCATAAAACTGTCCTTCCCTCCATACATTGGTGTTGATAAGTCTGACAAAAGAATTATTTATAAGATTTCGGTCGATAACCACGGCGTTAAAGTTAGTCAGAGGATTTGTGAGGACATTTCTGATACCCCCATTTTCATTTTCTATTTCAGCATAGGTTCTGCCAACAATTGCATTGAAAAACCCCAGACCTGTGCCTGAATTTGTTCGCCCTGTTATTTTGGACGCATTAAATAGTTGTGCCACATCAGGATTAGAAACGATTTTTTCACCGGCACGTAATTCGGAGTTTATTTTGTTGTACTGAAAGGGTCTGCCTCCGATTCGCCTTGAATAAAATAAGTTACCTTTATTAAACAACTCGGTTCCTTCCGTAAAAAACTGCCTGTTTTCTTCAAAAAACACTTCGAAAGGGGAAAGATTTAAAACTTGTTTATCTGAAATAACCTGCCCAAAATCAGGTATAACGGTCATATCCAGAGTAAAGGCATCATTTATACCGTATTTAATGTCCAGGCCCGCATTGTATGCTGTATTTGATTCACTGATGTTATTAGTTTTGTCACTGAAATGGTCGATGTACCCTGAAAGATAAGGGGAAAAACTTAACCTTACCGGTGTTTTTATATTTTCCAGATTGGCTAAGCTGCCGCTTTGTTGCACCCATCCTTTAATCAACGGATCTACAGGACTCCAATATGATTTTTCTCTGAATCTCCTGATCTCTCTTATAAATTGTAACCCCCAATTTTGTTTGTCTTCATTTTTAAATCTCAATGAAGAAAGTGGGATTTTTATTTCTACGGTCCAATTGTTGTGATTGATTTTAATGTCACTTTCCCAAATGGTGTTCCATTTTATATCTTCTTTATTGTCTGTAATGACAGCATCAATCTGCACCCCGGAAGAAGTAATCTGAAAAAGGAAACCATGTAAACCGCTGTTATAAGGGTCAAAAAAAACTGAAAAATTGTCAGCATTAGCCAATTGATCCCTAATAGATAATTCTTTCAGAATTTTGTCTGGTTCAGCGTCGTATAAAATCGCACCGATATAAATAGCATTATCATCATAAAGTACATGAATGTCATTTTGAAAAGTTGCAGGTTTACCGGCAATGGGTTCAAACTGAATAAATTCGCTGGTTTTACCTATATTTTTCCAACCTTCTTCTGATAATATACCATCTATTTTTATGGAATGACTATTGCGTTTTGCAGAAATGATTTTTTTATCAATTTCATTTCCATAACCGAAAAAGCCACAAAAAAGTACACAGATTGTTGATAATATATATCGCACAAAATTATATTTGAAAATTAATCCTAAATGTACAGGTTTATTGAATTAAATAAGGATTATCTTGTGGTTTATTAAGAGGACTTTAACAGATTTTGTGCCATATGAGTGAAAATTGGAAAGTAGGTAAAGAAGAAAAAAAAGGAATCCGCAAAGAGATAGAACATTGTATTCTCATAGCGGTTATTGATGAAAAACATACCGAAAATCAAGTATTGGAGTATTTGGAAGAATTGCGTTTTCTTGCTGAAACAGCAGGCGCTGTTGCCGATAAATTATTTACACAAAAGCTGGATCATCCTAATGTAAAAACATACGTGGGGTCAGGTAAACTCGACGAAATAAAAGATTATATCGAGTCGCATGAAGAAATCTCACTTGCCATATTTGATGATGATCTTACGGGTAAACAAACCAGCTTTCTGGAAGAATATTTAAAAGTCAAAATTGTGGACAGGTCTTCTCTGATCCTGGATATATTTGCAGAAAGAGCACAAACTGCACAAGCTAAATCTCAGGTTGAACTTGCCCAAATGCAATATTTACTGCCGCGCTTAAGAGGGTTATGGACGCACCTCGAGCGACAAAGGGGGGGAATCGGTATGAGAGGTCCGGGTGAAATGGAAATTGAAACTGACCGACGTATTGTACGGGATAAAATTGCTATGCTTAAAAAGAAACTTGAAAAAATTGATCAGCAATCTCAAACGCAGAGGAAAAACAGGGGAGAACTCATACGCGTTGCATTGGTAGGATATACCAACGTCGGAAAATCTACCCTTATGAATGTATTAAGTAAATCGGAAGTTTTTGCAGAAAATAAACTTTTTGCAACTCTGGATACTACCGTAAGAAAAGTGGTATGGGAATCGACTCCTTTTTTATTGTCTGATACAGTTGGGTTTATCAGAAAATTGCCACATCATCTTGTAGAAAGTTTTAAATCTACGCTGGATGAAGTGCGGGAAAGTGATATTCTGGTGCATGTTGTCGATCTTTCTCATCCGCAACACGAAGACCAGATACATACAGTCCAAAATACGTTAAAGGATATGGAGGCCGCCGACAAAACTACACTGATGGTGTTAAATAAGCTGGACAGATACAGGGAATTAAATTTTGATTCCTATCTTGAAAAAGACGTTAAGGAGGAAATTGAAGTCGGAATTAAAGAAAATTATCAAAACCAATTTGGACATGAGGTTCTGCTCCTGTCTGCTCAAACTAAAGAAAATCTGGATGACCTGCGTGAAATATTATATAAAATGATATTGGAAGAGTATGAAAAAAGATTTCCTTTTCAAACCCAATCCTGGTAATTATGTGAGAAAGGGATAATCTTTCTGTGTGTAATTATCATCGTATAATTCGGAAGGAAGCGGGTAGGATGATTTTTCAGCAAAATCCATAGAATCTTCCACTTCCTGATCAATTCTGGTCTTTATGGCATCAATTTCTTTTTGCGTTGCAATCCTTCTTTTATTATTTTGTCTTCTGTAACAAATACAGGATCTTTACTTTTGTATTCCTCAAGTTCCTCTTTGGTTCTGTACTTGGCGGGGTCAGAAACAGAATGACCTCTGTAGCGGTAGGTTTTGATTTCCAGATAATAAGGACCTTCGCCACTTCGTATGTGTTTAGCTGCTCTTTCAAATGCTTCATGCACGGATTCAGGATTCATTCCATCGACAGATTCACTCGGCATCTCGTAGGAAAGCGCCTGTTTATGCATTTCAGTGACATTGCTTGTTCTTTCGACCGAGGTACCCATGGCATATTTATTATTTTCACAAATATACAATACAGGTAGTTTCCATGTCATTGCCATATTAAACGCCTCGTGTAAGGCACCTTGTCTTGCTGCACCATCACCAAACATGGTCACACATAGATTGTCGCTTCCTCTGTATTTTTCTGCAAAAGCTATTCCTGTTCCTATTGGAATCTGAGCCCCAACGATACCATTTCCACCAAAATAATTTAATGGTGCCGAAAAAAAGTGCATGCTTCCCCCCTTACCTTTTACACAACCCGTAGACTTTCCGTACAATTCTGCCATACATTCATTTGAAGTAAGTCCGCGGGCCAATGCAATACCGTGTTGTCTATAAGCAGTGACTACTTTGTCTTCTTTTCTGATACCTGTCACCAAAGCTGCAGCAATGGCTTCCTGGCCTATATAAACATGGCAAAAACCTCTTATTTTTTGTTGTGAATAGGCATACAATGTCCTTTCTTCAAATCTTCTAACCCTGTACATGGTTTCAAACCATGTCATATAGGTGGTTTTGTCGTAAGCGACAGTTTTTGAAGTTTTGGCGGAACCTGCTTTTTTACTTTTTTCTAAAACGGCTGACATAAACTATATTTTCTGAATGGAAATTTTAATTAAAACGACAAAAGTACCACTTTGTTCGAATGTGACAAAATTTTGTAATGAATCACTTTGTGACATTTGTTAATACAACTTTGTGAAGGTGTTATTTTTAACAAAAAAACTAAGATTGCGATATGTTTTATTCAATTAAATTAATGAGATGACCATCAAAATAAGAACACGTAATAATGCATTGCTTGGTGAAATTTATATGGCTGTTTTAGGTGCCTGAATCAATTTTTACCATTAGGATTAAATAGTTGTAGTTTTTTAAAAGGGGTTTTTAAAAATCTGATACAATTCTTTTTTAAAGCGTATAATAATCTGCGATTATTTTCTACCTTTGTATCCCGTATTGAATAAATTGACTTATCATGACCAGATATGTTTTCGTTACGGGCGGGGTGACCTCTTCTCTCGGTAAAGGTATAATAGCCGCATCTCTAGCCAAACTTTTACAAGCCAGGGGCCTTCAGGTTACCATCCAGAAATTTGACCCTTATATCAACGTCGATCCAGGTACGCTGAATCCTTACGAACACGGGGAATGCTATGTAACTGAAGATGGTGCCGAAACCGATCTCGACCTGGGACATTATGAAAGATTCCTGAACAGGCCGACTTCTCAGGCGAATAATGTAACCACCGGCAGGATTTACCAAACAGTAATCAATAAAGAAAGAGAAGGGGCTTATCTGGGTAAAACAGTTCAGGTTATTCCTCATATCACAGATGAAATCAAAAGAAGGATTACCTTACTGGAGAAAGAAGACAAATACGATATTATCATTACAGAGATAGGAGGAACCGTAGGGGACATCGAGTCCCTTCCTTATCTTGAAGCTATACGTCAGTTCAGAAGGGATGTTGGAAAAGAAAGGTGTCTTGTCATCCATCTGACGCTGATACCCTATCTGAAAGCAGCTAAAGAACTAAAGACAAAACCTACGCAACATTCTGTAAAGGAACTCTTGCAGGCCGGTATTCAGCCTGATATTCTTGTCTGTCGGACAGAATATCCCTTGCCAAATGAAATCCGAGAAAAACTGGCTTTATTTTGTAATGTTGACGAAAAAAGTGTCATTGAAGCCATTGATGCAGATACCATATACGATGTTCCATTGCTTATGCTAAAGGAAAAGCTGGATAAAACCGTTTTGAAAAAATTTAATATAAAAAATACGGAACTGCCCGACCTTACCCATTGGAAGGAATTTCTGGGAAAATTAAAAAATCCAACCCGTGAAGTGAAGATCGTATTGGTAGGGAAGTACCACGAACTTCGGGATGCCTACAAATCAATTTATGAATCATTTGTTCATGCAGGAGCAGAAAATGAATGCCATGTTGTGGTCTTACCCATTCATTCAGAATCTATTGATGCAGATAATGTGGCACAAAAACTTAAAGGTTGTCATGGTGTTTTGGTAGCCCCCGGATTTGGAGAAAGAGGTATAGAAGGAAAACTGCAGGCCATTCAATATGTCAGGGAGAATAAAATTCCTTTTTTTGGTATTTGTCTTGGAATGCAATGTGCTGTTGTTGAGTATGCCAATAATGTCATGGGTATGAAAGGGGCAGCTTCCACAGAAGTTAATATAAAAACTAAATACCCCGTCATCGATCTTATGGAAGATCAGAAATCACAAAAGATAAAGGGAGGGACCATGAGACTCGGGTCTTATAAATGCAGAATAACAAAAGGTAGTCTGGCGAGTAAAATATATGGCAAAACGGAAATAACAGAAAGACATCGGCACCGATACGAATTTAACAATCAATACCTTAAAAACTTCCAGGACAAAGGTTTGGTGACTTCAGGCATTAATCCGGAAAGTGGGCTCGTAGAAATTGTTGAGATTAAAGATCATCCATTTTTTATAGGGGTACAGTTTCACCCGGAATTAAAAAGTACCGTCGAAAGCCCACAACCTATTTTTACCCACTTTATCAAAGCAGCTTTGTTGTTTAGCCAGAAATAAAATGTAAAACTTAATCATCAGAAAAGGTGAGCATGGCCTTTTTCTTTTTCAATGTTCATAAATAATGGAGATAAAAAAACTTTCTCTTGCTGAATTGCAAAGACCGTCCGTTGAATCCTTTTCCTCAATGGACAAAATGCCGGTCGTAGTGGTATTGGATAATGTCAGGTCGGCGTTAAATGTTGGTTCCTTTTTCAGAACATGTGACGCTTTTGCTTTGGAAAAACTTGTATTGGCAGGTATTACCGCAACGCCACCCAACAGAGAAATCAATAAAACGGCAATAGGTTCAACGGAATCAGTTAAATGGGAGTATTTTAATACTACTTTAGAGGCAGTTCTTAAATACAAAAATCAAGGTTATAAAATCATAGGTATCGAACAAACCACACAATCAGTTCCTTTGGATGCTTATACAATACAAGATAATAAAATTGTTTTAATATTTGGTAACGAAGTTAATGGTCTGGACGAGTATCTTCTTCCTTATTTGGATGTTTGTTTGGAAATACCTCAGTATGGTACCAAACATTCCTTAAATGTAGCCGTTTGCGGAGGAATCGTACTTTGGGAATTTGCAAAAAAATTGAATAACTCATCAAAAATATAGTTAAAAAGCATCCGAAAAAGGTGTCCTTGATGGTCAACTATTTCAAAAATTTACGGTCAATTATTTTGTGTTTGTTCTCATTTTTTACAAGAAATGGGAAAATGTAAAACAAATATTTACTTTTACTATTTTTACAGGAAAATTGATAATAATATGTCCCGAGATGAATTAATGATTATGTTAAAGAAGAACTACGCTGATTTTTTCGATTTCATATCAGGACTTTCCCGTGAAGACTTTTTACTGCAGATGAAGGACAAATGGTCACCCGGACAACAATTGAAACATTTGTTAATCAGTGTTAAGCCGGTAAGGCAAATTTTGGGGTTACCTGCATTTTTACTTTTATTCGTTTGGGGAAAAGCCAACAGGAAAAGCAGGACTTACGAAGAACTTGTTCATAAATATCAGGAAAAACTGGCAATAGGCGGTCGTGCAACTGCCAGGTTTGTACCCAAACCTGTAGTGTGGGAGGACAAAGAAAAACTGATTCAAAAATTGAACAGTGAGGTAGAAGCACTCGTCAAGATCATTAAAGGATTTTCTGAAGAGGAATTGGATAAAATTATTTTGCCTCATCCTCTTTTGGGCAAACTCACCGTGAGGGAAATGCTTTATTTTACATCTTACCATGTAAGTCATCATAAGTCAGGCATTACAAAATTAATAACTGAACGAAAATAGTATTCATCACATTTATAAATCACTGAAAATGGAATACATCATCGGCCAGAAATTTGTCCTATCTGATAATCAGGTTAATGGTCTCCTGAAGGGAGAATATGAAAACTGTGTATTTGAAAATGGTGACGTTTCTGATGTTGATTTTTCAGGGTTTGTTTTTAATACCTGTGTTTGGGTAGATTGTAATATGAGTCTCATCAAAACTAATAAAACGGCATTCAGAAATAACAAATTTATTCGTTGTAAGATGTTGGGTATACATTTTAATCATTGTAACTCCTTTGGGTTGTCATTTTTATTTGAAAAATGCCTGCTCCAGCATTCATCATTTCTTGGGGTAAAAATGAAAAAAATCAAATTCGATGAATGTGACCTAACAGAAGTCGACTTTACTGAATCTGAATTAAAAGAAGCTACGTTTAATAATTGTGATTTGTTTCGGGCAACGTTTGAAAATACCAATCTTGAATCAGCTGATTTACATACTTCTTTCAGATTTACCATTGATCCGGAAATTAACAGAGTAAAAAAAACAAAATTTTCACTTGAAGGATTGAAAGGTTTGCTCGAAAAATATGATTTGAATATTGTCGACCCTTTTTAGAATCTTAATTTTTGAAGGATTAAAGTAAGACAGAAGTGTCGACGGAGTTTGTTTAAAGCGATCTAAAATTCAAAACAACCCGGGTCAGGATTAGTATCTTTTCTGGTTTTGCCTTCAATATCTTTTTTGATAAAAATGGGACGAGCCTTTCCTAAAGCTACTGACATCGTATCCAGGCGATAGTCGTTTTTGGATTGATCCAGAAAAAGTTTTTCTCCAAATTTATAATTGTAACAATCAGGCGCATGTGTAAAAAAGTCAGGGTGGTTGTTTTTATCCAGTAATTCATTCACACGAACCACACTATTTTCAAATTGATAAAATAAAGTCGATCTGTCACCAACATAATCAATTTCAATTTCATCCTCGTTTCCTCCCGCGATGATACAGTTTACAAATAAGGCATCAAGAGGATTGATAAATGCCTGCTGACAAGGAAATTCATAACAAAAATAATTATTCATAGATACGGCGGCAGATCTTCCCACATAACTTGTTATGGTACAATATTGAAATTGGTATCTTCCTCCATGTCTGAGTGAAACGCCCTGTCCGTCATTATTATAAACCAAACAATTATCGGCAAAAATTTCCCCAAACCTTCCTATAATACCGGAATTTCCTGTGTTATATATTCTGCATCCGGACATGGTGAGTTGTGCCAATGAATCTACTTGCACCCCAATGATAGAGTTTTTTATAGTGGTGTTGTTGAGAATATTTCCCCTGCTCAGAGGTGAAAATAAAATCCCCACCCATTGGTTTTTAACGTCGCTGTAAGATGGTTCGAGACGGTCGCCCTGAATATACACTGGTTGTTCTACACTTCCCTGACTAATGATACGGCCATTTTGCAAACATACGATCAAACCATCATTATACAGCGATTCTTTTGTCCTTACAATACCACCATGTACATATATTTTTGTACCCGGCGGCAATACCAAACGACAACTGTCAATGTACAATATTCCATAAACCACATAGGGTTTGGGGTCGTTCCAGATCACTTCTCCTCCATTACAACTCAGCAGTGAAACGGCCCCTTTATTGATTCCGGGTATATAATTGGCATTTTGGCCAAATGCCTCCAGGTATATAATCTCTTTGTTCCCGTTTACCTCTACGGTCAATTTATCTTCAATGATAAATGGACTAACAGAAAGCGGCTGGTCAGGATTTATGGTGACTTCAATAAAAACATAGATGCTGTCTTTTCCATTGATTTCAATTTCTTTGGCAGAAGGTCCTTTTACCCCTTCAACGTTAAAACGAAATACGCTCAATTCAGGATTGCCCAATAATATGTTTACTTTGACAGGCTGACTTTCCGGATTAAAAATTTTTACAAAACGTGTTGCAGACCCGATTTTTGTGAATACGGTATCAAAACGCAATGTGTCAGCACTGAAGGTAAGTTTTATATCACTTCCTTCGTAAAAATTATCCCTTCTGCAGGCAAAAATACTAAGAATGATTAATGTGAAAAATAACCATGAAAAGGAATATCGGAAATATTGAATGTACATTTATTGAGCTTTATCTTCTTCTTTTATATACTGAACTTTTATAGTCAAATCGAAATCCTGTTCGTACCTGAAATTGCAGTTGGGTAAAGGATGTTTCAACAGATGCTTCTTCAACGGAATTAACATACAAATCATATAATTTTGAACCATTAAAAAAGTACGAAGCCATTGGCGTAATGGTAATTAATTCGTTGATGCCAATATCCAAACCAAGCCCTAAACCAAAGTGAAAGTTTAGATGTTTGTTGATAACTTCTGATTTTTCGGCACCCATTATAGTGGCATCTGCGGTAAATCTTGCAGTTTGAAAGGAAATTCCGGGAGTAATATTCAGAAAAAAACCTTTGTTGATGCTGGGACCTTGTTTTGCAAATGTGGGACAATTGCAATCATCTTTCAGGTCCAGTGCATAAATCTGGGTATTAAAATTGAAGATAAAACGATTTGCATTGGCGTTCAATCCATCTTTCAAAGTAGTGTTGCTGTAATAGTAAGCAACTTCCGGTAAAAATTCTATTCTTTTTTTCTTGAGTTTAAACCAATAATCAACACCCAATTCATATCCGGGAGCAAAAACATTTTTAGTGGTACCGAATCTTTTGTCAAAATGACTGTTTATATTGGCATTTCTGTCAAAATTTATTTTTGCCCTTACGCCATACTGAGCGTTTAGTTTCATAAAGGATGCTGAAAAAAATAAACAAACTTGAAAAAGAAGGATACTTCTTAACAATTTCATTGGCAATGGCTTATTTGATTAATTTTAGAAATATCAGATGCATGAGATAATACAATCATTCAAAAAATAAAAGATCAAATCTTGTAAACTGTTGAATGCCGTATTCTGAAACATTAAAAAATCAAACGCCAAATATCGACTACTTGTTGTAAAAAAATAAATATTTTACTGTAAAAATTGATGTTTTACAAATATTCAGAAAGTGAGACATCAATGATGTCCAGCGCTTTTTTTATTTGGTTTTCATTTATAACCAAAGGAGGTGCCAGTCTGATTTTATTTCCGTGTGTTGGTTTGGCAAGGAGACCATTATCCCTGAAGGTCAGACAAATTCTCCAGCCCAGGTCAGATGATTCTTCGGAGTTTATTTCGATGGCGTTCAACAAACCTTTTCCTCTCACGTCTTTAATCAGGGGATTTTTTGCTGCGATATTTCTGAGACCTTCTCTGAAAAGTTCTCCCATTTTGTATGCATTCTCAATAAGGTTTTCTTCTAATATAACGCGTATTGACTCCATGGCGACAGCACAGGCCAACGGATTTCCACCAAATGTAGAACCATGTTCTCCGGGTTTAATCGTCAGCATAACCTCGTCCGTGGCCAAAACAGCAGATACAGGCATAAAGCCACCTGAAAGCGCTTTGCCCAAAATTAAAATATCAGGTTTGGCAAGAGATTGTCCGTCACATATTTTTTCGCATGTACAATTTCCGCAGGTGGCCAGAAGTTTTCCGGTTCTTCCCATTCCGGTCTGGATTTCATCTGCAACATATAAAACATTGTGTTTTTTGCATAAAGCGGCCACATCTGAAAGGTAATTTTCGTCCGGTACGATTACACCGGCTTCACCTTGTATGGGCTCGACAATAAAAGCTGCAATATTGGGGTTGTTTTCAAGTTTATATTTAAAATCATTGAGGTCATTGTAATTTACCCAGTCAATTCCCGGCATGAGAGGTCCAAAACCATTGGTGCTGCTTGAATCAGTTGAGGCAGAAATAACCGATATTGTCCTGCCATGAAAATTATGTTTTGCAAACAGAATTATAGCTTTGTTGTTTTCAATTCCTTTTACTTTATATGCCCATTTCCTGACCAGTTTCATGACTGTTTCCACCGCCTCTGCACCGCTGTTCATCATAAGGACTTTATCATATCCAAAAGTTTTAGCCATATATTTTTCGCATTCGCCCAATAAATTATTATAAAATGCCCGTGAAGTGAGAGTGAGGGTAGATGCCTGACGAATCATTACTTCCAAAATCCTTGGGTGACAATGTCCCTGGTTGACGGCTGAATAAGCTGATAAAAAATCAAAATATTTTTTCCCATCTACGTCATAGAGGAAAATACCTTCTCCTTTTGCCAAAACCACTGGCAATGGATGATAATTGTGAGCGCCATAAACGTCCTCAAGATGAATGAGTCTTTCACTTTTTTCGGATAAATGATCCACTGATAAGGTATTTGACATGATTTTTTATTTTAACAGCAAAAATAAGAAATATTAAACAATTTAATGGTATATTAATTGAAATTTATTTTATTTATACTAAATTTGTGTCAAAATTAAGATTTTATATGTCTGCAGAACTCGATTTTTTTGATATTGGCATTCTGGAAAGCCTGGAAAAAGATGGACGTGTTCCTTTAAGCACGATCGCCAATGAATTATCTATTTCCAATACCATGGTGCATCAGAGAATACAAAGACTGATAGAAAATGGTTATCTGCTTGGGATAAGACCAGTTTTGGATGAAAAAAAACTGGGTTACGACTGGGCTTCATTCACTGGGTTGACACTTGAAAAAGATTATGATTCTTCAAAAGTAATTGGAGCGTTGCATTCTATTCCTGAAGTTACCGAATGTTATTATATCACGGGGTCTTTTACCTTATTTGTCAGAATTACTGCCAAAAATCATGAACATATGAGGAAAATATTATACGATATGATTGATCACATTCCCGGAATTTCTAAAACTGATTCATTTATGGAACTGGGATGCGCCTTCCGGCGAAATGTCAAAATAACATTGTAAAGAGAAAGGGTGGCATAGGAATTAATGGATTTCAACCGAAATATTATTCAAATCTGTAAGATTGGCTTTAATATGTTCCTGAAAGGTAGTTGCCAGAGAAAGGCCCTTGTAATCCACTTTTATAGGAAAAGATTTGTGCGATCTGTCCACGAGAACTGCAACTTCAATTTTTTTTGGTAAAACCGCCATGAATGGTTTGCATGCATAAAAAATAGTGCGACCTGTATTGGCTACATCATCAATGACGATGATACTTTTTCCGTCGTAAAAGGCCACATCTTTTTCCGTTTCAATTGAATGAAGCAGAGGCTGTGCTGGATTGATTGTTATTTTTGTTAGTGATACAGGAACAAGGTTTTTCTTTTTTAATGCTTTGTACAACAGCCCCGCGAATACATATCCACTTGTATTAATGCCGGCGAGAATAATCTCTTTTTCTTCGAGATTGTTTTCAAGAATTTCAATAGCAAGACGTTTGATACGCGTCAAAATCTCGTCATGTTGTAAAATTTGCATACAAAAATCTTATTTTCAATGCAAAGTTAATAAAAAGCAAAATAGTCGTTGTAAATTGTAGCCTTATTTTAAAAAATTGGAAATGGGTATTCAACAACTTGTATTCCTTGTGGTATCAGCGGCCGTTTTTTTTATCGCATTTAAAAAATACAAACAGATATATAGAAACATTTTTTTAGGGAAACCACAAATCATCAGTGATCATAAAAATGAACGTTGGAAAAATGTGATTTTAGTTGCGTTCGGGCAAAAAAAAATGTTTAAAAACTTTATTCCTGCCATTTTCCACCTTTTTATTTATGTTGCTTTTTTACTTACTCAGATTGAACTGATCGAAATATTACTGGACGGAATTTTAGGAAAACACAGAATATTTGCAGAAATGTTGGGTGGATTTTATACCTTTTTATTAAATAGCATAGAAGTACTTTCTTTGCTCGCACTGGTGGCCACCTTTGTGTTTTTATACAGAAGGAATTTACTGAAAATACCAAGATTTGTTAAATCCGAATTGAATGGATGGCCAAAGCTTGATGCAAATTTAATTTTGATTGGTGAAATATTTTTAGTGACCGGAATATTTTTAATGAACAGTTCCGATGGGCTATTACAAAAAATGGACACTTCTCACTATCCCTTCACCGGAGACCTGGTCATAAGTTCAGTTGCTGGATCTTTATTTTTATCTGACCTTGATATAAATACCCTTCAAATGCTGGAACGGACAGGTTGGTGGTTGCATCTTTTTGTTGTATATGGCTTTATTCTCTACCTTCCATATTCCAAACATTTTCACGTGTTTTTGGCCTTTCCCAATGTATATTTTTCCCGCCTCGAGCCGAGAGGAGAAATGGAAAATATGCCTGCCATTATGAATGAGGTCAAGGGAATGTTTGGTTTACCTGTTGAAACAACTCAAGATGGCCAAGGTGATGTAAATATGGATTTTGGAGCGAAGGACGTTTTTGATTTTTCATGGAAAACTATTTTGGATGCCTATTCCTGTACGGAATGCGGCAGGTGTACGGCGGTTTGTCCTGCTAATCTTACGGGTAAAAAACTTTCACCAAGAAAAATTCTTATGGATATAAGAGACAGGGCTACTGAAATTGGTGACAATATAGATTCGGGTAAAAAGGAGTTTTTTTCTGAGGGGGAAAATACCGGCGATCCAGAATATTTCAGGAAAAATTACAACGATGGAAAAAATCTTTTTTCTTATATATCAAGGGAAGAGATTCATGCCTGTACGACATGTAATGCTTGTGTAGAAGCATGCCCGGTATTGATAAATCCCCTCGAACCGATTCTTGAACTGAGAAGATATGAAATATTGAGTGAGTCAGCAGGTCCGCCGGACTGGGTTCCCATGTTTACAGCTATGGAAAATGGTGGATGTGTCTGGCAAATGCCGGAAGAAAGAGAAAAATGGAGAACGGAAATAGGTTCCCCTTCATAATTTTATAGTAAACAATAGCGTTATGAAAATTTATACCATGGCCGAAGCAACGGCAGAAGGTTTTGTTCCTGAAATTTTATTTTGGGTAGGTTGTTCTGGTAGTTTCGATGCCAGGGCTCAGAAAGTAACCAAAACATTTGCTGAATTATTAATCAAATGTAAAATACCTTTTGCGATATTGGGCAACGAAGAACAATGTACCGGCGATCCTGCACGCCGGGCTGGAAATGAGTTTGTTTTTCAAATGCTGGCTCTTCAGAATATTCAGACATTAAATATGTATGGTGTCACTAAAATCGTGACGGCATGTCCCCACTGTTTTAATACCTTGAAAAATGAATATCCTGCCCTTGGCGGAAATTATGAGGTGGTTCATCACACTACTTTTTTACAAAGCCTTTTTAATGAAGGTAAGTTACAGGTCAAAGGCGGAAGCTTTAAAGGTAAAAAAATCACCTACCATGATTCTTGTTATTTGGGCAGAATAAACGGTATTTATGAAGCGCCAAGACAATTATTGGAAGCACTTGAAGTTGATTTGATAGAAATGAAAAGGTGTAAAACAAACGGACTTTGTTGCGGGGCAGGTGGAGCACAAATGTTTAAGGAAGATGAACCCGGTCAAAAGAGAATAAATGTCGAGAGAGCGGAAGAAATTGTCGAAACCGGTGCCGGTATTGTTGCTGCAAATTGTCCTTTTGGTATTACCATGGTGACCGATGGAATGAAAGCAAAGGACAAGCAGGATGACATTCTTGTCTACGATATTTCCGAATTGATATTACAGGCCGGATTGGAAATACAGAAATAAAATCTAAACTGTTTAACAACAACCCTTTCGGATTTTGTGTGTTAACCAAAGGTGTCAACATTTTAAAATAAAAAAAATATAGATGAAGGTTTCTTATTCTGAATTACATCCTGAATCAAAAGTGTGGATATATCAATCTGATGTGGAGTTGTCGGATCAACAGGTAGAAGAGGGAAATGCGTTGATCAATCGGTTTCTGGACAATTGGACAAGCCACAATGTTGCCTTGCCAAGTTTTGGATTTATCAAATACAATCGTTTTATTGTCATGATAGCTGATCAGAGTACTGTAAGTGCAGGGGGCTGCTCTATGGACAAAATGGTTCATTTTATAGAGGCGTTGGAAAAACTCTGGGATGTGTCACTACTTGACCGGACCCTGATAGCGTATAAAAGCGAGATGGATGATGACATTAAAACAATAAATTTTGGAGATTTGAAAACTGTTTTTGGTAAGGGTTTGATTAATGAAAACACGTTGGTTTTTGACAATTTGGTAGATACAAAGGAAAAGTTTGAAACCAACTGGGAAAAAAATATCCTGCAAAGTTGGCACAAGAGGTTTTTATAAACTTCATCTTTGATTTTATCGCATTGGTAGAAAACTATTGGATTGTCAACGGCATTTATATATCTTTGTAAAAAATTGGATTCATGTTGGGAAATATTAAAAAGATATTGGGAATTGAAGGTGTGAAAGCAGATGTCATTTTTCAGGAAGATTTACGCAAAGAGGCAGGTAAGTTACAGGGAACTGTTATCCTCACAACTTTAAGAGAATCTCAGGTTAGTGCTATTTCCATCAAAGTAATTGAAAAATATTCCAGGGGACGAAAATCAAATCTGCTGGTGAATGAATATGTAATGGGTCAGCTTGAAATCAACAAACATATAACGATCAGGAAAGAAGAGGAAAAAAGAATTGATTTTGAAGTTCCTTTTCATTTTGTTCAATCGGAAATGGACAAATGGCAAGAACAAAATATTTTTTACAAAGGATTGATTTCCCTTGCGAAAAAAGTAAAAGGGGTGAAATCGGAATTTTATGTTTGGGTTGAAGTCAAGGAAGTGGGTACAAAATTGGCACCACATGTAAAAAAGATAATCCCTTTTGAATAGTGATTACAATAAATATAAGGAGAGAAAACAATATGTTTTTCTATTGAACAAATGGTATGTACCATTTCTATAAAAGAAAAAATTCAAAGTTGGTTTTTACCGACTTTGAATTTTTTTTAAATTTATATCTTAGGAGATATATTTATTTTTAAAACGGGTTATGGCTTTTTCTACTTTGTTTATTACGTCGTAATTGATGTAGTAAATATGCCATTTGCCAGTAATCTCAACAGAAACAACACCTGACATTCTCAATATTTTAAGATGTTGTGAGGTGATGCTTTGTTCAATGTCCAGATTACTGTAGATTTTGTTGACATTTATTGATTTGTTGGAATCAATAAATTCTAAAATCTTTAACCTTAACGGGTGAGCAAGAGCTCGCATTAACTCCGACGAATATTGTAATTTGTCGTTGTCGAAGATGACCTTTGTACCTTTCATACGTGTTTTCTATTTTGAATTTTAAGACCTTGGCACAAAGGTGGAAAGAATATTTCAACTTTCCAAACAAATTACAAAAAAAAATATGTATAATTTATTTATTTTTGTTTTTCGTGCAAAATGGCTTTCAAAATGTAAAAGGGTAGAGGTTACTTCATTCTCTTGCGTGTCAGTTTTAGTAGGAAATTTGGTTTTCTCAGCTCGTTAAATCTTCGACCAAAGATGAAATTTGACTTAAACGCTCTTTATCCAAAGAATAGTATATAAACTTTCCTTGGCGGTCTGTCGCCACAACTCCAGCTCTTCGAAGGATAGCCAGATGCTGGGATGCAACCGACTGTTCAAGGCGTAACTTGATATAAATATCTGTTACCGTCATCGAGTCGCCATCCTCCAAAAGGTCAATTATCCTTTGACGGAGTTTGTGGTTTACGGCTCGAAGGACCAAAACTGCCTTTCTCAGGTCGGCATAATCCAACTGAACTTCCTTACTTCCCTTTTTCAGGGTAATTGTCTCGTTCTTTTTATTCCTCATACAAAATTATTTGATAGATCACAGAATCAGTAACGATAATTCAAAGACCGTACCAAACTTTAACTTAACTTTAAAATATTTAAAAAAATTATAGAATGTAGTTTAATTATATATGTAATTAACAGAAAATAAGGTATTAAGTTCAATTGAACTATAATTTTTTTTTTGTCAAAGTTATATTAGGTGGCTTTACGTAAATTGGATTGGTATAAGCAGTATCATCAAATTTTTGATTCGTAAACCTGTTGACGGACATGGGGCCCATAAATAGGGAAGACGTTTGTTTTTCTAATAAGACAAATTTGTTTGAATCAACCGTATTGTAGTATTTTTCTGCACCATTTCCGCAAAGGGCTAATTTTCCACCTTCAGAAAAAGCATGTTCAAAACTATTTTCTTCAAGAATCACCGGTTTGCTTTCTGATATTTTTCCTGTACCCAGGTTATATTCAGAACAGTATGCTTCCATCCTTCTGGCATCTATCATGGCAATAATGCCTGAACATTTTTTTTCTATTGCTAAATTTTTATTTCCTTCTATAAGAATATGATCACTTGGAATCCCAATCAAAGGTATTCCCAGTGCATAACAAATTCCTTTTGCAGTCGACAGTCCCACACGTAAAGAAGTATAAGAACCAGGTCCGATACTGATGGCAACCGCGGCTATATTTTTAAAAGAAAGGTTTGAATTGAAAATACATTGCCTGATGAGAGGTGCCAGTTTTTCAGCATGGCTGTTGGAGATAGTTTCTTCTTCAAATCCCATTAACAGACCTTCCGTGTCGAATATGGCAATCGAACATATCGTTGTCGAACTTTCAATACAAAGGATATATTGCGGCAAGGGGTGTTATTTTTTGAGTATTTTTTGATACTTTTTATGATCCGTTAACAGAGAAACAGCTTCTGAAATTTCTGCATCTTTTTGTAAAGAATATCTTACCTTTCCTGACTGATAATAATATCTCGAAACAATTTCCTTTTCTATTTCTCTTAAAATTTCCTTTTTATTCGCAGACCAGGATTTTTCTTTTTCCTGTTTGATTTTGTTTTCAAGATTCACAATATCACTGTTGTATATTTCTTTTTGATTTGATTTTAAAGCTGCATTTTTTAATTCCGCCAGATTTTTTTCAATGCTTGTCTGATAAGTGAAATTTTTGTCTTTGCAAAACTTTTCAAATGCGGTAAAATCATCAAACACAAATTTTTCCGGTTCTTCAATACTGTCATTAGATAATACATATTGGGTAACAAAATGGAAGATCATGTTTTTTTCCAGCAAAGCAATTGTCAACTCTGAAATATCTACAGGTGTTAGTTTTACATCAGGAGTGACGCCTCCTCCGTCAAGTACTGTCCTTCCATTTTTGGTTTTGAATTTACTCCTCTTTTCATCAGGAATATCTTTTGGAAATCCATTTTCATATTCAACGCCCTGAATACACCTTCCACTTGGAATATAATATTTGGAGGTTGTAAGTTTTAGGATAGAATTATAACCGGTATTTTTTGTATTCTGGACCAAACCCTTGCCAAAAGATCTTTGCCCGATGATGACACCTCTGTCCATGTCCTGAATGACTCCTGAAACAATTTCAGAGGCGGAGGCAGATCGTTTATCAATCAAAACGGCTACAGGAATTTCAAGATCCATCGGAGCCGTCATCGTTTTAAAGGTCTGGTCATTTTCTTTTACTTTGCCTTTTGTTGTCACTACAACTTCTCCCTGCGGTAAAAAAAGATTACAAATATTGACAGCTTCCGAGAGAAGTCCTCCACCATTTTGTCTCAGGTCGAGTATGACACCTTTCATAGATGGATTTTTTGTCTTCAGTTCTTTAAACGCATTTTTTATATTGCCACTTGCATTAGCTGTAAAAGTGGTTAAATTGATGTAGCCTATTTCCGGACTTACCATTCCGGAGTAAGGGACATTGGGAATATTTACCTCACCTCTTGTCAATTTTATAATTTCTTCCTTTTTTCCAGGTTTTACTATAGTGAGATTTACATCTGTTCCCGGAATCCCTCTGATAATAGTATTAATTTCTTCAATTGTTTTTTCCTTTATGGAGATACCGTCGATTGCAATAATTTTGTCACCGGCCTTAAGTCCTGATTCTGCAGCAGGGCCTCCTGCATAAGGTTCAATAATCGTATATTCTTTGTCAATTAATCCAACCCTTGCTCCGATGCCCTGATAACGGTCATCCTGACTGATTCTGTAACTTTCTACCTGAGATTCTGTTACATAATTGGTATAAGGATCCAATGAATTTACCATGGCATCAATGGCTGTTTTCATTAAAATATTGGGATCAAGGTCATCTACAAAACCACTATTGAGTTCTTTATATATCCTTGTGAAAATTTCAAGATTTTTACTAATCTCAAAAAGTTTATCCTGATATAATCCGGTAGCAGTCAATCCAAATAAGGACAAGACCAAAACTAAAGTCCACTTAAAATTTTTAATCATTGTTTAATTAATATGTATATATTTAATGATAACGTGTTTTACATGTATTTATGTTTTCAGAAAAGAAATAATTTCAGAAATTAAAACAGGTAAATTGTCAACATGTATCCAATGACCTGCATTGGGAATGGTTACAAATGAAGCATTCGGGAAATATTTTTTAATTTCCGGAATGTCCTCATCTTGGATATAATTAGACCTATCACCTCTGATAAACAAAACCTCTGTATCCAAAGGTCCGTCAAATGGAACAGAATCCAGAATGTTATAATAATTCTTCACCAGAACGGGCAAATTCATTTTCCACTCAAAGGCGTGAGTTTCTTTGTTTCTCGTCAGATTTTTCATCAAAAAATGTACAACACTCTCATCTCCTATCGATTGTTTGAGCTTGTTAAAGGCAGCCTCACGAGAATCTGTTTCATTCAGCGGCAGAGACGAAAGCGCTTCAAATATAGTTTCGTGTCCGCCTTCATATTTTTTTATCCCTATGTCTATGATAACCAATTTGGTTACATGATCCGAATGATCTTTTACAAATTGTAAAGCTGCCTTGCCTCCCATACTATGTCCTATAAGGACAGTTCGGTGCAACCAGTGAGTTTCCATAAAATGTAACAAGTCTGTAGCCAGTGCGGGATATGAAAAATCGTTATTTCGAGGAGATCTTCCGTGATTGCGCTGATCTACAAGGTACACCATGTAGTCATGTTCTGACAATGCTTTTCCGAAAAGCTGAAGGTTGTCAAGCATTCCGAACAATCCATGAAGAACAACAATGGGAAATCCTTCTCCCATTTGTTTATAATTTAATTCAACAGGTTTTGACATCCAGGCTTATTAGGTAATGATGTAAAAACAATGGTTTATAAAATTGGTTCAGAGGATGGATGAAAACCAAATTTAGGAAATCACAGTTTTCCTGTAATACAGCCTATATTATTCTTTATGATACATCCGTCGCCATGTTTTACGTAATCGTTTTTTTGTATTTTTGTGTTTTGTAATTAATCTTCAATACATAATATGGACTTTTTACTTACTTCAAAATATGTACCAACAGGTGATCAGCCAAAAGCGATACAACAACTTGTTCAAGGTATTGAAACCGGAGAAAAAGTCCAGGTATTACTGGGTGTCACCGGTTCTGGAAAAACATTTACAATGGCAAATGTCATTCAAAAGGTTAAAAAGCCAACCCTCATCCTGACCCACAACAAAACTTTGACGGCACAGATTTATGCAGAAATGACGGAATTTTTTCCTGACAATGCCGTTGAATATTTTGTTTCCTATTATGATTATTATCAGCCGGAAGCATATATCACCCACTCGGACACCTACATTGAAAAAGATTTGCAGATTAATGAGGAAATTGACAAACTAAGATTGCGCGCCACCACATCATTATTGTCTGGAAGAAGAGATGTAATCATTGTTTCATCCGTTTCGTGTATCTACGGTATGGGTAATCCGGAGGACTATAAAACAGGAATCATAAGGCTTGAAAAGGGGCAGGTAGTCAGTAGAAATGCTTTGTTGTACCAGCTTGTACAAAGTTTGTATTCACGAACTGAAACGGATTTTAAGCGGGGAACTTTCAGGGTTAAAGGAGATACGGTAGATGTTCATCTGCCTTACCTCGATTATGGATACAGGGTTATTTTTTTTGGAGACGAAATTGAAAGCCTTGAACATATAGAAATTCAAAGTGGAAAACGAATAAGTGCTGTAGACAATGCGGCTATATTTCCTGCAAATCTTTATGTGGCGCCTAAGGAAAGATTACAGCAGGTCATACGTTCTATAGAAGATGAATTGCACGCACATGAAAACTTTTTTATTTCTGAAGGGCGGTATCTTGAAGCGCAGAGAATTAAGGAAAGAGTCAATTTTGACCTCGAAATGATTCGGGAATTGGGTTATTGCAGCGGTATTGAAAATTACAGCCGGTTTTTTGACGGAAGAGCGCAGGGTACCAGACCGTTTTGCCTTTTGGATTATTTCCCTGAGGATTATTTAATGATTATTGATGAAAGCCATGTTACTTTGCCCCAGGTCAGAGGAATGTGGGGGGGAGACAGAGCCAGGAAACTCAATCTTGTCAATTTTGGTTTCAGACTCCCTTCGGCTATAGATAACAGACCGCTTAGTTTTGATGAATTTAAAAATGTAATCAATCAGGTAGTGTATGTAAGTGCAACACCTGGAGATTATGAACTTGCAGAAACAGAAGGAGTAGTTGTAGAGCAGATTGTAAGACCTACAGGTTTATTGGACCCACCGATTCATGTAAGGCCGAGCTTAAATCAGATAGACGATTTACTTGAAGAAATTCAGAAAAGAGTATTGATTGATGAACGGGTTTTGGTAACAACACTTACCAAGAGGATGGCAGAAGAACTCACCAAATATTTACAGAGGCTGGATGTTAAGGTTAAATATATCCACTCTGAGGTTGATACCATGGAGAGGGTTGAAATCATCAGAGATTTAAGGCTTGGAGGGTTTGATGTTTTGGTAGGGGTTAATCTGCTAAGGGAAGGACTGGATCTTCCTGAAGTGTCTTTGGTTGCTGTATTGGATGTAGACAAGGAAGGGTTTTTAAGAAATGCACGCTCCCTGACACAAACGGCAGGAAGAGCGGCCCGAAATTCAAACGGAATGGTTATATTTTATGCGGATAAAATTACGGATAGTATGCAGGACACCATTGATGAAACCAACAGGAGACGATCCAAACAGATACAGTACAATCTCGAAAATGGCATAACACCGACAACAATTTCGAAAAGTAAAGAGGAAATACTGAGTCAAAAGTCAATTTTGGATATCAGAGGCAAAAAACCGGCTGTTTACATCGAAGAGGAAATTAAATCTGAAGCAGCTGATCCTGTAGTAGCTTTTATGAACAAGGACCAGATAAGTCGTCTTATCTCCGAAACTGAAAATAAAATGAAAGCAGCTGCCAAAGATCTTGATTTTCTTACCGCTGCACAGTTGAGAGATGAATTGCTTTCCCTTAAGAAAAAATTATAAAAGAAAAATCACATCATATTTAAAAGAAAGTGATAAGTTTCTTTTTCCAGTGTTGAAAAATCATGGTCAGATAAAAACAATTTTTTTATGTCGGTCATAATTTCTTCTTTCTGTTCTGTAGTGGGGTAATAGACACCTTTATAGCTTAAAATAGCCTGGAAAGCCTGAAAATCTGACATATTTTCAAAGTCAGCCAACACTTTTTCCAGCGCATTTTGCCCGATCTTATTTTTTTATCATTTCCCTTTCGTCCTCCGTAAATTCCATGTCCACGTGAGCAATGTAAATAAGGAGTAACCCTAAAAATTCATTATAGCTGTATTTTAACTCTGACATGTTTACTTATTTTCAGTGTCAAAGGTAAAGATTTATTTTCAGTAAATAAATCATGCTTTTGATTTTAATTAATTCATATTTGTAAATTTACGAGATTGTCCCATGTCAATCAACAATCTCACATTCATTTTTAATAAAAATTTCTCCATTTCCCTGGTTTAGCAAGATCGGCTGACTGTTTGCGATCCCGGAATTTGAAATCCTGCAATTATCAAGAATTAAAACACCGAGATTAAAAATCAAAGGGGAAGAAGTATGATTGCCGGTGATATTGGTTTCTCTCAATTCCATTTCATAAAATGCCGGAATATCCAGAATAACCTGATTGGATTGATTTTTTATAACAATATTTTGTCCTTGATCCATAATAACTGTGACATTTTTGTTGATGGGTGGCAAAATTTGTGATAATAAAATGGTGTCTCCATTTAATGATTGATCAAAACGTATGGTGTCGTTACAAAAAGTGGTTACAATACCTTCCCTGAAGGTTCCGGGTCCAGTATCCTGAATGGAATTTACAATATAAGTATTAGGGCTAACATCCGGTCCCATTGCATTATTTCCTCCACCCAGACAGAGTATAAAAGTATCCTGATGAAACGCAATATTTTCTAACAAAACTTTAGATAGACTGGATGGACCCGCTATTGTTGTACTATTACTATGAATATAGGTTGGAATATTAGGGGAAATAATGGTTCTTACATTTGTTAAATCTGTAATCGTGCCACCATTTCTCTTCATAAAACCATTGGAATTTACCATCACATCGTAATTACCTTCCAGATTGTCGGTATTAAATTTCCAATGACCACTCGGAGAAACATTAGTAATATGAATACCTTGTTCATTCATCAACGGAAGACATCTGTTTCCATAATCAGCAGCGATGAATCTTCCGGTGATACTGCCAGAAAGCGTATTGTTTTTTAATTTAAATCCCATATTTCGCATTGCAGATCCTTGTCTGAAGGGCATAAATCCTTTGTAATCCAGTGCAGTATTGTTTTGAAAAAACCTTCTGAATGGACCGTGTATACCACCTCCTGACCATGTTTCGAAAGTGCCGGTGAATTCCAGACCGGAATATTGAAAACCAGCGTTGGTTTGACATAAAATTCCGGGATTTCCTGCATAACCTAAGGATAATAAGGAAGTGTCTGTTGTTGCTATAGTTCCGCTTTTTATCATTAATTTGGCCACATTTAATGGTGTTTCAAGAAAAACGGCGGCATTTGAATGTACAAGGAGTTGATATATTGAATTTGCAGAATGTGCGGTAGGGTAAGGCAGCGTAGCATTTGCTCTGAAAAAACCTGTACCGGAAATACTTTGATTCTGACCATTAACAGAATACGTATTAAAGCCAAAATTATCTGCACATACAATTTCACCGGTGTTATTGTTATATAGCCCGGAGGTATAAAAACCATTATTGACAAAATGTCCGCTAAGACCAACAGTTCCTATCAATTCTGAATCTTCCTCAATGGTGAGGTTTTGACATGGTAAAACTGTGGAGGCAACAACCACCTCTCTTTTTTCACTAAGCAACCCTCCATTGATGAAAATATCTTTAACCCGAAGTGTAGGAAATCCCGAACCTGTTGTTTGGCCAATCATTTTGACATAAAAACCTTCAACCAGACTGTTGTCATCACCTCCACCAAAAGAGATTGTCCAATCGACCGTTTTATTAGTATTTAGTCGGACATTGTAGTTAAATTCTTCGCCAGCGTTATTATAAGTAGGATCTAATATATTGATAAATCCGGATCCAGATAACAGGGTTGTTCCAATCGTAATATTACTGCTCCCGGAGCCTGCTGCTGTTCCATCATTTCCATCAATATTAATAACCCCGGCTACATTGAGTTGACCAAAATGATTATTATCAGTACTGGAATATTCTCCCACCCAAAGATTTCCATTGACATTCAGGGTGCCTAATATGTTGATTATCCCCCACCGGGCACTCAAAGTAGTATTGCTGTATCCTGTTTGACTTCCTTGGGAAGATTGACCTAATGTCAAAACTCCGTCACTTAATACGTGTAAACTTTTTAAATACTTGACTACGATATCATTGGTTTGTCGTATATCATCAACGGTGACATCATGGTATAAGGTAATAGGTAATATGTCCGGTCCATTGGGAGGTACACCACAATACCAGGTGGCAGATGCACTCCACAGTCCATTAGCCTTAGTGTAGTATCTGTTTTGGGCTGCAATTGTATTCGAAGAATTTACCCCTTCAAAAGGTGTGAAATTTGTAGAAGAAATGGTGATTGAAACCACTTCAGCATTGAGCTCATTTCCTATAACTGCCTGGCATGCAACATCATAAATCAGATAAAAATATCTTTTGTATTCACCTGTTTGACCAACAATATTTTGTGTTCCGTTAAAAACAAACTGGCCATTGGGATTAGCCACCGCTGCACCAAAAAGTATGGGTGAAAGTTCACCTGCATCTTTAATTGATTTAAATTCGGACATTGTTCCTTGAATGCTGCCAGGGGTCAGGCCTCCGGCATAATATAATTTTGCTGTCAAAACATCCGATGTATTTGTTACACCCGTGGTATTGACTACCATTTGTGTTACTGTTTTTGCTACAGTAGTTCCCGTCATATTCAGGGTGATTTTTTTCATCGGAAATTCATATTGTCCGGCATTTGCAGATGCAGAAGGATTATATGTTTCCGATACAGTACTCCAAACATTCATTGTGGTTCCAGGTGTTAGAACGCAGATGTTAAAATCACCTGAGGGACTGTCATCTAACCTGTTTGCCACGGCAACAAGGTAGGTAAACCCTGCAGTTAATGAGTTCAAAAGAACTATATGTGACATAAAATCTATGGTGTCACTAACAAAACTACAACTGATGTCAGATTGTATGCAATTCAAATCACAACTTGCACCGGAAGAGCTTTTGCGATAAACATACACAGCAGGATAAAAACCGGTTGTTTGAGGGTCAACTTTGATAAGATGTGTAGTAGCCGTTGCGGTAAACTGAAACCAAACATCCGGAATATCAGGATGAGGACAGAATGAAGGATTACTTGGTGTGGCATCTGTGGTGGTTCCTGACGTCGGGCTTCCACAGGTTGATCCGGCCTGAGGAGTCAGGATGACAGGACTGACACAAAAATCATTGGTTAATTCTCTGATGCATACATTAAAATCACCGGGACTTCCATTTGATGTTTTTGCAATGATTCTGATTTTATATTCACCTCCTGTTATCAGATTATTTAAGGTTATTCCTGCAGCATTTATGGTTCCCAAAGAGGTTGTGCAGTTTGAGGCATATATCCAACCGCTGGCAGAGCTGCTGCCATTTGTCGGGTTTATTGAAAATGCCATTGCAGTAGAAGTCGCCATAAATGAATACCAAACATCGTGATCATTTGTTAAGCTGGGTGTAGATCCGTAACAAGAGCCACTGACTACTACGGAACAACCACAATTGGTATTGAAAGAAGAATTTGGAATGGATGTAGCGTTGATACATTCATCATTGGACACTGCTTCTGTAATACAGATCTGGTAGTCTCCCTCAACCGGATATCCAGCATTCACTTCGAACTTATATTCTTCACCTATCGTAAAATTTTTATAGTAAGAGCGATGGGTGTTATTATAATAGTTATATCCAATAAAGCTTATGAAATCACAATTTATATCAAAAATCTGATTGGAATTGCCGATAGCTGTCATAGGACTTATCGGGTTGATATACAGGATTTGAGTCGTAGATGTGGCAACGAAAGTGTATTTTGCATTTGAATATCCCTGCCCTTCAGAATTGCCCGTATACATCGTTGTACAATCGATACCGGAATTGACAGACAGCGGTAATGCCTCATTGCAAAAAATATGTGCTGGAGGTACTGAAACACAAATCGAAAAACTTCCCTGACCGTTTTGGTTGTCTTGACTATAAATTCTAATGTAGTAATTTTCTCCTACAACAAAATTTGTGGAAACAAATTGTACACCTTGAACGCAACCAAACTGAGAGCCGACACAATTTGTATGGAAAATTTCAATCACCGGAGTCGAAATATTTACATCGGATAATTGAATCTGATGAAGAGTATCTGTCGCTTCAAACCAATACCAAACATCATCATCAGCCGTGCCACCAGCGCACCCTCCGATGCCGGTTGCACCATTAGTATTTCCAGTAAGGGCGCCGGAACAATTAGCTCCATTAGTTATAGAAATCTCTAATGCATTATTGCAAAAATCATTAGCAGGTGGGGTGAAAACACATATGTCAAAATTGATTGGAGTGTTATTTGCTTCACCATCATAAACTCTGACATAAACAGTATCCCCAATGGTCAAACCTGTAAGATATAAAAGTTCATCTTCACCTGTTCCGTTATTATTAACACATTGTATGTGTGTTAATGAACTACACGAATTGCCGGAAAAAGCGGCAGCAGCAATATCTCCTGAAGAATGAACTGTTATTTTGACAGCTGCCGTGCTATGGGTTACCTCAAAAGCATACCATAGATCTAAATACGGTCCGGCTGAACATGTATCCAGGGGAACAGTAGTTTCTGTTGCGCCCCCCAGACTGTTATCATAACTTGCATTATTACACACATTTCCATTTACGATGAGCATTTCTGAAGAGATACAATCGTCCTCAACTTCCATTGGAGGGGATTGGATACACAGAGATCCGGAGCTGGGTTCACTTGACCCTGAACCGTATAAACGAATATAATATTCGTCTCCGGAAATCAAAGTATTTAATTCAAGTTCGCCATATCCCCCATCATAACTGACAGAAAAACATGCTATTTCTGTACCGGAACATCCATCACGGATTTCAGCTATAAAACTGCCGGGTAACCAATAATCAAATACAGTAGAGAGTGAAATAATATGTCTGTTGCTGATTGCCGTAAATTTATACCAAACATCAAATGCCATGTCAATTCCGCAACTACCTACCCCTATATTCTGATCCGTGGCACCTTCTGTTGTTACTGACCACTCGCACACCTCATTGTTTACATCCGGTATGATATCAACGGCTCCGGAACACATATCGTGAGTCGGAGGACTAAAAACACAAAGGTCAAATTCTATAATTGCAGGTGTGGCGTCAGCTTCAAAAACTCTGAAATATATGGTGTCTCCAATCGTCAAACCTTCCAACAGAGCACTACCATAGGTGTTATTAGGATTAAAACAAGTGACGGAATCAGGGCTTGCGCAACTTCCGGCATAAAAGACCATAACAGGAATACCTGTTGAATAACCGTATATATATACCCAATGACGGGTCTGCGTTGCTTCAAATTTGAACCACACATCATCATCTCCTACACCTCCGCAGGCATCATTAAAGCCACTGTCAGTAGCATTTTCTGTAGTACCAGCCGTAAAAGAATAACCACAGAGGTAGTCAGGGGAGGCCATTAGTAATATAGCTCCCGAACAATTATCATTTGAGGGTTGTGCAAAAATAGGATTGACTTCAATAATAGCAAACCAAAATAGAACGAAATATTTTAAATAAGACATTTTTTTTAATGGCAAAAGAATGTTTATTTCCTCTCTTAGGTTGGGTAGTAACACAGTAAAGAATTTTTATATTTTAATAAAGGATTTGTATAAAGTGAAATCATAGGACCGGTTGGTTGCCTTTACGATATACAATCCGGGTAATAACAAATCTGTTTCAATGTGATTTGGGTTATTCGTATTTACAATCATTTTATTTCCTGCTCCATCATAGATTTCAAAAATATATTCTTCAGGATTTTCAATTTTTAAAGCCAGTGATTTTGTCGCCGGATTTGGGTATACATTGATGGTAGGAATTATATCTTGAACTTGGTGAACAGGCGACTCATCTTCTTCTTTAACGATGCTCAGCAACGCATCCTGGGTGCCGTTTAGTAATTTATCATCGGCGTCATCAGTATGTAAATTCTGACTTCCTGCTGTAGTAAAAAAGATAAGAGTTCCTTCACTGTTAACCTTGACATCAAGACCACGATCATTACCATCTCCACCGTGAAAGGTCGACCATATTAAATTTCCATTTCCACTTATCTTGGAATATACTGCATCCCAGGGACCACCGCCAAAAGTTTCCTGCATGGCATTTTTAATGGGTGAGAAATTTCCACTTTGTGTCATCATATTCAAAATGGCATTTCCATCATTATCTATATCAATTCCAAAAAAGGTGTCCCACTTATTGCCTCCGAGATAGGTTGCCCATTCACGAATTTTATTTTTATTAAATTTTACCAAAAACACATCTATATCTCCCTTGTGTAATTCATTAATGGCCCCGGCTGTTACTATATCCGTTGCACTTTTAGTGGGACCACCAAACCATATGTTGTCGTTTTTATCTATTTTGAGTACATAAATTTCATCTTTATCTGACCCACCATAATAAGTGGCATACACTTTTTTTCCATCTTTATCAAAACTCATCAGCAAACCATCTCCTCGGCCTGCATAAGACCCATCATAAGCATTATTAGTGACTAATCCAGATGAAGAATAAGCCAGACCTCCCAACCACAAATTGTCTGATTTATCAATTTCCATTGTATAAAATGCATCTAAACCGACCCCTCCAACATAAGTGCTCCAGACTAATTGACCTTCTTTTGAAAATTTACTTAAAAATCCATCAGAACCTCCGCCATATAAAAGTTGATATGAACCAACAGTTGAAATTTTTGTGGACGACGAGGTATATCCGCTGATGTAGATGTTTCCTTCAGTATCTTCATTTACTCCATACACAGCATCTTCACCACTTCCTCCATAATAGGTTGCCCATTCCAAGGTGCCATCCTCGTTAAATATAGCTAAAAATCCGTCATAGGTACCACCCCCATACGACGTTTGATGTCCATTAAAAGCAATATTTGCGATACTGCTGGTTTGTCCTGCCAAGGCAATCTTTCCTGATTTTAAGAGAGTGACTTTACCAGGTATGTCCTCAAGATTTCCGCCATAATACGTACTCCATATGAGTGTTCCGTTTTTGTCCCGTTTTTGCAACAAAACATCGGAAAATCCTGAAAAAAAAGTTTGGTGCACACCGGGTGTTGTCACACAACCTGCCGTAGCCTGCAGTGTCGCAATAATATCGTCATTCGCTGCAAGTTGAATATTGAGGGAATAATCTTCGCTATTACCTCCGATATAGGTAGAATATTGTATCCGCTGAGTTTCTTGTGTAAAACAAAGATTTGAAAATAAAAGGACGGTTAAAAGTAAAAATGTTTTCATGTGGGTGTTTTATTAGGTTAATATTGCAATTTTGACAGTATGTTCATTGGCTTTGTAAGATGATTATTAAGTATAAAATATCTTTACGTTGTGCCAAAAGACTTATTTAAAAAAATGTAGGGTATACGTACCTTTAAAGTTAATATTTAATCCTGATTTTTTTAAAATATTAACATTTTTAAAAAAAAATATTTAACTTTCCTTCATTATTTAATAGAATTTTGGTGCGTAAACGTAGTCTTCCTGTATGTTTTTCCGGTTTTATTTTTTTATACATCAAGGCATATTAGATAATTTTCCTTGTTCACTTGAAAAAGCTCTTTTCTCTATTCTTGGTTCATTTTTAAACACTAAAAAATTCAGGCGTTTATAATTCACAGAGAAGATATTACTTTTCAACTCACTCATACAATACAAAACCGGCCCAGTAATAGGGTTCATACTTATCTTTCTTCATCTGATTTTGGGCCATTTTTAATGCTTCACGAGGATTTATATTATCAGTAAATAGGAAGGTATAATAATGTTTCATAAATTCAGTTGTAGGATAATCATATAGATTCCACAAAGATATCATGACTTTATCTGCGCCCGCAATAGTAAAAGCCCGTGTAAAACCATAAGTGTTTTCGGTGCCGGATTGTATTCCATACCCTGAATAGCAAGCTGATAAAATAACAAGTTTTGTGCTCTCGAGATTTAATTTACTAATGTCAAAACTTGAAAGCAAACATGAAGATAAATTTTGGTCCGTATGAGGTTCAGATTTCTCATCCGGGCTTAAAACTAAAGAAGAAATTTTCAATGATATATCTTCTTCAAGGTAATTGTTGTTAAATCTGTTTAGTTCAATTGAATGTTTTAATAAAAGTGAAGTATCAAAATGGGTATGGGTTGCGATGTGTATCAAATCAGGCTTTTTCCTGTTTTCATCTTGTAGCTTCTTCATCAGATCTTCTTTAAATACAATTTTATCAAAAACATTGGTTTCAATATTTTTTGAACGTAGGTTTTTCGAGATAAAATCTATTTCATCTGCTGAATTATTTAATGGGGGATATAAACTTTTACGTGCCTGTTTATTAACATTTTGTTCCAACAAAGAGGTATCTGACTGGTTATTATTAAAAATTGTAAAGTCTAAATTGCCAACAAGAAATGCATTATTTATATGAGGTGTGTCAACTTTTTTGACAGACAGCAGATTTCTGGCAAACAGAAAATTAACAACGTCAAAATAATCACCAAATGTTTTGTCTTTATAAGCCATGGAGGAAAGATTAATATTTCCGAACATTCCGTTGGAGATTAAATAAATTCTTTTTTTCCACCTGAAGTTAATGTTAGGTGGTAAAAATTTTATTGGAAAAAAATATACACTGTACCAATTAAATAGGCTTTAGCTTTTGTGTAAATTTTTTTCCGGATTTCGGATGCAAGTTTTCTCCGCCTGCACAATTTATCCTTTTGTGATGTGACAAAATCTATAAAATTAATTAAATACTCATCAAAAGCTACAAATATTTCAAAAAATACTTTTTGGACATTATAAATTATTTTTCATCTGTTTTTAAATGATATTAGAATTCAAACAAAAAATATTGAGTTTGTACAAATTTTGTATCCATTTGTCAAATCCGGGATAAATCTTTTAATTCTTTTTCAATAATCAAAGAATCTTATAACTTTGCGGCTTAATTTGAAATATGCTTAGATTTTTTATTGTTTTTTTGAGTTTGATGATTGCTTTTTCTGTGTTTGGGCAGACGGGAACCATCAGAGGATATGTCTATGAAAAAAATACAGGTAATCCCGTCATGTTCTGTAATGTATTTGTGGATAATACAGATATAGGTGCTTCCACGGATATCAATGGATTTTACAGCATTTCAAATTTGCCTGAAGGTAGTCATGATCTGTCCGCCACCTATATTGGGTTTGATACAGCAAAAGTTACTGTATTATTAAAAAAAGGCGCAACAGTACTTCAGAATTTGTATATGAATGAATCATCCATCACTCTTGGAGAAGTAAAAATTTCTGCTGCCAGAGAACAAGCTAAGAGGACCGTTAATATTTCGCAAATAACAGTGACACAAAAACAAATTAAAGTTCTTCCTTCCGCAGGAGGTGAGGCTGATATTGCTCAATACCTTCAGGTTTTGCCGGGAGTAGTTACGACCGGCGACCAGGGCGGTCAAATATTTATCAGAGGAGGGTCACCGGTTCAGAATAAAATAATGTTGGACGGATTAAATATTTATAATCCTTTCCACTCTATCGGATTTTTTTCAATATTTGAAACGGAACTGATAAGAAGTGCAGATGTCCTTACGGGCGGGTTTAGTGCTGAACATGGCGGCAGGGTTTCTGCTATCGTTGATATTAAAACAAGAGAAGGTAACAAACAGAAATTCGGGGGATTTGTAAGTGCGGGTCCTTTTATGGCCAAGGCGATGCTGGAAGGACCTATACTTAAGTTTAATGAAAAGGGAAGTAGTTTGTCTTATGTATTTACAGGCAAAAAGTCGCTGATTGAAAATACATCAAAAAATCTGTATTCTTTTCTTGCCGATGATCCAAACAAAGGGCTTCCTTTTGCTTTTCAGGATTATTACGGAAAAATCTCATTAAATACAGCTTCAGGGACAAAGTTCAATTTTTTTGGTTTTAACTTCCAGGACAATTATGTAGATGAAGGGGTTACTGAAATTGGTTGGGATAATACAGGAGGCGGTGTTAATTTCAGTTTGGTGCCTCAAGGAACAAATGTGATTGTCAGTGGTTTGTTGGGGATTTCAAATTATGCCATAAAAATTGACGAAGCATCAGATGCGCAGAGAACCTCTGATATTGATGAACTCACCGGTAATCTGGATTTTACTTTTTTTGGCAATAAAAATGAAATAAAATACGGAATGGAGCTGAAAAGTGTCCGGACGGATTTTGAATTTTTAAATCCCTTTGATGTAAGGCTGGTGGAAGAGCAAAACACTACAGAAGTTGGTTTCTATGGTAAATATAAACAAATTCTTGGAAAATTTATCATTGAACCGTCTTTAAGGCTTCAATATTATTCTTCAACAGGAAGTGTTTCAGTAGAACCCAGATTCGGATTTAAGTATAATGTAGCAGATAATGTAAGACTGAAAGGAGCGGCAGGAAAATATTCACAAAATATATTAAGTACCTCCAATGACAAGGATGTGGTGAATCTTTTTTCCGGATTTTTAACTACGCCGGAAGGTCCTGTTTTAGGTTTGGACAAACAGATTCTTGACAATAAATTACAAATTTCTTATCACGGTGTCTTTGGTGTAGAGTATGATTTAAGTGATGATATTCAAATAAATCTGGAGGGATATTATAAGTCATTTCCGGGAATAATTGTTGTCAACAGAAACAAAACCAGTGGTGACCAACCTGACTATGCTGTAGAAGATGGAAAGGCGTATGGAATAGATTTTTCCGTAAAATACGATTTGCGAAAATGGTACATTTGGGCTACCTATTCGCATGGTTATGTCAACCGGTGGGACGGGGAGCAGGAATACCCGACAAATTTTGACAGAAGGCATAATGCCAATCTACTTGCTTCCTACGATATCGATAAAAAAGGAACCTTTAAGGTCAGCGCAAGGTGGAATCTTGGTTCGGGATTTCCGTTTACCCAGACCAGAGGGTTCCACAATTACCTTAACTTTCTGGATGGCGTTTCGACACAGTACACGACGGAAAATCCTGATGATGTGGGTGTTTTATATTCTGAAGACCGAAACGGAGGCAGATTACCATTCTACCACAGAATGGATATATCTGTTCAGAAGAATTTTATCTTTACAAAATATATGGGACTTGAAGTCACGGCAAGTGTAACAAATGCCTACAACAGACCCAATATCTTTTATTTTGACAGAGTCAGCTACAGACGTGTTAATCAATTGCCGATGATACCAAGTTTAAGTGCAAAATTTTATTTTTAAAAAGTAAAATTATTTAAAAAACTTTATTACCTTTGCGGCCGTTAAAAACCAGAGATGTGATTTTCACTTAAATCTGGTTTGAAATTCATATAATATTTAAATTTTAACAAATGCCTGTAAAAATCAGATTGTCCAGAAAAGGACGTTCAAAAGCCCCCTTTTATCATATTGTTGTTGCAGATTCAAGAGCTTCCAGAGATGGTAAGTTTATTGAAAAAATTGGTACATACAACCCGATGACGAAGCCAGCTTCCATTGAAATTGACCGTGATGCTGCTTATGACTGGTTGGAAAAAGGGGCTCAGCCTACAGATACAGTTAGGGCTATTCTTCGGTTTAAAGGGGTTTATTTCAAAAAACACCTTATGCGTGGTTTGAAAAAAGGAGCTTTGACCCAGGAGCAGGTTGATACGATGCTGGCAACATGGATTGAAGCAAAAGAATCAAAAATCCAAAGCCGGGTTGATCAAAACAAAGCTGATATTGAAGCTTTCAGAAAAGCCGTTTCAGGAGAAGCTAAAAAAGCTAAGGTTGCCGTGGCAGACGAATCAACAAGAGAAACAGCAGAAGCTATTTTTCATGCAGGAGAAGACGCTGTTGCTGAAACAACCGAAACATTGGAGGAAGTTGCTTCCGATGTTATAACTTCAAATGAAGAAACACCTGAAGAAGTGGTTGCAGAAACTACGGAATCGGTTGAGGAAGTTGCAGAAACGGTTGAAGAAGTTGCCGCAGAAACAGTTGAAGAAGTTGCCGCAGAAACGGTTGAAGAAGTTGCCGCAGAAACAGTTGAGGAAGCCACAGCAGAAGTAACTGAAGCAGTTTCTGAAGAATCTCCGGAAACAGAAGCTGAAACACCATCAGAAGAAGAGGGTGAAGAAGCGTAAGCTTATTTAATTAAGATAGGTTAAATCAATCCGGTTTATACCGGAAAATAATAAGAAAACCTGGTAAAATAATGTCTATTTTACCGGGTTTTATTTTAAAATGACCAAAATCAGACATCATTTTCGATTTTGGAACTTTTGTTACTATACAGGTTAATTTTTTAAAAATAAAAAATATGGAAGCTTTATCAAAAGAATATAAAAATCATCTTGAGCAATTAAAATTGGCTTTGGTGAATTCTGAGTTGTTGACCACTTATCTGGAGTCAGAAGAACCAGCTGACTACAAAGCACTCTATGAAGCTTTTGAACCTCATATCCTGGAGTTGTATGAGTTGGTAGCCGATAAAAATCCTATGCAGATTGTGGCATTGGAAAAAGCTTTGCTGGATGAATCTTTTGAAGGTGTTTTCCTTCCGAAAATCCTTGGTTTTTCTGTCTTAAGACCTGAAATTGACAATCAGTATAAATACAAAAGACCGCAGGAAAGATTTAAAGAAATATTATTGACCATATGCAATTCTGCTAATTTTGAATCCATTAAACAAAGAATTGGTCAAACCGTACAAATTGGTTTTGCGCTCAGTAGCAGCATCTGGCTTACCAATTTGTTCAACAGTATTACCAATAAAAAGGTGAAAACCTTCTTACAAAGTATGATGAATGACAAACTGAGAGACGTAGAATTCAGGAAAACAGCATTTAAGAGTTATGAGGTTCAGTTTAAATCTTTTAATTTCAAGACAGCCGATTTTCCTGAAACAGTCACAGACCTTAATGTGGATGCTTCATCACTCCTTGAATTTTTAATTTACAGGTCTGACCGGAAATTTGATAATACTAGTCTTACACCGCATCTTATCAAATTGATCTCAAATAAAGAATTTGCAAAAGAAGATGTTTTTATTGACCTTATGATGATTATAGGTTTGTTTTATCCTTTACAGGCAGAACATCAAAAAGAGTATTCCAAAACCTTTGATTCTCTGAGAAGTAGTGTTCCTGATTTTTCGGTAAAGTATTTTAACAAACTTATTTTATTGTATCAGAATAATGTTCAGATTTCACCTGAAACAGAAAAAAGAATTTCAAATCTTGTAAATAAGTCTGTAAAAGACGAACTGGCCAAATATTATACCTTGATGGATGTCATACACACCAAAGGTTTTATTCACGAAGACTCCATTGAAGCGGCACGACAGTATTATGATCAGCATAAAGGTCTGAGTTCTGAAAATGAATGTTTACGTGACAGTATTTTCGGTTATTTTAATACATTTCTGAGTAATCTTGACGAGGATTCCTACCACGAATATTTTGAAATCAACAAGGTAATGGTGTCGTATATTAATACATTTTCGAACCAACGCTTTAATCAGAATATCAAGGAGTTAAGTATGAAGTATATTCAAAAACTGCTGCATCATTTCGCAGATAAAAGAAGCAAAGATTATCAGGATATTAAAAAGTTTGTAACCACTACATTTCTTGATCTAAGCTTTAAATCAGAAAAGGAACTTGCTGAAATATTCAAAACAAAAAAATAGAAACAGCTTTTTTTTGCATAAGCAAAAGCTTTAAAAGTTTGTTGACCTGTTTTTTGAATAGTTAAGAGATAAAATGTATCCCTTTGGTTTTAATTTTGTTCAGATGAAATCAGATGCAGTGTTATGGACCGTCCCCTGTAATAGCTTTTTATCTTATTAAATACTTTTCCTGTTTAAAGTATTGAAATGTAATTTTTTTTTGTGATTTTCTGTTGACCCTATTTTATCTTTAACCTCAACCTAAACCTCAACCTCAATCTTAGCCTTTATCAAATTTGTCTTCATCTGAATATTTGTACAAGGGTATAAAAGTCTAAAGATCAGAGGTTTTAAGTTTTTCCCAGACAGAAGCCACTTCAGGGAAATCGGTAAAAAACATTTGGTACAAGTTAGGGTTTGCCAAAAAGAATATTTTTTTTCCGAATCTTCCTTTACCTTCCAGCGTAACCACTACTAAAATCCATCTGAAAAGTTTTATTTCTTTAACATTTTTTATATCAGAGTATATGTATCTGTATGTATCAAAAAAGTTGCTCACAGTGTAAAAGTCTTTACCAAATTCAACCCTTTTCAGTTGAAAAAAAGTAAAGTATATAAAACTCAGAAAAATAAGGTACAAAACCAGAACCCAGATTTTGAATGACATACTTTGCAGTAATAAAATTTCTGCCCCTTCATAGATCAGGACAAAGGCCACAAACATACCAAAAAATACCATCCAGAAAATAGGAATAAATAGTTTAAGGAACAGGGTTAAATTGCTGGATACTCTAAACATCTATTGATTTCTTAAAGCATTTTCTTTGACGACTCTTTCTGCAATAATAATACTGATTTCATATAAAATATACACCGGAATGCCGACGAGGATCTGAGTTAATGCATCGGGCGGAGTGATAACTGCGGCCACAATAAATATAACCAGAAAGGCCTCTCTCCTGTATTTTTTCATAATATTGGGACCTACAATGCCGGTTCTTGCCAGAAAATATACGACAATTGGTAATTCAAATGCCAGTCCTGTAGGAATCGTAAACATGATTAAATAATTTACATAAGATGCCAGCGTCGGACTATTTACCGCTTCTACGCCAACCGTATATCCTCCCAGCCAGGAAATGGCAAAAGGAGAAATCAGATAATACCCAAACAATACACCTAGCGTGAATAAAAAGGAAGTGAAAAATACCAGGCTGCCGGCAACCTTTTTTTCATTTTCATGCAAACCGGGTTTAATAAATTTCCAGAATTCAAAAAAGACATATGGGAAAGAAACAATAAAACCCATGTATATCGATACGGAGATACCTATGAAAAATTGTTCTCCAAGTTCCCGCGTAATTAATGGTAATTCTGGGGGAGAAAAACAAGTTTTTTCAGAAATCCAGCAAAAGAACGTATAGGTAGCAAAATCGCCGTTTTTTGGAGCAAAAATAATATTTTTAAAAATCCATTCCTGAAAAATCATAGCAATAATAGCAAAAAAAACAATAGAAATAGCTGCTCTTATTACGTGCCATCTCAACTCTTCCAGATGGTCTAGAAAACCCATTTCTCCTTCGGGATTTTCTGACTTTTTACCAGATATTTTTTTTAGAAACTCTATAGCCATATAAAATTAAAACTGAGCAAAGATAGACATTTTGCGCGGATTGCTGTACATATAACACTTCAAATAACGCTTTTTTTTCAGATGACTCCAAGGCATGCTAAAAATAAATGTCTCTTATTGTCAATTCTTATTTGAAATTTTTCTAAAGAAGACAATTTTTATTAATTTTACGGCGTACTTTGTTTCATTTTAACAAAAATTATTTTTCACAACCTACATCAATGATAAACAGATCTTTATTGTCTTCTTCATATTGTTCAACATTTTTTATTTCACTATTCACTTTAGTGCTACTTTCTTTTATTACCGTAACAGCACAATCGTCTTACTGGATTAAAAAAGAAAGAAAAACCATCGAACAAAGATCTGATTGGGCGGGGCAGTTTAATGAAAACCTGATGAGTTTTTATGAACTGGATATGCAGGAAATGAAAAACCTTGTTACAAAAGCCCCACTTGAACCGGCTTTTGATTTCACATCAAAAGATGGAAATACGACTGACATAATTATTCCAATGCCGGATGGTTCATTGCATGAATACACCATTGTGGAATCTCCCGTCATGGAGGAAGAATTGAAAATAAACTACCCGAGTATAAAATCCTACAGGGGTATAAATAAAAACAACAAAACGGAAATTGTTCGATTTGACCTTGGTCCTTATGGTTTTCATGCATTGGTATGGACAAGCAAGGGGATGGTCCAGATAGACCCGTACAACAGAACTGAACAGGGATATTATGTTTCGTACTATACCCAGGATTATGAATCCGATACGTATAAAAATGTTCCTTTTTGCGGTGCAGATCACGAAGGACAACAAACAAAAGACAAAAAAATATTTGGACAACAAAGATTTGACCACGAAGTTATGATGGTGAGGCAGTACAGACTGGCTTTGGCATGTACTCCGACATGGGCTGCTTCAAGAGGTACTGTAGAAAATTGTCTTGCAGATATGAATACCATGGTCAACCGGGCAAATCTTATCTATGAAAAAGAATTGTCTGTGCGAATGGTACTTGTTGCCAAAAACGATAAGATTGTTTTTCTTGACCCGCTCAGCAATCCTTATACTTCAACAGATCGGGGTAGGTCTTTGATAAATCAGAATACCGCGGTAATTAATCAAAAGATCGGAACTAATTCTTATGACATTGGTCACGTTTTGTCAAGATGTAATGATGTTGGAGGTATAGCTTCTCCAGGCTCAATATGTACAGGCTTAAAAGGGGCAGGTGTCACTTGTCACAACAATAACAATATAGAGTCCATTGTCACCAGAGTACTTTCTCATGAAATGGGACATCAGATGTCTGCAAGCCATACATTTAACAGTTGCGGCGAAACTGATCAGCTGGCTTTGGGAACCGCTTTTGAACCTGGAAGTGGCACGACCATAATGTCTTATGCAGGGGGGTGTGGCTCTGATAATGTAGCGGGTACTAATGACGATTACTACCATGTTGCTTCTTTAGACCAAATGTTGAGTTATACCAACTGGACCAATCAGGATGCCTACATCTGTGCTACAAAAATAGATGTAGCCAACACCATTCCTACTGCAAAAATTAATTTGACTGCCGGATTCACCATACCGGTTTCAACCCCATTTGAATTGACAGGTGAAGCCGTTGATCTGGAAAACGATCCTTTGACATTCGTTTGGGAACAATACGATGCCGGCGTTTCAAGTCCATATGGAAGTCCTATGGGCAATGTTCCTATTTTCAGGTCATTAAAACCACAGAGCAGGCCATACCGGTTTTTCCCCAATGAAGGAAGGATTCTGACCGGTAGACTTACAGAAAAAGATGAAATTTTACCTACCTATACCAGAAATCTGACCTTTAGATTTGTAGTAAGAGATAATCATCCTGGTGGAGGAGCCGCCAATTGGGATGAATTGAAGTTTTTTGTATCTCAGGAAGCCGGACCTTTTGTATTAAAGTTCCCTTTTTTGGCTGAAAAATTTGAAGTAGGTCAAAAAGTAAAAGTGGAATGGGATGTAGCAAATACAGATAAAGCACCTGTAAATTGTAAAAAAGTAAATATTTTTCTTTCTGTAAATGACCAACTTCGAACCGGACACCCGAACTTAGTCCCTCTTGCGTACAATGTAGAGAACGACGGCGAAGAATTGGTCATTTTACCCAATTATGTAAGCAATAAAGCCAGAATAGTCATAAAAGCTGCTGACAATATTTTTCTGACAACGGGTGCTTACCCATCTGTGATTTCTCCTGCAACAAAACCTTCATTTTTTATGCAGTCTCTGGATAATCAAAGGGAGGCATGTCTTCCGACGTCACTTTCTTTTGAATTTGAAACTGAGGCTCTTGGAGGATTAACTGAACCCATTCAGTTTGAAGTGGTAAGTGGATTACCTTCGGGTGCAAATGCTGTTTTTTTAAATAATTCAGTTTTTGGAGGTGAAACAAATACACTTACACTGGATTTTCCCTATACCACAGGAAGTGATTCTTATGAAATTGTAGTCAGGAGTTTTGTGCCGGGTATTGATACGCTGGAAAGAAAATTATATGTTACGCTGAAGGGAACCGATTTAAATGAAGTTCAGCCTGTGTCCTCTGTTGATGGGCTGACCGGAGGCGCCCAAATTCAAAATTACAATTGGATGAAAAAAGGGGATGCTGACAAATATGAGATGCAATTGGCTACCAACCCTTCTTTTTCGTCAAATACGCTAGTTCTTGTCAAAGAGACGGTGGATACTTTTTTTAAAAATAATGTAATTCTGGACAGATCTACCATTTATTATTGGAGAGTCAGAGCCATAAATAATTGTAAATCAGGTGAATGGTCAGAGATATTTGCTTTTAACACTGAAGTTTCTTCTTGTTTTATTGCACCATCTGGACCACTGACAATTAATATTTCTGCTTCAGGTATTGTAAGTGTAGAAGGTTCTCTTTTTGTTCCCCAGGACAATGTAATTACAGATTTGAATGTAAAAAAAGTGAAGGCAACGCATGAAAGAGTCAGTGATGTTGAGGTTACTTTGATATCACCTGCAAGTACTGAATTGTTGCTTTGGTCAAAAAAATGCGGGACAGCTCAGGGCATCAGTGTGGGTCTTGACGACGAATCACAGGAGTTTTTTAAATGTCCCATTAATACAGGAAGAATATATAAACCGGACAACAAATTGTCCAAATTTATCGGAGAGTCATCGAAAGGAGTCTGGAAATTGAGAATTGACGACCTTATTCCGGGTGGCGGTGGCAGACTGCAGGAGTTTGACCTTGAAATCTGTACCAATGTTACCCTTGAACCACCTTCCTTGATAAAAAATAATATTCTTTATTTGCCAAGACTGACAAACAAAATAATCAGCAATGTTGAATTGTTGGCCGAAGACAATAATACATCTCCCGCCAGTGTAATCTACACTATAGTCCGTTTGCCAAAATACGGTTCATTATTATATAATAACGGACCTATGAGTACAGGGCAACAATTCTCACAGGCGGATTTGAATAATGGCGTCGTTGTTTACAAACATGAATGGGGAACAGACCCTGTAGACAATTTTTTGTTCACGATTGACGATGGTCAGGGAGGTTGGATTCCTGTTTCAGCGTTTAATATCATCATTGATCAGTCAACATCTTCTGAAGATATTGGAATTCTGTCATCCATTAAGTTATTTCCTAACCCGACGAGTGATATGTTAACGGTTTTTGTAGATAAAGCGGTTACAGAAACAATGTTCATAACCATCTTGGATGTAACAGGTAAGCTGGTATATCAATCTGAATTCCGACAGAAATTGGAATTGGATTTATCTGATAATGTAAATGGAGTGTACATAGTCAGGGTTCAGATGGGAGATAAGGTAGTCCTTCAAAAACTAATTAAAAATAAATAAATATTATTTGAAGATATTAATTTTAACGTATTTATTCTAAAGCAAAAAATAATGCAAACAAAAATGAAAAGTATTTTAAGTTTAATGATGATTCTGATTTCAACAGGTTTTGTTGCAGGTCAAAATTATTGGACGAAGTTAAACACTGATCTTGTGGTCAGCAGAGGAGAAAGTGTTTTTCAGGAACTACCTGAAAAATATAGTTTATATTCTCTTGATCACAGTCTTATCAGTTTGGATTTGTTATCAGCACCTAAATTGGAAGAAAACTTTGTCGACCAAAAATTTATGGAAATGGTTTTCCCTCTTGCAAATGGTAAAATGGAAGGATTTAAAGTTTTCGAACAACCTGTCATGGAGGAGGGCCTGTCTCAAAAATACCCTTTTTTGAAAGCCTATAAGGGAATTTGTTCTTCGGATCCTACCATAAAAATTTGGATTACTGTCTCACCTTATGGATTTAGTGCCGTCATCAGTACACCTCAGGGAATCGAATATGTAGATAAATATTTTATGGAAAGAAAAGATGTTTATATTGTATATAATGTCGATACTTATAAAAATAATCCTTATGCAGGCATTCCACTGTGTGGGGTTGATCCTGCTTCAGAAGATAAATACACACCATTTATGCCTTTTTCAAGAAAAACTGAGGAGGTAGAAACCAGGACATACCGCCTTGCTATGGCATGTACCGGTGAATGGGGAGGGGCAACTAGTCGGGGTACTGTAGCAAAATGTCTGGCAGATATGAATATTATGGTCACCAGGTTAACACAGATATATGAAGACCAACTTGCCATGCGATTCGTATTAGTAAACGATAATGATAAAATAATATTTTTAGATAAGGATACGGATCCATATATTGGTTCTGATAAGGCCAAAACAATACTTCCCACAAATACAGGTATTTTAAATGATCGTATTGGAGTAAATAATTATGACATTGGACACGTATTGTCTATTTGTTTTGATGTCGGAGGTGTTGCTCGCCTTGGGTCTGCTTGTCAATCCTTAAAAGGAAACGGAGTGACTTGTTTTAACGATAGTAATTTTGAATATGCGGTAGCATCCATTATGGCTCATGAGGTAGGACATCAGTTTGATGCTACGCATACCTGGAATAGTTGTCCCGGTAATCAGGATAACGTTGAAGTCGTAACAGCATATGAACCGGGTAGTGGCTCTACTATTATGTCTTATGGTGGATTATGTGGATCGGATAATATTTTTGGTGGGAATGACCCTTACTTTCATGTTGTTTCACTGGAACAGATGTTGGCTAAAACCTTGTCAGGTGGAGATGCTTACAATTGTGCCCAAAAAACATTGACCGGCAATCATACTCCTGTAGTGATTATGCCGGAAGGTGGATTTACCATTCCGAAATCCACACCGTTTGCTCTGACAGCAATGGCAACCGACGAAGATGGTGACAATCTTACCTACCGGTGGGAGCAATACAATATTGGACCGCAGAGTTCTTTGGGTAATCCGATAGGGAATGCCCCTTTATTCCGTTCATTTCCTGGAGAATCAAGCCCTACACGTTTTTTTCCTACAAAAACCAGGATATTTAAAAATCAATTGAATGCCAAAGACGAAGTATTACCAACCATAACCAGAGATTTAAAGTTTAAATGTGTCGTCAGAGATGAAAAAGCGGTGGGAGTTGGAATTGCCTGGGATGAAATGTCCTTTAGTGTAACGGAAGATGCAGGACCATTTGTAATTACGTATCCCAGAGTGGATGCTAAATTTGATGTGGGTCAGGAGATAAATGTGACATGGGATGTAGCCAATACCAACGAAGCTCCTGTAAACTGTAAAAAAGTAAATATATTTGTTTCCGTCAATGAAGCTTTGCTGGACAACGATCCAAATCTGATTTTGGTTGCCAAAGAAGTGCCGAACAATGGATCAACTAAAATTATTATTCCTAACAAAGTTTCAAACAAAATAAATTTTGTCATTAAGGCAGTGGATAATATTTTTCTCACCACTTCAGCTCTTCCTTCCATAGTACAAAATCCTGTAAATCCGGGAATATTTGTGGCGGTTGATAACGATTTGAGAGAAATTTGTTTGCCGGCAAGTCCTGCTTTTGAATTTGAAACTACCGGTTTATCAGGTTTAACTGAAAATATACTTTTTGACATACAATCAGGTCTGCCGAATGGGGCTATCGCTTCTTTTTCAAATGCTACCGTGGTCCCCGGAAATAAAACTTTACTTACCATAAATATGGATAATGTTGTGGGAAAAGGACTTGCTGAAATTGCAGTAAGAGCTTTTGTGCCCGGCGTAGATACTTTGGTAAGAACGTTGAGGATTTATTATACTGCCACTAATCTAAATGAATTTACTACCCTGACTCCGGCAGACGGTACAACAGGAGGAAGTGTTTTACCCAATTTTTCCTGGACAGCCAATGTTGATGCTGCTTTTTACCAGATTCAGTTGGCTACTAATCCTTCTTTTGAGGCGGCCGTTTTAGTTTTTGACAGAAATGTAAACATTACCAATGTTAATTCAAGTGTTGTCCTTGAAAAATCTTCAGTTTATTATTGGAGAGTCAGAGCCAGCAACGATTGTAAGACAGGTGACTGGTCTGCAGTAAAAGCATTTAGTACCGAAGTGCTGAGTTGTAAAGAATTTAATTCAGGAGTTCTGAATTTGACTATTTCCAGTTCAGGTACCCCATCTGTTGAAACAGCGCTAAATGTGGGTATTGAGGGAATGGTTAATGATATAAATGTAAAAAGTATCAAATGCGATCACCAAAGAAACGGTGACATTGTCGCTTCTCTGCTTGCACCTTCCGGTAAGGAAATTATTCTCTGGAGTAAAAAATGTGGGACTCAAAAAAATATAAGTCTTGGACTTGATGATGAATCACCTACTTTTTTCAATTGCCCTTTGAACAATAACCGGATATTAAAACCTGAAAATAAATTATCCGGTTTTTCCGGTGAACAAACTAAAGGTAACTGGACGCTGAAAATTCAGGATACGGCACCCGGGGAAGGAGGAAAACTCCTTGAATTTAATTTGGAACTATGTTCTAATGTTTCAGTGGCGGCACCATCCCTTGTAAATAATAATGTATTACAAATTCCTCCGGGAGACAAACCTTCCATTAAACAAACTCATTTATTGGTAACGGACACTGACAATACAGCAGAACAACTTACCTATACAATAGTAACCTTACCTACCGCTGGAACGCTTGGTTTTAACGGAAATGTTATGGTCGTAGGTTCTGTATTCACACAGGCGGATATCAACAATGATAAAATCAGGTATACCCACAATGGTTCTGATAACCCCAATGATCAGTTTTCCTTTACCGTCATAGACGGCCAGGGAGGATGGGTGCCTGTGACCGTTTTTGAAATTGAAATCGATGCATCTTTTCCATCTAAAACATCAGATCTGGTTAAGCAGACTGGAATGAAATTTTTTCCTAATCCGGTCAACGATCAGGATATTAATATTGTAATTGATAATTCTTCGATTGCCTTCACAGATTTTATCATTTTTGATGTCCTGGGCAGAAAATGTTTTCAGGGAGTTTTGAAAAATAATCAGACGCTGGTTAATGTCTCTGGTTGGAAATCCGGTTTGTACACCGTTCAGATATTATTTGATAATGAATTTGTATCAGGTACCTTTATTAAAAAATAAAAATTGAAGTGAAATATTGTAAAAGTGGTAAATCATCAGGTTTGCCACTTTTTTTTATTTTAAGAATTCAAAATGAATTACTTTTGAGCAATTAAAATTTTGAATGTTGAAATTTAAAAAATTATTTTCTCCCTTAGATATAGGTGTTGCTGTATTACAGAACCGATTTGTAATGGGGTCGATGCATACCAACCTCGAAGAGATAGAAGGTGGATTTGAGAGGGCTGCAGTATATTATGCGGAAAGGGCCAAAACAGGCGTAGGCCTCATCATTACAGGTGGAATCTCTCCCAATATTCAGGGTTGCGTTGGACCACATTCTGCAAAACTCTCCAATAGGGAAGAGGTTGAAAAGCACAGGCTGATTACAGCTGCTGTCAAAGAAGCAGATGGTAAAATCTGTATGCAGATACTTCATTCGGGAAGGTATGGATATCATAAAGACGTGGTAGCCCCATCACCGATTCAATCTCCGATTAGTTTTTTTAAACCTCACGAACTGACGGATGAAGAAGTTTGGAAAACCGTTGATGATTTTGGCCAATGTGCAAGACTGGCCAGGGAAGCAGGATATGATGGTGTAGAAATAATGGGCTCAGAAGGGTATCTTATCAATCAGTTTCTGGCCGAAAGGACAAACAAAAGACAAGATGATTGAGGTGGTAGTTATGAAAACAGAATGAAGTTTCCTTTGGAAATCAGCAAAGAAATCAAAAAACAAACAGGAAATGATTTTATTATAATTTACCGGCTTTCTATGCTGGATCTGGTAGAAGGAGGAAGTTCATGGGAAGAGATAGTAAAATTGGCAAAGGAAGTTGAAAGGAGCGGCGTTCATATTATCAATACGGGCATCGGTTGGCATGAAGCCAGAATACCTACCATAGCTACGACAGTGCCAAGAATGGCATATTCGTGGGTAACAGCGCAGATGAAAAAAGAAATCTCACTTCCACTCATTGCGGTAAATCGTATCAACATGCCAGAAGTGGCAGAAAAAATACTTGAAGAAAATCATGCGGATTTAATTTCTATGGCACGACCTTTTTTAGCAGACCCAGAATTTGTTACCAAGGCGAAAGAAGGAAGAGATGATCTTATCAATACTTGTATTGCCTGCAACCAAGCCTGCCTCGACCATACATTTCAACTTAAGGTTTCGTCCTGTCTTGTCAATCCAAGAGCTTGTTTTGAAACGATCTACCCCATAAAGCCGGCAGAAAAAATTAAAAAAATTGCGGTTGTCGGTGGAGGACCTGCCGGTCTTGCTTTTTGTGTTACTGCAGCTCAAAGAGGACATGAGGTAGTGTTGTTTGAAGCTTCAGACGTATTAGGCGGACAATTTAATCTTGCAAAGGTGATTCCCGGCAAAGAAGAGTATGCTGAAACCATCCGGTATTTTTCAAATATGCTCAAAGAACTAAAGGTTGATGTTCATCTTTCTACCAGGGTAGATAAAAGTTTTTTTGATGAAAATACATTTGACACTATCGTTTTGGCGACCGGAGTTCATCCTCGTATTCCTGATATCAAAGGTATCGAAAACAATATGGTCATCAGATATGACGAATTATTGTCCGGCCACCGGATAGCCGGTGAAAAAGTGGCTATTCTGGGAGGTGGCGGGATAGGTTTTGATGTCGCTGAATATTTGTTATATGAAACTTCACCTCAGGGTGAATTACATACACAACATTATTTAAGCGAGTGGGGGATTGACAAATCACTAATGGTTCCGGGCGGTTTGATAACCCCAAAACATGTACCACCTGCAAGGGAAGTTCATATGCTGAAAAGATCTTCAGGAAAATATGGAAGTACACTAGGTAAAACTACTGGCTGGATCAAAAAAATATCACTTGCGAATAAAAAAGTAAATATGATTTCCGGTATAGAATATAAAGAAATCAATGACAGAGGAATTGTAATTGTTCAAAATAATGAAGATGTTTTTTTGGAAGTAGATTCCATTATTCTTTGTACAGGACAAATACCGGAGCAAAAATTATTTTATGACCTTAAACATCTTTCAGAAGAAGTATGTATGATCGGTGGCGCTTTTGAAGCAAATGAACTGGATGCTAAAGTAGCAATTGAGCAGGCATTTCGTCTTGCTATTCAAATGTAGAACACATGTTGGTGTCTAAAACTGTAAAATTTGTTGCCTTAACCTTCATTGTCCATCTTGGTTTTTTATGGTTTCCCCAAACGTTTTTATTTTGGTATCAATATTGGTTTTTTCCAGTTTTGAGAAAATTATACGATTTTACGTTTGGGCTAAGTCCTTTTCCTGTAATCTATTTTGTGTTTTTTTTGCTGGTGGTGTATGGGTCCATCCAATTGACAAACTGGTGGCCATACCGTACTGAAATAAAATATACATTTTTTTACAAATATTCTGCTTATAATATTGGGAAATATTCCCTTGTTTTCATCTGTTGTTTCTTTTGGTTTTGGGGATTTCATTATTACCAGAAAGATTTTGTGCCAAAAGAAAAATATGACACTTTATCTATTGATCAAACATATGTAAAGACGGAGGTTTTAAGGGTAGTTTTAACCATCAATGAAATAAGGAAAAACCTTTCCCATTCTGATTTTCAAAGTTTACTATATTCGCAAACTGAAAATATGGAAATGGAGATTCGCAATGTACTAAAAAAAACCATGACATCCTTTGGTTATCCGGCAGAAGGAAGGGTTCGTGTCAGATCATTGGCTCCGGAAGGTTTTTTACTGCGTTTTTCTACAGCCGGTATATATATTCCGTATGTGTTTGAAGGTCATGTCGACAAAGGTTTGCACGCACTTCAGATTCCTTTTACTTTGGCACACGAAATGGCGCATGGATATGGTATTACCGATGAAGGAGATTGTAATACTTTAGCTTATTTAGTGTGTTTACAGTCAAAAAATAAAGCTATTCAGTATTCAGGATTACTTGCTTATTTGAGATATTTATGGAATGATTCACGGATGGATTCAGTAGATAAAAATTCGTTGCGTGATCTATTGTCTCCGGAAGTAAAAAATGATATAATGGAGATGAAAGGGCAATCAGATAAATATCCTGATGTATTTCCACGGGTGAGGGAGTTTTTGTATGAAAGTTATTTATTATGTATGGGAGTTGATGATGGTTTGATGAGTTATTATTCCATTATTGATAAAATAGCGTTTTTACAAAAAGAAAATCCGGAATATTTTAATGATAAATAATTTTGAATACATCATTAAAATATTGAAATGAAAGCTTTTTACACTATTGGTATTGTAATAATTCCAAATATATTTATGTCATTTGTCTGGTTTAGACAGTTAAAATTTCATAAAACCAAATGGCTTGGTTCCATTGGTTTTTTTGGTATTGTTCTGGTGAGCTGGTGTATTGCATTTTTTAAATATTCCTTTATGATACCCGCCTACAAAATAGGAATTTAAGGCAAGGTAGTATTATTCTCCTTGCCTGAGTTAAAGGTTACACAGGAAGTAGTAACCTAACTTGTGTTTGTCATTTATTAATGATAATATTTAAAACAGAACTCTTGAGAGCCAATCATGTAATTGGTCTCGTGTTTTAGTTTTTGGCAGTCTATTTTATATTAAAAAAATAATACTAACAATACGTTTCAAAAGCCTGCACCAAATTGTGAGCAATGGCTTGTGCTGAATTTCCTTCAATATGTCTTCTCTCCAGCATATGAACCAGTCTGCCATCTTTAAAAAGTGCAATGGAGGGCGATGAAGGAGGATAAGGAAGCAAATATTCTCTCGCTTTTTCCACAGCGGTTTTGTCAACTCCTGCAAAAACAGTGACGAGTTTATTTGGCTTTTTTCCGGCAGTTACGGCAAGTTTAGCACCGGGTCTTGCATTGGCAGCAGCACAACCACAAACGGAATTGACAACAAGCAGGACGGTGCCTTCTTTGTTTTCCAAAACACCTTCTACATCTTCTGGCTGCGTCAGGCCTTCAAAACCAAAGTCAGTTAAATCTTTTGAAATCGGTGTGGTTAATTCAACAGGATACATATAATTACTATTTTAAATTTTTTATTGATTTTGTGAATACATCTTAATATTACAAATTTTATTATAATTTGTTCATGATTTTAACAAAGCATATATTTACATCATGTTTTTTATTTGAATAATTTTTATAAAACAATGTCGACAAAGACTTTATTTTTACTTATAATACAGTGGTTTTTGTTAGTCTTCTCAGGTGGATCTCAAAGTTCTTTCATGTCATTCAACATCAGGTACGACAACAAAGGGGATATGGAAAATTCCTGGGACAATAGAAAAGAAGAATTAGCAGGTATGGTAAAATATTACAATCCTGACCTGTTGGGTATTCAGGAAGGGTTGTATAATCAAGTTATGTATCTCGATGAAATGTTGCCTGAATATGATTGGATTGGGAAAGGTAGAAATGATGGAAAGACAAAAGGTGAGTTTTCTGCTATATTTTATAAGAAAGAAAAATGGGAAAATATTTTCAATACTACCATTTGGTTGTCTGAAACGCCGGATTCCGTTTCTAAAGGTTGGGATGCTGCTTTGGAAAGAATTGCGACCATGGGCTTGTTCAGAAATCTAAAAAATAAAGATACGATTTTTGTGATCAACAGTCATTTTGACCACATTGGAAATGTAGCAAGACAAAAATCAGCAGAACTCATTCTTGACAAAATAACAAAAATGGGTTGGAACCAATACCGGGGTGTGGTGATGGGAGATGTCAACAGCCAACCTTTTGAAGAACCCGTTCTTATTTTCAGTAAGGTCTTAAAGGACGCTTTCCTCGTTGCTGAATCATTTACCGGACCTGTTGGGACATTTAACGCATTCAATATACTACAATTACCGGATTTGAGAATTGATTACATTTTTACACAAAATATGAATGTATTACATTGCCAGCACATAGATGTCCGCAGAAACAATAATTTATATCTTTCAGACCACTTGCCAGTTTTTGTTATTATGGAAGCAGGAAATAAATAGACTGATAAGATTACAAATCAGCTTCTTTATCCGCAATTGGATTATTGAATTTTTTAAGAAGTTTTTTTATCAGAACAATAATGGCTTCAGTAATCTCAGACTGTTCCAACTTGGTTTTTCCGACATAAAGAAACATAATGACCAGATTTTTTTCATCGCTGAGTAATGTTTTTTCCAATTTCGTTTTATTCAACCGGAAACCCTCTCTCATTTTTCTTTTGAGTTCGTTTCTGTCTACTGCTTTTTTAAAATATTTTTTGGAAACAGAAACACCAAATTGTAATCCCTTTCTTTCAGTTGTCTCTGATTGAAGGTAATATTGCATTTTAATCGGATAAAAAAAAATGGATTTACCTTTATTAAAAAGGAATTGTATTTGGTTGTCACTTTTTAGTTTTTGTTCTTTGGGTATCTTTTGTGACATAAATATGGCATCTTTATTCATCAAAGATACAATGAATTAAAAATAAAGTGTGATTCATTGACAGTAATAATAATACGGTAATCCATAAAAATAAAAATCCGGTCAAAGTAATACCTTAACCGGATTATTATATTTTTTAGTAAATATTATTTAACTCCTTTTTCGTCGGAAACGGTCAATTTATGACGACCTCTCGCTCTTCTTTTTGCTAAGACTCTGCGACCGTTTTTAGTAGCCATTCTGGATCTGAACCCATGTTTGTTGACTCTTTTTCTTTTGGAAGGCTGATATGTACGTTTCATTTATTTAAATTTTTTAAGACTCCTTTTAAAAGAGCCGCAAAGGTAATGTTATTAATTTAAATTATAAAATAAAATTATAATTTTTTAAAAATAATTAGGAAATTAACGGTTCATGGTTGAAATAAACTCCTCATTTGATTTGGTGCCTGCCATATGTTTTTTAACAAACTCCATCGCTTCATCAGCTTTCATGTCCGCCAGGTGATTCCGTAATACAAAGAGTTTTTGAAGAATATTTTCGTCAAGGAGCAATTCTTCTCTTCGTGTACTGGACTTTGTAATATCGATAGAAGGATACATACGTTTATTGGCAAGAGACCTGTCAAGCTGTAATTCCATATTTCCCGTTCCTTTGAACTCTTCAAAGATGACTTCGTCCATTCTGGAGCCGGTTTCAATCAGCGCTGTAGCTAAAATGGTAAGTGAACCACCGTCTTCTATATTTCTTGCGGCTCCGAAAAATTTCTTGGGTTTGTTAAGGGCATTGGCTTCCACACCACCTGTCAATACACGACCGCTGGTAGGAGCTACTGTATTATACGCTCTGGCCAACCTTGTAATACTATCCAGCAATATGACGACGTCATGACCACATTCGACAAGCCTTTTCGCTTTTTCAAGGACCATTCCTGCCACCCTTACGTGGTTGTCTGCCGGTTCGTCAAAAGTACTTGCTATCACTTCAGCATTGACATTTCTTTTCATGTCGGTTACCTCCTCCGGTCTTTCATCAATCAGCAAGACTAAAAGATAACATTCCGGATGATTGTCTGCAATGGCATTTGCAATATCTTTGAGAAGAAAGGTCTTACCGGTTTTTGGCTGTGCCACTATCAGACCTCTTTGTCCTTTTCCTATAGGCGTAAACAAATCAATCATCCTGTTACCATAATCTCGACCTCCCGGATGACCTGAAAGGCTAAATTTTTCTGTAGGAAACAAAGGAGTCAGATAATCAAATGGCACCCTTTCTTTTAGTTTAAGCGGATCGAGACCATTGATGCTCGAAACTTTTAACAAAGCAAAATATTTTTCACCTTCTTTAGGTGGCCTTACTGATCCTAAGACTGTATCACCTGTCTTCAGACCAAATAATTTTATTTGGGATGGAGAAACATATATATCATCAGGTGAAGTAAGGTAATTGTAATCCGAGGAACGTAAGAATCCATATCCTTCAGACGTCAGTTCCAAGGTACCTTCACCTTCAATAATACCATCTATATCCGGTGAAAATCTAATTTTTTGTTCTTCTTTTACATTTACAACAACTTTATTTTCTTGTTGAGGTGGTATGTAAGGTTCATCATTAAGTGGTTCAATATCTTTAAAAATCGGCGTTTTTACAAAGGGTTGGTGCGTCCTTACCTGTGCTATTTTTTCCGGATGTACCTTTATCCTGCTTCTTTCCCTTCTTAAATTGGCGTTTTCCTCACTCTCCACCGTATTGGGTTTGTTGTCATTTGAAGAAACTACAGGTTGTGCCGTTTCTTCAATCGTTTTTTCTGATGGTTCAGTATGTGTTTCTGTATGTGTTTCAGTTTTTCTTCTGCCTTTATTCTGCACAGGTTTTTCAGGTTTTACACCTGCTTCCATTGGCATTGTTTTGGGAAGGTTTTTTTTGTTGTCCAGATCGTCATCTTTGACGGTATGTTTATTTTTTAAAGCCTGTTCATCAAGAATTTTATAAATCAGGTCTTGTTTGCTCAGTTTTTTGTAATTGGGTAAGTTGAGTGTGGCGGCAATATCTTTCAATTGTGGAACCAGCATGTCATTTAACTGCAGAATGTCGTACATCATTTACGCATGTGAAATTTATAAATATAGAGATTAATTTTCCTTCCTTAACACAGTAAATTAGAATACTTATAATTTGGGAAAGAAATAATGAATGGGTAAGATTTTTAAATCAGGGACAAAAATACATATATAATTTAAATTACAAAGCATTATCTTTGCAAAAAATTTAATATTTAAACAATATTTATAAAAAAGAATCTTAAAAATGTTAGAAATCAGTTTATTGAGGGAGCAAAAGGAAAGAGTACTAAAGGGATTGAAAAAAAAGCATCAGCCGGAGTCTGCCTTTTTATTGGTTGATGAAGTGATTCGAATGGATGATGAAAGAAAACAAACGCAAACCAGATTAGACGGTCTTTTGTTTCAGATTAATACATTATCAGGTCAGATTGGTGATCTTTTTAAGACTGGCAAAGCTTCTGAGGCAAATGACTTAAAAAATCAGGTAAACAACATTAAAGAAGAAGCCAAAGAACTCGAAATTACATTAAAACAGTTAAAAGACAATATTGAGGAACAAATTATTGCGCTCCCCAATATACCAAACGAAAGTGTTCCTGAAGGTAGGTTGCCATCTGACAATACGGTTCATTTTTTGGATGAATCTGATATGCCATCACTTGATGTTGATGCGATACCACATTGGGAAATTGCGGAAAAGTACAATATTATCAGTTTTAAATCCGGCGTAACACTTACCGGTGCAGGATACCCGCTATATATTAATAAAGGTGCCAGATTACAGAGAGCACTCATTAATTTTTTTCTTGAAGAAGCTATTGCTGCCGGTTACACAGAGTATCAGCCACCAATCATTGTAAACAAAGAAACGATGAGGGCCACTGGCCAACTTCCGGATAAAGAGGGCCAGATGTACCATTGTGAAAAAGATGATTTATATCTGATTCCGACAGCGGAAGTACCATTGACCAATATTTACAGGGATGCCATTCTTAGTAAAAATGATTTCCCCTTAATGTTGACAGGATACACGCCCTGCTTCAGAAGAGAGGCTGGTTCTTATGGCTCTGATGTCAAAGGATTGAACCGATTACATCAGTTTGATAAAATCGAAATAGTGCAGATTCAGCATCCGGACGACTCCTACAATACTTTGATGGAGATGGTGCAGCATGTGGAAAATTTAGTAAAAAAATTGAAACTTCCATACAGGATTTTGCGTTTATGTGGCGGCGATATGAGTTTTGCTTCGGCCTTGACCTTTGACTTTGAAACGTATTCAGCTGCTCAGGGTAAATGGTTGGAAGTAAGTTCTGTTTCCAATTTTGAAACTTTTCAATCAAACAGAATGAAATTGAGATTCAGGGACGAAGATGGAAAAACCAGGTTGGCACACACCTTAAACGGAAGCGCTCTGGCCCTTCCAAGGATAGTTGCCACTATACTTGAAAACTATCAGACAAAAGATGGTGTTTTAGTTCCTGAAGTTTTGCAAAAATATACAGGTTTTAATATTATTAATTAACTATAATTTTTTTATCAATGATTGGATATTATGTCATTTTCGGTGTATTTGCCCTAATAGGTATGGTGGTAAGTGGTCGATTAAAAGGAAAGTTTGCCCACTATAGCCGTATTCCTGTAAGGTCGGGTTTAAGTGGGAAAGAAGTAGCAGAAAAAATGCTGGCGCATTACGGTGTGCATGATGTCAATATTGTCGAAGGTCAAGGTTTTTTGACGGATCATTACAATCCTCAGAATAAAACCGTTTCTCTTTCTCCTGATGTATTTCATGGGACAAGTATAGCGTCGGCTGCAGTTGCCGCACATGAATGTGGTCATGCTGTACAACATGCCCAATCGTACAGTATGTTAACGCTCAGGTCCAGATTGGTGCCTGTTGTTCAGTTTAGTGCCAATATTCAGCAGTTTTTATTTATGGGTGCTCTTATCGGTTTAGGTTCCGGATTAGGAGGTACCCTTATGATTGTCATGGTGGCAACTTTTGGTATTACTGCATTGTTCAGTTTGGTGACCCTGCCGGTAGAATTTGATGCTTCCAACAGAGCATTGGCATGGCTGGATAATTCAGGGACTTTGCCGGGACAGGAACATGAAGGAGCAAAAGATGCGCTTTGGTGGGCAGCCATGACGTATGTAGCACAAGCATTAGGTGCTTTGGTTATGTTTTTGTACTTTTTACTTTCTTTTTTAGGAAGATCTTCTGATTAATTAACGTCAAATAAATGGTATGTTAGAAGAAATTGATTTACACATTGAACATTTGAGTGAATCCATGGAAAAGGTAATGGAACACCTTTCTTTTGAACTTAACAAAATCAGAGCAGGCAAGGCATCACCTGCCATGCTCAATGGGTTGATGGTAGAGTATTATGGAGCACCGACACCTTTACAACAGGTGGCTAACGTTTCAACACAGGATGCGCGAACCATTACAGTTCAACCCTGGGAAAAGAAAATGTTGTCTCATATAGAAAAGGCTATTTTTGAGGCCAATCTGGGAATAACGCCTATGAATGACGGAGAGGTAATCAGACTTATGATTCCTCCTATGAGCGAGGAGAGAAGGGTAGCCATGGTCAAACAAGCGAAAGCAAGTGGTGAGGAATCAAAAGTTGCGCTTAGAAATCAAAGGCACAAAGTGCTTGACTTTATTAAAAAACAAATCAAAAACGGTTTTCCGGAAGATATTGGAAAAAAGAAAGAGGATGATGTTCAAAAAATAATTGACAATTACGTCCACAAAATCGATAAAGTCATCGAAGTTAAAGAAAAGGATATTTTAACAATCTAACCGCTGATTCCTTAAGATATTGTTACCTAAACAGAAAAAACAAACTGCATTTTATATGTAGTTTGTTTTTTTATTTGGAAAAAACGATGATTATAAAAATCCACTTATGACAAAGTGATTTTTTGTACAGTTATTTCTTTTTTTTCTCCTGAATGATATCTCTTATTAAAGCTGCTTTTTCGTAATCTTCTTTTTCAAGTGACTCCGCCAGTAATTTTTCAAGAGAATCCAGAGACATGTTTTCAAGGGAAGGTTTTTTGGGTACGGTTGCCAACTTATTCTCTTCTTTTGGATCTTCATCAAGTATGACACCTGCGGCTTCCATAATAAATTCATGGGTGTAAATCGGACAATTATACCTCACTGCCAGAGATATGGCATCAGATGTTCTTGCATCAATCTGAAGGATGTTTTTATCCTGTTTGCATATAAGTTGCGCATAAAAAATACCATCCAATAAATTGTTGATGACTATTTCTTCCAGTTCAATACCAAATGCGTCCAAAGTGTTTTTAAATAAATCATGGGTAAGAGGTCGGTTTGGTGTCATATTTTCCATGGCCACAGCGATAGCTTGCGCTTCAAAACCGCCGATGACTATAGGTAACCTTCTTTTGCCATTTTGTTCACCCAATATAACAGCGTAATTATGGGATTGTGTGACACTATGGGATAAGGCAATAATATCCAATTGAACTCTACTCATTGTATATTTTTATGACAGGACAAAGGTACAAATATTCTTATATTTATAATATGATGTTTAATACAAATTAATATTAATCCTAACAATATATACCAGTACCTTATTGTATTGTCTAAATGAAAGGGTTTTTAAAAAATAATTCCAATTCATTGCACGCTTATTTCGTGCAATGAAAAAAAATCCCGAACCAATGTTATTGACTCGATTTAAACTTTTTAACTGCTTCGGTTAATTTTGGAACTACTTCAAACAAATCACCGACAACTCCATAATCCGCTGCTTTAAAAAAAGGCGCTTCCGGATCTTTATTGATCACAACAATAGTTTTTGAATTATTGACCCCGGCAAGATGCTGAATAGCTCCTGAAATTCCTATGGCAATGTACAGGTTGGGTTTGATGGCCACGCCTGTTTGACCTACATGTTCATGATGAGGTCTCCAGCCGGTATCAGCAACGGGTCTGGAACAAGCTGTCGTGGCTTGAAGGGCTTTGGCGAGTTCTTCAACTATTCCCCAATTTTCAGGACCTTTCATTCCTCTTCCGGCGGAAACGACAAGTTCTGCTTCAGGTAAAGGTACCAAACCTTCGGACGTTTTTCTTTCCAGAACTTTTACTTTGGGTTCAGAAGGTGTCCAATCCAGTTTTTGAGGAGTAACTTCACTGCCTGATTCCTGAATTTGTATGCTGTTGCCGGCAAGGGTCAACACGGCTTTGGTGGTGTTTATTCTGTAGGTGGCGACGGCTTTACCTGAAAATACAGATTTTGTAACGGTAATGCCGTTGTCAAAATTGGGCAGGGCGTTTACGGAGGTTACAATTCCTGCATTCCATCTGGCGGCAACACTTCCTGCAAAACTTTTTCCGTTAAAAGTATGTGCAATAATAATTATATCTGCGCCTACCGTTGCGGCAGCAGAAAGTACACCTTCTGTATATATACCCGTATCAAAGCCTTTGGAATAATCTATATAAAATACGGATTTTGCTCCGTATTTACCAAGTATGTTCGCTTTGTCCGCATTGCCAAACAATACGGCGTGACAGGAAGTGTTTTTTTGCGCTGCTATCAGATTACCAAAATACATGGCTTCCAGTCCTGATTTTTTTATGGTGCCGTTAGTGGTTTCTATAAATACTAAAACTGACATTTTTCTGTTTTAAAGGTTAAATAACTTTTGCTTCTTCGTGCAATAATGCTACCAATTCATCCATCTGGTCGGGGGACAACATTTTTACGCCCTTTTTTTCACCGGGAAGTGTAAATGTAAGTACTTCCACTTTGTTTTGATATGCGACAGGAGCCATCACGTTCAAAGGTTTGGATTTTGAGGTCATAATACCTTTCATATTTGGAATTCTTTGTTCTGCCATTCCTTTGGCTGCAGATATAACACAGGGTCCTTCTACCTGACATATTTCTTCTCCACCTTCAATTTCTCTGGTAACGGTAAAGGTTTTGCCGGAAAGTTCCAATTTGGTGGCAAAGGAAATAAAAGGCAGATGAAGTAATTCTGCCAGGATAGAACCCAATATTGAACCATTGTAGTCAATGGTTTCTTTGCCTAAAAGAATAAGGTCATAAGGTTTTTGTTTGGAAGCTTCTGCAATCTGAAAGGCAGCTTCAAAAGGTTCTTTGGGATTGATGTCAATTCTGATGGCATCATTAGCCCCAATGGCAAGCCCTTTCCTGATAATCATGTCATTAGAGGCATCGCCCACAGTAATTGTGGTGACATTTCCTCCGTTTTGCTCCACCAGTTCGATGGCTCTCACCAAAGCATACCATTCATCATAAGGGTTCATTATAAAAGAAATCCCATCAGGGTTATACTCCTTGTTTTCACTTTTGAAAGAAATTTTCGATGTTGTATCCGGAGTTTTGCTAATACAAACTAAAATATTCATTTTTTACAATTTTGACGTCATCATTTAAAAACATACAGAAAACAAACATGTTTCCAAACATCAGCATTGTTTATAGGGCATTTCCATGATGAAAAACCATATTTTCACTGATTTTGTTAACTTTGCACAAATGTACATCTTTTTTTATTTTTACAAAAACTAAACTCATAGTTAAATAATGAATCGCCTTGAACAATTGAAGGAAATGAATGAAGCAGATCCGGACGATGCTTTTGTACATTATGCATTGGCTAAAGAATATGAATATGCCGGAATGCCGGAGACAGCACTTGAATGTTATAATGGGTTGATGAAAAATCATCCACAGTACGTAGGTTTGTATTATCATCTGGGAAGTTTACTGGAAAAATTGTCTGATCCGCAAAAAGCTTTAGTAGTGTATGAAAAAGGAATTAGCATTGCTAAGGAACTCAAAGACTTTCATGCTCTCAGTGAATTGCAGTCCGCGAAAATGAATCTGGAAACAGAGGTGTAAAATCGATGGAAAAAAAACAAAATTTTACGATCAAGTTTTTGCTTTTAATCTCTTTGTTAATGGCAGGTGTTTTGTTGGTCGCCGGAATATCTGCATTGTTGATTAAGTATTCGGGTATATCACCTGAAGATATAGATATACAAAGTTTGGTATTGCACAATCCAGAGCTGGCAAAATGGATTCTTTTCTGCCAGCATTTGGTATTATTTATTATTGTACCGTTGGTGTTTTTATGGATCTTTTATAAGAGAGGAATGGTCGAGGAACTGAATACCGGCAGTTTCAAATTCAAAGATGTAATACATTTTTTTGTTTTGTTAATGCTTGTTTATCCACTCATGGGAGTATTGACATTTTGGCTCAGCCTGTTAGATCTTCCTGAATGGATGAATTTAATGGATAAAAGTCAGGAAGAGACGTTGATGACGTTATTAAAAATGGAAAACGGATATGATTTTATGTTCAATTTGTTTTTATTGGCTTTCGTTCCCGGAATAGGAGAGGAGTTGCTTTTTCGGGGTGTACTTCAACGCGAAGTATTCAAAAAAACTCAAAAAATCCATCTGTCAATAATGATTTCATCCTTGTTTTTTGCGGCGCTGCATTTTCAGGCACTTGGTTTTACCTCAAAATTATGTATTAGTCTGGTTTTAGGTTATGCCTATTATTTTTCAGGAAACATATTAGTTCCAATGATATTACATATGGTCAATAACGGATCAGCCACCTTTGCTGTCTTTTATTCCAAAGGTGATATATTTGACACACAACATCAGGACATACATTTTTCGTGGTCTCAGGTTGTGGTCGTTGTTTTATTTTTGATGCTGTGTATTTTATATTATTTTTATCTGGAACAACATTATAAACATAAATCAAATGGATAAAAAAGTTTTAAAAACCAGAGTAATCACCGGATTAATTTTTGGTTTTTTTGTCATCGGTAGTTTTCTTTTTGGGATCGTAACCACTTTATTTTTATTGGTTACCATAGGTTTTGGATGTACAAAAGAGTATTTGCAAATAACAAAAAAGAGTAATCAGATCATCATAGGCATTGGTTCAGTTTTATTTTTGATGGTGGCAGCCGGATTTTATTTTGTAAAATTGGATGATACATTCATCTATAGGTTGTTGGTGTGTAATGCTTTTTTATTTTTGATCAGTTTGATACACCTTTGGAAACCATTTATTAACCACAACAGGTATTATTCTGTAATTTGTCTTTTTTATACTATTTTGCCTGTAAGTATTGCGATGCGGGAATTAAATGTGCACAGAGAATATTCAATGATTTTATTGGGCGTTCTTTTTTTGATTTGGGCATCAGATTCAGGTGCTTATTTTGCTGGTTCATGGTGGGGGAAACACAAACTTTTTGAAAGGATATCGCCAAAAAAAACATGGGAAGGATTAATAGGTGGAGGCATTCTTACCTTAGTTGTATCTGTGCTGACGGCTTATTTATTTCCTGAAATATCCATGTATAAATGGATGTGGATTTCCTTGGTTGTCTGGGTAATGGGTACTTTTGGGGATTTAATGGAATCCGCCATTAAAAGACAATATTCAATAAAAGACAGTGGGTCCATATTACCGGGACACGGAGGTTTTTTAGACAGATTTGATAGTTTTATTTACGTTTTACCCTTTGTACTTCTCATTATTTTTTATTTGTAGTAAAAAAATTATTTTGGATTAATGAAAAGGCAAATGAAAGCGCAAAACGATTTTGTAAGGAGAGCAACCGAAAATGATAAATTCATTTTACAGAATGTTTGTATATTTGCATGATTTTTCAACAGACTTTTAGGTTTGTTCTTTTTTACAACAAGCGATTCACCATGACCATTCACAAAGAGGGGAAAGAAACCCTGACCTATAGTTTTATTTTTTTTTGTTTAATTAATCTGCTGCTTTTCTACATACACATTGGAGCATTTTTTACATTTTTATGTATTTCCGTCATCCTCTATTTGTTTTTAATTTCTTTTTTCAGAAAACCCTCCCGAATCTTTGAGGGCAAAGACAATTTTCAGATCATGGCACCGGCTGATGGTAAAGTAGTTGTCATTGAAGAGATTTTTGAAGAAGAATTTTTAAAGACAACCTGCAAAATGGTATCTGTTTTTATGTCCCCTTTAAATGTACATGTTAACTGGTATCCTTGCAAATCTACTGTAAAACATTTTAAATACCATCCTGGAAAATACCTTGTGGCCTGGCATCCAAAATCGAGCACTGAAAATGAGAGGACAACCGTTGTTTTGCAAACTGAAAGGGGTGATATTTTGCTTCGACAGGTGGCAGGTGCATTGGCTCGCAGGATTGTTTGTTATGCAAATGAGGGGGATGTGGTCAATGGCGGTGATGAAATGGGATTTATAAAGTTTGGATCAAGAGTGGATATTTATCTGCCATTGACAGCAAAAATAGAAGTAACCCTTGACCAGAAGGTAACCGGAAAAGAAACTTTGATGGCTGTCTTGTAAATTTTATTTTGAAAAAAATTATTTCCAGCCCTTACTGTACATACAAAACAAATTTCCAGATATAGAATTATCATTTTATTTGTTCGTCATTTATTTATACAAAAAGTGAATAATTTTCGGAATACTTGTCAGTCTGAAAATTGTAGCATGATTTTTGATATATTATAAATTGTTATAATGTGTTTATTGTTTTTTCTTTGATAGTTATAAAGATAAACCTAAATACAGTATTCAGAAATAATTTATTATACGTCAAATATATCTGTTATGATTAAGAATATTTTAATATTACTTTTCGGTTTCACTTTTGTTGCTACATCTTTTGGGCAGTTTTGTGAACAATCACTGTTATTTACCTGGGAGGGGGATACAATCGGTAATAAGGCTGTATGGAAAATAAATGATGTGGTAAACACATATTCACTCAATAATGTGGATGTCACCGTATCCTTGCAGGATCCTTATTCCGTTAATACAACTACCTCAAACCCAAGTGAATTTGCCGATTACACTAAATCCAATGCTTATTTTGGTCCGGGATCATTAATGTTGCAGGCTTCTTCTACTTCCAGCAATCAGCCTTTGTGTTTAAAATACAGTTTTTCAAAACCTGTCATCATAAATGACTTTCGTGTTTTTGACATAGATTTTATTGCCAGAGGGAGAGCAGAGAGTTCATTTCAGGATAGTGTTTCATTTAGGGCATCCATGAATGGAAGAGACATTCCACTGTCTTTACAATATTTGTCCTTATTTCCGAATTATATTATTCTTGGTCAATCTGCAAGATCAAAATATATTGTCAATACAAATGGAGACATACAGCATACAGACCCAAAAGGAGGATTGCGTGTTCATTCCAATCAAAATGTTTTAAATTCATTTACTGTTTGTTATGCCAATGGTCCCGCAGATGATGGGATGAGTAATAGCCATGCCATAAAAATAATAAGTTCTGATTTTTGTATTGTTGGACTGGGAAGTATCGGAGGTCAGGTCAGATCTAACACCAATCAGCCATTGGGGGGATCTGTTGTACAATTGTTTGACACCTTAGGAGTTGCGGTTTTGAATGAATTTGGGTTGCCGATAGTAACGACCACCCAGGCTGATGGTTTATATTATTTTGAAGATGTGCCACTTGGATATTACAATATTATTCAGATCAACGACCCATTGGGTTATCACAGTGAATCAGATAATGATGGAGGAAACGACAATAAAATCAGGGCGTATATAGATATTGTCAATCCTATTTCATTGGGAAATGACTTTATTGAAGGATTCGGGCCGCTACCGGTGTCGTTTGGAAGGTTACACCTTTCCTTGACTCAAAAAAATGATGTACAGTTAAACTGGTATACATTTACAGAAACCAACAATGATTTTTTCACTATTCAGTATTCTGGCGACGGAAAAAATTATGAAAAAGTAACCACCGTCAATTCAAAAGGGTTTTCAGCAGATAAAACAACATATGAGTTTATTCATAGTCCGGATAGCCCTCAAAATATTTTGTATTACAAATTGTTTCAGACAGATTTTGATGGAACGGAAAAGGAACTTGCCACTTCGTATATTCGGAGAAATCAAACCAATCAAATCATTCGTTTATACCCCAATCCTGTCATCAGTAGTTTTTATATTGCGGCGGACAAGATACAGACAGGAATGCCTTACATAATCTCGGATGTATCAGGAAGGGTCGTTCAGGAAGGAATGGTCAACGACAACCCCATATCGGTTATTTCCCTTGCACCCGGTGCATATTTTATACGTATTCATCAGGAAAGTGACATCATAATGCTCCCATTCCAAAAAATGTAAAAAGATATCGTAACCACAAAACAAGGCTCTCCGGAAAAGGAGGGCCTTTTTTATTGCCACTCATTTTTGTCAATATCATTAAGAAACGTAAGGCGTGTTCAATTGTATATTTTTATTATTTTAAACTTCAAACAAAAAAATTTAAACCTTTTGGTAGTAAATGCCTTTTATTACTATACTATATTAAAAAATAGGATTTAGTCGATTAATCATATTCGAAATCAAGGATATAGAGCGAATAAATGAATAAACTCAGTCCAATTTTTTGAAATCATAAATATATTTTTACTTTTGCGGCAAAATTTTTAAAATTCATGAGAACAAAACTTTCTCACTATAAATTTGACCTTCCTGAAGAGCTGATTGCTCAGTATCCGACAAAAGAAAGGGACGAATCAAGATTGATGGTAGTCAACAGGACTACAGGCACTATAGAACACAAGGTATTCAGAGATGTACTTGATTATTTTGATGATGGAGATTCTTTGATATTTAACAATACAAAAGTTTTTCCGGCCAGATTGTATGGAAAAAAAGAAAAAACCGGAGCAAAGATCGAAGTTTTTTTACTTAGAGAATTAAATGCTGATGCCAGACTTTGGGATGTTCTGGTGGATCCGGCAAGAAAGATAAGGGTGGGAAATAAGTTATATTTTGCCGATAGCAATGGTAAAGATGTTATGGTTGCTGAGGTAGTTGACAATACGACTTCAAGAGGAAGAACCATTCGTTTTTTTTATGACGGAGACTATCCTGAGTTTAAGAATGCATTAAACGAACTTGGCAGTACACCACTTCCAAAATATATTACCCGCAAAGTCGAAGATTTTGATGAAGAGCGGTATCAAACCGTGTATGCAAAAGAAATAGGAGCAGTTGCAGCACCTACCGCCGGTCTTCACTTTTCAAGAGAACTTTTAAAAAGATTGGAAATAAAAGGCGCCAGTCTGGCTGAAGTAACATTGCACGTAGGATTGGGGACTTTCAGGAGCATTGACGTGGAAGATTTGTCAAAACATAAAATGGATGCTGAATATTACAGTATTTCTGAAAAAACCGCATCTGTTGTCAATAAATCCAAAGAACTTCATAAAAGAGTTTGTGCCGTAGGGACAACGTCAATGCGTACCATTGAATCCTCTGTATCGGCTACAGGACTTCTTAAACCTTCTGAAGGATGGACTAATCTTTTTATCTATCCGCCGCATGAATTCAGTATTGCCAATAGCATGATTACCAATTTCCATTTGCCCAAAACAAGTCTCATCATCATGGTGGCCGCTTTTGCAGGTTATGATTTATTGATGGAGGCTTATCAGGAAGCAGTTAAAGAAAAATACAGGTTTTTCAGCTACGGTGACTCCATGTTGATTATTTAAGGATAAAAAATCAGTGTTTAAAAAAATCCATAAACTAAATGGTAACTTATTTCGTTTTGGATTAGTTAATCATTTATCAAAAATTAAATTTCTTTGTATATATGTATTGGACATTAGAATTAGCACATACTCTTGAAGATGCACCCTGGCCGGCAACAAGAGATGAATTGATAGATTACGCAATTCGTTCAGGAGCTCCTTTGGAAGTAATTGAAAATTTGCAGGAATTGGATGATGAATTGGAAATATATGAATCCATGGAAGACATCTGGCCTGATTACCCCAGAAAAGACGACTTTTTGTTCAACGAAGATGAATATTAACAAAAAGGCACCAGCTCTGTAGTGCCTTTGGTAACCATAATTCTTTTATGGCAAAAAAAATTAGAATCGCTATTGACGGAGTTTCTTCTTCCGGGAAATCTACCATGGCAAAACAACTGGCAAAAACACTTGGTTTTATTTATATAGATACAGGGGCAATGTACAGGGCGGTGACTCTGTTTTTTTTACAAAATCAGGTCGACATGGAGAATCCGGATTCGGTAGTAAAAACTTTGGAAAACATAACGATCACTTTTCAGCAGACAGACCAGGGAAACACTTGTTTTTTGAATGATATAAATGTTGAAAAAGAGATAAGGGGAATGGAAGTTTCGCAATGGGTTTCACAAGTATCTGCCATCCCGGCTGTACGGCGAAAAATGGTCTCTCTTCAACGAGAGATGGGTGAAAAAGACAATGTGGTTATGGATGGCAGAGATATAGGAACAATTGTTTTTCCTGACGCTGATGTTAAGTTATATATACATTCTCCTGCAAGACTAAGGGCTGAAAGAAGATGGCTTGAATTGAAAGATTCCAACCCGGCAATTACTGTTGAAGAAATAGTTAACAACCTTGAAATGAGAGATCATATAGATTCGACACGTGAAGACAGCCCTTTGGTAAAAGCAGAAGATGCCACTTTATTGACAATACGCATTTAAATGTCAAAGAACAATATGAAACGGCCCTTAACATCATCAGGGAAAAACTGAGCTGATTAGTTTAATTCCGCTTTTAAATCTTATCAGACAAGCTGTCAAATATCATAATGATATCTAATCTGAATCATGCTGTTGTCCATATTTTTCCCGTTACTTTTGTATATAGGTAAGTGTATTACCGATGTTATTTTTTAATTTAAAAATATATATCATGTTCAAAAATGTATTTTTTTGGTTTTTGTTGGGTCTTATGGCTGTTTCTTGTGGAAAAGATGACGGAGAGGATGTGCCAACGACGGGTTCTTCAACATTTAGTTATAAGGTGGAAGGAAAGCAGGTTAGTGTCAAAGGTGTGAACGCCTATGGTTTTGTTTTCAGTGATGATAGTTACGGGATTTATGGAATTTCCACTGACGGCAGTGATGAAAATTGTTATATTTTGGTTCCAAAAAATACGGCGGTCGGAGAACATGTCATAAAAAATGACATTAAAGCGTATTACATAAATAAAACAGGAGAAACTTATATTACGGTATTTGCGGAAGGAGGTACTCTCACCATAGTAAAAAAAGATGATGTACAGGTAAAAGGGACTTTTTCTTTTGTCGCCGGCGATGGCAATACACCCTTAAAAAAGATAAATATAACCGAAGGTACTTTCAATGTACGGATGCGTTAAGAACGATTACCAACGTAATACCAAATATTCCTGTCAAAAGAATTGTTTGAAATATACAACCCTATTTTTTGTAAATAAAACTTGGAGGGAGTGGGGTAGTATTTAGTAGGTTCAAAATAAAAAAACCGCGATACTTTTTCATTCAAAAGTTCCGCGGTTTTATATTAATTTTTTTAACTATTATGCAAGACTATCTGCAATCAAGATCTATCTGAGATTCAAGGTCGTTGTTTGGAAAACAAAGTCCTGACACGATACTGGTTGGTTTGTATCTCTGAAGATTAGGGTCTCTGAGTGATTTCTCAAGGAATACGGTAAGGTCTTTTATTTCCTGTTCGTTCATGTTTAATGGTCTGAAGAAAGGAGATAACTGACTTTCAGGTACTCTTTTATTTTCAGCAATACCATTGTTAAAATAACGGACCACATCTTCGAGTGTATTTTTACTTCCTCCGTGGAAGTATGGACCGCTGTCGCCGAGATTGTAAAGTTGAGGAACTCTGAATTTATACAGATCTTCAGGTTTCAAAGTGAAACCACCTCTTCCTAAGTTTCTTGCATCATTAATATTGGTTTTGATACCGCCATGCTCAAACAAATCATCCACTCCAACCGATGCAAACTGCATGGAACCGAGATTTGGACCATTGTGACAAGAAGCACATCCCACTTTGCCGAAAAACAAAATGGCGCCTCTTTTTTCCTGGTCAGACATGGAGTTATGGTTTCCTTTCAACCAGTCTTGAAAAGGAGTTTGATCTGTGAGCAATGACCTAAGATATGCACTAATGGCAAAACTGGCAGCTTTCCTGCTGTATCTTTCTTCTTCAGACATATCAGGGAAAGCTTCGTCAAAAAGTTTTTTATATTTGTTTTTAGTGATGGTTTCTTTATTGTACATCATTCTATGTACTTCAAGTCCGGCGATGTTTTGTCCTTCCAGTGCACCCAATTCCAATTCATTGAGTTTGGTAAAGGCATCACTGACGCCCCATACCTCTTTTGTATTTGCGTTGGCACCTGTATGGCCGAATGACCCATTCCACATTGTGTTTTCAACAAAGGCAACATTTAATACGGCTAAAGGTCTGGCTCCCTGTGCATCCACTTCGTGTGCCTGATACAAACTTGACATATGACGTCTTTCACCAATTTCGCCGTATCCGTTGGCACCATCCGCGATTCCTTGCATTCTTCCGGGTCTGAAACCGGATTCGACTACGTGACAAGTACTGCAGGTATAGGTTCCCAAACCGGCCGTATATTTTGCTTCATTGGCAAAGGCAGGTTCAAAAAACAATAAATTACCTAAGGCTATTTTTTCTTTGGTCAATGGATTGACAGGTGACTGCGGAATTTTATCGTATTCTGTACTGGAAGGTAAAATATAATGGGACTTGTCACCGATTACTTTGTTGAGCTCATAATCCAGGTTGTTGGGAGCTTCATGAACACATGAAAACAAAGTAATAATGAATAAAACAAATAGTGGGGATAAACGACTCATAGGATTAAAAATTTAACAAACGGAACAAAGGTAATTTTATTTACCAATTTATGCAAAAATTATGACAAAAATCATACCGAAGCGCCTGTTTTGTATAGTAGTTTACATTTTAAAGGGCTTATTAATTATTTTAAAATAAAAGGGACTTGCAGGATTGGTTAGATTTTGTTTATTTGTATTTGTTGCTTCCGGGACAGGACGATTTACCACCATTAAATGGATAAAAGGACAGGATTAAAAAGTTAAAATGGTGTTTGCGTAAACAAAATGGTGTAATTTTACCTTTTTATGGAGAATGTTTGATTTTTAAACGAAAAGGAATAAGAAACAGACATTTTTTTCGTTGATTACAAAACTTATTATGTCTTTCAGAATATTTTTGATCTCTGCTGTTTTTGTTTTATTTTCTGACAATATGATTGCACAGGATCCTCATTTTACCCAGTTTTATTCCAATTCTTTGCAACTAAACCCTGCGACAAGCGGAACGTATTCAGGCACATACAGGGTCTCCATGATTTACAGGGATCAATATTTCCAGCCACTGGAAGAGTCCTTTAAAACTTTTGCAGCCTCAGGAGATGTAAAACTGAATATACTCGATAAAAAATCGGACTTGAAAGATGTGATTTCCATGGGGCTTACTTTTATGTCAGACAGGGTGAGGATATTTGATTTCAACACCAATCAAATGTTGCTCACTTTTGCGTACCACAAAGCGTTGGACAAAAGGTATAAACAAACCCTGGGTATTGGTTTTCAGGGTGGAATCCTGCAACGGGCTGTAAACTACGAAAACCTGACCTACCACGATCAGTTTAATGCCATTGACGCTTATTCCAATCCTACCTCTGAATTTCTTCCGCCCAATAACAAAACCGTACCCGATCTTAGTGCCGGCTTATATTATTCCATTTCTCCTTCCAAAACAACCAGTGCTCATGTTGGTTTTGCATTTCAGCATTTTACACAGCCCAACGTTTCCTTTTATGACGATCCGGTCATTATTAATTCAGATGTGGAAAAGACCAGTAAATACCCTTCGAGAATTACCTTTCACGGAGGTGTCGCGATCAAACCGAACTACAGAATAGAAATACTCCCTCGTGTGATTGTCCTGCAACAAGGTAAAAAACTAACGGCGCAGTTGAGTTCACTGTTTAAAATAAAATTTACTTCCCGAACGGGACAATATCTTCATTTAGGGCCTCTTTTCAGATTTGTCAACAATGTCAACGGAACAAGCCTTGAGTCCATGGCCGCGATGTTGGGTATCGAGAGAAGCAATTTTATTATCGGATTATCCTACGATTGGGGTTTGACCTCATTGGTCAGAGACAGCAGGAATTTTTCAACGCTGGAACTGTCGCTGGTATATATTGGAGAACACGATAATGACACCAATTTCTGCCCGCAATTTTAATCACTACCATTCTTTCTGATTTTGTAAATTGTTGAAAGGGCAACTTATATCAGACGGGATAGTACTTTTACCTTTTTTATATTTTATGACGTTATGTCACCTTTTTTCGAAAAAGTATGACATAATTTAGGTTAAAACTGACTTTTGTCCTGCAATATAGTCATTTATTCGGGTTGGCATATAGATTGAATATACAGTAGTGTACAAATTTTCAAAAACAAAAATAACATAATAAAATGGGTAAAATTATAGGTATAGACTTAGGAACTACCAATTCATGTGTTGCTGTAATGGAAGGAAACGAACCGGTTGTTATAGCCAATGAAGAGGGTAAAAGAACAACTCCTTCCATCGTTGCTTTTCTTGACAACGGTGAAAGAAAAATTGGTGATCCAGCAAAAAGGCAAGCCATTACCAATCCGACACGAACAGTCGCATCTATCAAAAGATTTATGGGTAACCGTTTCAGTGAAGTGGGCAATGAAGCCGGTAGGGTAGCCTACAAAACGGTCAAAGGAGAAAATGACACTGTAAGAGTGGAAATAGACGGAAGAATGTTTACGCCACAGGAGATATCTGCGATGGTTCTTCAGAAAATGAAAAAAACAGCAGAAGATTTTTTAGGTCAGGAAGTTACTGAAGCGGTCATTACCGTGCCTGCTTATTTTAATGATTCTCAGCGCCAGGCAACAAAAGAAGCCGGAGAGATTGCCGGTTTAAAAGTTCAAAGAATCATCAACGAACCAACTGCGGCAGCATTGGCATACGGACTTGATAAAAAACACAAAGATTCTACCATTGCGGTATTTGACCTGGGTGGAGGAACTTTTGATATATCCGTACTGGAGTTGGGCGATGGTGTTTTTGAAGTTAAATCGACCAACGGAGACACACACCTTGGTGGAGATGACTTTGACCAGGTCATCATCGACTGGCTTGCCAGTGAATTTAAAGCGCAGGAAAACATAGATTTGAGAAAAGACCCTATGTCTCTTCAAAGAATCAAAGATGCCGCAGAAAAAGCCAAAATTGAATTGTCTTCTGCGGCGGAAACAGAAATCAACTTGCCTTATGTTACGGCGGTTGACGGTGTTCCGTAGCACCTTGTGATGAAACTTTCAAAAGCAAAATTTGAGCAATTGGCAGACAGTCTTATCAAAAGAACATTAAAGCCATGTGAAGATGCTTTAAAAGACGCGGGCTTGTCTAAAGATAAAATTGACGAAATCATCCTTGTAGGAGGTTCGACAAGAATTCCTGCCATACAACAAGCAGTTGAAGACTTTTTTGGTAAAAAACCCAATAGAAGTGTCAATCCGGATGAAGTAGTGGCTTTAGGCGCGGCTATCCAGGGCGGGGTATTGAGCGGAGATGTAAAAGATGTGTTGTTACTTGATGTGACACCCCTTTCTTTGGGAATTGAAACCATGGGCAACGTATTTGATGTGGTGATTGAGTCCAACTCTACCATTCCCACCAAAAAAACAAAAACCTATTCAACGGCGGCTGACAATCAGCCAAGTGTGGAAATACATATTTTACAGGGAGAAAGACCTATGGCCAGAGACAACAGGTCTGTCGGAAGATTTATCCTTGACGGAATTCCACCAGCACCGAGAGGTGTGCCTCAGGTAGAAGTAACCTTTGATATGGATGCCAACGGAATTCTGAAAGTAAGCGCCAAGGACAAAGGTACCGGCAAAGAACAAAATATCAGAATCGAAGCTTCCACAGGATTGTCACAGGAAGAAATTGCCAAAATGAAGGCAGAAGCTGCGGCGAATGCAGAAACAGATAAAAAAGCCAGAGAGACAGCTGAAAAACTGAATGCAGCCGATAGTTTGATTTTCCAGACGGAAAAACAATTGAACGAGTTGGGCGATAAAATTACAGCAGACCAAAGAAGCACCATTGAAGTTTCTTTAAATAAACTGAAAGAGGCCCACAAAATGCAGGATTTGAATATGATTGACACAGCCATGAATGAATTGAATCAAGTCTTCAGCACGGTGGCGCAGAACCTGTACCAGAACCCTGGTGATGGTGGAGCTGCCGGAGAACAAGGCCCTCAAAACAACAATACTTCTGCAGATGATGTTACTGACGTAGAATTTGAAGAAGTGAATGACAACAAGAAATAATACATAACCTTCTTTGATGGTCATCATAAAAAGGGGAGTTCATTTTTGGACTCCCCTTTATTATTATAACCATCTATTCAAATTCAAACCATAATGTTTTGCCATGCAATTTTATACATTAAAATAATTACATTGGTTGGAAAACTCTTATATAATCCACAATCATACTTTGCGGGAAAGGAGTGGATGCATCGGGAGAACCCGGTAAGTTACCACCAACAGCAACGTTCATAATAAAAAAGAAATTTTTATTGAACGGATAGGGTACTGCTCCTGTATTGGCAGGCGTAATGGTGTGGTATTTTTCATCATCCACATAAAATTCTATTAGATTTTCTTTCCAGATAAGTGAAAATACATGGAACTCATCCTGGAAATTGTTATTTCCGGATAAATATTTGGAATTAGAGCTTTTCTGTCTTTCTGCAAAACTTTGTCCGAAATGAACTGTGCCAAGGACCCTGTTGGGAAGATCACCGGTAAGTTCCATGATATCTATCTCCCCGCAATTGGGCCATCCTACAGAAGTGATATTGGTGCCCAGCATCCATAGAGCAGGCCACAGTCCTTTTCCTTCAGGAAGAGCGGCACGGATATCAATTCGTCCGAACTTAAATGATTTTTTTCCCTGGGTTTTAATTCTTGATGAAGTATAATTGCTGGATCCGAATTTTTGTTGTTTGGCAGTAATGACCAATTTTCCTTCCGTGAGCGATACATTTTCCTCACGGTAATGCTGGAGTTCATCGTTGCCCCAACCTCCGGCTCCGGTTTCATACACCCAATTGTTTGGATTTAACGCCGTTGAATCAAATTCATCAGCCCAAGCCAATTTATAACCTTCATATTGAAGTGGCGTTGTATATCCTTTTTCAGGTATAATCAGACCCTGTGTATTATCGTCATCATCCTCAAGAGTTACCAGTACAACATCTTTTGCAAGGGTCATATTGATAGGATTATACAATTTTACAGTAAATGTTTTTTTAGCCTCTATTACTTCGTCTCCCAATAACACTATTTCAATTGTTTTTTTAGTTTCTCCCGGAGCAAAAACAATTTTTCCGGCTGTAGTGACTTTAAAATCAGTGTCTTTGAAAGCGGAACCTGAAATGACTGAAAAAGAAACCACCGCATTTGTTTTATTGTCACCTGTCAGATTTAATTCCAGAGAAAAATTTTGATCTACATCATCTTCTTTAAGATTCAGGTCAGAAGTAGTAAGTACCGGAAGATCTAATTTGTCCGGAGTACCGTCCGGATCTTCACAGCCTGTTTGGATGCATAAAATGCTGAAAAGCAAGGCGCAAAGGCTTATTAATGTATACTTATTAAGTTGCATGATATTATTATTTAATTGTATGATTAATTAGGAGCAAAAGTCAGTTCAAACCAACCTTCTGCGGCAGGAGTTCCGTTTTGCGCACGTAATCTGGCCCGAATTACCAGTTTATCTGCTGTCAATGTGACTATGTCAAGTACATTGTCAGAATCCCAAACTCCCACAAATTGATTGTCCTGAAGAATAATCTGATCTCTGTTGCTTATTCCTGTACCTTCGCTAAATATAAAATCACTTATACCATGATCTACATTCTGAACTTTATAGCCATCCCATGGATTTATTGTGGTTCCATTGTTCCTGTTCTCAAAAACCAAACCTTCAAAAGTAAAACAAAATCTGTCATCGTATTGGGCGGGTTGAAGCCCTCCGGCTGTTGACGTAAACCATGAGAAATCATCATAGGTAGGACCTACTTTTACCGCTCCTGCTTCCTGAGCCAGGGTCCAGCATTTACCTGAAGGTAAACAATCTCCGGTGAGCATAGCTATTTTTGAATTACATTCCAAAGCAGCATCATTTTCTAATGTTATGGTTTTGGTTTTGACAGCTGTACCACTACCATCTGTTGAAGAAGCATATAAGGAAATCGTGTAAGTTCCTTTTTTAGTATATAAAATAGTATCCGACAATCTTTTTGAAGATTTTGGAGTACCACCCGGTGCATCCCAGAATATCTGAAACGCATCTGTTGCCAGAGAAGTAACAACCAATTTATTTGGATTGTCAGCCAGTGGAGTGATAGTGAAATCAGGAACGTTTGGGGTTCCGTCAATGGAATTTTCATTTATTCTGTCAGGTGTACAGCTTTGTAACAATATAAATATTACTCCGATACTATAACACCAAATGTTTTTTTGAAAAAAATGTATCATAATCAATTAATTTTATTTAGAATATTAATATCCGGGATTTTGAGTAATAGCGCCGTTAGTTGCCAGGATTTGTGATTGAGGAATAGGGAAAATCTCATGTGTTCCGGCTTTAAATCCAAGATTTCCTAACACTTCAGGAGCTTTTCCGGTTCTCACCAGATCAAAAAATCTGTGACTTTCAAGGCCAAGTTCAATTCTTCTTTCCCTGTAAATAGCATTTAATAAGGCTTCACCTGAAAATGATATCGGTGGAATGGAAACTCTTGCGCGAACCAGATTCAAGGAATTTTTAGCTGATGTTTCATCGCCGGACTGGTAAGAGGCTTCTGCATGCATGAGTAAAACATCAGAGAATCTGATTACCCTGTCATTTGAACCTCCGTTAGGACTTGGGTCTCCGAAAGGAGCTTCTTCACTTTTGGAATTAAAATATTTTTTTGCATAATACAGGTAAGGTATGTTACCGGTTGCTTCAATGGTAAAAATACCTCTGTCTCCCATAGCATCACCTACTCTGAATACGGTGGATTTCAGCCTTGGATCTTCAAAACCTTCTTTAAAAAATTCATCCACAAAATCCTGGGTAGGTATATTAAAACCAAAACCTCCGAATTGACCTCTTGCTCTAGTAAACACGTTTGTGAAGCTACCTTCGTTGGCGTTGTTTTTACCCCAATTACCTCCGGATGCATTCATATATTGAATTTCAAAAACAGATTCACTGTTGTTTTCGCCATCAAGGGTGAAGATATCTTCATATCTTGTTACAAGAGAAAATTCATTTGATTTAATAATGTCGTCTGTAACTTTTTTGGCGTCTGCCCACTTTTTTCTCCACAAATACACCTTAGCCAATAAGGCATCAGCACTTCCTTTGGTGATACGTCCCAAATCACTACTTTCGTATTCACTTCTCAGCCAGAGGGAAGCAGATGCTTCTTTAAGATCTTTTTCAATAAAATCCCAGATCTGTTCTGCGGTTGCTCTCGGAATGTTATACTCAGAAGGAGCCAACACTTTATCAGCAAGCGGAACGCCTCCGAAAACGGTTACCAGATTATAATAATTCCACGCTCTGATAAACTTGGCTTCACCAAGAATACGCGCTTTCAGTCTTTCATCCATTTCTATCTGTGGTACTTTTTCAAGCACAACATTGGCTCTGTAAATGCCTTCGTAATTTGCTGACCATTCAGATTCCAGAAGTGGAGTGTTTACCGGACCTTTAAACGTTTCAAGCCGCAATAAATCGTTAACGTCATTGTCGCCTGAACCACCTTTTATGGCATCATCTGACATGATATCACCCCAGAACCATCTGAAATGTCCCGCAGGGGATAATTGGAATTGTAGGGTTGCATAAGCTGCATTGACACCGGCAATAGCGTCTTTATCGGTTTTATAAAAATTTTCTTCCGTTACTCCGATAATCGGATTTTTTTCCAGGAAATCCTTTTGACACGATGTAAAAACAATGGCTAAAAGAAAAGCACATTTTATAAAAAACTTATTTACTGACATAATATATTATTTTTATAGTAAGCTATTGAAATTATAAAGTTACATTAAGGCCAAAAGTGAATGTTCTTGCCTGAGGATAAAAACCTCTGTCGATTCCGATTTCCAAAGACCCTCCTATATTTCCGATTTCAGGATCAAGGCCTGAGTAATTGGTAAAAGTCAAAAGATTGGCGGCTGCTACATACAACTTGATTTTTTCAAGTTTTACTTTTTTCAGATATCTGTTTGGTACCTGATAGCCCAAAAGAACATTTTTAAGCCTCAGGAAAGAACCGTCTTCGACAAATCTGTCTGAAACTCTTGCATTTTGATTGGGATCATTCAGATTGACTCTTGGTTCACTGTTTGATGTTCCCGGACCTGTCCATCTTTCAAGAACTGAAGAAGGCCGATTTACATAACCGAAATCATAACGGGTTGTGCTGTTGAATATTTCATTTCCAAAAACTCCCTGGAAATTGGCATTAAGGTCAAAGTTTTTCCAGTTTAAAGAGGCATTGAAGCCATATGTAAAGTCCGGTGTGGGATTACCTATGTAGGTTCTGTCACTCAAATCAATGACACCGTTACCATCAAGATCTTTAAATCGGATATCACCCGGTGCAGTTTCATTATTCTGAAAAGCATGCGCCTCAACTTCTTGCTGATTTTGAAAAATCCCGTCTGTAACATAACCAAAAAAATGATCCCAATGGCTGTCCGACATCTGTTCTAGCCGCATCAGCATTTGCAAATTGAACATATCCTGAATTAACAGGTTCACCACCTCTTCCCAGTCCTGTGATTCTGCTTTCCACAAAGGCAATATTTCCGCCAAGGGAATATTTTAAACCCTTAAGTGATTTTCTGAATATAGTACCAAACTCCAAACCTTTGTTTTCTGCCGTTGCCACATTTTGAATTGGTGCAGCGGTACCAGCCACTAAAGGAATAGGGGCCGCATACAACATATCACTGGTTGTTTTTACATAATAATCCGCCGTAAAATCCACCATTCCTTCGAGTAATTCAACATCTACACCAAAATTGGTTTGCGTGCTTGTTTCCCATTTTAAGTCAGGGTTGGCAGAGGTGAGGGCAACACTACCGTTGGTTATTATTTCATCCTGGCCAAAAGTATAATTCTGACCTGTAAGTACTACTGTTGAAAAGCTGTATTCCCCGATTCTGTCATTACCATTCTGGCCCCAGCTGGCTCTTAGTTTAAGATTTGAAATTGGTTTTACATTCCAGAACTTCTCTTTGCTGATGATCCATCCGGCAGAAAATGAAGGAAAATACCCGAATCTGTTATTTTTACCAAACTTTGAAGAACCATCCGCTCTTAATGTTCCTGAAAAAAGGTATTTATCCGACAATTCGTAATTAGCTCTGGCAAAATAAGAGAGAAGGGTAGACTCGCTGGCTACCTGATAGGATCTGATAGAAGCAGGATCAATCGTATTTGAAATAAAAGCATCCTTAGGGTCATTGGAAGGCAAATTTGTGTTTCCTCCTCCGTTTCCATCAAATCGGTTCAGAATGGCGGCTGTACCACCAATTAAGGCAAGATCATGTTTATTATTAAAACTTCTTGTCCAGGTAAGGACATTTTCAATTTGTTTATTATTCCAGGTATTATTTCCTATTCCTACACTGTTGATCAGATTTTTTTCTGCAACAGGTGCTTCACTGATCGATGGTACATTACTCAGGTCATATTTAGGGTTAAATGTCTTCTGAACGGCAAAAGTAACGTCCATACTTGCAGTGGTTTTGAAAGTAAATCCTTTTCCAAAATTGATATTTGAATATACATTACCTACAAACCTGTTGCTTGTCCAGTTATTATGGGTTTGCTCAATACCGTTTATGGGATTGGCAATATCTGTATCTGCATAGAAAGAATAGGCATAAGTGTCGTCAGCTTTTTTTATTGGAGTAATCGGATCCATGTTAATAGCCCTGATAACCGGTGAATTGTATTGACTGTTTTCGGTAAGACCATCTCTTGTCAACCATGTAAATCCTAGATTATTTCCGAGTGTAAGCCAGGATTTTACATCATAAGAACTGTTTAACCTTACCGTTGCTCTTTGAAAATTTGCTTTCGGCCCTCCTACGATTCCATCCTGAGAAAAATAGTTGGCTGATAGATTGTGATTAGTTGTTTCGCCGCCTCCGCTGATGGTTATCTGATGGTTGGACATAGGTGCCGTTTGAAAAATAGCTTCCTGCCAGTCGGTTCCATTTCCTAAAACAGAAGGATTGGCAAATTCAAGTGGCGGTGTTTTTCCTGCAGCCAGATATGCTTCATTTTGGAGTGTTGCGTATTCGGAAGCATTTAATAAATCAAGTAGTCTACCCACTCTTTGTACCCCATAATATCCTTCATAGCTTATTTTTCCTTCCTGGTTTTTGGTTCCGCTTTTTGTAGTTATTAAAACAACTCCATTGGCTCCTCTGGATCCGTAAATGGCTGCAGAAGCGGCATCTTTTAACACGTTAATAGATTCTATGTCATTGGGGTTAAGAAAATCCAATCCTTCTACAGGTATACCATCGACAATGTACAGAGGGTCACTGTTATTGATGGTTCCCACACCTCTGACTCTTACAGAAAGAGTGCTTCCCGGAGAACCGGAATTTTGTGTCACCTGTACACCGGCAGTTTGACCTTGTAAAGCTTGTTCTACCCTTAAGATTGGTTTTTCTGCTATATCTTTTGAAGACAAAGTAGCTACACTACCACTGATATTTGACCGCTTTTGTGTAGCGTAACCAGTGACAACAATTTCGTCAAGTTGAGAAGCATTTTCGGAAAGTACTACATCTATGATGGTCTGATTACCAACCACTATATTTTGTGTAAGATAACCGATAAATGAAAACTCAAGAACTGCATTTTTGTCAGGAACCGTAATTTCATACGTTCCATCAATATCCGTTATGGTACCTACTGAATTGTTTCCGATCAACGAAATGCTTACCCCTATGGCTCCTTCTGTTTCATTGACCAGATTTACTTTACCTGTGACCGTTATCTGAGAATGAGCCATTACGGAAAACATAATAAAAATAAAAATATGTAAAAATCGCATAATAGAAAATTGTGGAACGTTTAAAAATAAATATACCATAACCGGATAAGCCCCTTTACATGAAATTAAAGGGCTTATCCGATTCTATAGATGGTTTTAGATTATAACTTGATAAATTTACTGCTTTGAATGGTGTTGTTTTTCACCGCAGAAATAAAATAAATACCTGAAGTAAGGCCGTTTACATCAAGAACTGTTGTCGTTTGTCCAGCTGGCAGATTTCCACTGTACATTACTTGTCCAAGATTGTTTTGAATGGTCCAACGGTCTCCGCTGCTCAATGTTTCACTGAATTCAAGGGTGATATTGCCATTTGGTGATGGATTACCATGAATCACAAACATATCATTGGTAACTTCAAAATTATTGGCAGAACTGGTACATTCAATATTGTCGGAACATACTTGAAAACATGAAGCGTAAACTGTATTGACATTTACAGGCCCTATAAATCTGTTGTTATAATTACCTGGATTGGCGCAAGGTTGGCCTTCCAATTTTTCTTGACAAATATAGTCAGGACAATTCCCGTTTGCAAAAATAAAGTAGGAAGAAAATCCTTTTTTTCTAGGTACGCGAAGTTCGTAAACTTTGTCGCCGTCATCATCTTTCATTTTGTATTTTCCTCCCGGAATTTCAAAATTTCCGCCACCTGCAAGCCATACGCCTTCAGGGCTGGGCGTAAATGTACCCATGCCCAGTCTGAAATCAATAAATATTTCTTCATTACATGCATAACAACTGTTGTAACAAAATTCAGGAAGGGCCGCATCAGCACTTACCAGTAACACTCTGTTGGTAAATGTACCTGTTGTTTTTGTACATTCTTCTGTTCCAAGAAATGTTTCTTCTTTACCGGCGGTGTTGTCCAAAGTAATTTTGTATTCGTATACACCGTTTGGAAGAGTAATGGTTCCTTCCCAGATTCCGTCTTCGTCAGCATCTGTTAATGGATTGGCATCTCCTGACCAATTGTTGAAGCTCCCGCTAACATATACCTTGTCGAAACTGGATGTATAGTTATTCATATTAACTTTGAAAGAAATGTCTTTGTCTTCAGCTACAAGCCCTCCTTTTGTGACCAGATCATCGAAGTAATAAAGAACATCAGTTCCTGTACCTTCTATGCCAAAATCAAAAAACAATACTACGGTCTGATAAACTCCTGTAGCGGGAACTTTAGGATCTTCAATAGCCGGTGATTTCAGATCAAAACAAATTTCTTCCCACTCATTTATTTTTGTATTGCTCACTTTGCCAATCCAGTTACCGGCACCTGAAGTCGAACCTTCAAGTTTTAGTGCAAGATTCCCAATATGGTCCATATGTACCTTAATACAGATTTGTTGATTTGCAGTTGCATCTATTGGAATGGTAGGATTTGAATAAGCACCTGCCCAACTCATAGCTACTGCCGGTTTGGTGAAACTTCCCACAGTGGCGCTTGTGTTGGCACCTGTAGGATTTGGATTAGCAATCACCAACGTTTTTTGACCTTCAAGTCCGCTCCCAAAATAAGAAAATTCACCAGTTGTGGCAGCTGTTTCGAAGTCAAGGATGGTTGTAGTTGTGATAACCGCCTCACCAGGAGGTGTTATGTCATCAAAATAATAGTTTACGTCAGTTGCTGCACCTGCAATCTGAAAATCAAAAAACACCACCACAGCAGCAAACGATTTTCCTGTTGCCGGTTCATTGGCATCCTCGAGTGAAGGTACAGTTAAATCAAAACACAATTCCTGCCATTGGTTGGGAGTAGTATAATCCTGTTTTGTAATCCAGTTCTGCCCTCCACCTGCATCACCTTCCAGTTTCAAGGCAACATTACCAACGTGGTCCATCCATACCTTAATACAAACTGTTCCGCCGTCTGTTGCATCAAATCTTTCAACAGGGTTAGGATTACTAACACCACCTGCCCATGTCTGAGCACCTGCGGCTTTAATGTAGTGACTTACTTTATCGGAGGTGTTGATTCCCGATTTATCAGGGTTGTCAATAACTGTAGTCTTTTGCGGTTCAAGACTACTTCCGAAATATTGAAAGAATAATGATGTTTCTGCGGTTTCGTTGTCATAGACAACCTGACTGAAACCATTGGAAACAAAACATAAAATAAAAGCAAAAACTAAGTATACGTATTTCATTCTTTATGATTTAAAAATTAAAAAATGTTAATAAAAGTTAAAAGTATTCTTGTTAGAATAAATCTTATGTTAATTGGGCTACATCAATACTACATCATGATGAAATATTTTATTTCTCACAAAATTTGTGCACCAATAAAATATTGAATATATTGTGCAATGAATTTTAATTTTATAAAACTTATTATTATTCTGGTATTTCTCCATATTGCAGAAATACTTTTCGCCCAGGGGAAAAATGTAAGAAATTATTACATTACAAATTTTACCAAATCCCAATATATTGGTGGTATTGAAAACTGGGATATTGCCACATCTAAAGACGGGTATATTTATATTGCCAATAATGAAGGTTTGCTCAAGTATGATGGATACAACTGGACAAAATACAAACTACCCAATAAAACCATTGTCCGGTCAGTAGCCCTGGACACTGTTTCGGGCAGGATTTATGTAGGGGGGCAGGACGAAGTAGGTTTTTTTATGGCGATAAAAATGGTATTTTAATATATAAAAGTATTAAAGATCTATTACCGCCAAGTTATACCTCATTGGAAGATGTATGGGATATTCACGTTTCCGGAAAAAATGTTTTTTTTCGATCGTTGGAAGCTATTTTTCAATACAATAGAGAAAAGATTAACGTAATTTCTACAAAATCTGAAAAAATAAACTTTTTAAAAGTTATTGGTGAAAATATATATTTTGGAGAACCGAACAAAGGTTTATATATAAGTAGCTACGGAAATGTACGTTTTGTTGTCGGAAGTGAAATTTTTATTAATCATAGAGTTTCTGACCTGATTGAATTTGATGCTGAAAAAATATTAGTGATTACTGAGCGAAAAGGTACATTTTTATATGATGGGAAAAAATTGACACCTTTTACAAAAAGCAGTGATATACATTCCTCCATATTGACATCCGTGGCTCGCCTTGACAATAATACCTTTATCGTAGGTTCAGTATTAAACGGAATTTATTTTGTTAACGACAAGGGCTCTTTGTTATATAACATGAGTAAAAAAAATGGATTGCAAACCAATTCCATAATAAATCTCGGCATTGATTATAATGGGAATATCTGGACAGGTACGACAAATGGAATAGACCAGATTCTTGTTAATTCACCATACAGCCTGCTACATGCAGACGGAGAACTTCAGGGAGGTGCTTATGCTGTGCAAGTTTACAAAAATAAACTTTACATTGGCACCAATAACGGTTTGTATTATTGCAATTGGAGGCCAGATTTGTATAACTACATTATTCCGGAATTTTCCAAAGTGAAAAATTCAGACGGTCAGGTTTGGGCGCTTGATATTGTCGGAGGTGAATTGTTTATGGGACACAATGAGGGTGCATTCGCTATTAAAAATGATGAAGCGATCCGCTTACAAAATGAATATTCCGGTACATGGCGTTTTATTGCGCTTCCCGATAAAAATAAAATGATCACAGGAACGTACAAAGGATTGCATCTGTTTTCTAAAAAAGATGATAAATGGCAATTCGAGACTAAAGTCAACGGGTTTAATGAATCTGCCCGGGTTATCACTGAAGATAGCGCCGGGAATATCTGGGTTTCGCATCCCTATAGAGGTGTTTACAAATTGACTTTGGATAAAACATATTCGAAAGTAATAAAACTTACCAATTATGGAAAAAGTCAGGGACTTCCTTCTGATTTGTCGAATTATGTCACAAAAATAAAAAGCGATATTTACGTCAATGGCGAGACGGGAATTTATATGTACAATCCGCAAAAATCAAGATTTGAAATTGATTCGAAATTGACAACCTTAATGGGTGAAAAAAACAATGTAAGGCGTTTATTTCAGGATAAAGGAGGAAATATATGGTATGTCAATGAAAATGATTGTGGTGTATTGGTTGTTGAAGATTCGCCGGTTTCCAAAAATGTTTCCAAAAAAAGTACGCCCTTTCTGAAAGGTAAACTGATCGGAGGATTTGAAAATATATATACTGACGACCTTAACTCAGTCTTTGCTTGTACCGATAAAGGAGTCATTATCATCAACAATGAAAAATTAAAGAAAAACGAGGAGCTGAAATTAAGATTATTAGAGATAAAATACGGTTCAAACGATTCAATTCTATATGGAGGACATAGTAACGGGACAGGACCGGAAATTACTATACCATATAAAAATAACAAATTGTATATTTCTTTTGGTACCAATCAACTTGATAAAACCAATGAAATTCAATATAGTGTTCAACTGTCAGGAGTGAGTAATGAATGGTCTGAGTGGTCCGGGTTGAATTTCCGGGAATATAATAACCTCAAACACGGCAAATATGAATTACTTGTTAAAGCAAGGGCATCTTATGGAAAAGAATCAGAAATTATATCTGTAAACTTCAGAATTCAAGCCCCATGGTATGCTTCCACCCTGGCAATTATGGGTTATTTTTTACTTTTTATTATTTCATTAATTTCATTGATTAAGTATCTTGATAAAAAACACGAGTCAGAAAAAACTGTACTCAAAATGGAAAAAGAAGAGTCTGAGGCTAAAGTGGAAATATTGGAACGCGAAAAATTATTATCAGAAATTCACTTTAAAAACAGAGAACTTGCCTTGTCAACTATGCACATAGTCCAAAAAAACGAAACGCTGGCCAAATTAAGGGAAGAGCTCAACCATATCATCAAACAAAGTAAAGAAATTGAAACCAAATCCAACCTGAAAAAGGTAACAGGGATTTTATCCGATGACCAGCGACTGGAAGATGACTGGGATAGTTTTGCCCTTCATTTTGATCAGGTGCACACCGACTTTTTAAAACGGCTAAAATCGGTTTATCCTCAATTATCTCCCAAGGATTTAAAACTTTGCGCTTATCTGAGAATGAACCTCACAACAAAAGATATTGCTCCTTTGATGAATATTTCCGTCAGGGGTGTTGAAATCAGTCGTTACAGGCTTCGCAAAAAAATGGGAATCCAGGGCGATGATAATTTAAATGATTTTATGATTTCTTTCTGAAGGTAAGGATTTATTAATGCCGAAAATTCCTTTACCACTTTCTCAAATGACCAGGTTATATAAGATAACAACAATTGCATTTATCCAGCGCAATTACATCTAAACCAACCTTGTACTAATGTCGATAGTTATTATTTAATCCACACCGTTCCTTCAAAAGAACAGGTTGCTGCCGGACTGTTGCGCAGTACTGCGGCCGGATTTCCGCCAAGAATACAGTTTTCAAATAAAATGTCTCCCAGATTTTCCAAAAGAGGTTTTGTCAGCGAATTGTTTTGCTGATAAAAATACAATTTTGAAAAGTCCACATTTTTATTTGCCTGAACTCTTATCATATAATTTGTGGTCGAAAAGCCGGGAGCATTCAGATTTCCTTTGATTACTACGTGCCCGGTACCGAGAAAATCTATGTTTATGTTTTTATTAATCTCAATCGCTTTTGTTAGGAAAATGGTGTCAATTCCTGCCGCAATTTGAATGGTTTCTCCGGGAGCAGCACATTGCAAAACGGCCCTTAATGTATTGCTTCCCGAATCGTTTCCATTATTGACCAACAAAGTATAGTTTTCATCAACGAGTCCATTGCAATTATCGTCAATTCCATTACATACATCGTTGATATTCGGATTGCCGTTGGTATTGTTCCTTACCAGAACATATTGCCCTCCGGTACGAAAACTATTATTGGTGGAAAATACCACTTTCCCCGGTAATGGGGGATCGTATCGGTCGCCATTATCTCTGACACCTCCCCAGGTGTTGCCTTCATCATGTTGTTCACGCCTGTGATATCCGAAAAAAGATGCCTGACAACCTCCTGCAATATTTGTAGCATTTTTAAAATGAAATGAATCCAACAAAGAAAAATTCTGATTGCTCCCATAATTGTTGATAACCCAATAGTTATTGGCAATGGTAATACCGGGTGGGGGAGCATTGGGTACCTGATTGATTTTTGAAACTACTAATTCCCCGTTAGGATACGTGCCCGATGAGGGGAAATACATTACCATGTCTGCCGGGTTAAAATCTTTGATTCCTCCTGAAGTTACTGATAGTCTTTTAGATAAACCTTTTCCGACAGGAATTCCTGACGGTTCTTTAAGGGCGGAATTCAAAAGTGAAATATGTTTACTTCCCACCTTATCGTAATCATTCTGTCCGTTTGCATTAAATTGATAATAGGCCACAAGACTATTGTCGGCCTGTGGGTTTTTCACCAAATGACGCAACTCACGTATCTCTGCCTGACTTAAAGCTCTGTTGTAAACAGCTACTTCATCTATCCATCCGTTCATGTTTCTGTCACTCCATCCGCGATAACTTCCTATCCTGAATCCTGAAATGTCAGTAGCAGTGAGATTGATAGTGTGAGTCGCTTGTGATTCGTTGCAGTAAAGGGTGATGCCTGTTGGTGTTACCGTCATAGCTACGAAATTCCAAACATTCGGAGTCACAATAAGGCCGCTGTTCCATGACCATGATCCGCCTGGCCAGTGATAGGCCAAAGAATTGTTCCCGTTTTTAAAGTTCATCCCGGCTGCATCAGGTCCATCGCTCATAAATATTCCTGAATAATCGGGTTGTATGCCATTGGGTTTTACCCAGGCTGTTACAGTTATGGTGTTTGTTGTCCCTAGATTAGCATTGGCAACCTGTCCGTGCTGATTGGTTCCGGCCGCCTTCAGCGCCTTTCCGGGAATGGTGTCAACACCACATTGATTATTGACCGTAATCATGTTGTTGATGGTTTTTGTATTGGATCCATATACATCAGATACGGTCAATGTTACATCATACGTACCATTCTGAGTATACAAAACTTTCGGATTTCTGAGATTTGAACTTGAGGGTGTTCCTCCTGGAAAACTCCATGACCAGTTTACATTTTGGTCAGAGACAACACTATGATCCACAAAATAAACGGTGTCTTTTATACAGTTTACCATGTCTTTATCAGAGGATGGAAAGGCTACAGGTATGCTTGGGTTGTTAAATTCTGATTCCCAGACAGAACGGTTGGTTGCATTTCTTATTTTTTGTTTCCGGTAGTATCCTTCCAATCTTGTGCTATGGGTTTGGGCTGGAAGCCCGTTGTTAAAAAGAACCCAGTCATTCATAGTGTCATCGCGATAAAAAACAGCTTTATGTGTCCCTACATACAATCCATGGGCAGAACCTTTTTGCAAATACAGAGACGTCGGTGAATGGCCGTTGAGACCTGTGCCACTTATGTTTTGCCAGGTTTGACCACCATTGGAAGAATAAAATACACTATAACCATTGATATTTGAATCGTACATAGAAGTTCTCACCAACCATACTTTCATTGGATCGTTGTGATCTACCTCAATATCATAGGGTATCCAGGTATTGCCATTCACGGTAGCTGAAGTGGGTGTAATGTTTGTCCAGGAATAACCTCCATTATCTGATCGGTAGACACTTTTTAATCCCCACCAATCAGGAAATGTACAGGCATATATTACATTTGGGTTGGACCAGCATTGTGCTGTTGAGCCTACATTTGCACCCAGATCAGAAAGGGTCTCAAATGTGTATCCATTATCTTTTGTTTTCATAAATCGCGTTCCGCTCCCCGAAATCCAGTGGGTGTAATATCTGGGGTCAAAAAGTAAATCACTTGAAGCGCCGGTGATATACGTATTGTTTGGTTTATGTTGGAACGTTCTTGTTATGGGGCTGAGTGTTCTGTTGCCTCTCAATTGTTTAATATCGTATTGACTGTAGGCTTGCCTGTCAAAACCGGGATTGACAAAACCCATTGTTCCGTCACCTCCGTCTGTGCATAACCAGTTGTTGATATATACACTTTCTTCGCGCAATAAAGTTCCATTGTGGTATGCACCCCCCAGCATGACATCGCCATACCACCAACCCTGTCCGTATCCCCAGAAGTCAGTACCCTGAATACCAACATTTCTTCGGAGGAAGTTCACACCGTTGTCTTCAGAAAAAAAGATACCACCATCGCAGGCTATCCAAATTTCTCTGGTGTGTGCATAGTAATGAACATCATGAATATCGGCGTGCACATAATTGGGTTTATAGGAATGAGACCATTTGGACGGACAGGAAAAAGTCGTTCCTCCGTTTCCGGAGACCCAAAGATTGACACCGGCCAACAATACAGTATCCGAATTTGTAGGTGACACGGCAAATCCCATATCGTAATAATATTGACCACCATCATCAGTGCCATCATCGCTCCAGCCCATAAGATTGGGATTGGAAAGAGAGGGAATACCGGCGGGTTGAGGTCCGCAACATTTAAAAGTCCAGTTGGCACCCTGATTGTTACTTACATAAACTCCATAAAGACCACTTCCTCTATTGGCTCTTCCGGAACAGTGCGCATAAACATAATCCGGATTGTCCGGAGAAACCGCCAATTCCGTTCTTTCCTGATGATCGTCGATAGTTGGAACAGGCCAGCCAGTTCCTGTTTGAGAAAACGTAGACCCACCGTTTACCGATTTAAAAAACTGGGTAGCTGTTCCACTTTTTCTTACTGCATAAATAATATTTGTATTGGTCGGGTGAATTTCGACCTCCTCGAAATCACCTGACTGAACATTCGTCCAGCCTGTACCACTATTGGTTGTTCTGAACAAACCCTGATCTGTGCATACGAACAAAATGGCTGAATTGCCGGGCAACATTCTTATATCTCGCACATCAAGATCCAATGCTTGAAAACCTGAATTTCCTGTTGGTGAAAAGTTGTTTCCGCCATTAACTGATTTGTAAATCGAATTTTGAAGAGAAGCGTAAATGATATTGGCATTTGAATGATCGATCTCAATGGCATATACGGTTGATTGAAGCAGTCCATTTGTCAGAGGTGTCCAGGTCACCCCATGATTGATGGTTTTCCACAAACCTGCTGTCGCCGTACCCGCGTATAGAATGTCGGGATTGGAAATGGATTGTTCTACTGTATAAACATGTGCTGACCCGGGAGCGTAACTCCTTGCTGCAGCAGAATGATCCCAGTCTATGGGTCCAATACAAGACCAGTCATCATTGGTACGAGTTGAATTTTGTTTAGTAGATTTTTGGGCATAGTCACGGTCTTCATCTTTGGTTCGGTTATTTTCTCTCAAAATGGAACGAATCCATCTTTTATAGTACTGAGTGTGTTCATTTTTGACAAATTCGTTGGTTTTGTAATATTCTTCATACAAGGAAATAACTTTTCCGGGGTCTGCATTTTTTTTATACATTTCATTAATCCAGTCGGGTCGGGTAGGGTCTTCAGCTTCATGCCTGATAGCAAACTGAGTTTTGACGTCTGTTTGTATGAAAATGGAAAAACCTGAAATCAAAAATATAATATAATTATTTGGCGAAACATGTAGTGAAATATTTTAATTCGCAAAGATAAAAACTTCAAAATATTGGAACCAATTACATATATAAAAAAAAACACCTGTATTTTTTACAACACAGGTGTTCTTAAATTATTTTTTAACCAACTTATTAAACAGCAAAACTTTCACCGCAACCACAAGTCCTGGCTGCATTAGGATTATTGAAATAAAACCCCTTTCCATCCAGGCCGCCTGAAAATTCCAGTGTTGTATTGCACAGATATAAAAAACTTTTTAGATCCGTCACTACTTTGATGCCGTTGTCGTCAAATACCTGATCATTCGGCTTGGACTCGTTGTCAAAATCCATATTGTAGGACAATCCTGAACAACCTCCGCTGGTCACACTGACGCGCACAAAAAAATCTTCTGAAAGATGTTGATCTTCCATGATTTCATTTATTTTTTCTTTTGCACTATCGGCTACAAACAGCATATTAACATCTATTAAGAATGAGTGGTTTCTTCCAAAACCTCAACATTTTTCTTTTTATAATCAGCAATGGCACTCTTGATAGCATCTTCTGCCAAAACGGAACAATGAATTTTTACTGGAGGAAGTGCCAGTTCTTCTACAATATCCATGTTATCTATAGACATTGCTTCATCGATGCTTTTGCCTTTCAGCCATTCCGTTGCCAGAGATGAGGAAGCAATAGCTGACCCGCATCCGAATGTTTTAAATTTGGCATCAGTGATGGTCTGAGTGTCCTCATCGACTTCAATCTGCAACCGCATTACGTCGCCACATTCAGGGGCACCTACCAATCCTGTTCCGACATTTTTTTTGTTTTTATCAAGTGTACCTACATTTTTAGGATTCTTGAAATGATCTAAAACTTTTTCTGAATATGCCATGATTATATTTATTATATTATTTATTTTTTGAATTAATGTTCTGACCATTCGACCATGGAAAGGTCAACGCCATCTTTATACATTTCCCATATAGGGCTTAAATCTCTCATGTGGTTTACCCCTTCAGAAACCATTCTGATGGCCTCATCTACATCTTCTTCCGTTGTAAATCTTCCCAGACTGAATCTTATGGATGAATGGGCAAGATCATCACCCAACCCCAAAGCTACCAGCACATAAGATGGTTCGAGTGAAGCGGATGTACAGGCAGAACCTGATGACACCGCGATATTCTGATTAAATGTCATCATCAAACCTTCCCCTTCAACATGTTTGAAGGAAATGTTGGTGACATGAGGCATTCTGTGATGTACATTGCCGTTGATATATACTTCTTCCAGATTGTCCTGGAAGGCTTTTTCGAGTTTGTCTCTTAATTTGGATAGTCTTTCAGCATCCTTGCCCATTTCTGCTTTTGCGATTTCAGCAGCTTTGCCGAATCCTACTATACCCGGTACATTTAATGTTCCTGAACGCATTCCTCTTTCGTGCCCGCCACCGTCCATTTGAGCGGTTACCTTAACCCTGGGGTTTTTGCGATTGACAAACAACGCACCTACACCTTTGGGGCCATACATTTTATGTGATGTAAAGGCCATGAGATGTACACCCACCTCTTTTGGATGTACCTGGATTTTTCCGACAGCTTGTGTCGCATCACTCATAAACAGAATGCCGTGTTTTTTGCAAATATCGCCAATTTCTTTCATGGGTTGGATGACACCTGTCTCATTATTAGCCCACATTACTGAAATCATGATGGTTTTATCTGTGATCGCTTTTTCAAGTTCGGCCAGATCTACCAGACCATCATGCTGTACAGATAAATAGGTTACTTCACCACCCATTTTTTCTACTCTTTTGCAAGCGTCGAGAACTGCTTTATGCTCTGTGGTGAGTGTGATAATGTGGTTTCCTTTGGACGCATACATTTCAAAAACACCTTTAATAGCGAGATTGTCTGATTCTGTGGCTCCGGAGGTAAAAATTATTTCTTTAGGATCTACGTCAATCAGGGAAGATATTTGCTCACGGGCATATTCTACGGCTTCTTCAGCCTGCCAACCGAAAGGGTGATTTCTGCTGGCGGCATTGCCGGGAATTTCAAAAAAGTAAGGCAACATAGTTTCTACTACCCTCGGATCTGTCGGAGTAGTTGAATTATTGTCCAGGTATATCAATTTTTTATGAGAATCCATCGAAATGTTTTAGATTGTTATTTATACTTAATCTAAATACAAAGGTAAAACATTTTTGTTTAACGAAACTAGTAAAAAGATTGAAAATTTTTAAATTCTGCTGAAATCGGCAAATAAAATGAATTCCTTGGTTTAAGAAAGACAAAACCACCTCTTTTATGACGTTTGCATCTATGGATATGTTAAAAGATTTTAAAGACAATAATCAAAATGGGAAAAAACAGTCCACACGATCTCAGTAATCGGACAGGTCAAAATAATTTTATTTTTTTGGTAATCCTTTTGATGACCGTAAAAAAAGATTTGGTATACTATTATCTTCCAACAATTACTCAATCAAAATCTATCAAAAAACTTTTCACAAAAAATAATCGCATTTTATAATGCACATTTTTCATAATCCCGAAGTCTATCATTATAGACTTAAAAAGGATAGTATGATTTTTCTGGCCAAAAGCAATCTTTTGTTTTATTTGTTGATTTTTCGTGTAATATACAAGCACAGGTAAGTTGGCAAAAAAGGCATAGCCCTAATGAAAATGTACAAACGTTGCACGTTGGTCTTGATAATAATGTATACGCAGGTATTAACTCTTATGGGATATTCAAATCAGAAGATGAAGGAAATACATGGAATAACATAAGTTTTGGTCTGCCGGACTCTCTTATCAGATTTGTACAGGTGGCAAGTGATAATAAAGTATTTGTTGGCACCGGATCTCATGGGTTATATCAGAATAATAACGGGTCATGGTCTTCCATAAATAATGGATTGCCATCAGGAAGTGTTTTGGTGACAAGTTTGGCCGGCACCGCCAATGGAAACATGTATATGATGTCAACCACAGGAGAAGTTTATTTCTGGAATGGAAATATTTGGACAAATATAACCAACAATCTTCCCTCTCTTGGCAGAGCACTTTCAGTTGGAGCTAACGGCGTTTTATATGCAGCTGTTTTTAATAGTGGGGTCTACATGTATAACGGATCTAATCAATGGGTGAGGCTAGGGAATCAAATGCTCAATGATTTTGTTATAAAACTCGCAGTGGGAACAAACGATACCATTTACGCACTGTGCAACAGCAATAATGTTTTCAGATGCCATATTTCAGGTGGTGACTGGACACCTATCAGTGTTGGACTACCGGCGGTAAATATGAATTTTATTACTATTGATTCCCAAAACAGATTGTTTGTCTCTGTGAGTACCGGGAAAGGAACCATTTACAGGTCAAAAAATAACGGCAATACTTGGGAAAGTTGTACTTCTGACATTTATACTACGCCTTTTAGTAGTATTGCCATTTCCTTAAATAGTAAAATATATACCGGTGCCTAAGGAATTTTTAAGTCAGTGAATGGGGGGAATAACTGGCAGGATAAAAGTAATAATCTTGATGCACCCAGAAGTATTTACTGCCTCAAAAGCTTGAGAAATGGTGCCTTGTTTGTAGGTACCAAGGTGGGCCCATGGAGATCTGATGATAACGGAATAACCTGGCAATTACGAAATACAGGTATAGCTCATTTAAATATTTTACAAATCACAGAAAATATGATTGGCGATATTGTTTTACATGGGTATAACAGCATTCCTAAAGGAGCAATATACAGGTCCATAAACCAGGGAGAAACTTGGACCATGGTGGCGGCAAATGGCTGCGACCTGTATACAAAAATTAAACAACATAGGGCAGACACACTTTGGGCAACTTCAAGATTCAGCGGCGCTACAACTCTATCTTATTCGGTTAATCATGGCGCTACGTGGATTAATAATCCATTGACTATTTCCGCCATTTGGGACATTGATGTGACAAAAGACAATACCATTTTTGTGGTAAGTGAAAATGAAGGTGTTTCCAGGTCAGATAATGGCGGATTAAGTTTTACTACAGGCGTTGGAAATAGTGCTGACTGGTACGGGAATGCCCTGGAAATAGAAAGAGACGAAAATGGAGGTATTTTTGCTGGAAGTGATTGGTGGACACATGTTTTATGGTATTCTTTACCTGAACAGAACGGTAATGTGTGGGTTCAGTTTACAGACCCTGATCTGGTCGTTCGCGGTATCCAGGATATGATTTTTGACCATTTTAATAACGTGTTTCTGGCCTGTGAAGACGGTGGGGTCAGAATGGCATATAATACCGAATGGAGTCCCTCTACCAACTGGATTCAAAGTTCCTCGGGACTGCCTTCTCCGACGACCAATATGCTGGAATTAAGTTTTGATACAACAGGTTATATGTATGGGATAGCCTATACAAACAACGGGAAAAACGGGGGGCTCTTCAAAAGTACTGTTGCCATTAATCTTCCGAAATCTTCAGTTTATACTTTTATTGGTAATGGAAGTTGGGATGTTGCGTCCAACTGGGAATTTAATCAAAAACCCCCTACCGTATTATCAGGATCCAAAATGGTTGTCATCAATCCGGCGGGCAATGGTGAATGTGTTTTGGACGTACCCTTTGAGCTTACTAACGGGGCAGTTTTGAAAATCAGACCCGGTAAAAAATTCAGATTGTCTGACTAAACCTTGGTGTAAACAGTTTTTTTATGTTCGATTTGGTTTGACAATACCACAATGTACCATCTGATACCTTAACCTTATCACCTACAAACGCTTTGCACTTTAATCAACAAATCATCTCGACCATTTCCCATTCCCGCTTGGGCGGAACTTCGCTTCGCTTGTTTCCATTCTCCATTTTCCATTCCCGCTTAGGCGGGACTTCGCTTCGCTTGTTTCCATTTTCCCTTTTCCATTCCCGCTTAGGCGGGACTTCGCTTCGCTTGTTTCCATTTTCCATTTTCCCTTTTCCCTTTTCCATTTTCAACTTTCAACTTTCCATTTTAAAACTCCATCTCACATCGGTGCTGTTGATTCCGGGGATGTTATTATCGCCCCAGGTTTTTTCCGGTCTGCACTTCTGGCTTTGATAATGCTGGTATACCGGCTCAGTAAAACATTGACTTTTTGCAGGAAGGCTATGTAGTTGTCTTTGTTTTCTGAAAGGCGGATGTGTGCTTCCACATCGCGGCTCATATCGTCAAACAGTGATTTAATAACAATCCTTTTTTCCGTAATTCTTCCCGATTGTTTTGTTGTTTCGACCCTTTTGAGATAGAGATCGTTGCACTCATTATTGTATTTCTGTAATTTTTCCATCCATACGGTCAACCCAAGGTTTTCCATGGCGGATTTCATCGAAAAATCTTCTGTCCAGTCTTTATACATGGCGCTCATGCTGGCTGTTTTTTGAGGAATGCTGCGTTTTGCAATATAGTCAGAGTGGATCTGAAAATTGTTCATTAACAAAGATGCCGTTTCTTTTGCATCCACGTCACCTATATAAAAGGATTCCAGTATTTTTCTGATAGCACGCATGACATTAAGCCTCTTTTCATCGCAGGCATCAATTTCAGAGGTGAGTATATGTGCTTTGGAATTTTGGAAAACTTCTTCAAATTCCGAAATGGCAGATTGAAGCACGTTAAGTCTCTTGTCAAGCTTCATGGCAGGGGCATCACTTTTTTCACATAATTCAATCAGGTTTTTCATAAACTGAAGAAATTCACCGTTTTTAAGTCGCGAAACAGTTGTAATGTTTTTTATTTTCATAAAAATAAATGTTTTAAAAAATGTATAAATATAATAGTTATTCAAAAACGCTGACAGGAAGGTGAAACTTTAAAAACGTAAACCGGGGATCCTTAAATAGGTAGTGTTCCGTTTATATTTTTCCATCTTCGTATCAGATATCAGGCACAAAAATAATAAAACAAAATGATATTTCCTGGAAGAAAAGTGTTTTTGTAAAGAAACATAATGATATTTCTGAACAGAAAAGTATATTTGTAATAGTACATAATAATACTTCTTTACATAAAAGTATATATGTAACAATACAAAATAACAATATTAGACAGAAAAATATATTTGTAATAATACAAAAATACTTTTCGGAAAGAAATATATATTCGTAATAGCACAAAATAATTATTCCAGATGAGAAAATATATTTGTAATCAAACAAAATGAGATATCTAAATAGAAATATGATTTTGTAAAAATACAAAATGACTTTTCCATTAAGGAAATTATTTCTGTACAGATACGAAATAATTAATCCCGAATGAAATGTTTTATTGTAACGACACAAAAAGACTGTTACAGGTTGATAATTGGAGTTGAAATATAAGAAGGAGATCAGGAGCGGGGTGGGGTAAAGAAGACAATTAGATAATATCAGCAGTAATATTAAGCTGTGTTAAAATTATTGGTTTGGGGCGGGGGTGTTTTATATTTTGGAGTTATTTCGGGAGGGAAAAAACAATGGGTGGCTTTTTTAATTCCTGACTCCCGGCTGATTTGTTCGGCCGGTTTTCCATTTTCATTCTCTTTGAGCCAATAATGATTAGGCTCTCCGAAAACTTACTACTTTTCATGAGGCTAATTTAATTGTTAATTTTTTAATTGTCCTATTTTTACGCAAGTCTACACCTACAACGATATATAATTTTAATCGCAATTTTCGTTTTCTTTTCATTTTGCTGTGTTTCTATTGTGAAGGTCTTTTTTTTGGCTTGTTTTTATTCTGTTCAAGAAGGTTTAATTTATGATTGTTGAAAAATGAACTTCTTTTTGTGAGGCTAATTTAATAGTTAATTTTTAAATTCTGTAATTTTTCCCATGCTTACTTAGGGAATTCGTTAAATATAATTTTTGACTTGAAATTATTCCGCACACTTGGTTTAATTCGTACAATCGTAATTGACCCGACAAGAATTCAATTCGTATTCAACAGCCTTATCAACAACAAAATCAATTTCGTTTCTATTACAGCATATGTAGTTCAATTTGGAGTTGCCATTAAAATCCAAGCTTTCGAATGTATTGGTAGTTTTGATTTTAAGAGATGAAAGCCTGTTCAGACTGCAATCCAATGTAGTCAAATAAATCAGGTTGTTTACATTTAACATTGTAATTTTATTTTTAGAACAAATTAAATTATTTAATGATGTTAAATGATCAACTGATAAATTCGCTAATTGATTTTCCGAACAATTGAGATATACTAAATTTGGCAAAATACCTAATTCTAATTTTTTGAATCTGTTCTTGGAAATATCCAGTGCTTCCAAAAGTAAAAGTCCGTCCAAATGGACTGAATCAATTTGATTTCCATAAAAATATGCAGTTTTCAACATTTTTAGATTTTCGATATGTAAAGTAGTGATTTTGTTATTCTCACAGTATAATTCAGTCAAATTTAATAGCCTGTTTACATCTAATTCAGTAAGTTGATTTTCACCACACATCAAAGTATTTAAGTCTTTCAGGTTATTAATTCCCAGCCTGGTGAGTTGATTATTTCTGCATCTCAGTTCTTTTAAAGTTACTAATAATTGTACATTCAGCTCCCGGAGAAAATTTCCGGAGCAATCTAAAGATTGCAAATTAATTAAGTTTTCAAGCTTCAAAAATGTTAATTGATTAGAATAGCAATACAAAACTTCAAGTTTTTTTAATTCGCTTAAGGATAAATATTTAATTTTATTTCCACCACAAGACAATCTTTCCAATTGTGTTAATTTATCTACGTTCAAAATAGTCAATTGATTGAAATTACAATACAATTGTTTTAAATAAATAAGGCTGTCCACGTCAAGTTGAGATAGATTATTTTCCGAACACTTTAATCCCCATAAATTACGTAAGTTCTTGACATTCAGTGAAGATAATTGATTAACTTCACAACTCAGTATAGACAAATTCTTTAGTTTTTCGACATTAAGTTCTGTAAGGTCATTATGACCACAATTTAAACTGGATAAATTGTTTACGCCATCAATCTCAAGTGTTGATAATTGATTGTATTGACAATCCAGCTTTAATAAATCTTGTAACCCATTTACCTGTAAAGAAGTTAATTTATTATTGTGACACACCAATATTTCAAGTTTTGGAAAATTATTCATTTCCAACGTATCCAATTGATTAAATTGACACCATAAATCCGTCAAGTTTATCAATCCTTCCATTTGCAAAGACGATATTTGGTTTGAATAACAGTTCAATTTGGTTAATTTAGTTAATGGTCTGACATCTAATGCTTTTATCAAATTACCACCACATCTCAGTTTTTCAAGATTAATAAATTTTTCGATGCCGCCCAGATTTTGTATTTGTTTTTGTTCAACTTTCAGATTGACAACTTTTAAAGCTTCTTCAACATCAATTTCTCCATCATCATTTAGGTCAGCATCGGAATCTTCAAAATAATCATTATCAGTATCCACACATTTGGAAGAAATCAAAGCATTTTTAAAATTAGGGTCTGTAAAATGAATAATCTGAGTGAAGGCCATATGCCATGAAATTAAAAATATTCCCGTTAAAAAATACTTTATCATATCAATTTTCATCATAATATTGTACGATTTTCTTTTATGTATTCTTCTTGTTATGGTTTTTCTTTTAATAAAAGTATTTACTGAAATGAAATATTCCAGACATAAAATCATTTACCATAAAAAGCGTTTTGCCAGCATAATAGCCTTTTAGTTGGGTAAAGATAGGAACTATTGTTTAAGTGTTAAAATGTTTGATGTGTTACAATTGTTTAATTTGAAAAATCTGTTGAAATTGTCGATTTGTCGATTTGTCGATGTGTCAATTTGAATCGAATCTTCGAACCATAGTCAAAAATAAAATATAGAAGAATCTCTCTCAACCTTAACCTCTTTCTCAACCTTAATCTCAAACTCATTATCAACCTAAACAAAGATGTCAGGGCTACGCCCCTGCATTATACCTCATTAATATTTCTACAAAGATAATAGGGCTACGCCCTGTAAAATGTAATTGATATTTTCTCAAACTTAACTCCATTCTCAATCTCGCAATCCTGAGAAAGGATTGAATATCAATAGCCCCGGAAGCATTCCGGGGTTACTACAGGCAGGGTTCCCCAACCACGGAGTGGTTGAATAAATACGAAAATCCAATTTAATTGCTTCTTTTACTCTGGTTGATCTGATATTCAACCACTTTGTGGTTGGGGACAAGTTTGTTGGTATCTCCCCGGGTTTCACCCGGGGTTACTGTTATTCAAGCCTTTCAGGCTTGGGGTAAAATGGTGTAATATCATGGGAATAAGCACTCTCCATTTTCAATTTTCCATTTTCCATTTTCAACTTTCAACTCCCGCTAAGGCGGGACTTCGCTTCGCTTGTTTCAATTTTCAACTTTCAACTTTCAACTTCCCCTCAGCATCCCATAAACATTTTAACACAAATCAGTTTTTCGCCGGCTTCAAAAATGCGGTAGCCGTAATTGTTTTTATCTTCAGGGAAGCTCAATACTTTTGTCCAGGTTTTGCCGTTGTCTTCAGAACTCATCAGTCCCTGATTTATACTGCAGAATAATTTGTTTTTATTCAATGTCATGGAATAAATATCTCTTTCATCCTGAAGAAAGTCATTGGATGGATGTTTTGTCCAGGTCACACCCCGGTCGTTGGAATGATATAACACGTATTCTGTTCCGATATCATAAGCCGAACTGGCCAGCTTCTTTACTATAAGAAGGTTGTCTCCGTCCTGATATATAGTGGAATTGCCGTTTTTATTGTCGTTGGTCTGGATATTGAGAGAAGTGTTTACCGTCCATGTTTTTCCGGCATCGTCTGATAAATATACACCGTTGATACCATTTACGATGAGTCTGTCAGGATATACAATCAGGTTATGAGCAAATATTTTGTCCCAGCTTTCTCCCTTGTTGGCTGTTCGGTATACACCGTAAGGAGTGACGATATAAATGTTGTTATTGTCATCTTCCTTCACGTGACTTAAATAATTAATGCCAACAGGTAAGGAAATCGGTTCCCAGATGCCGGCATTGTGTTTTTTATGGAAGATACCTGTTCCATTGATGTAAACATATTGTCCGGAAGGGCCGTTGAATATGCCGGTGACTGAATGATAGTCTTTAGGTTCAACTGAAGGCATGGCCGTCAATGTATTTTCTTTTTCTGATTTCGACAAATCGCCGCGGTTCAGTTTATATATGTCCCCGTAATTACTTCCAAGGATTACATTATTTTCGTCATAATTCACAGAAATCGGAACAAAGTTTTCAGGTAATTCAGGGTTTGCCGTATGCCATGTTTTTCCTCCGTCATCCGAAACCATGATATTTCCCGTAAAACCAATAACAGGATTTTCGTCTTTCACCGGATCCGATTCCTGACTCTGAAAACTGCAGCTATGAAACAAAACGATAGCCAAAATAATACTTCCAAAAATTTTCATAAAATAAATTTTAAAGTGTAATAAATGATAATGAATGTTCAGCAAAATTAACGAGGATATGCTGCGGACCAGGTATTATTTTGGTAATTTTTTGGTAAATAATGGTAAAGTTAACGATTTACCATTATATAATCTCTTAGTTTTACAGCATGATATCAAAAATACCATTGATTGTTGTTTTATTGATTGTCTGCCTCATACCAAGTCGTGGGGCAGAAGAAAACAAAGAACTTAGTGTGGTTCTGAGACAAATAGGTCATCGCCTTTTGCTTTCTTCCGGCGATTCAACATCTAGAGTATTGCCTGTAAAAATGATAAACAACCAAACATTTGAGATATCTTTTGAAAATCGGATTCATGTTACTGCCGACTCTCTGTATAAAATTGCCGAAAAGGAATTGTCAGGTGCAGGATTTTATGATTTTGTTGCAGAACTGAAGCAATGTGCTACCAATGAGGTTTTTTTGTCGTTTATGTTCAGTCAGTCCAGAGACACCATTACTCCTTGCGGAGGACGAAATCTACCTGTAGGGTGTTATACAGTGGAAATTACCATCCTGAAAAAGAAAAGAATGATCTGGATGATGTGGATATTGATACCATTGATTATGGTGCCATTTGCTACTTATGTTTTAAAGAAAAGTAAAAAGTCTTCGGAATTACAATCGAAGAGTGATTCTTTACTTTCCCTGGGAAATTATCAACTGGACCTCAATGAAAGAAAATTACTTCACCCGGAAGAGAATGAAAATCTGACAGAAAAAGAACTCCGGTTACTGACCCTGTTACTTGAAGGTGTTGGAGAAATACAAAACAGAGACTTCCTCATGAAAGAAATCTGGGCTGACAGCGGTCTCATCGTAGTGTCTAAAAATTTAGACGTCCTTGTGTCAAAAATCAGAAAAAAACTGAGTCGCGATGAACGAATTAAAATCACCAATGTACATGGAGTGGGGTATAAGCTGGAGGTTTTGATGTAAGGATGTAAGGATGTAATGATTTAATGATTTAATGATGTGTTGATTTAATGATTTAATGATTTGTTGATTTGGTCAGGGAATCTGCCGGAATGGTGAGATTATGAGAAGATGTATGCGAATTACCCTATATAAAAAATAGAAACTAAGACTTAATCTTGTTCACAATTTTTGTTTTTCGACATTCAAATTTATTTGGATGAGACGTAAAAAAACCACTTTAAAGTTCTCTGGTATTAATCCCTTTACATGCCATAAAAATCCGCTTGCCTTCTCTTCCTGACAAAAACTCCTTCCAAATCAGTATTGAATAAGTAACAAGCATTGTTTATATGGCAAATTAAGAAAATAATGGATTTTATTCCCGATCAGGCATGATAAAGCCTTGCTTATTCAATTCATTTTCAATTTTGAGAATTTATTTCTCAATTTATGTCACAACTGCGAAAATAAATCATTATAGTACCAGGAAATTATAACTTTTTTTATTTTTATGGTTAAAAGTCAAAAAATGTACAGATTATTCATATTAATTGTTCTTGCGCTCATTTCCGCAAATGTAAATAGTCAGAATGGAAAATGTAAAGAGTCATTAGTGATGACTATTGCTTCCCAGAAATGAAGAGGCCAACTCAGTCTCTATAAGGTATAACAACGATTTATTTGCGGATCTATGGATGCGGATTTATTGTGATGTTTATGACAGAGGATGGAGAAATTAATTGGAGTTATGAACTTGATATTTTTCCCAATTTAAAAGAAAGGGCAACAAATGTCATCATAGATGCAGATGACATGGAAGAAGGTTGGTGTTTCCTGGATGCTCAAAACAGTGTTTTAAGAATTCTTGTCTTAAAATTCAGTACAAAAACATAAAATGGTGTTAAGAGTGTATGACGGTGTACCTTTTACCACTTCTTATTTTTCAAGTGTATTAAATGATAATGCCTCAGATTCATATTTTGTTCTTGGGCAGACAATGTTTAACAATGGTCCCGGTTTGGGCTGTGATGCACTTTTTCTTAAGGTTAATAAAAATACGGGAAGTGTTACACCAAAAATGTAAACCTTGGAGTTGCGAATCTTACACATCGGCGTTGAAGCATCAAACGGCTTTATCTACGAGCAGGTTTAATTTTGAAAACGGAGGGTTTGATAAATGAGAGGAAGTCTCACAAAGCTTGATTCGGAAGGTAATGAAATCTGGTCAAAACTATACACAAAAAATGTACTTTCTGATAATGCAAGACTATATTTTCAGGCTATTGCTTCAGATTATGACAATCTTATAGTTGTGGGGCAGGGTGACTTATCGGGAGTTTCTGCAACAGATGTTGATGTTTTGTTGATGAAATCAAACCTCGATGGTGAAATTATCTGGCATAAGGAAATTGATATACAGGGTGCATCCGGTGAATTATGTACAAAAGTTGTTGTGAACAACGGTGAATATTACGTACTGGTCAATGCATTATTTAATGGCATTAATGCTTACTTTATTTTGAAATTTGATACAAACGGTAATTTAATTTGGTCAAAAAAATATGGTCGTCAAAATAATGACAGAGGAAATGACATCATTGTTACGCCAACCAACATTTTTGTGACAGGACTTACAGAAAGCCCGGGATTTGATGAAAATGACATTTTGATTACGAAAACGGATGTGGATGGTAATGGACTGGAAGAGAATTGCAATATATTGATGCCTTCAAGCACTTTAGTCCGAAATACTGATGTACCCTTTCAGGGAGCATTTGTTACGGAAGAATATAACATTGATTTCCCTCTTGAAAACAAAACAATAACGATCAAACCAATAACTTTAACTCCTAAAGAAATTTGTTCTGTTTTATGCGCTGATACCTGCCGGACAGGCGTCGTAGTCCATACAGTACCGGATGCGGAATTGAATAATATTTATGTGCACTGTAAAGGAAACAATACTTTTGAAATTTCAATGGAAATATGCAACAGGGACAGCGTGACCTTGCCGGGTATAACTCCTTTTACATTATATGATAATAATCCTGTCACAGGTAATGCTCAGGCAATATATACATCCTCACTTGGCAAAGATGTTTTGCCATTTGCTTGTGAGACATTCACATTTATGTTAAATTTACTTCCTGCCAAAGACTATTATGTAATGGTAAATGATAACGGCACGTTAATGCCACCTTTTAATCCTGAATCCGAATTTCCGAATACAGACATCCATGAATGTGATTTCCTGAATAATCTGAACAGTTTTATGACACCTGGTTCAGATTCAACGTACGTTACCAAAACTATCATTGATGGCGATTCTATTCAGGTTGGACCACAAACGTATTATTCAGAGGGCAACTATATTCAGCAACAGTCCAATATTTTCAGTTGTGACAGTACTATATTTATCAAAATCAAAGTTATACATGAAGATTTAGTTTATGATTCAATAATTGTTCGCTATTTGGGCTCCACAAATATGGGATTATTCTGAGTTTATCCCTTCAAAAAACAGTACGATATCTTGTGGCTCTATAAACGCTGGTAATGTGCAAAGACTTAATCCTCAGGAGAATAAACATTCATGCACCCCGGGCCTTGACAATACTTTGGCAATGTGTGTTGAAAGTAAATTGGATTGTGATTACATTCCGGCTCATCAAAGGTCCGTAATATTTACACTTGAAATAACACCTGATGACTTTCACAATATCAGATTGAATGAATTGAGGTTTTTAGAAAAATCTCCTCTTAACTATGATTGGATAAACGGTACTAGTGGGGTCAATAATTATCCGACTAAATTTGGATTAAGGATACTGAAAAATAATGTTGAAATTTTCAGAGAAAGTGAAATAGTTTCCTTAAGAAACTGGAATGAACGAAAATTTAATTTTAACAACATAGATGACTTTTCTTTTAATGAAAAATCAGTCATTACATTTGAATTTTTGCCATATTGTCCAGTAGGGAATAGTTCTCAGGTCAGCGTTTGGGACATGGAAAATATATTTGTTTATACATCCTGTGAGGAAAAAGAAAGCCGCAGACTACAGGGTACAATAAGTCAGTCAAATGGTTCAACGTTTTCCGGTGCAACTGTTTGGAAACAACAAAATACGGAAATAGAAAGTAACATTACGGACATCTTGGGAAATTTTTCTTTTGATGATTTGGACATAAATGATAACTGTGAAATTTCTGTTTTTAAAAATGATGATTTCTTAAAAGGGGTTTCGACCCTTGATCTTATATATATTCAAAGACATATTTTGGGAATGGAGCTGTTTCAAAATTCCAGCCATTATGTCGCTGCAGATATTAATAAGGACACAAGGGTATCTTCTTCAGATTTGATTGAGTTAAAGAGGTTGATTTTAGGGAAAATAACAAAATTCAGCAATAATACAAGTTGGCGGTTTTGTTCCGGAATACCTGTATTTAAACCATCTGACAAGATCATAGTTAACGAAAAATATAAGATTGAAAAGGGAATTCTGATCTTAACCAACTGAATTTTACAGGTGTCAAAATCGGAGATATAAATAATGAGATTCAGATAAATCAGCTACAGGAGGCAAGAAATGCACAGGTTCATGAATTGGTTTATTCTTTCCAAAAAGTAAATGAATCTGAATATGAATTGACTTTGTTTTCCGCACATGAAGGTATGTTTAATGGTCTTCAGTTTGCATTGAACTTTAATAATTTTGAGATAGTTGATATAAAAGGTCATCAGCTGCCTGTTGACGAAGAGGACTTCGTTTTGAATAATAATATATTCTTTTTCGAAGGTTTCACCCAATAAAGTCCTTAGTGGTTATTCAAAACCATTGATGACTTTTTTACTTAAACCAAGTACAGGGACTCCCAATTTTGAAGGTTTGAATTCTCATTTCAGTAATGAATTCTACACAAAGGACATGACTTCTCAATCAATATTTTTGAGAGCCAAAGAATCATTGACTGATGAAGGGTATATTAATGTCAGACCAAATCCTTTTGATAACGGTACCACCGTGGAATATTATTCTACATCTGGATCAGTTGCACAACTGGAGGTATATAGTATGACTGGTAATCTTGTATATAAAAAGTCTGACAATACTGGACCGGGCAGGAACTTTTTTGAAATCACTTCTGATCAATTGATGCATAAGTCCGGATTGTATTTGGTTAGAATTCTGACTGAAAATCAAGCATATACTGCAAAGATTGTTTTGAAGTAGAATGTTAAAGTCTCTGGATTTTAGTATTGTAAAATTATTTTTCCCACATTAACTATCAATTTTTATCAAGATTGTTTGTAGCCTGAATTAACTTTCCTTAGCTTCTGAATTGATGTAATTTAGTGTTGCTTCCTTACAACAGGAAGTATTTAAGGTTTTCTATTCCTGCTAATGCAGGACTTCACTTGTTTCCTTTCCCTGACCCCATTATTTGCCGATCCCATATTAATTCCTATCTTTGAGCCATGGTACAGGTCAGCATTATTTTACTTTTAATTTCATCACTTTTTGACATAGATGTGCAAAAGAGTACTGTTCCTGATGTTCCGCCTTCTTATCCCTTTTTTGATACCACAAATGTTACCTCCGCCTATATAATGGGTAAGTTTGATCCTGCTTCGCATCCTGATTTCAGATTGATTCCAAAAAAATACGCAGATCAGAAAGGTAGATTTATCCGCAAAGATGTGTTTGAAGCTTACAAAAAAATGTATCACGCCGCCAAAAAGGATGGGGTTCATTTGATTATTATTTCGGCTACGCGCAACTTCGACGCACAGAAAAAAATATGGGAAGATAAATGGACAGGAAAACGACTTCTGGAGGGTGGGATTCATGCCCAAAGAGATATTCCTGATCCAAAAAAAAGAGCCCTTAAAATCCTTGAATATTCTTCTATGCCCGGAACATCCCGACATCACTGGGGTACGGACATAGATCTCAATGCATTGAACAATGAATATTTTGAAAAAGGTGAAGGGATGAAAGTTATCACATGGTTGCTTAAAAATTCAGCTTCCTACGGTTTTTGTATGACATATACAAAATTTGATCCCCAAAGAACCACGGGTTATCAACCAGAAAAATGGCACTGGTCCTTCACACCGGTTTCGGCCCCTCTTACACATTGGGCAAAACGCAACATTAAAGACACCATGATTACCGGCTTTGAAGGAAGTGAAACCGCTACAGAAATAAAAGTAGTTCAGAATTATATATCCGGTATTCACCCTTCCTGTTTACCATCTCCGAATTAAAACATGGGTGCTTCACATTCCCTTCAGGTTGATACATCAGTAAAGGTATTTTGCTTCTGACGTTGCCGATTTCACTGGCAAAACTTGTACCGGAGCTTAACTATCTGTTTAATGCTGTTTTTTTTAAGCCAGCTTGGTGTGAAGGAACTTGGTCTTGTCGGATTGGTGGGCGTTTACTACCTTATCTTTTCTGCTATAGGTTACGGACTGAATAATGCATTGCTTGCTATTATGAGTCGGAGGGCAGGGGAAAATAACAGGGATGCGATTTTTTTGACTTTATGGCATGGCTTGGTAGTAGGAACCATTCTGGCCCTCGTCACTATTGTCTTTACTTATTTTTGTATTGAACATATCCTTATTGCCACGGGAGTTGATGAAGCCGGTGCAAAAATGGCGGCTGAATTTCTTAAAATCAGAATGTGGGGATTGTTGTTTTTATACGCCTATCAGATGCAGAATGCCTACCTCGTGAGTCTGCAACGAAGTAAATTTTTATTGTTCGGAGCGCTTATTGCTTCCGTATCCAATGTCTATCTGGATTATGCTATGATTTTCGGACATTTTGGCTTTCCGGAAATGGGATTTAACGGAGCAGCCTATGCATCAGTTATTTCTGAAATTCTGGGAATGGTTACAGTATTTGCTGTTATTTATTTTTCAAAAATATCAATTAAAGAAGGCATAAAATACCATTGGGAAATACAAAAAAAGACTATATCCCTTGTTCTCAGACAGGCATGGCCTTTGATGGGACAATATGCCATCAGTACTTTTGCCTGGTGGATATTTTTTATCCTTGTCAATCGAAATTATAACGAAACAGAACAAGGCGTATCTCAGGTAATGCGTAATCTGTTCGGTCTGAGTGGTATATTTACATGGGCGTTTGGTTCATCCACCAATACGATCATCAGTAATATTATCGGGCAGGGAAAAATCAACGAAATCAGGAGAACTTTATTCAGGATAATGGCTATCAGTGGTATTGGTATATCTTTTTTTATTGCGGTCATCAATATCTGGCCTTCGGTTTTTTTGGGTTTTTACGGACTGGGAGAAGATTTCCTTGCAGAGGCTATTGGTCCATTGCGTGTGGTTACCATTGCCATGCTTATCCTGGGTGTCGGGGTGATATTGCTTAATGCTGTCATTGCTACCGGGAAAACGATTGTGGTGTTCTGGATTGAGTTTGCCGGCATATTTTCCTATCTTTTGTATGTGTTTTTAGTAATTGAAATATGGAAAATGGACCACCTTACGGCCTGGATGAGTGAGTGGGTGTATTGGAGTGTCATGGCTTTCCTGAGTATTGTATATCTCTGGAAAGGAAAGTGGAAAAAATCACTTTCCATCGATTAATATGCTTTTTCAGAAGTCTTTTATCTATAATAAACAAAAGTTCGTATAAGATATTATTAAAAACCGAACCGAATGTTTTAATATTGTAGTCTATTTCAAATAAATTAAAACTGGAATATGAATTTTTTGTACAGAAGGTTGTCCGGATATATTTTAATCGTTATTTTATCAATGACGCTAAATGTGGCAACAGCTCAGAAACAATGGTCTCTCAATGAATGTGTTTCGCTGGCGCTTGAAAATAATTTACAGATGGTTGCTGTCGAAAATAATCTTGAACTGGCAGAAATCAATCTGCGGCAAAGCCAGCATGCCAGGTATCCGAGCCTGAGTGGTAGTGTCAACTTGAACAACAGTTTTGGTAGAACGGTTGACCCCACTACTAACTCATTTATCAATCAGTCCTTTTTAAGTAACGGACTTTCCCTGAATTCCGGTGTTTTACTTTTTAACGGATTTCGGATAAATAATACTATTTCACAATCCAGGCTAAATGCCTTAGCTTCAAAAAAGGATATAAATCAACTCGAAAGAGATATTACACTAAATGTAGCTACAGCTTTTCTGAACGTAATATTTGCTAAAGAAAATATTACAATCAATGAAAACCAGCTGGAACAAAGTATCGCGCAAAGAGAATTGATGCAAAAAATGATTCGGGTCGGAAATTCCCCCGAAAATGCAATTTTTGATTTGGATGCTCAGGTGGCACAAAATGAACAGAATCTGGTTACTGCAAGAAATAACCTTGAATTGGCAAATTTGACACTACGCCAACTCATCCGGTTAGATCCAGCCATTCCGTTTGATATACAAGTTCCGGACATCGAAGTTGAAAAGGAGGAGTACTCGTTATTGTCCATAGAAGAATTAACTGAGAATGCTTTTAGAAATCAACCTTCACTGGAGGCGTCAAAACTGAGGATCAATGTGGCTGAAAAAGGTGAAAAAATCGCTGAAGCGGGGTTTTACCCGACTTTAAGTGCAGGAGGAAGCCTGATAACAAATTTTTCTAACCGGTTTCAACAGCCCAGTGGAAATTATTTTGATACACTTATTAAACAAGAAATTATATTTAATGGGCAACCTGTTTTCATTGAATCAAAACAGCAAATACCGATTTTTGAATCCATTCCTTATTTTAATCAATTGAACAACAACTTTTCTTATGGGGTTGGTCTGAACCTCAGTATTCCGATTTATTCAAATTATTCTGTAAGGGCTGCAAAAAGCAGGGCAGTGGTAACAACAAATAATGCTAAAAACAACTATGAAATCCTGAAGGATAATATTAAGGTTACCGTAGCACAAAGTTATGCAGAAGCCAAAGCCGCCAAATCCAGGTTTGAAGCGGCAGAAAAAACCTTTCAGGCCCAATCCAATGTATATAACAACGCACTTAAGCGGTTTGAAACCGGTAACCTGAATTCTTATGATCTTGTTCGGTTTAAAACCTTATATGAAACAGCGCAGACAAACGTTTTAATAGCAAAATATGATTTGTTTTTCAGATATAAAGTTTTGGATTTTTACCTGGGGAAACCGATTGTAATTAAATAAATATAAAACTTTTTAACAGATAAAAAATGGCGAAATCAAAAAAGAATTGGTGGTTGATTGCAGCAGCAAAAAGGACCATTAAAGAAACCGTATCTGCAAGCGGTAAAAGTATACCCGATTGCCCAGGTCAAAATCAGTTCGGATGTTTCCGGGGAAATTGTTGAATTGTATGTTGAAGAAGGAGATAGTGTCGTAATAGGTCAACTTCTTGCTAAAATAAACCCTGACGTTTATGTTTCAGCTGTGGAAAGAGGACAAGCTGGTCTTAATGCTACGCGTTCTCAGTATGCCATCAGTAAAGCTCAGCTTGAAAGCAGCAAAAGTCAGAAAGAGCAGATTCTCGCACAACTTGAAAATGCAAAAATAATTCACGATAGAAATATTCAGTTGAAAAAAGATGGTGTGATATCACAGGCTGAGTTTGATCAGTCTGCTGCCACATTAAGAGGACTTGAAGCAAATCTGAAAGCAGCTGCCGCCAATATCAGGTCAGCGGAAAAAAGTATGGAAGCAGCCGGTTTTACCGAAAAGGATCTGCAGCCGGACTTAAAGAATTAAAAACCAATCTGGACAGAACGATTATACGCGCACCACGTAGTATTGTGTCCAGTCTTTCAGTAGAAAAAGGAGAAAGGGTAGTAGGAACTATTCAGATGACTGGAACGGAAATGATGCGTATTTCTGACCTTAATGCCATGGAAGTTCAGGTGGAAGTAAGTGAAAATGACATTCTTAAAGTAAAAGTTGGAGATGAAGCTGACATTGAAGTGGATGCATATACCGGGAAAAAATTTAAAGGTGAGGTTACCCATATTTCCAACTCAGCATCCAATATCAAAAGTGCTTTGGGCACTGCTTCTTTGACAACAGATCAGGTGACTAACTTTCAGGTGAAAATCAGAATTATCGAAGATTCATATAAAGACCTTAAGTCCAGTGTCAACAAACACGTTTTCCGGCCAGGTATGTCCGCTTCTGTGGATATTTATACCAGAAAAGAAGAAAATGTAATTACTGTTCCTATTCAATCCGTTGCCATCCGTGAAAAAAAGGATGCCAAAATTAAAAAGATGTAAAAACCGAAATTCAGGAAGACCAGTACAATCAGGTAGTTTTTATCATGGATGCAGATACAGCTAAAATGGTTATTGTGACGACCGGTATTCAGGACAATGAATTTATTCATGTCATTTCCGGAGTGAAGTCTGGTGATAAAATCGTTTCCGGGCCTTATTCAGAGTTGAGCAAGGGTTTGAAAAACGGAGATAAAATTCATATCAAAAAAGAAGAAAAGGAGAAAAAGGAACCCAAAGAATAATGGCTCATTCTTTTGATAATGCCCTGATTGTTTTTGTGAAAAATAAAATCCGGGGTCAGGTAAAAACACGCCTTGCAAAAGATGTAGGTAATGACAGGGCATTGGATATATATTCTCAATTGTTGGGGATTTTACAAAAGCAAGTCTGGAAATTGCAAATTCCCGTTTTCGTGTATTTTAGTCATTATACAGAATCGTCTGGAGAGTGGGGTGGTTCAAATGTTTTTCCTTCAATACAACTCGGAAATGATCTGGGTGAAAAAATGGCCAATGCTTTCAACGAAACATTGCAAAAAGCAGATAAAGTAGTCATTATCGGAAGTGACTGTCCTGTAGTCACAGAGAAAACGATTGAAAATGCTTTCAGCCAGCTGGATAAATATGATGTCGTCTTGGGACCTTCGGAAGATGGTGGATATTACCTGTTGGGAATGAAAAATTACTATTCTTTTTTGTTTTCAGATATACACTGGAGTACTGCTGCGGTATTGGATGAGACATGCAGAAAAATAAAGGAAAATGGTTTGACCTTTATGCTACTTGAAACATTTCGGGATGTGGATGACATTACAGACTATAATTATTACTCATCTTTAGGAATTCTTACATAAGTTTTTACCCTTTGATAAAAGCTGTTAAAAAGGTGCGATTATCTTTTTATGCAATTTTCCAGATCTTGTACAGTTTCTTTTATGGTTTTTTCCTTAAAGTTGTTCATCCACGAATGGTTTAAAAAGTTGATGATGTTGGTAACTTCCGTAGTTGAAAGATTTTTGAATGCGGGCATTTCTTTAACCAGAAAAGTGGAATCCTTCCATATAGTATCATTTTTGCCATTATACAAAAGACAAACCATTTCTTCTGAGTAGGTGATGGTTGAACCTTTCAGAGGAGGAATCAGATTATTCAGGCCGGTTCCATCTTCCATATGGCAATGAGCACATTGTGACAGATACAGTTGTTTTCCCTGAACGTAAGGTGTGGTATTGCAGTTGTAAAACAAGAAGCTAAAAAGTATAAAAACCGGAATAATCATTTTATTTGTATTCATCCAGAAGTAATTTGACATCATTAATAAATTTTGGTGTATCTTCAGGTTCTGTGCCTTCCGTAAAAGACCTTACATGTCCACTTTTATCGACCAGAACAATTTTACCACTGTGATCAAAACCTCCCGGGGCTGTAGGATCTTCAAGTGCCGCTACAAAAAAATCACCTGCAAGATCAAGTGTTTCATCTTTATCGCCAGTCAAAAAATGCCAATATTTGGTGTCTACACCCAGATTGGAAGAATAAAGTTTTAATTTTTCAGCATTGTCCCTCTTTGGATCAATGGTAAAAGAAACCAGTCGGACTCTGTCATCTCCTTTGAAGGCTTCGTGTATTTTCAGCATTTCTTTCATGACTTTAGGGCAAATGGAAGGGCAGGAGGTAAAGAAAAAATCAGCAATGTAAATATACGCTGATAAATCTTTGTTGCTCACTTGTACACTGTCCTGATTGATATAGGTAAAGTCACGGATTACATGATATTTGGGTTTGCCATTTTCAATAACTGTATTACCCAGATAAGGCAAGGTGGTTGGTTTACAGGAAAACAGTGTTAGTAAAATAAAAAAAGGGAGAAAAAAGTAATATTTCATTTTTTTTGGTTTAAGCTGTTTATAAGTTTTTGAGCCAATTCCATTGAATAATACATATCGTCGCTGACTTTCTGTATTTTGACTTTTTCCTTTTCTAGGTAAGCGGTGGTTTCAGCTTTGTTTTCCGGCATCCTGAATTCAGCCATCCATACCATCATTCCTTCATCTGCATCATCTATCACTTTAAGAGCGGACAAAATGGAGTCAATGGATTGAGGGTGTTTGTCTTTTAATGATTTAAGTTCTTTTTTTAATTTATGCATTTGGCCCATTTTGGGCATAACTTCATCGTGAATAAACATGACTTCTTCATAAAGTGGATTTTGCAATTGTTCTTTTTTACTTTGACACGACAAAAACAATACTGAAAAAACGATAAAATACACTAATTTTTGCATAGGAATATTTTGGTACAAAATTAAGCCTTTTAGACCATCTTTGATAAGGAAAAGATGTAAATGTTTATCAGAATTTTGATATGAAAACAGCCTTATTTTTATTGGCAGGGATATTTTAAAAGAAATGCATTTTAATGGAGTATTTTTAAACAAGCTTTGCTATAGTTTGTTTTGAGCCCATATAAATCTATTAAATGGAAAACAGGGCAATTGTTTGGTTCAGAAATGACCTGAGGATTCATGATAATGAGGCACTGACAGAAGCCATAAATAAAAAGGTACAAATTATTCCCGTATACGTTTTTGATGAAAGGGTTTTTAAAGGAAAAACCTCCTATGGATTTGACAAAATTCAGTCTTTCAGAACTCAATTTATTATAGAATCCGTTGAGGATCTGAGAAAAAATTTAAGAATACGGGGTGCTGACCTTTTAGTGAGGATGGGGAAACCGGAAGAAATCATCTTTGAACTTGCCAAAACACTAAAAACACAATGGGTTTATTGTAACAGGGAAAGAACGTATGAAGAGGTAATGGTTCAGGACGCGTTGGAACACAAACTCTGGACAATAGGGCAGGAAATAAGATATACACGTGGAAAGATGTTGTATTACACTTCTGATCTGCCTTTTCCAATTACACAAACGCCTGAAAGTTTTACTGCATTCAGAAAGGAAGTTGAAAAAATTATTCCTGTTAGAAAACCCGTGCCCGTGCCTGAAACCGTCCCTTACATGGAAATGGTTGATCCTGGAATTATCCCCGATCTCGATTATTTTGGCAAAAAAAATATAGTAAAAAATCATATTGAAAACAATAACTTTTGCGGCGGCGAAAGTGCAGGTCTTGCGCAATTGAATTACTATCTAAACGAAAAACAACTTGTAAAAAATTATTTCGAAACCAGAAACGATCTTTTTGGGTGGGAATTTTCATCCAAATTGTCGCCATGGCTTGCTGCGGGCTGTTTATCTCCTAAAAAAGTTTTTGAGGAGCTTAAAAAATTTGAAATAAATAATGGTGAAAATAAATCTACGTATTGGCTTTATTTTGAACTTTTATGGAGAGATTTTTTCAGGCTTATGGGTAAAAAGCACGGAAATAATATATTTAAATCCGGCGGTATAAAAAACCGGAAACCTTCTCCATTTCATAAACCGGAAAATGGACTTGATTGGGTTCATGCAAATACAGGAGAAGAAATTATTGATGCTTGTATTTTACAATTGAAAGAAACAGGTTATTCCAGTAACAGGGCCCGGCAATTAATGGCCAGTTACCTTGTTAATGACCTCAAAGGTGATTGGAGAATGGGTGCCGAGTTTTTTGAGTCATACCTCATTGATTACGACCCTTGTTCCAATTACGGGAATTGGAATTATTTGGCCGGAATTGGCAATGATTCAAGAGAGGAAAGGTGTTTTAACCCCAAAATTCAGGCTCAAAAGTATGATCCGGATGGCAAATTTGTATCGTATTGGACAGTATATAAAAAAACTTCTGTGTTCGCAACATTAAATTAATAAGGTTACATAGGGGCTATAAAACATTATGGTGTCTAAAGTTTATAATAATGTGTTTGCTATGTTTATACAAAAGATATATCATGGATATTTGACTTCAATGTTAGATGATAAAGGTATGTTTTTAAGTTCACTTTCCGGAATCAAAAAGATAATCATTTTAGTTTTATTCGTCTTTGGTCATTTTCAAGGCCTAAAAGCACAATTTGTCGAATTTGGATTCAACCTGTCCGGTAATACCTATCAGGGGGATATATCGCCTCTCACCTGGAGGTTAAGTATGCAGGGAGCCAATTTTGCCTATGGTCTGAATGCAGGTTACCATTTTAACAAATACTTATCACTAAAGATATCTTACAACCTCGGATCCATTGAAGCTGACGACAAATATGCTGTTGATAAGTGGAGGCGTGACCGAAATTTAAATTTCAGAACGGACATCCGGGAATGGGCTCTTACTGCAGATGTATTCTTTTTGGAATATCTTAAGTTTTTTAGAAAATATGACCTTAAGCCATATCTGAAAACCGGGGTGGCCCTTTTTTCTTTTAATCCTCAGGGTTTATATAAAGGTAAATGGTATGACCTGCAGCCACTTGGTACCGAAGGACAAGGTTTGTCGGGTTCGGACAAACAACCTTATGACCTTACGCAGATTGCCATTCCGTTTGGTTTTGGTTTGTGTTATGATATTAACAGATATATCAGGGTTGGATTTGAAATCAGTCCCCGTATTACATTTACAGATTATCTTGATGATGTCAGTACAGAATATCCGGATTTTGAAAAACTACTAAAGGAAAGAGGACAGATGGCGGTCAACCTTTCTTATAAGGGAGATTTGTTGCCTGGTGGTATTGAACCCGAAGAAATAATCAATTTAGGAAGAGGGAATTCAAAAGATAATGACTGGTATGTTTTTACTTCATTTACATTTTCAGTGCTTTTTGATCCTGTATATGAAAATATTAAAAGAAAAACTTTTAACGGTGCCAGAAAATGCACCTTTTGATGGGTTAAATAATAGTACAATCATCGTTGTATAGTTTTATCCATTTATAAGATGAATATATTGATAAAGTGCTAAAAAAAAAGCCTGTAATAGTTGATATTACAGGCTATTATTAGAGATTGAGTTGAGTTTTTCTTACTGTAAATCCTGAATAGTTTCAGCTCCACCGGTTGTTCCGCTTACCATCATGGCTGTGACAATACACAATACAAACAATATAGCTGCAAGAATCCAGGTTATTTTTTCAACAAAATCAGTTGATTTGGCAGCTCCAAACATTTGGTTCGCAGCAGCACCTCCGAAATTGGAATCTACTCCTCCTCCTTTAGGATTTTGAATCAAAACTACTGCCATAAGTAAAACACAATTAATGGCGATTAAAATAGTCAAACCAGTGATCATAATATATTTTTTTTAAAACAGGGTGCAAAGAAAAGTATAATTTTGGTTTTAATCAAATAAAAACTGCCTAATTTACTTTTTTTACTTGGTTTTTATGTTTTTCCTACCGGTTTTTCCTTATAAACACATTAAATCGATTTTGCCGGTAGCATAAGAATTGGAAAAATTACCGCTTCTGTCTTGTATTTTTACATTAAAAAACATGGCATTTATTGCAGGACAACCCAAAGGGTCAGCACAACAGGAAGGATTATTTTCTGTAAAACAACACAAACTGTACATGGTAAGGTAAAGGGTTCCCCTAACACCATTTTTTGTACCTTGTTCTGGAATAGGGGGCGCTTTGTACTCATAAACCAGATTTTCTTTTCTGCTGTCACTGATAAATATATTGGAGGCAGTTTTAGAGCCAAAGTTTCCGTCGCCATCTGTAAATTCAATGATAAAAATGATCGAGTCCTCTGTGAAACTTCCTTGTCTCAGATTGTTTTTGGAAAGGCTAATGTTTGTTATTTCCGGAGAATTGTCAAGATCCGGGGCTTTGATACAACCGTTCCATACTGTAAATAAAAATACAGAAATCAAAACAACGGGTAAGTAATTCTTCAATACTTTCATGCGGAATGAATATAAGAATTAAAACGATCCGGGGGCCCTGTTTGTTTTTAACCGCGACTACATTTTTTTTGATGATTTTTATTCCTTTGTGAACAAGAGGTAAATAAATTGTATTTAAATTGAATGAATGATCAAATTCTAAGGAGAAATATACTTATTAATAAAATAAGTTCATTGCAGGATTCAATTTCAAGGCAGGAAAAAGAAACCCTGATATTTGAACTATTTGACTACCAGTATGATTACAATACCCTGTATAAAGATTTTTGTCTTCGGTTAGGAAAAGACAAACCTAATGTTCATGAAGTTCCTGATATTCCTTTACTTCCTATTTCTTCTTTTAAACATCATGTGATAAAAACCGGTGACTGGATACCGGAAACGGTATTTAAAAGCAGTGGCACTATGCAAAAAATAAGATCAAACCACTTTATCCGTGATGTAAATTTTTACCACAACCATTCTCAGAAATTATGGGAAAATCACTTTGGGTCTGTTGATGATTATTGTTTTTTAGCACTTTTGCCGGGATATACAGACAGAGGTGAATCATCACTTGTTTCTATGATACAGCGTTTTATATCAAAGACTGAAAGGTCCGGAAGTTCATTTGTTCAAGGAAAGGAATACGTTATTAAAGATATTATCAAAGCCAACACTAAAAAAAATATTAAAACTGTTTTATTCGGTGTTAGTTTTGCACTTCTTGAATTACTGGAAAAAAACATGGTCTCAGACAAAAACCTGATAGTAATGGAGACAGGGGGGATGAAAGGACTTAGAGAAGATATGACCAAGGAAGAATTATTGAAGATAATTAAAAGAGGCTTCGGGACAGAACATGTATTTTCTGAATTTGGTATGACAGAATTATTGTCACAGGCTTATACCCGAGAGAATACATTTTTTACCATTCCAGATTGTATGGAGATTCGAATCAAACAACTTCAGGATCCTCTGGAAGAGGAGGTTGCCGGAAAACAGGGAATTCTCGGGTGTATTGATTTGGCAAATATTGACACTTGTGGTTTTATTCTGACGGAAGATGCAGGATTGGTAAATGCAAATAACGAATTCCAGCTGACCGGAAGAATAGACAATGCAGATATAAGAGGCTGTAATTTATTAATGGCTGATTTAATGTAGTACCAATAAGGTAAAGTGAAAATTAATTTTTAGAAAATTTTACCAAAATCCATCCCAATTTTAAAATAAAATTGGTAATATTGTCCATTATTTATCCTATAAAATCCAGATGATATGGCAGACATTGACAAATTCAACCCGTTAAATGTGATGAATCGATCAATTTGCCTTATTCTTGGCGGTGGGGCAGGTTCCAGATTATATCCTCTCACTAAAGACAGGTCAAAACCTGCAGTGCCCATAGGTGGAAAATACAGGTTGATTGATATTCCTATTTCCAATTGCCTTAATTCGGGATTATTCAGAATATTTGTTTTGACCCAGTACAATTCCGCTTCTCTCAACAAACACGTAAAAAATACCTTCCACTTTGATCATTTTTCAAATGGTTTTGTGGATATTCTGGCTGCGGAACAAACGGCATTAAACATGAACTGGTTTCAGGGTACAGCAGATGCAGTAAGACAGTCTGTGAGAAACTTTGCCTATCACAATTTTGATCACATTCTGATTTTATCAGGTGACCAGCTTTACCAAATGGATTTCAGAGAAATGTTTGAAATTCATATGAATAATAAGGCGGATGTAACAATTGCTACTATTCCAGTGGTAGCGGAGGATGCCACCTCTTTCGGGATCATGAAAGTCAATGCCGAAAATTCGATAGAAAAATTTATTGAAAAACCTGCTGGTGATATTTTGAATGATTGGCAATCTGAGGTAAGTGATGAACTCAAAGCAAAGGGAAAAAACTATCTGGCTTCTATGGGGATTTATATATTTAACAGAACGACGTTGCGGGATTTATTGAATGATAATCCTGATGCCGTAGATTTTGGTAAAGAACTGATTCCGAAGTCCATAGAAACCGGGTTGAAAGTCGTGAGCTATGCTTACGATGGGTACTGGACAGATATAGGAGATATTAAATCTTTTTTTGAAGCCAATCTCGCCCTCACCAAAGACATCCCGGAATTCAATTTGTTTGAAAATACAAACAGAATTTACACAAGACCTCGTTTATTACCACCGGCAAAGTTTTCCGGTGTAACTTTTACAAATTCTATAGTGGCCGAAGGAAGTATTATCAATGCTAAACTTGTTGAAAATTCAATACTGGGCATCCGTTCGAGAATCGGACTCGGAACCGTCATTAAAAACAGTTATATCATGGGTAATGACTATTGGGAGACCCTTGAGTTTTTAGCTAGTAAATCAGATATTCCTATGGGAATAGGAAAAGATTGTTATATTGAAAATGCCATCATTGACAAACATGCCAGGGTAGGAGACAATGTGCTCATAAGAGGACATCATAAGCTTAAGGACGAAGAACAAGAACATTACGTTATTAAAAAAGGTATCGTGGTTCTTAATAAAAATGCCATCATTCCGGATGGCAGTATTATTGGATACAAGGCGGGATAATTTTATTTTTGATGAAAGCTCCAGTGGTGGCATATAATACTGCAGGCCATGGCAGCATTTAGTGATTCTGCCACTTTGTGATGGTCCCCTGCTATAGCAATTTTATGCGTAATGAATGGGAGGTTGTTTGCGTGTATGCCATGTCCTTCGTTACCGATGACTAATAAACCCTTTTCAGGAAGATTTTTAGTGAGGTGAAGTTTTGTGCCATCCATTAAAGCGCCCAAAACAACCATTCCTGGTGCCAATTCCACTAAATCTGACAAGGTTGATGTCATCAATCGGACATTACACAAACTGCCCATGGTGGACTGTACAACTTTGGGGTTAAAAAAGTCAGCAGAATTGGGAGAACGCACTATATTTTTTATGCCAAACCAATCCGCTATTCTTATAATAGTACCCATATTTCCAGGATCCTGAATATCATCTAAATAAATGGTTTTTTCTTCTGGAAATGATACTAAAGTAACTGTGTTTTCCTTTTTTGACAAAACGGCAAGTATATTTGAAGGCGTTCTGAAAGAGGACATTTGTTCCATTTCCTGAAGTGATACCTTAACTAAAACTTTTAAATCACAGAAAGCGGACAACCTGTCTTTTACATGTTCATCAACAAAGTATATCACCTCAATTGGGAAATACATGTTTTTTAAAAATTCTGTTACTGATTTTTCGCCTTCAGCCGTAAATTTTCCATATTTTTGCCTGAATTTTTGTTGTCCAAGCGATTTAACTAACTTAATTTGTGTTTTACTTATTACATTCACTTTTTTAAGATTTTTAGAATCGATAAAAAAATCACTGAATGGATAATCCTGTTCACAATAAGGAAATTTTTGGTTTTCAGGTCCAAAACTACTTCCTTTTTTAATTTTAACAAGCCTGTTTAGTAAAATATAAAAATAGGAATGAACCAAATAAATAAAAAAAACACTTCATACAGGGGAATTTTACCTTCTTATGTGTGTTTTTTATTTGTTTTATTGTTGTTAAGTTCCTGTCAGACTTCCAGGTATCTTGGACCAAATGACAAACTTCTAAGAGAAAATAAAATTCTCTTCAAATCCAAAACAAATAATTCTGATCAAAAAATATTAGCTGGTGAGCTTGAGCAAATATTGATCCAGAAACCCAACGAAAGGATTTTGTATTTAATACCAAGAGAGTGGGTTTATCTCGTTAATGCTCAGAAAGGGGATACTACTTCATTAGATAAAGGATTGAGAAATATTGGTCAGAAGCCTGTATTCTATGATGAAAGTATTTCCAGCGCTACTTCGGAAGAAATGATGAAATTTTTAAGAAATGACAGGGGATATTTTGATGCAGAGGTGGATTATTCCATCGATGAAAAATCAGGTGTACGTTCGCATAAAAATTCTTTTGGAACCTATATATCTACGTATAATAAAGTTACCGTTAATTATATCATTGACCTCAAGGAGAGATACACCATTCATACAATAAATTACGTTTGTGCGGATACGGGTATCATGAAAATTATTCAGCAGAATCTGCAGTCAAGTCACGTAAAAAAAGGAGATTATTACAATTCAGGAAATTTTAATCTGGAAAAAAGCAGACTGACACTTGATCTGCAAAATCGTGGATATATAAATTTTAACACAAATTTTATAGATATCGTTGCGGACAGCAATAAAACAACCAAAAGTATTGATTTCTGGTTTGAAATAGCGCCCCCTGCCAATGCTCAAAAACATCTTTCCTATAGAATTGGAGAGGTGGTTGTTTACCCGGACTTTTATAAAGAATTTGAACAAATTCCATACAAAACAAAAAAGGATACACTTGGGTTGGGTTTGTTGTTTCATGGCAAAAAATCACTGGTAAAACCATCGGTACTACGAAAATCAATTTTCTTTCAGGAAGGGGAAAAATATACTTTTGAAAACAGACAAAAAACTTTTCGGAAACTGAATTCACTTACACCTTATCGTTTTGTGAATATTACGGCAAGTCCTAGAACAGATCAGGATTCCATTATCGATGTAAATATATATCTGACGCCGCAGGAAAAAAAATATATCCTGGAAAGCGACCTCGAAGGATATTACAGTTCATTTGATGTATTTAATCTTTTGGGAATGTCGGTGTCCGGAAATCTTGTCAATCGGAATTTTTTAAAAGGAGCGGAAAATTTATCTGTCAGAGGTCAGTTTGGATTTGGTTTAAACATCGGAAGAGGAGAAAATAATCAAAGGGTGTTCAATTTACAATCAAGAAATATTTCATTGAATTCAAATCTTCAGTTTCCATCTCATGTTGACTTTTTGGGTTTGAGCAAATTTGTTAACAGGGTAGGGTTGATTCCGGATAGATTTTTTAATAATTTTGATTCTGAGGCGAAAACAAACATTTCCCTTGGTTTTACTTCACTTAAATTTTTTAATTTTTATGGCTTTAACTCCTTAAATGCAGCATTTGGTTATGAATATACTTCTCCAAAAGGACATAGATATATTTTCAGACCTATGGGTATCAATTTTGACCAGTATTCTATTTTGGATACGACAGAGTTTTTAAACCTCCCTATTATTTTTTTACAGTTCAGGGATGTTTTGGGTACAGGCTTTTTTTTCAGGGATTTTACTCATATTTATAACGGGGTTAAAAATAAAAAAGGACGTTCTTTTGTTCTCATCAACAAACTGGAATTTTCAGGACTAGAGGTTGACCTTTTTAATCGTTTGTATAATGTGGTTACAAATTCAAATAAAGATTGGAAGATATCTTTGCCAAATGATAAAAAAATTGACTTTGCAAAATATATTAAATACGAGTTTGATTTTCGCTACCATATGGAGTTTTCCAAAAAACACTCTTTGGCCTTTCGGTTTAATTCAGGAGTAGCCATACCTTTCAACAAAGATAGGGTAGTTCCTTTTATCAAACAATATGGTCTGGGTGGTCCCAATAGTCTTCGGGCATGGAATATAAGGCAGGTAGGACCCGGAGGTTACGTTGATCCATTGTACAAACTTGAGCCGCCATCTGACCTTAATATTTTTATACAGCAGGGCGACATGAAGATTGAAACCAATGTAGAATACAGGTTTAATATATTTCTTTTTCTGGATGGTGCTTTGTTTGTGGATGCAGGTAATGTCTGGAATCTGAAAGCGAGCAATGATTTGCCCAATGCCCATATAACAAGTGATTTTTTAGATCAGGTTGCTATTGCTGCAGGTTATGGAATTCGCCTCAATTTTGTTTTTTTTAATATCCGGTTTGATACAGGATATAAAATCAGAAGTCCTTACCAGGACAAGGTATCTCAAAGGAATTGGTTTACCTGGAATGAGATATTAAATCAGGGTATTGGAAATATACAGGTAGGGGTAAACTTTCCTTTCTAAAAATTGGGCAAAAAAAAAGCCCGTGTAGACGAAACACGGGCATTACTCAATTTAATAACCAAAACTCATATATTATACTTATTTCAAATATCGTGCCAAAAATATTTTTATATTATTTAATATGACTATATTTAAATACAATTATAATTTGAAGAAAAAGTAGTCCGGTATGCTGATTTTAGTATAAGATATAGAATTTTTATAATAAATGGTACATATATGATTTTAGTCCGGGTTATTCTTGCATTGGTCAAAATTTTTATATCAATTTATAGATTAGTATGTTGATTAGCCATTATGATGTTGAAAAAGTATTATTTTCGTGCTTCAAAATTAAAATTTTTTTCACATGACCAGATTGATTATTGTAATTGCAACATTGCTGAGTTTGTTAATTTCGTGTAAAAACAAAGATATGTCTGATGCTCAAATAAAAACGGACAACCCACTATTGGGTGTTTTTGATACACCCTATGGTGTTCCTCCATTTGATAAAATAAAGAACGACCATTATAAACCTGCCTTTGAGGCAGCCATGGAAGAACATAGAAAAGAAATCGATGTGATCGCAGATAATACAGCGGCACCTGACTTTGAAAATACCATTGAAGCCATGGATAAAGCCGGTTCCTTACTCATCAGGACATCTAATATATTTTATAATTTATCCGGTGCACATACAAATGATACCATTAAAGCAATTGAAGAAGAAATGGCACCTGTTCTTGCAAAACACTATGATTATATTTCTTTGCATGAAAAATTATTTTCCAGAGTTAAATCTATATATGACAATAAAACTTCATTAAGTCTTTCGGAGGAAGAAGAAAAATTGTTGAGTGATACGTATAAATCTTTTGTCAGAAACGGAGCATTGCTTAATAAAAAGGATAAGGAAACCATCTCTAAAATTAATGAAGAATTGTCCACCCTTACTGTAAAATTTGGGCAGAATGTAATGAATGAAGTAAATAGTTTTGAATTGGTGGTTGATAAAAAAGAAGATTTAAAAGGACTGCCGGATGATGTTATTGCAGCAGCTGCCGAAACAGCAAAAACATCCGGGAAGGAGGGGAAATGGGTTTTTACTCTCCAAAACCCAAGTGTTATGCCATTTCTGCAGTACGCTGAAAACAGAGAATTAAGGTTTAAAATGTGGGATGCTTTCCGGAAAAAAGGACAGAATGGAAATGCCAATGACAATCGCGAAGCTATCAAAAAACTGGTGAATCTGAGAATGCAGCGGGCCAGATTATTAGGCTATGAATCACATGCTCATTATGTCCTCGAAGAAAAAATGGCCAAAAATCCCGACACAGCCAATAATTTACTGAATCAGTTGTGGAACCCGGTGATGTCAAAAGCAAAACAGGAGGAAGCGGAAATAAATACCTATATCAAAAAGAAGGTGGCAAATTCAGTGCAGAACCCCAAGACTGGAGGTTTTATGCTGAAAAAATCAGAAAAGAGAAATATGATCTTGATGAAAATGAAGTCAAACAGTATTTTAAACTTGAAAACGTCCACCAGAGTGTTTTTGGAACGGTTGAAAAACTATGGGGTTTAAAATTTAAGGAAAGAAAAGATTTACCTACATATCATCCTGAAGCAACGGCTTATGAAGTTACAGAAGCTGACGGTAGTTTTATAGGAATATTGTATATGGACTTTCACCCTCGGGAAAGTAAAAGGGGAGGGGCCTGGATGACCTCGTTTTCAGATCAGAAAATGGTGGATGGTAAAAGAGTTCCTCCGGTTATTTCAATTGTTTGTAATTTCACTAAAGCAGTAGGTGACGCACCTGCTTTACTAACTTTTGATGAAGTTTCAACCTATTTTCACGAGTTTGGGCATGCATTACATGGGCTGTTGTCCAACACACGATACAATTCGCAGGCAGGAACCAATGTGCCCACTGATTTTGTAGAATTGCCATCCATGATTATGGAAAATTGGCCCAACCAGCCCGAAGTTTTGAAAATGTTTGCAAAGCACCACAAAACCGGAGAAGTTATTCCCACTGCCTTGATTGATAAAATTCAAAATGCGGCAAAATACGGACAGGGTTTTGCCAAGGGGGAATATCTTGCTTCATCCATTTTAGACCTTGATTATCATTCGATGACAAAAAACTGGGAGGGGGATCCTGTACAATTTGAAAAAGAAAAAATGACAAAAGCAGGATTAATTAGTAGTATCATTCCACGACATAGCAGTACCTATTTTAACCATATTTTTGCCGGCGGGTATTCTTCAGGATACTACAGTTATGTCTGGTCTGAAGTTTTGGACAGTGATGCTTTTTCAGTATTTAAAGAAAAAGGAATTTTCGACAAGGAAACAGCCTCATCTTTCAGAAAAAATATTCTTGAAAAGGGTGGTACTGCAGAAGCCATGACACTCTATAAAAGATTTAGAGGAGGTGAACCAGATATTAAACCTTTGCTGAAAAGGACAGGATTACAATAATATTGAATTTAGACGGCAGTTTCGGAGGTATTCAAAACTACTGATTTTAAAGAATTCACTTCACAGAATCGTATATTTGCCCCGGATTGATAGTTCGGGGCTTTTTAATTAATATACACTTATAATTTTGATCAGTAAACATAAATATTTTCCCTACGTGTTGGTTGCCCTGGCAACACTTTGTATAAGTATAAGTGGGCCGGCTGGCAGATATATGAACCTCGATCCTCCTTTTGTAATTTTTGTCAGGTGTGTGATAGGATTTGTGGTTTTAATGGGCATTCGGATTTTGACAGGTAAGGAATCTATACGTCTTCCTTTAAAGAATAAGACCATTATTTTTACAAGTGTTGTCATGTGCATCCACTGGGTTTTGTTTTTTTATTCTCTGAAATATTCTAATGTTGCCATTGCTGCCGTAAGTGTATTTACATACCCTTTACAGACTATTGTGATAGAATCAGTTATTCTGAAAAAAAGAATAAATTCTTTTTTTATCATTATGGGCTTATTGGTCTGTGTGGGTGTATTTTTTTTACATCCTGTTGAAGAAGTAAAAAACACATATGGTCTTGGAATTTTTCTGGGCTGTATTTCCGGTACCATGCTCGCAATAAGGAATATCTATTCAAAAGTATTGCTTTTGAAGTATTCGTCCAACTCAACTTATCTCTCACAGGTTTTTATTACCTGTATACTGCTCATACCCTTTTCAGGAAGAGAGTCATTAGACGCCGTTATAGAAAATATTTTACCTCTTTTGTTATTGGGAATAGTTACCACCACCATTGGACATTTGTTGATGATGAAGAGTTTTTCTTATTTTTCAGCCAGTGAAGTCGGTTTATTAATCAGTGGTCAACCTGTTTTTGCAATAATAATGGCTTACTTCCTTTTAGGTGAAGAACCTACATGGAAAGTTATCATAGGCGCAGGTATTGTGCTGTTTGCCGTTTTTTCTACATTTTTAAAGTTGAATAAACAGAAATAAAATTATTACAAAAAGTTGCCGGTATAAGTACCCTTTTTTTGATCGTTTGAAAATATAATTGCTTAAATGCAACATTGTTGCATTTATTATATTATATTTGCATCATGGTTGCATATGAATAGGTTTTTTAATATTGTACTTTTTGGAATTTTTGCCTTGAACGGATGTATGGCTTTCAGTCAGGAATGTTTTCTTTCATTGCACGGTCATTTAAAAGATACAGGTGATGACAATCCTCTTGAATTTGCGTACATATATATAGAAGAGTTAAAGATGGGTGTTTATTCTGATGAAAGCGGGGCATATTTTTTTGAAAATATCTGTCCGGGAAATTATCATTTGGTTATTTCTCATTTAGGTTGCGAAACAACTACAAAATTTATCAATTTTCAAAAATCAACTCATCTCGATATTGAACTGGCCCACAACAGTCACCTCCTGGAAGAAATTAAATTAAAAAGTTCACCTGTTGCTCAAACAACAGGTTTGCTTAGAAATACTATCACCAGTGACCTCCGTATTCTTAATTCAGGTAAAAATCTGAGCTCCCTTCTGTTAGCCATTCCGGGAGTCTCCATGGTTCAGTCAGGACCTGGGTTATCCAAACCCGTGATTCACGGTATGTATGGTAACAGGATTGTCATGTTGAATCAGGGGATTCCTCAGGAAGGTCAACAATGGGGCCTTGATCATGCACCTGAAATTGATCCCAACAATTCAGATCAGATTTCAGTGGTAAAAGGAGCTTCAGCTATCCGGTATGGTCTTCAAGCCATGGGCGGAGTTATTATTTTGGAAGATAAATTGATAAATAATGATCCCCATTGGCACGGAAATGTGAGAGCTGGTATTCAATCAAATGGATGGCAATCTTTTTTTCACGCCCAGCTTAAAAAAGCTTTTAAAAAAAGTCATATTTCGCTTAATGGTGGAGGTATTTATGGAGGGGATAAAAAGACGCCAAATTATTATCTTACCAATACGGGCTACCGGCAGGGATCGTTATCATCAACCTATACTCATTTTAAAAATGAGAAACAATATTACAAGTTCCATTACAGTTATTTTGCTAATGAAACCGGTATATTCAGAGGTTCTCATATTGGTAATCTCACAGATTTAAAAGAGGCACTGACAAGGGAAACGCCTTTGTTTGCCAGAGATACATTTTCATTTTCAATTGAATCTCCGCGGCAATGGGTCAATCACCATCTTGCCAAGTACACTTTTCAAAAAAAAATAAATGAGGTAAACCATCTTACTGTTATAGCTGGATTACAGGCGAATCAAAGAAAAGAATTTGATATAAGAAGGGAGGAAGATCATCACGACCTTCTCTTGATTTGACATTGCTTTCACAATTTTATGAAATCACCCTTACAAATTTAGAAAATATTTACGGGTTTCAATACAAACAAGGCAATAATATTAACAACCCGGGGACTGGAATTTCTCCTTTGCTTCCTGATTTCGGAAGTTATCAGTTTGCCTTTTTTGGCATTTACAAAACGAAACTGAAGCGTTTGCCCGTGGAATTTGGTGTTCGGTCCGAATATCGGTTATATGATGTAAACAGTTCTAAGTTTGAATCAGATATTCTTAAAAAAAATTATTTGAGTTTTGCGGCTAATGCAGGAACAAGAGGTTCGGTCAATAAAAAAATTGATTATTTTATTGATATTTCCTATACAGGAAGACCACCTGAAATAAATGAATTATTTAGTAGCGGACTTCATCAGGGTGTTGCCGGTATTGAAGAGGGTAATCCTCAATTAAAACCTGAACAGGCCTTAAAAATAGTAAATGAATGGAATGGCGAAACGGGTAAAACGCATCACGTAAATCTTTCTTTCTTTGGAGTTTATGCAAATGATTACCTGTTTTTAGCGCCAACCGGAGAATTAAGACTAACCATCAGAGGGGCTTTTCCGGTTTTTCGATATCAGGCTGCAGATGTTATTTTGGCAGGAACTACCTTTCGTTCCACATGGCAACCATCAGATACATGGTCTTTGGTGAATTCGTTGCAATATACCTACTCTGAGGATTTAACAAACGGATCGGGTTTGATTTTTATGCCGCCTTTAAACACTGAAACATCATTACAATATACAATTGGAAAGACCAGGGTGTTGAATGAATTAAAAACAGGAATTGAATTTCAATATTTTGCCCGACAAAATAACGTTGATGCCCGAATTGATTTTTCACCTCCGCCACCTGATTATTTTTTAACAAATATGTTTTTGAGATTAAAATGGAAAAAGCAAAATCAACACGATATAGAAGTGGTTTGGAGAGTGGAAAATTTATTTGATATAAAGTACAGGAATTATATGAACAGACAGAGATACTTTGCGGACGAACCCGGCAGAAATGTATACTTGACTGTGTACACAACTTTTTAATTATAAAACTTAAAATTTTTATTTATGAAATACATTTTTTTATTTTCAATCATTACCGTTTCTTTTTTGAGTTCTTGTAAGGCGTATCATGACCATAAAGAGTGAGGATTGATAACAACTTTAATGTACACCCTTTCTAACCCTGGAAACGAGACAGTGGTATTTTCTTTTAGCGACAAAGACGGAGATGGAGGCATTGCGCCAATTGTGACCACATCGGGGGTCTTAAAATCCGGTTTAACGTATTCAGGTACTTTGTCGGTCAGAAATGATTCAACTAATTCTGTTGTAGACATTACAGAAGAGATTGCGGAAGAAGACGAAGATCATCAGTTCTTTTTTATTCCTAATTCAGCACTGGCTGGAAAATTGACTATTCAGTACGATGACAAAGATGGTAAAAATAATCCCATAGGACTGGAAACTAAAGCAATCGTAAGTGGTTCCGGCAATGGAAAGTTGAAAATCATTTTGCGACATTTGCCAAATAAAGGAGGAGTTGGAGTAGGTTTCGGAGATATTATCAATGCCGGCGGTGAAACGGATATTGAAGTGGAATTTGATGTGACAATTCAGTAGTGGGAAAACAAGACATCTGATGTAAAACGAAGATGGCTAATTATTTTGATGTATTATATCTCTTAACCTTTTAGTCAATATATATTATTCGGTAAAACCAATTTTAAACACAAATATCCAAGCGGATGAATAATCTTAGTGTTTCAAATCAACACTGTTAATTCCTTCTGAAGCACCGATAAAAAACAGTTTGCTTGTTGATCATCCGGTTACCTTACATAGCGTAATAATTGTTTTAGTTTTACTAAATGATTATAACACAAAAACAAAAATACACATAAGAATACAACATGTCACTTATACATTAGCTTTGTCTGAAATAAGTACGCATTTCAGGTTCAAAATACTGGAGAATATTTTTAATAGGAAGTGGCAGCCCACCACCAAGCGCACAAAGTGAACCCAATTCCAGCGTTTCCAACAGATCTTGTAAAAGGTTACTGTCAATTTTGTAATCACTGTCCAGTGCCTTGTCTATCATTTCATATCCTCTGGTAGAACCAAGGCGACATGGAAAACATTTACCACAGCTTTCATGAGCTGTGAAGGCAAAAAGATGTCTTATGTAACTGATCATTGGAAAAGTTTCAGGAATACATACAAAAGAAGCATGCCCCAGTAAAAATCCGTTTTCCTGAAATGATTCAAAATCAATGGTTAAATTGTTTATTTTTGAAATGGGCACCACACCTCCCAAAGGACCACCGATATGTATGGCTTTGACTGGCTTTTTAAAGCCCAAACCAAGATTATAAATAACCTCTTGAAGAGAAGTCCCCATATCTACTTCATAAATTCCTGGTCGGTTAAAAAAACTATCCAGAGAAAGTAATTTTGTACCTGTCGACTTTCCTCTACCCAGCGAAGCAAAACTTTTTCCACCGTTATTGAGAACAAAAGGAATATTGGCAAGGGTCTCTACATTATTTACCACTGTTGGTTTTTGAAAAAGTCCGTATTGGGTAGGATAGGGTGGACGTACTCTTACTTCTGGACGCTGACCTTCGATGGAAGACAATAATGCTGTTTCTTCTCCGCAAATATAAGCACCCTGAGCTTTGATGATTTTAAAGTCGAAGGAAAAAGTTGTTCCTAAAATATTATCTCCCAGCAAACCCAATTCCCGTAGTTTCTGGACGGATTCAGAGATTTTTTGTACTGATTCCGGATATTCAGCACGTATATATAAAACACCCCAACCAGCCTCAGCTACATAACCTGCAGCCATCATTCCCAGCAAGAGAGAAAAAGGTTTTTGTTCCATGATGTACCTGTCTGAAAAGGCACCCGGATCGCCTTCGTCAGCATTACAGACAATAAACCTAATGTCTGAAGCAACATTTTTGCAAGATTCCAGCTTAAACCCAATAGGAAAACCGGCACCCCCTCGTCCTCTGAGGCCTGAAATTTTTAATTCTTCCAATAATTGATCTTTGGGTTTTTTTAGCCATAAAGACAAAGAGTGGATGATATATTTTTCCGTTTCATCAGATTGAGTGAGAATAGGACTCCCTGATGTGCCCACATGATAGGTGTCCATACCTGAAGAAGTTTTGTGTGCATTGAGTTGTTGAATCTGATTTTCTGCACTTTCTCCCGAATAGTTCTGACCCTGGTAATAAAATGCATTATTTTCATGGCATCTGCCAAGGCAACACATTTCTCCGATTTCTTCTTCAGAAAAATGTACGGATAATTTTTCTTTTAGTTGAGGTTGCGTTCCTGCACACAAACATGCAGTTCCATTACATATATATACTTTTTTACCTTGATTTTCAGGTTTTAAGAAGTCGTAAAAAGTTACAGTGCCATAAAGATTGGCTTCACCGAATAAAAATTTATTTTTAAGTTTTTCAATTTCTTCATTGGAAACAGTACCTGAAGCTTTTGATAATATCCCCAATTCTTCAAACAAATTTTCTTGAAGACCTTTTCTTCCTGATAAATGAATTAAGTTTTTGGACATGATTTTTATTCTTTGTGACAAAGATATATTATTGACTACGTATGCCGAAAGTTATTCATAAAAAAAAAGTGGACACTAGATATGTCCACCTTTAAACCGAATATTTTTGATTCTGTATTTTCTTATTTAACCATGATGGTTTTTTTTGCAATCACCGGTTTTACTTCTTTTTTATTGATATTGACCGTCAGGATTCCTTCTTTGTAATTTGCTTCAATTTTGTCATCCATGATGTCTTCAGGAAGAGAAAAAGTTCGTTGAAAAGTCGAATAGGTAAACTCTTTTCTTATATAATTTCCTTCTTTGTCTTTATCTTCTTTTTCAACTTTTTTTTCTGAAGAAACAGATAAAATACCATTTTTGTATTCTATCTCAAAATCTTCTTTCCGCAAACCGGGTACCGCAATTTGAATCATGTAAGTTTTGTCATCTTCCTTTATGTTGGCAGATGGAAGTGTTGAACCAAACTTAGTAAAATTTTTGTCATTCCAGTTTATGAAATCTTTTGTAAAAAAATCATCAAAAAAAGCTGGAAACAATGTGTTTTTTTTAACTAATTCTGACATGATAAAAATATTTAAAGGTTAATAATATTTACAATGCAAAAGTAAGGTTAATCTTTACAGAATAACAATGATGTAGGTCAATAGCAGAAGTGATTTAAAAAAAGTAACTCAACTTTATTGAGGCATATTGATGAGTTTTTCAAGCTGAAGTATGGTTATTCTGTTGTCTTCTATGGAAATAAGTCCTTCAGATTTAAAATCTGAAAGTGTCCGGATAACCGTTTCTTTTGCCGTACCTGCCAAACTTGCAATATCATCCCTAAGAATATACATATTTTTATTTTTGTTGGATTCATTGAATTTAATAAGTGCTTTTGAAACTCTTTTTCTCACAGAACTGTAGGCAAGATCAATCAGATTTTTTTCTACTTCCTCGGTTTGATTGGCCAGCATTTTAATAAATTTGGCAGCAAACTCCCGATTGTTGAATAACAACATGGTAAAATCATCAATAGGAATAAGTCTTAGTTCGCAATCGTCAAGAGATACGGTACTATCCTGATATTTTTCATTGCGTAAAAGTGGAACATATCCGAAAAAGTCACCTTCAGAAAAAATATGTGTAATAAGTTCTTTCCCAAAATCATTGATCTGAAAACATTTTACCCGACCTTTAGCAACAAAATAAAGCCATTTTGGATATTGTCCGGCTTCATAAATAGGATCTTTTTTATTGTATTTTCTTAGTTCCCTGTTTTCAGATAATTTTTCGAATTCTTTTTGAGCCTTTGCTTCATCTATGAATTTTTGAAGTCCGGTTTCCGTATTGTCAAACGATTTTTTAATACGTACACTTTTCTGAAGCCGCATTTCGATAGTATCAAGAAGTTCTACATCATCAAATGGTTTGGTAATATAGTCATCAGCGCCCAGCCCCATTCCTTTTCTGAAGTCTTCTCTTTCTGTTTTGGCGGTAAGAAATATAAAAGGAATATCTGATGTTTTTGGTTGACTGCCCAATATACGCAGGACACCATAACCATCAAGTTCAGGCATCATGATATCACATAATATAAGATCAGGGACATGTTCCTGTGCTTTGGTAACTCCTGTTTTTCCGTTTTCGGCAGCAAAAACTTTATAACCGGCCAATATCAGAATTTCTTCCAGGTTTTCCCTGACGTTTGCATTATCTTCAATTACTAAAATGGTTTTTTGTTCTGACATATTATGGTTTTCTTTATTTTTGTTCTGAATGATTTTTTGGTAAAATGATTTCAAAAGTAGTTCCATGACTTTCTTCGCTCTTGAAACTGATTTCACCATTTAACAGTTCTGTGTATTTTTTTACGATAAACAGACCCAGACCTGTTCCTTCAATATTTGCCGCATTTACAGCTCTGAAAAATCTATCAAATAAATGTTTTTGATCAGCTTCCGGAATACCGATTCCGTTATCGTGAACACCAATATGAATATAGTTCAGGTCATCCTCAACCGTGAGTTGAATCAATCCATTAGATTTGGTGTACTTTGCCGCATTTGAAATCAAATTGAACAATATGTTTTTAATTATCAACGGATCAGTAATAAACATTTCATCTGAAAGTGTTATTTTTATTTCAAAGGTTTTTTCAATATTTATAATGGGTTTGATTTCATCTGTAATTTCATTCACGAGATCATTAAGATTACACTCAATGAGTCTGATATTGATTTTACCTTCTTCAAGTTTACTGATTGAAAGAAAATCATTCAGGATATTGGTAAGATGAGTTACTGAAGACTTTATTTTTAATATATGTTTTTCTCTTTGGAGTTGAGTTTCTTCATCCTTATATTTATTAATAAGTGACGCACTTGAGGTGATGGTGGACAAGGGTGTCCTGAATTCATGAGATGCCATAGACACAAAACGGGATTTAAGTTCCCCCAACTCTTTTTCTTTTTCAAGACTCTTTTTAAGTTCGGCTTCTCTCTGCTTCAATTGGTCCTCTGTAAATTTTCTGGCTGAAACTTCATCTTCCAGCTTTTTATTCAGTTGTAAAAGTTGGTTAACTACTTTTTCGAGATCATAAGTCCGTTCAACAACCTTTTTTTCTAATCCTTCATTAAGCGTTACCAATTCTTTTTCAACTTGTTTTACTAAGGTCAGGTCATGAATAAATCCGGTATAATATACTCCGCTTTCCAAGTTGATTTCATTGACAGCCAACCAGAAAGGAAAAAAAATACCATCTTTTTTCATCCCAACAACCTCCCGGCCGATACCAATGATTTTGGGATTGCGGGTTGATTGGTAATTATTAATATAAGTATCGTGTTTTACGGCATGATCTTCTGGCATTAAAGTATTAACTTTATTTCCTAAAAGTTCGCTTTTATTGTATAAAAACAACTTACACGTAGCCTCATTGACATCAACAATGACTCCTTTTTGATTTATTATTATGATACCATCAATAGCTGACTCAAAAACTGAATGAAATCTGCTTTCAAGATCTTTTATAGAATTCACATGATGTGGTTTAAAGAGTAAAGGTAATATTAAAAAAGAAATTGTTTTGAATAATTATCATACAGGTTGCTGATTTATGTCATTTTTTGTTTTAAATTAAAATATCATCTTTGACGCAAATAAATTTTTTGTAATGTCTTTTTTTAAGGTATACATTAAATTAGTTTAATATTTGTAAAAAAAAAATAATAACCATGAATGTTTTAAAGCCAGTATCTACAATTATGACACCTAATCCTTTAACCGTGCAGGTAGATGACCGTTTGTCCATTGTTTCACAATTGTTTGCAAATAATAAAATTCATCATTTACCTGTAGTAGATAAAGAAATGTTGGTAGGTATTATCAGTAAATCAGATTTTCTTTTCTTTAAAAAAGGATTTGCCAATACTGAAAATGATAAGTCCCTGGAAGAAGTACGCTTAAATAATTATACGGCCAAAGATATTATGACAAGTAAACTGGCAAAACTTGAGCCCAATGATAAAATAAACGTAGCACTTGAAATTTTTAAAGAAAACCTTTTTCATGGTATTCCAGTGGTGGATGGTAATAAAATTGTAGGAATTGTAACTACTTACGATATCATTAAGCACCTTTCTATAGATAACGAGGCACATGCATCTTATGACAGTGTGTAATTTTTAATGTCAGAACTTTTTTTACATGGCTCCAATGGATATTAAAATTTATGGAACCGGAACTTCCGGTCATCAGATGGTCAAAGACAAACTTGATGAGTTTTTAACCAAAGCTGGTTTACCTTACCATCTTGAAAATATTGAAAATATATCGAGTTTTATCAGCGATATGGTTCATTCAATTCCTGCGATAAAGGTAGATGATAAGGATTTGTACGAAATCAAAATGAACGGAAGGTTTAATTCGTCCATGAGGGCGGCGATTCAAAGCATTCTGCATAAATCAAACTATGGAAATATGTTAAAAATAATTGTCCCGACAGATTTTAGTGATGTGTCTTTTAATGCCTACAACTATGCAAGAGGTTTGGCAAATCTTTTAAATGGGGTGTTGTATATTACTCATGTGTATTTTCCAAATTCTGCAAATGTTAATGAAACTACTTATCTTGATGAAAATGCTGAAGCTAAAAGTAAAAAACAACTTGATGATTTTTGTGCGTCAATTAACCAGGACTGGATTGGTGAGTTTCTTAAAGAACCATTTGTAGAACCCAAATTTATAACAGGATTTCCATTTAAGGAATTACAATCGTTGTCAGAAGAACCGGATACTATGATTGTAATGGGGTCTACAGGGAGCGGGGATGAATTCAAAAAGATTTTCGGATCATTATCTCTTGATGTAATGAAGTCCGCAAAATGTCCTGTTTTTGTCATTCCTAAAGATGTACAATATCATGAAATCAAGGAAATTCTATTTTGTTCTGAAAATGTATCCTTTGATGCAAATGCTATTATTGAAGCCGGGAAGTTTTGTGAAAAAATTGGGGCAAAACTACATATTGCTCATGTGGTAACAAAAGTTGGAGACGATTACAAAGTTAATGAACTTGAAAGCCTTTTATCATCTTATTTTAGAGACTTGCCTTTTCAGATACATTTTCTTGAGGAAAAAACACCCATGTTAGGTATCAAACACATTATTGAATTAATGCCGATTGGTATGTTGGTTTTTAATTCTAAACATCGCAATTTTTTCTCGAATTTTTTGCATACCAGTGTAACCGAATATGCAGCCATGTATACAGGTAAGCCTATGATGGTATATCACAGCTAAATAAATCTTTTTATTTAATTCCTATTGAATTCAGCCAATTGCTGAAGAGTTCAGCATTTTTATTATGTTCTTGCAATGTCGAGGCAAAGACATGTTGCCCACTATTGTCAGCCTTGGCACAGAAAAATATGTAGTTATGTTTTTCGGCATTGATGACTGCTTCAAGGGAAGAAATACTTGGCATATATATAGGTCCGGGGGGAATTCCTTCATACATATAGGTATTGTAAGGAGAATCGTATTCAAGATGTGAATAAAGTACCCTTTTTAAATCATATTGACCGGTTGCAAATACAACTGTCGGGTCAGCCTGAAGTTTCATGCCTTGCTGTATTCTGTTTAAATAAACGCCTGCAATAGCCGGTCGTTCAGGTTTATAGTTTGATTCTTTTTCCACAATGGAAGCTAATGTGTACGCTTGAATAGGTGAGAGATTCCATTTTTTAATTTTATCTAAATTTGCCTGGGTCCAAAACTTGTCGTGTTCCTTTTTCATTCTTTCCAGCAATTTTTCAGGTTTTGTCGTCCAGAACATCTGATAGGTATTCGGAATAAAAAGGGTCATGAGGGTTTCATCATTTACTTTATATTCTTGTTGAATTTCCGGTTGTTTGAAATATTCTAGTATAGTCAAAGAATCGACTTCAAAATATTCATCGATTTTTCCCGCCAAATCTTCAATAGTTCTTACATTATTGACGACAACATTAACAGGATCCTGATTGCCTGATCTCAGTTTACTGATAACTTCTTTGGTCGATTGAGTATTGTTAAAGATATATTTTCCCGGGGGAACTTCTTCTTTTATATATTTTAACAATTTTGCTGATTTTATAAATCCGGAAGGGTTTTGTAAAACACTGTCTCGGGTTAAAATTTGAAATACATCATCAAAACCGGAGCCCGAAGGGATAAATAATATATAAGGATTTTCTTTTTCGTTTTTTATGGCTGTTTCAAAAAGAGGGTGAAGCAGGTAGTACGCTAGAATAAACATTATCAAAATGATAAAAACGATGACGATAATTATTTTTTTTGGAATCCTGGGCATTGGTTTATTTTGATTAATATTGTTCTTCCTGGTTTGGAAAATCTTTGGCTTTAACGTCAGAAATATAATGTTCAACAGCAGATTTGATGACATCAAAAAGGTCTAAATACCGCCTTAAAAATCTTGGGTGAAAGTCTTTGGTTATTCCAAGTAAATCGTGTGTCACCAGAACCTGTCCGTCTACATGCATACCTGCACCTATTCCGATGACGGGTATTTTTAATGCTTCAGCTACTTTTTTGGCGAGACTTGCGGGAATTTTTTCCAGTACTAATGCAAAACAACCTGCTTCTTCAAGAATTTGGGCATCTTCCATCAATTTTTTAGCTTCAGCTTCTTCTTTAGCACGGACTGTATACGTTCCGAATTTGTAAATAGATTGTGGTGTAAGCCCTAAATGACCCATAACCGGTACGCCGGCCGAAAGTATGCGCCTTACAGATTCTTCTATTTCTGAGCCACCTTCCAGTTTTACAGCGTGGGCACCTGATTCCTTCATGATGGCTATTGCCGAATTTAATGCTTTGGTACTATTTCCCTGATAAGATCCGAATGGCAAATCGACGACCACAAACGCTCTTTCAACACCCCTGATCACAGATTGTGCATGGTAAATCATTTGTTCAAGGGTTATGGGAAGCGTTGTTTCATGTCCCGCCATAACATTGGATGCAGAATCACCTACAAGGAGGATATCTATGCCCGCAGCGTCCAGTATTTTGGCCATGCTGTAGTCGTAGGCAGTCAACATAGAGATTTTTTCATCCTTTTCTTTCATGGCTTGTAATACATGGGTCGTAATCCTTTTTACATCTCTTATGGCAACTGACATTTATATTTTTTTAATACGGTAATTACAAAGGCGAAAGTTAGCAAATGTTTTTATTTTCTTTTCTATCTGTTTGTTGATAATTTATGATTTGTTCTGTGAAGGGATTTCATTTGCCTTAAAAGTGAAAAAATAAATAGAGATTTATTTGTAAAACAAAAAAATGTTTCTACTTTTGCGTCGCTTTTTATAAGGCGGTACCTTAGCTCAGTTGGTAGAGCAACGGACTGAAAATCCGTGTGTCCCCAGTTCAAATCTGGGAGGTACCACAAAAAGGGAACATTTTTATGGTCCCTTTTTTTATTTACCAAAAATCAACTTTTCTGATTTTTTTTATTTTACAGAATAATTTGAAGGAACAATCGTTGAATGTTTATACATGTTTATTTTAAAAAATTATGAAAATTCATTCATTGTCTAAGGTTCTGGTGATTCCATTGCTGGTAATGGTTGTTTTTGTATATTTTATTTCGGAGAAATGGGATAGAGATTATTCTGTTTTTGTATTTGTACCCGCAGTTCTGGGGGTTATCCTTTATATTTTTCACGGGAATATTGATTATTGGTATCTAAAAAAATTTCCAGTGGGTTTGGATCGGCCATTAATAGGATGGATCGAAAAATATTTTACACCCTACAAAAAAATGTATGGGGACATAAAAAACAGATTTGAAAACAGGCTGGAATGGTATTTAAATGGCAGATTGTTTCAGGCGGTCGGGAAAGAAATGAAAACCGTTCCTGAAGATATTAAATGTATGGTAGCATGTCATGCCATATGGATGACGCTTTATCTTGATGATTATCTGGTTGGTGATTTTGACAGGATATTTATGTATAAACATCATTTTCCAACACCAAAAAACAATACATTACATGCCGTAGAAACTGATAGTGAAGATGGGGTTATTATATTAAACACCAATTTGTGTACACTGGCAGTTTTACATCCCAAAGATTATTACAATATCATGGTGCATGCTTTTGCGGAAGCCATATTACAGACGAAGGCTGATTTTCCTTACCTTTCAGAAGAAGCCATTCCTGAAGAAGTTTGTGGATGGAAAACGGAAGCTATATTAACTCAGTCAGGTCTGGAAACAATAGAAGACAGGATTATACATATACATCACTTTTTTGTTTTTCATGAAGTTTATTCAAGATTATTGCCGGAAAATACAAAAAAATTAAAAACGTATTTTAATATACCCTGAGTTGTTTAGCATTATTGTGATAAAGTGGTTTTTGTGATGAATCAGGAAAGCTTAATTTTGCGTAAGCGTACTTCAGTGATGTGATTTTTTCAGGTGAATAAATCTGATATGAAGAAACATTTAGTTCAACAGTTTCAAACTGTGGTTTATTTTTTCCGGAATCGGACTGTGATGTGTAGAATAAAAAATAAGAGATAATTATAAAACCAGAAAAACCGGCCGCATACGATAAAATTTTGAAAACCTGATTTTTATGAGGTTTTGTAGTCTCATCATTGAGTTTTTTTTCTAAAACATCCCATACATTCGAGCTCGGGCTTTTTTTATAAAGGTATGCTTCGTTTTTAATTTTTGTAAAGTTCATGTCTTTTAGAATTGATTGAAATTATTTCTGAAAACTTTTTTTTTAAGCAGATCGGCAATCCTTTTTTTTGCAAGGATGAGTTGAGATTTTGAGGTGTTCAAACTGATACCGAGAATTTCAGCAATTTCTCTGTGTTTGAATCCTTCGATTACATATAAGTTGAAAACAGTGCGGTACCCGTCAGGTAATTCCTGTAAAATATTTAAAAATTCTTCAAAATCAATGGTATCATCTGATTCAGGAACATCGGGAACATCAATGTCATTCAGTTCTACCATCAAACGTAGTCTGTTTTTTTTACGCAGAAACATCAGTGATTCATTGACCATTATTTTTTTCATCCAACCTTCAAAACTGCCTTCAGATTTAAAGTCTTCAATTTTTGAAAAAATTTTATAAAATCCTTCAATAAAAACATCTTCAGCTTCTTCTTCATTTTTAACATACCTGAGGCAAATAGGAAAAAGAATGTCTTTGTACATTTCAAATAAGTCCTTTTGTCCGGTTCTGTCCTGACTTTTACACTTTTGAATAATATCCGGTAAACGGTTTGACATGGCTAAAGGAATAACTGAATGAAAATACCATCATCTCATGATGTTAGATGCAATATACAGTAAAAAATGGTGGGTATAGGTTCAGATTTTTGTAAAAAAAATGAGACCGGTTTTAATTCCCCTTAAACCGGTCTCGAGTAACAATTTGCTTAAGTATTCCTTAAATAAATCTGAACTTGAACTAATTAAAACCAATATCATGCCAAAAGTTAATTATTATAAAAAAATAATAACAAATTTTCATATTATGAAAAATATATAATTATAAAATATTAATATATAGTAGTATATATACATAATAAGTCATATATAAATTATATAATTTATTATAAAATATATTGGGGCTTGTTCGGGTTGAACTAAACGATTGGATTTTTGTATAGTTTGTACAAGATATTTACGTATGTATACTATTGATTTAAATAAAATTAAGGGACCAGGATTGAACAAATTATTGTCTGAAAGGGTAGGTCTGCAGCGGAAACTCATTAATAAAATGTCGGTGTCAGGATTTCATTTTATAGATGAAGTTCAAGGAAAAAAAATTCAATATCGTGTTATTTTAGAAGAATTTCCAAATGGATTGGGTCTTTATTGCAGAAACAGACATCATAATTTTCTGCTTCTCATTCAGTACAATGATCTGGCTGTTTTAAGTGTGGTGAAAAAGGCGGACATTATTTCTCCTCTTAAGTATTCGTGGTATTCCATCCTTCGTAATTTGGGTTTTACATATTGGAAAAGCAAAAGATTTTTACTGGAAAGGGAATTAATAGAATGTAATGATCTTTGGGTTGAGTTCAGGACACGGGATGGAAAAATATTAAAAATTTATAGTGATAAATACAATATTTCCAGGGCTGAAAACTTTTTTACTAGGATTTCTCCTCAACATATACTCGAATGCACTATTGAAACTTTTCAAATCGATAAATCGTTTATATCTCATACCTAAAGTAAATGACAAAACTATTATGTATCATTGGTTTATTTTTATTGCCTTTTGATGGATTCGGGCAACTACCTGTTTTTTCAGAGGATACGCCTGATTTTTTATATCAAGGCATGGATAATGTCGTTTCAGTCACATTAAATCAGGTTGATCCTGAAATGGTAAGTTTTAAGGCCACAAATAGTGCAAGAATTTCCAAATATTCTGACAGTTTATTTGCGGTTTATCCTTCTCAAATTGACACAGAAAGTGTATTGAAACTTTATTATAAAAATATCATTGTCCAACAAAAAAATGTAAAAATATTGCCGAACCTGCAACTCAGCATTTTTTTGAAAAAAGAAAAGGGGGGCATCATAAAAATTATAGACATAAAGGACTTCCATGAAATAATGTTGTCAGATTCGAATCAAGGATTTGAGGATAAAAAAATTACAGACTCATCTCGGCCGGATTAACTATTTATAATGAAAAGGGGCAAATAATTTACTCTGGCAATTTAAGAGAAAATATTTTGAATGATCAGGTAAAAGAGGCACTCCAAAAACTACTTCCCGGGTCACGTTTGGTTATTTCAAATCCAAGAGCCGTGAATCAGTTCAATCAGAGTGTTCAGGTAGAGGCTTTTAAAGAGTGGATAGTCACAGAATAGGACTATTTTAGGGTTGCCGGTATTTTACTTCCCCATTAACTATAGTGTATAATACCTTGGTTTGTAATATTTCATTTTCAGGGCAGGATAAAATATTTTTATCAAGAATGACGATGTCAGCAAATTTTCCTACCGTGAGAGAACCTTTTATTTCATCTTCAAAAGCAGCATATGCATTGCCTAAAGTGTAAGAATACAAAGCTTCTTCTCTTGTCATTTTTTGTTCAGGAAAAAAGGTAAGGTCCTGCGTAACATTTTTACGGGTTACACTCGCATACAAACTTTTAAAAGGATTTAAATCTTCCACGGGTACATCTGTTCCATTGGCAATGACAACACCAGCATCAAGTAATGATCTCCATGCATAAGCACCAAGTCTTGCCCGTTCGCGGCCCAGTCTTTTTATTACAAAAGGTGCATCTGAAGTGCAATGTATTCCTTGCATAGATGCAATGATTTTGTTTTTTGCAAATCTGGGAATATCCATGGTGTCAATATGCTGTGCATGTTCAATTCTCCATCGCCAGTCTTTTATTTTTGAATTTTGAGCCATTACACCTTCATAAATATCAAGAACCACTCTATTGGCTCTGTCACCAATGGCATGGACACAAAATTGCATATCATTTTGGACAGCAAGGTCAGCAATTTTTTTAACATCGTAGATATCAGTCGTATTTTGTCCTGAAAATCCTGGTTTGTCGTCATACGGTTTTAATAACCAGGCCCCAAAAGCTCCAAGAGCACCATCAACTTCTGATTTTATGGCATTGCAGGTATAGAAATTATTTCCAATTCCGATTTTTTTATACTTTCCTACTTCATTTTTCATGTTTTCATAGGATTCCCTTGCCATGACCCAAAGTCTTATATCAAGTTTTTCTGACAATGCCAGTTTTTCATATTGTGAAAGCTCATTAAAGGTGGAACCGGCATCCTGAAAAGAGGTGATTCCGTTTTTGAGACATTCTTGTTGTGCGAGCGTGATGGAATGTAACCAAATTGAATCCTGTGTGGATTTTTTTAATCTTTTTTTATAATCATCATGTGCATATTTAATAAGACTCATGGCTCTTTCTTCAAAAATTCCTATGGCTTCGCCAGCATTATTTCTGACTATTTCTCCACCAAACGGATCTTCAGTTTCTTTTGAAATACCTGCCAAATCCATGGCTTTCTGATTGGCAAATAAGGCATGACCGCTTGCATGGATTAACAGGACAGGATTATCGGTGGTTTTTACACTTAGATTTTTATGAAAAGGGTAATTGTGAATATGATTGATCGGAACACTGTCCCACTTTTCCTGATGCCATCCTCTACCTACAATCCATTCACCTGGTTTTACATTTTTTACTTTTTCGAAAATAAGATTTTCTATTTCTTCCCAACTTTTTGTATTGATGAGGTTTAATTCTATAAGACTTTTTCCTAATCCTGAAAAATGACCGTGACCTTCAATGAGCCCAGGGGTAACAAATGCACCCTTTGCGTCTATAACATTGGTTTGTTTGGTAATAAATTCTTTTGCCTCGTTATTCGAACCAATAAAAATGATTTTACCGTCTTTACATCCAACTGCCTCAACATTTTTTATCGTTTTGTCTGCAGTATATATTTCTGCATTGGTGATGACAAGATCAGCTTTCATAACGGATCGGCAACCATTCTGAATCAGCAAAATCAGAATTAAAACAAAAAGGTTATTGTAAATGATATGGAAAAAATTCATGTATGCGGGTATAAAAAAAACCGGAGATGAAAAAGTCTCCGGTTTTACATTATTTGATAATTTTATTTTACAATGGATATTTTTTTGAGAAGGGAGATTCCATCTTTATTTACAATTTTTAGGATGTAAGTGCCTGGAGGATAAGCAGAAACGTCAAATAAAACTACATCGTAATCTGTAGATACTGTATGATTTGTCTGAGTTAATTTATTTCCGGTCATGTTTAATATTTCTGTTGCAAAATATTTACCTGCCATTTTTTCAAAAATAAGATTAAATGATTCGTTAGCAGGATTGGGTGCAACTTTTATAAATCCATTGTATTCCGGATTTTCTGTAGTTGAGATGATAATGTCAACATCTGTGGTTATAGTGTCACTGCCACAGGGGTTTTCCACAATAAGAATAATGGTATAATTGCCCGAAGAAGTATATGTATGTACTGGAGATTTTTCTGTTTTCCTTGTCCCGTCGCCAAAATTCCAGTTGTAGGAAGAAACAGAATTGCCATTGTAGTTGGTTACAATTTGTCCGTTTACAATGGTGTATTCAAATGATGCTTCCGGCGGACCATATGCAGTTATATAATTTTGGAAAATAACGGTGCTGGAGCCAAATCCATTGGAAACAGTTAAGCTGACATCAAAAATGCCTTCATTGTCATACACCACCAATGGATTTTTTTCATTTGAAGAAGAAGGGTTTCCGCCTTCGAATGTCCATTCCCAATTAGTGGGGTCATTGGTTGAATTATCCATAAATTGTACTTCAAAAGGAACACACCCGGATTGTTGACCAGCAGAAAATCCGATAACCGGTGTTCTGTTGTCGATAACAATAGTTTCTGTGACTTCTGTTGTGCCACATTCATTAGTGACGTTTAATGTAACCATATAAGTTCCCTCAATTGAATACGTATGAGAAGGATTTAATTCTGTGCTTGTTGTACCGTCGCCAAAATTCCACAAATAGGAAGTGTTACCACTACTGGTCGTACCGTTTTCAAAATTTACCTGTAACGAATTGGCAATATAAGTAAAAGAAGGTTGTGGAAGCCCGGCAATGGTAATGGTTTGTGTACTTGTGTTGCTTCCGTATTGATTTGAAGTGGTAAGTGAAATGGTAAACTGACCACCTTGGCTAAAGGTAACGGTTGGATTCTCTTCATTTGACTGATCCGGAATACCATTTTCAAATGTCCATGCAAAGGAAGATCCATTTAGAGAAGTATTCATAAAAATAATCTGCAGTGGAGCACAATTGCCTGAAGCATTACCGATAAAATTTGCCACAGGATATGCATTTATGGTTACAAATTGTTCAAGATTATTACTGCCACAATTATTCGAATTGATTTGCCTGATACTAAAAGTACCATTGGTCGAAAAGGTGTAACTAACTGAATTACCCGAGAGAGATTGCAGTCCATTTTCCTGTATTTGCCACTCCGTTGAAGTGGCTCCTACACCTGTGTTGGTAACAGTAACAACATTTCCATTCACTTCAATTGTAAATCCTGTTGAAGGAGATGATACAGGATTGATATAATTATTTTTAGTAATCGTACTTTGCCCAACAGAATTGGCTGCCACAAGGGTTACATCAAATGAGCCCGCCTGATTGTACATCACAACAGGATTTGGTAGGGTAGAAGTGGAAGGATTTCCTCCCGGAAAACTCCAGTTCCAACTGGTAGTGTTAGGGGAGGATTCATTGTTGAACTGAACAATTAAAGTCGCACAGCCTGATACCGTATTTGTTGAGAAATTTGCTACAGGAGATAAAACTATGATGATCTGTTGGGTAAAACTCGTCTGTCCACAGACATTTTGAGCGGTAACCACAACCAAGTAATCCCCCTGATTGGCATATGTATGAACAGGATTTAATTCACTACTGGTATTTCCATCACCAAAATTCCATAAAACACTTACCTGATTTTGAAAATTTCCGGTAAAACTATAAGTAAGACCGTTATTCTGATAGGTAAAACTTGCCGTTGGCGTCGCAGATATAGAAATGTAATTCTGAATCGACAAAGTATCGCTTCCAACAGAATTTGTTGCTATCAAAGTAGCGTCATAATTTCCCGGCAATGAATAACTTACAGAAGGATTATTTTCTGTAGATGTAGATGGATTTCCACCTTCAAAAGTCCACAATAATGAAGTTGGATTATTTATACTCTGGTTTACATAGTTGACCGTGTACGTGGCACAACCATTTTGAGAGTTCGAAGTTGTAAAGCCAGCAACCGGAGATAAAATGAAGGGTATGGTTTGCGAAGAAATTGCGGTACTGCAATTGTTTACACTTTGAAGGGTTACGGTATATGTTCCTGCCAACGCGTATGTATGAACAGGGTTTTGAAGGGTACTGGTGTTACCATCACCAAAGTTCCATAGATACCCATTAGCGTTAGAGGAAGTATTGGTAAATGTAGCGGTCAACCCATTTTTTACATACATGAAGGATGATGTTGGATTGTTTAATACATTTATATATTGTTGACGAATAATAGTATTTACACCTTGGATATTGTGTGCAGTAAGCGTAACCGAATATAATCCGGGAGTATTGTAAATAACGGAAGGGTTTCGGGCAGATGATGTAGGAGGATTACCTCCCTGAAAGGTCCAGCTCCACTGTATAGTGTTTGGAGTTGAACCATCTTGAAACATCACGACCAAAGGACTGCAACCTGAAGTAGGTACCGCGGTAAAATTTGCTGTAGGAGGAGTAGCTATTTCAATAACTACAGAAAATTGTACTGGCCCGCATTCGTTCATGGCAGTTAACACTACCGTATAAAAACCATCCAGTAAGTAAATATGAAACGGATTGGTTTCTGTACTCAATTCACCATCGCCGAAATCCCAGCTATAAGAATTAGCATTGGTTGAGGTGTTGGTAAACGTTACTTCTGACCCATTGACGGAGTATGTGAACCCGGGTACGGGTACATTGCCGATGATAATTATGTTATTTAAAGTTTTTGTATTAGACCCTACTGAATTGGTTGCTGTAAGAGAGGCACCGAAGGTTCCCACATTATTGTACAAAACGACCGGATTCAAAGCGGTGGACGTAGAAGGAGTTCCACCCGGAAATGACCAAAGTCTTGAAGTAGCATTGGTACTTTGATTAAAAAAATGAACTTCTCCTACTATACAATCGTCTACAATAGTATACGTAAAATCAGCCACTGGGGGAGGATTGGAGCCGGGACAGTCACTTAAACACGTCCTCGACGCAATATGGGCATTTATCAGTGTTATGGAGGCAGAAGACCAGGTTGTAGCTGAATTAACAGATGGAGCCATGATGGTATTTGAGCCGGAAGGATCATGACCAGTTGATGAAGAACTTACGGCATTAAAATTATGACCAAGTTCATGAGAATTCATAACCCTCAAAAAATTCGCATTTGATGTAAAATCGCGCAATACATTATACCTGTTACCTGTACACACTACATTTACATATGCCAAACCAACTATATTATCTATATAGATCCTGTTTGACCACATGGAAGCCACATCATGGGTTGTATTAAATCCGCCCGGCGCCCAATTAGCAAAAGCCGGTAAAACTACATAAGGGTCAGTAGAGGGAGGCCAGGGATCACATGTAGAACAGGAAGATATCCAGAAAGTAACCAATTCAAATTGAATTTCATCAGCAAATTCATTATCCCAGTTTGTCTGAACATTATTTACAACACCGGTAATATGATTTTCAACACCCTGTGCAGAACCATGTTTAATGACCATGCTCCAGTCAGCTGCCAATGCATAGTCAACAACAAAACACTCTCCAACCATTCGGTTCTCAATTTCATCATTTTTATTCTTCAGATTATTAAGTTCTTCTTTGTATTTTTCATATCCGCATTTATAATCTTTATCAAGAATAATATCATTTATACTATAGTAAATAAATTTGTCAGGAGATTCGCCTTCTATATGATAAGAAAGCGGTTCAATGAAATAACGCACCAGTCCAATTCTTACTTCACCATAAATAAAGTTTTTATTGAAACTGAGGGAAACTTCTGAATCCGAAACATTTTTAAGTTTTCCAACCATAGGTTTTACCCGGCCTTGTTTGATAGGGTTTCCAAATGACTTATCGCCAAAAATCATCGTATACCGATCTGAAAAAATGGGATTGATTTCCAATTCCATCGTCCATTTCATTCCATTGCCAAGATGGATAACTACATCATTGTTTCTTGAATTTGTATTAAGTTGCTGATAAATTTCTTCTGAAGCTATTTCAGCGATTTCGTACTGTTTAAATTTTGAATTAAGTTTTTCCCATTTATTAATCTCCTGTGAAAAAAGCCAGGAAGAAGAAAGGAAAAAAAGATTACTCAAAATAAAAATCTTAAAAAACTGCATTTGAAAAAATATTTTAGTTTATATATTAAATATGGTTGTAAAATTAAAGATATTTTTGATATTACATTAATTGTTGTTTTATTTTTAACTTACTTTCAGGGATAAAACCCAATATGTTGACCCAAAAACCAGTGGAAACCCCCAATGTGGCAACTGATTTTTTTATTGTATATCGGAATTGAATTATAATTTCTTATAATTTATTTTTTAGTTTAATAAGTTCTTTTTTTACCAATCTCAATTTTTCAATTATTATAGATTCATTTGTTGAAGCTGTTGTAGTTTTTAATTCTTTTTTTGCTCCATCAATGGTAAACCCTTTTACTTTAAGAAGATGATGGATTTTTTTTAAAATTTCGATATCTTTTACAACGTATCGCCGATCACCTTTACTGTTTTTCATTGGTTTTATTTCATTAAATTCCTGTTCCCAATAGCGTAGTAATGATGTATTTACTTGTAGTATTTCTGCAACTTCACTGGTTGAAAAATAACGTTTATCGGGTGGTAATGAATCCATTTGAACTTTATTTAAAAATAATAAATGATTATAATGATTCAATAATTTTAATTAGAAAGTCAAATTGATCGGGAGTAATATCTCTGTGCATTACAAAACGGATGGTTTGATGACCAAATTCAGAGGCAAGAATCCCTTTCGATTTTAAATTATTCAGAAAATCAATAGTGTTAATGTGATCTGCAAGTATAAAAATTATAATATTTGTATACACAGGTTTTATTTGTTTTACAAAATGTTTCGACTTTAAAATGGTTCCAAGTTCTTTCGCCCGGGTATTATCTATTTTAAGATCGGGTATATGATGGTTAAGAGCATACAAACAAGCAGCAGCCAGTATTCCGGATTGTCTCATGCCTCCCCCCATTACTTTTCTGAATCTGCGGGCTTCCCGAATAAAGGTTTTGTCCCCAATGAGAATCGACCCTACAGGCGCTCCCAAACCTTTTGAAAAACAAACAGAAATACTGTCACAAAGCAAACCAATCTTTTCAGAAGGTTCATTTGTTTCAATGAGTGCATTAAAAATTCTGGCACCGTCTATATGGAGCTTAAGTCCTTTGTCTCTGGTTAGTTTATAGACTGAGGATATTTCATCAAGCGTATAATAACTGCCCCCACCTTTATTTGTGGTATTTTCCAGAACCACCAGTTTTGATAAAGGTTGCCAATCAAATCCGGGACGCAAACTAGCTGAAATTTGTTCTGCGTTGATTTTACCATTTATTCCGTGGATGAGGTTGACGCTGATGCCACTATGAAATGCAAACCCTGATGACTCAGCCTGATAAACATGGGAATCAATGTCACAAATCATTTCATCAAGACTTTTTGTATGAACTTTTATAGCAATCTGATTGGTCATAGTACCGGAAGGACAAAATAATGCTGAATCCATTCCAAACATTTTACTTAGTCTTGATTCAAGGGCATTAACGGTAGGGTCTTCTGCAAAAACGTCGTCACCTACTTCTGCTGACAACATAAAATCCAACATTTGTTTACTTGGTTTAGTGACGGTGTCACTGATAATATTGACTTCCAAAATAAAAGTATAACAGGTATGAGAATATGACAAAGTTACAAAATAATTTGATTTTCCAAACCAATCAAATATAATTTTCCTGAATTTTGGCACATCTGATAAGGTGCTTCTTATAAAAGAAATAAAAAGGTTATGTAGACATCCATCTATTAACAAAAAAAAAGAGCTACCCTAACCGGGAAGCTCTTTTAACGACGTTATGTTTTTTATTTGAAAGGGGTCGGATCCGGCGACCCGACCCTCTAACTATGAAAAAAACTACTGTCTTTTTAGTAATATTTTACTTTTGATTTTGATTTAAATATAAGGGCATTATCAAATATCCTCTTAAAAGTTCAACCTCATTTTTTTAAAATATTACTTTTTTTAGTGCGGAACGATGTTATGTTTTTTTTTGAAAGGGGCCGAATCCGGCGACTCGACCCTCTAACTATGAAAAAAACTACTATCTTTAAGTGAAAATCACTTTTCTTTTTTTTTGACCGGAACGACGTTATGTTTTTTATTTTGAAAGGGGCCGGATCCGGCGACCCGACCCTCTAACTATGAAAAAAACTACTGTCTTTTTAGTGTCAAAAGCACTTTATTTTTTACGGCACTTACTTTAAAGTCCCATTATAATTTTTACCTAAAATAAATATGATAAATATAGTGCAAAGATACAATTTTATTTTAATTATTTCAACACTTGCATTGAAAAAATTAAAAAATAATGTTTACACTCATGTCAAATTCATCGTAAATAGTTTTGTCACCAAGGCTTTCAAAAAAACTGCCGCTACCATACTGGATATTAAAATCCGATCTGTCAATTTTTAAATTTGCCATTGCTTTATTTTCGGTTACATTCGCATCGAATTTCACCTCCTTGGTTGTTTTTTTGATCGTAAGATCAGCCACGATTTTATACTCTCCCGGCTTTCCTCTTGATATAACTTTTTTGAATTTCAGCGTGGCCGTAGGGTGAGCCGCAACACCAAAAAAATCATCGGATTTCAAATGACCTTCCAGATTTTCTTTTCCCTGTCCAGGTTTAAGATCGGTACAAGTAACCGAATTCATATCCACCGTAAACATTCCACCGGTCAAATTATTGGAGGCATCAAAATCCAGATTGCCTGACACAAATTTTACGGTTCCTGCATGTTCGCCTAAAACCTTGTATCCTTTCCAGTTGATAACGGATTGTGCAACATTGATTGATTTGCCTGCAGGCTTAGGATTAGTAAAAGAAGCTAATGTTAAACTTAATAACGTGACAAAAATTAGAGATAAACTTTTCATGAATTTATTGTTTTAAATGATTTAATATTTGTTGCAACAAATAAACTGTATTCTGGTTCAAACTCTTGGTTGTATTCAAGGATTTTTAAGAAATAATTAACTTTTTTTAACGTCTTACGCTTTATTTTTGTTTAAGAATTTGGTGAACCTTATTTATTATTAAGAGTTATCAATTCTGTTTAAATTTATTTATGGAATATAATTTTTTAGGATTATCAGATGTAAAGGTTAGTAGGATATGTCTGGGTACCATGACTTTTGGACAACAAAATAGTTTAAATGATGCATTTGGCCAATTGGATCTGGCGGAAGACATGGGCGTTAATTTTATTGACACGGCAGAAATGTATCCTGTTCCTGCGTATCCGGACACACAAGGCCGAACTGAAGCATATGTAGGAGAATGGTTGTATTCCAGGAAAAACAGGCATAAATTTGTCCTGGCTACCAAAATAACCGGACCAGGTCTTCATGTGAAACACGTGGCTGATAATATGGTATTTTCCGAAAGGAGATTTGAAGAAGCCATTCACAATAGTTTATTGAGGTTGAAAACAGACTATATTGATTTATACCAGATTCACTGGCCTGAGCGAAAAACTAATTGTTTTGGGAAATTGGGATTTTCAGTTGATACTCAAGATGAGTGGTCTGATAATATCAATGAGGTTGTTGAAATTTTACAAAAGTTTAAAAATGAAGGAAAAATAAGGCATTGGGGTATTTCAAATGAAACACCCTGGGGTACAATGAGGTATATGCAAGAATCAAAAAAATTCAGTGATTTTCAATTTCTCAGTATTCAAAATCCGTATAATCTGGTCAACAGGACTTTTGAAATTGGGTTGGCTGAAATGGCTTACAGGGAGAATTTTGGATTGTTGGCATATTCACCTCTAGCTTTTGGTTTATTATCCGGAAAATTCCACGAAGGCCGGTCAAAACCTTCAGACAGACTCCATCAGTTTAAAAATATGGCTAGGTACAACAGTCCTGTTACTTTTGAAGTAGTGCGTAAATATCTGGATATTGCCAATCAAAACGGAATTTCATTGGCTAAAATGTCATTGGCCTATCTATTGACAAAATCATTTGTTTCTTCCGTCATTATTGGGGCCACTGATAATATTCAATTGAAAGAAAACATAGAAAGTATACATGTCAAACTTAGTGATGAAATCTTGAACGAAATAGAGTTGGTACACAAAGATTTTTCTAACCCGGCGCCATAAGGTTTTAAAAATTGAACTATAACATACATGTAATCAATAAACAATACATATTAAATTATTTTATTTAAAATATTTTAATATTTTATTAACATTCGACAAAATATTTTGAGCCATTCTAAAGTTATAGTCATATCAATCTTTTCAACCGGTTTATTAACCAGTTGTGTCAAAACGAATTTTTAAAATAAATATTAAAAACCGGCTGATTTCTGTTTTATTGCCTTATCTTTGCGCACTAAAATTGAATAGCGACTTAGTAGATTTTATGAAGATACTCCAGTTGTGTAAAAAGTTTCCTTTTCCGCTTAAAGATGGTGAATCAATTGCAGTTACGTATTTGAGCAATGCGCTGCATGAACAAGGTTGTGAAATTACCCTTCTGAGCATGAATACTACTAAACACTACACGGACCTACGCTCTTTACCTCCGGATTTTAATCATTACAAAGCTATTTATGTAACACCTCTGGATAATAAAATAAAGGTATTTGATGCCTTTAAGAATTTATTTTCAAGAGAATCATATCACATCATAAGATTTGTAAGCAAGGACTTTGAATCAAAACTGATTGAGCTGTTACAAAAGGAAAAATTTGATGTTGTCCAGTTGGAAACATTATATCTTGCTCCGTACATCGAAACGATCAAAAAGTATTCAAACGCATTAGTGACCATGCGGGCACACAATGTGGAGTATGAAATTTGGGAACGAATAACAACAAACACCCAGTTTTTACCCAAAAAGTGGTACTTAAAATATTTGACCCAAAAACTTAAAAATTTTGAATTAGGTAGATTAAATGACTATGATTATTTAATAGCTGTTTCTGAAAGAGATTTAAAAGAGTTTAAAAATTTAGGTTATAAAAATGGAGCGATGGCTTCACCGATAGGTTTAAATTTAGGCCATTATGCCAATATAAAACCAATTAAAACACTAAATAGTATGTGTTTTATCGGTGCTTTGGACTGGATGCCAAATCTTGAAGGACTTGATTGGTTTTTGCAACAGGTGTGGCCAAAACTGACGCAACATTTTCCGGATGTTGAGTTTCATATTGCAGGAAGAAATACGCCTAATGCGATTACGGATATACAGTATAATAATGTTATTGTTCATGGTGAGGTGGATAATGCTATTGAGTTTATAAACAACCATTCCATTATGATAGTACCTTTATTTTCCGGTAGTGGAATGAGGGTAAAAATACTTGAAGGTATGGCATTGGGTAAAATCGTCATTACAACCACTTTGGGCAAGGAAGGTATAGAAGCAGAAAACAATAAACATTTGATAATAGCCGATACACCTCAGGAATTTATTAATGCTATTGATAAAATAAAGAACAGTCCTGAAATGATTCCGGCTATAAGTGAAAATGCTAAAAAGTTTGTTGAAGACTATTATGATCATAACCATAATGCAGAAAAACTGCTCCTTAAATATAAGGAATTAAAAAACAATCCTAAGTATCTGGCTTCGTCAAAATAGCTGGCTTTTTTAAGTGCCAATCACAGGAAAAGTAGGGTCAATATTTCAGAATTATTAAAACCGGATCAGTACAAAGTTATTGTTCTGTTCTTTTTTTTCAAATGGCTGTTCTGAATAGCGATAGGAAACGAAAATGCCAGGGACATCACGGGTGAATTTCCGGGAACAATATACGTAAGATCAGTACTGATGTCAAATTCCATAAGATGTCTATCCACATAGGCGTCTATGGTTGTCAATACATGGCCCAGCACCAGATAGAGCCAAGCAAATTCTTTTGCCTTTCGGAATTTATTTCTGTTTTCTCTGTATTCTGAAACTCGGCTGGAGCCTGTAAGCAGCGCTGAGGTGTATAAGTTCTGATAAGTATTGTACTGTTTGTTTTGGTACCATAGATTGTACCCAAGTCCTCCATCAACGGCAACAGCTATTGGAAATTTCCAGTACTTTTTATTGTACAACTGCCCACCTCCCGGAATAACCAGTGAATAAAGTGCAGCTCTTCCCGGTTTACCTTTAAAAAGTTTAAAAAAGGCATTTTTAACAATTACAGAATCCTTTGCCGTTAAGGTATCCTGTGTTGAAATGGAGTTTTCATTTTGTTGGATATTGTTGTTTACCTGGCCGTACACTTCCGTCGTCATCAGACTCACCAAAAAAATGTAAAGAACAGCCAGATTTTTAGGTGAAATACAAGTTAGCATTTTATTCATTTTCAAGGATAGACCTGATCAATTGATTCAATTCCTTATCGTTTGAAAATTTAATGGTAACTTGTCCTCTCCCCGTTTCGTTTCTTTTTATATCTACTTTAGTTCCCAATTTTTGACTCAGTTTTGTCATCATTTTATGGACCTCGGGATGGATCACCGGTGTAGAATTTTTTAAAGGGTTACCGCTTTTAATATGTTGTCCTTCCCTGATTAAATTTTCAAGTGCCCTGACAGACAAACCTTCTTCCAGACATTTTTTAAATGCCAGATTTTGTAACGGTGCATTTTCAATTCCGGCCAAAGCTCTGGCGTGTCCCATAGAAATCTTGTTATTTTTGATGGCTTGCTGAATATCAGGAGCTAGTTTTAAAAGACGAACATAATTGGTGACAGTACTTCTGTCTTTGCCGACTCTTTCTGATAAAGCATCATGGGTGAGGTCGCATTCGTCCATCAGTCGCTGGTAAGAAATCGCAATTTCCAAAGCGTTTAGATTAGCACGTTGTATATTTTCAACAAGCGCCAATTCCAGCATTTCCTGGTCATTTGCCACTCTCACATAGGCAGGTATTTCTTTGATTCCGGCCATTTTAGAAGCACGGAGCCTTCTTTCTCCTGAAATCAACTGATAGGTACCATCACCCATCGCACGTACAGTGATTGGCTGAATCAGGCCGTTGGTTTTAATTGATTTGGCTAATTCCAATAATTGTTCTGAATCAAATTCTGTTCTGGGCTGAAAAGGATTAACATCTATTTTATCTGCCTGCAATAAAATATTGTTGCTGGCAAGTTCTTTTACCAATTGAGATTTTTCTTCACCCGAGTGTGTTTTTTCAATGTTGGCAAGTAGTGATCTTAAGCCTTTGCTGACTTCTTTTCTTTTATTCATTTGCTTCAATTATACTTTTTACTAAAGATTAAGCATGTACTGCTTTATTATACTCCAAAAATTCCTGAGCAAAATTTAAAAAATTGATAGAACCTTTACTGGTGGCATCATATATAATAACAGGTTGTCCAAGTGACGGCGCTTCACCAATTTTACTGTTTCTGTGAATGATGGTCTCAAAAATTCTGTCAGAAATGATTTCTTTTATTTCTGACAAAACCATATTAGCCATCCTCAATCTCTGGTCATACATGGATAAAACAACACCTTCTATTTTTAATTCCGGATTTAAACTTTGTTGTATCAATGAAATGGTGTTTTTCAATTTTCCGAAACCTTCGAGTGAAAAAAATTCGCATTGTACAGGGATGAGAACAGAATCGGCAGCAGTCAGGGCATTGATCGTAACTAATCCCAGGGACGGTAGACAGTCAATAAAAATATAATCAAAATCATCCTTTATTTTGTCCACCATTTTTTTCATATAACGCTCCCTGTTTGTCATATTGACCAATTCTATTTCGGCACCGACCAAGTCAATAGAAGAGGGTAGTAAATATAGATTAGGCGTATCTGTCGGTACTATGCCAACACTGATATCTTCACCATTCACCAGACATTCATACGTGTCAAAAACAATCTGATCAGCTTTGACTCCAACACCGGATGTGGCATTGGCTTGAGGATCAGCGTCAATCAGTAAAACCTTTTTATCCAGAATGGCGAGGGCAGCAGCTAAATTGATAGCTGTGGTTGTTTTTCCAACTCCGCCTTTCTGATTGGCTATGGCGATTATTTTGCCCATTTTATGGTAATTTTATATTTTCGTTTATAACGGGAAAAATTAATTTTTTCCCTTTTTCTTCAAAAGCCAATATTGCTTTTTCTTTGTCAGTTTTAATATACCCAAATGTGTCGAAATGGGAAGCAATTATAGTATCACACCCGATAAAATCAGATGCCAATACAGCATCTTCGTATCCCATAGTAAAATTGTCTCCAACAGGTAATATGGCAAAATCCAATTTTGGACAGAATAATGGGATTAACTTCATATCGTAAGTGAGCGCAGTGTCTCCGGCAAAATAGAAACTGATCTCCTCATTCCAAATTAAAAAACCTCCTGAGGGCCCTCCATAACTTCTGTCAGGAAGCATGGAAGAATGAACGGCATTGACGTATTTAAGGGTTCCGAATTCAAATTCCCACTTACCTCCTAAATTCATTGGATGACCTTCAATCCCTTTGTTTTGAAACCACGTCACCACTTCGTAACTTGATATAATGGTTGCTTTTGAATGTTTTGCCAACATTTCAGCATCTGCAACGTGGTCTTCATGGCCATGGGAAAGAAGAATGTAATCAGGCTTAATGGATTCCACCTGTACTGATGATGCCAGTGGATTTGCCTTGATCATCGGATCAAATAAAAGTTTTTTATCCTTAATTTCAATTAAAAAACTGGAATGTCCGAGATACGAAATATTCATTTACGTTAAATTTAATAAAAAATTTTTGTGATGATAAAAATCATAAAAAAGACTTCAAACAGCTGAATCCGTCGGTGTATCAATTTATCGGGGTGCAAAAATACGAAAAATTTTGATGTTTTTGGGTATTAAATAATTTTTAACGGTCATTACAATTTTGTTTTTATATGTTGACCTCGCTTGCTAATCATCAAAAACACAGAAAATCAAAGTCTTGAAAATAATTCATTTTATTGGTGAAAAACAACTTTGCTTTATTGGTGTTTAGAATTCAATTGATAATAATTAAAAAAAAATGTATGAGAGCCTCTGTGGTCAGAAGATCCCACTTTAATGCAGCTCACCGTTTGCACAATCCAAAATGGAGTGCAGAAAAAAACAAGGAGGTTTTTGGCCTTTGTAATAATGTACACTATCATGGACATAATTATGAAATTGAAGTGAAACTCACAGGAGAAATTGATGAAAATACAGGATATGTATATGATATGGGAAAACTGTCAGAATTAATCAAGAAGGAAATTGAAGATCGATTTGATCATAAAAACCTTAATCTCGATTGTGAAGAATTTTTTGATAAAATACCAAGTACTGAAAACTTTGCTGTTATTATCTACCATATTTTGAGAAAAAAAATTGCTGAAGAATTTATTATTCAAATCAAATTGTGGGAGACGCCAAGAAATTATGTGGAATTCCCTGTATAATCAAATATCCAGCACCTTCAAATCATGACAATGAATTCAGAACAAAAAAAATCGTCTATAGAAATAGTGGTTGGATTGAATCAAGACAAAATACCTGATATTATTGAATGGAAAAGTTCTGACGGACAAAAAAGTCAGGATTTTCAAGAGGTCAAAGCCTTTTTACTTTCTATGTTTGATAAAACAACAAAAGATACATTGAAGATAGATTTGTGGACGACTGAAATGCAGGTCGTTGAAATGGACAGATTTATGTTTCAAACACTAAGAGCTTTAGGAGATACATATTATAAAGCTACTGCAAATGGTACTTTAGCAAGTGATTTTCAAAGGTTTGTTGAATATTTCGGCCAGCAAACAGGGGTAATTCCTCCTGATGAAAAGTTATAGTTTCTGACTTTTTCATCATAATAAATCTCATTCCTTTCAGGCATTTTATATTGTCCATTAGAAGACAATTGTAAACTTAAATTGTATCGATGTCATGATTTTTATTCAATCTCGCATTTAATTAATATTTTTGTGAGGTCATGGCTATATGGCTGGTATTACAGATGTTAAATATTCCGCTAAGTCGATAGGAAAATTTTTCGGGACTTATTTTACTAAAAAAAATTAAATGATTTACAAAATAATAACACACGTAATTTTTATTTTTTTGATGTTAGGTTGTCATTTAAAAACTGAATCCAAAAAAAATAAATTGGGGGAAAAACTTTTTCCATCTGAAGAATATTTTTTGGATAAACAGTTTCCTCTAAACACGTTTCCGGTTCAGGCCTACCTTGATGCTTTAAAAAAAGCGCATCTTTTTAAAAATCTAAGTTCAAACAGAACTTCAGGTGATTGGATTACCGAAGGACCCGGTAATATCGGAGCCAGAATTAATACGATTGCTGTACACCCTCAGAACTCCGCTATAATGTTGGTTGGTTTTTCAGAAGGGGGGATTTTTAAAACCACCAACGGAGGTAGCAGCTGGTATCCTGTTTTTGACAATCAAATCAAACTTTGTATTGGTGATATTACTTTTGATCCTAAAAATCCAGATGTTGTTTACGCAGGTACAGGGGATCCGAATATTTCCGGTTTTCCATTTGTCGGCAATGGCATTTTTAAGTCAGTAAACGGAGGTGAATCCTGGTCGTATTCCGGTCTTGCAGAGGGTAGAATTATTTCTCATATAAGGGTTTCGCCCAATAATTCAAATGTTTTATATGCCGGTGTCATGGGTCTTCCCTTCGTTAAAAATGAAAGCCGGGGTCTATATAAATCTGTTAATGGCGGTCAGAGTTGGGAAAAAGTATTTTTTGCAAATGACTCTACAGGGGTAATTGATGTAGTGTTACACCCTACTGATGGCAATACTTTGTATATAGCCACATGGAATCGTATCAGAAATAATTTTAAATCCATGGTCTCCGGTCCGGATGCCAACATATATAAATCTATTGATGGGGGACAAAATTGGACGTTGCTTTCCAATGGACTACCCGATGGCTGGAATAGCCGGATAGGTATCACACTGAGTGAATCCAATCCAGAGGTACTTTATTCTTCATATACTGATGCAGACACGTACAATCTCAAAGGAATTTACAAAAGCCAAAATGGAGGAATTTCCTGGGATACGCTTCCCATCTATGAAAATGGAGATTTTAGCTTACCGGAATATTTGTACGGAGGTTTTGGGTGGTATTTTGGTAAAATTAGAGTAAATCCTAACAATGAAAATGATATTTTTATTTTAGGTGTTGATTTGTATCGAAGTCTTGACGGAGGTATGACCTGGGCAGCGGCTTGTCCCCCATGGTATACCTATGAAGTTCATGCCGATAAACACGATCTGGTTTTTTCAGGAAATTCAATTTTTTTAGCTACCGATGGCGGTTTGTATAAAAGTAATTTAGAATCCACTGAGTTTTGGGAAGACATTGAAAATATCCCAACAACTCAATTTTATCGTGTAGCCTATAATCCTCATTTGCCGGATCAATATTACGGAGGTGCTCAGGACAATGGTACCACAGGTGGAAATTCATCTTTTATTAATGAATGGCCAAGAATCTATGGCGGTGATGGTTTTCAAATGGTTTTTCATCCTGAAGATCCCGACATTTTTTATGTATCTACTCAAAATGGAAATATCAATATTACACTGGATGGGGGCAATAATTATGAAGATGGTACAACGGGTCTGGACTCCTCTGAACCCCGAAACTGGGACATGCCTTATTTTATGAGTTCACATAATGATAACACATTATATACAGGAACAAACAAAATGTACAGGACATCAACACCAGGAATCCCGCTTTGGGAAGTCATCAGCCCAGAACTTACGAACCCTGAATCGAAAAATATCAGGAAAAACATTTCTACTTTACATGAATCGCCAATAAATCCGGACATTTTATATGCAGGGACGACAGATGGAATGTTGTGGAGGTCGATAGATTTTGGTGTTAACTGGGAGACCATAACGAATGGCTTGCCCATGAGATATATTACCTCGGTGGTAGCTTCTCCTGATATTGAAAATGATGTATTTGTATCTTTTTCAGGGTATAGGGACAATGACAATACACCCTATATTTTTTATTCCGGTGATAAAGGGCAAAGTTGGAGCAGGATTCAGGGAAATCTTCCTGAAATTGCCATCAACAATATTTTAGTGTTGCCTGGACACCAGGGTAGGGTTTTATTTGTTGCCACGGACGCCGGGGTATTTTATTCAAAAGATAAAGGAAAAGTATGGCAGGCACTTGGTAATAATATGCCATCATTGGCAGTATATCATTTAGGTTACAACCCGACCCTTCATACTCTCATAGCGGGAACGTATGGCAGAAGCATAATGTCGTTTGCCCTTGATCAGGTTGATCTTACCAGCTATATAAAAAATAATTTTTTACTTGCCGGGTTTACTTTAATGCCTAATGTAAGTTCAAATGTGGTTACATTACAAATTCCTGAAGATGTTTTATGGCAAAAAATGAAGGTTTTTATCACCAACAGTCAGGGCAGCATAGTAAAATCATTTGATGTGTTTGATAATTCATATCAACTCAATATATCTGATTTTCCGGATGGGAAATACTATTTGAGTATATTACATTCCAAAGGAATGGCAACAAAAACCTTTATTAAAATAAAGTAAATATTTAATGTTGCTTCCTTTTCATAGTACTTTTTCTGAAGCCGGTTGTGATGAGGCAGGAAGGGGCTGTCTTGCCGGACCTGTATTTGCGGCTGCTGTTATTCTTCCCGATGATTATAAAAATGAGCACCTGAATGATTCCAAAAAACTGACCGTTTTCCAGAGAGAAAAACTCAGGAAAATGATAGAAAATGATGCCGTTGAATTTGCTATCGGAAGAGTTGAAAATGACGAAATAGATAAAATCAATATACTCAACGCATCATTTAAATCGATGCATTTTGCCTTATCAGATTTGAATACTTTTTTTGATCACATACTCGTAGATGGAAACCGCTTTCTCAGTTTTGGTCAAATTAAACATACGTGTATTGTTAAAGGGGACGGAAAATATATGAGTATCGCTGCCGCTTCTATTCTGGCTAAAACATACAGGGATGAATGTATGCAAAATTATCACCTCAAATACCCTGAGTACAAATGGAATCAAAATAAGGGCTACCCGACTTTACAACATCGCAAGGCCATTCAAAAATATGGAATTACTGAATATCATCGCAAAACCTTTTCTGTAAAACCCGTTCAACAACTTGTATTATTTGACGAAAAACTGCTTTAATTTTTTATAAATTGTATACAGGCCCATTGATTTTCTTCAAGAAAATCAGTTTTCAACATACCAAGTTCCACGTATGCATTTTCAACCATTTCCATGTCTTCTTTCAAAATACCTGATAACAAAATAATGCCACCGGGTTTTAGCAATGCATACAATTTTTCAGCACTTCTTAGCAATATATTTCTGTTGATGTTGGCGAGAATAACATCATAAACTTTATTTATATCAATATTATCAAGCGTCCCATGCAGAGGGTTGACATTAAAAACATGGTTAACTTCATTATTTTCAATCATATTGTGGTATGATTCCAGTTCAATGTCTATAGCATCTGTATCTGAAGCTCCCATTTTTGATGCAAGAATCGCCAGAATACCTGTACCGGCACCATAATCAAAGACAGTTTTGTTTTCTACATTTATTTCTTTCATCGCCGTAATCATCATGTGGGTTGTTGCATGATGTCCTGTTCCAAATGCCATTTTAGGATTTATGATTAGGTCATGTTTGATATTTTCATCTTTAGGGTGAAAATCAGCTCTTACGAGACAAAAGTCACCTACCCGGACAGGTTGAAATGAACTTTCCCAGAGGGCATTCCAATTTTGAGGTTGAATCTCTTCTGAATTATAATCAACCTGATAATGGTGCAGTACTTTCAATATTTCTTCCTCATTTTTTTTCGTATGAAGATTTTTATTGATATAAGCCACCATATGGTCATCTTCCTCAACAAAGGATTCGAATCCTAATTCGGAAAGAAAGGCAACGATAATATCGTCTTTTGTGTGTAATTGATAAGCTAAGTAAATATCCATATAAAAAAACATAGCTACTATTGTGAAATAATAGCTATGTATATCGTGTTTTTGGTGAAATTCAAAAATTTATTAAGCAAATTGACAAATAATACCTCCCATGATAATGGCACAAATTGTCCAGAATCCAGCATTAATCAATATATATTTCCAACTTTTTCCTTCATACATTGCATTGCAGCCGATTACAGGAAAAAATATAAAGAGACCCGTAATAAATCCATGTAACGCGCCGTGTTTGAAGCTTCTGAAATTATCCCCAAACCTGCTCATAAAATCCATAAAAAACTTTTTTGTTTCAGATTCCGGGTTCATAAAGTCTTCCGTCATAAGTGCAGAGGATGCAGCAAATTGATGTATAACTATGGGCGTGAGCGCTACCGCCAGCATAACACCAAAAAGTAAGGTGAATAATGTTATTTTAATCATATTGACATTCGCAGGGTCAGGATTTACACCTGCCTCTTTCATCCATGCCTTGCCAAATAATGGCCCATACCATAAAAACCCCACAATGTTAGGAATTAATCCTGTTGCTAAAATTATATACCAATTGAGTTCCATATTAAATGTGTTTTGATTACGGCAAAAGTAAACAATAATTTTATTTATATATATATAAATTCAATATTAATTTGGGTATAGCGGTGTTTGGGTGTCATTTTAGTAATTAACCTCCAGCTTTTTTAGAATTTTTGTAACCCAGGTCAAGAAGAATTTGCATAACCTTATCCCTTTGATTTCCCTGAATAATGATTTCATTTTCTTTTACGGAGCCGCCGACACTACATTTTTGTTTTAAAAGTTTTCCCAATTTTTCCAGTTCTGATTCCGGGCCTTCAAAGCCACGTATCAGAGTGGCTTCTTTTCCTCCTCTGTGTTTTTTTTCAATAAATACCCTGAGTGGGGCCGAAAAATAAGCCGGTTTGTTGCGACTTTCGATTTCCTTTTCTTCCGGTGCATTTTCAGGATTGCCTAATTGACGAAAAGAATCCCAGTCCAGAACCTTAGGTTTTTTTTCTTCCATATTACATTTTCCAGTTTTGATTGATCATTCTTAATATCTGCAAGCCCAAATCTCCTGTACCCACCCAACTGTTACTAAAAATAACAACAGCCGTTTTTGATGATTTTACCATTCCCATAAAACAACTATGACCGGAAGTTCTACCGGTGTGAATAGCTATTTTATGATTTTTAACTTGTAATATATGCCATCCGTTTTCAATAGTTAAATGTTGGTTAAAACTATTCTCCAATGGAAATTCTTCATCCATTACCACACTATCCCTGAACATGTTTACCTGATCATCCCGGAGGATAAAATTCAGATATTTTAATGCATCAGTTATGCTTGTTTTAACACCTTCAGAAGCCCGGAACGAAGAATACAGCCAGGGTTTTGTCAGATTCACCGCTTTGTCATAACCAGGTGAAATATAGTTTTCTTTTTGTTCCGGAAAATCAATAAATGTATTTTTTAATTGAAGTGGTTGTTTTAAATAACGCTGGAATACATCATCAAAATTTTGTCCTGTTACTTTTTCTATGATCAATTCCAATAGGGCATAATTAGTATGCGAATATACAAACCCTTCTTTTTCCGGAATATAGTCTCTGAAAAATTCTAATAAATCTGTTCTGGTATAATAAAGATATGGGTTTTGAGAATCCTGCTCTTTGGCTCCAAACATATAGGGCCTCAAGGGTAAACCAGATTGGTGGTGGATCAATGAATGAATATTGATATGGTTTAATCTGGGGTTTTGATATTCTTCAGGTAAAAATTCATTTATATGTTGAGAATAAGATAATTTTTTTTCTTGAACAAGCATTCTAATGATAGAGGTGGTATACAATTTACTTATACTTCCGATTTCAAAAATATCATTTTCTCCGATAGAGCCACTTTTTTTGGATGGCATTTTATGACCAAAAGGAAAAATATAGGTAGAATCTTCGTCTATAACCCCAATAATGAAGCCTGGAACAGTTTTAAAACTGATCTCTGTGTCAAATCGGATGATTTTTTCTATTTCTGTCATCAACCAGTCTCTTTCATTGTCCTGAGCAAAAGTAGTTTGCTGACAACAACTTAACAAAATAGAACAAGTGAAAACAATCTTTGAAATCAATCTCATCTTAGTTTGAGTACTAATAGAATAATTTGAAAAAGTAAAGTTACGTCAAATTTACAGTACGAAAAAATTAGTTGAAAGAAATTGTAACTCCCAGATTAAAAGTCCTGCCCAATTGGGAAATATCATTACCCAAGACCGCATTTGTAGTGGCAGCATTGGGAACCTGATAATAAAACTGACGGTACTTTACATTTTTCCGGTTTAAAACATTAAAACATGAAATTTCAAATTTGCTTTGCCATTTTTTCATAATATTAAATGTAATTCCCATAGCTACATCCCATCTCAAATAATCAGGTAATCTGTCCTGATATTCTCCGGTTTCAATATCCGCTATGTTGATTTGTTCTTTTGATTCCAAAATTTGATTAACATTGGTGTAGGGTCTTCCTGATGCATATATCAGAGCACTTTGTCCGTATATATTTTTATAATGGTAACCCTGAATTATTTTGGCTTGATGTCTGCTGTCTTCAATCGATGGAAAATACTGATTATTAAATAGTTTTTCAAAACGATTTTCAGAATAGGACAGACTGTATTGGTAACTCTGATACCAGTTATTTTTAGAATAATTGATTCCGAAATCAAAACCGTAATATCTTCCTTCACCCCTAAAAAGGGTGTAGTCATTAATGGATAATTGGATATTTCTGTCTATTAAACTTGCAATGTTTCTGCTTAAAAAGAGGTTTCCCATAGTTTTTCTGAAATATACTTCTCCTAATACCGTAAGGTTGCCAAAATTGAATTCAGCAAGAGAAAAAGTATTCAAAGAAGTTGAAACAGGGATAGATGTTTCATTCGCCAGCACAAAAAAAGTAGACCTCTGACCGAAAAAATTTTCAAATTCAAGGGTCCTGATAGCTTGATTGTATTTGGAAATTCCTATCTGCCATTTCCATTTTGAATGTATATATTCAAGTGATACCTGAGGAAGTACCCAAACATTTTTAAATCCTGGCAAGTAACTGAGCCTGATGTCCGTATTAACGCTCCAGTTTTTTTGAATTTGCCAATTTTTACCTGTAAACGAGGACAACACATATACCTTTCGATTTACCTCAAATATGGGTGTTTCAGATTCCTGAAAAAAGAAAATGTTGTTGTGGTGTACTATCTCAATACCACCCGTCAGCGGGAATTTTTTCTTTTGAGACCATTTTAATTTAAGTCCATTATCATGGATCTTGTTTTCATTTCTGGTTTCAAGTGTGTCAAATCTTTTGATATTTTGGTTGATTCTTGAAACCTGATAGGACAAAAGGGCATTTTCGTAAAACCGGGTTGTATAATATTGCGCTTCAAAGATACATTTGTCTTTTTCATATTCATAAAAAATGGTTCCTGCCACATTGTTCCATTTTTTAGTTTGCTGCTGTTTTTCCGTGATCATAAATAACCGGCTTCGAAAACTGGTAAAATACCGGTTATCCATATTGTCATTGCTCAAAAATCCATTTATGGTTATTTTGTGTTTTTTCCAACCAAACCATGTTTTAAACTGACTGTCATAAAAATTAAAGGCAGGTTGATTGTTGATAATATTTTTTGGCATTCGTCCCTGTGGTGTGTCATTCAGCAAGGAGTTTCTACTTGAAAAATCTGTCAGAGATGCATTAAGACCAGAATTGAGACTTTTACGAAAACCAAACTGTACTCCCCAATTTTTTGTAATATAACCTTTTGCAGCGATAGAGGTGTACAATAAATTTATATTGGATTTCATTTGCCAATCCTTCTTATTCTGAAGGGTATTCAGCCTCAACATACCATTGGTTTTTCCGCCATATTCAACCGGGATGACATTTTTATAGAGTTCCCATTCTTCGTAATAATCACCATTTACCGCACTGTAAATCCCTAATAAATGGTCCAGTTTATACACCGGGACTTTATCCAATATCAACAAGGTGGCTTCTTCTGCAGCTCCCCGAATTTTGATTCCTGTACTTCTGTCGTTGTGCGCCTGTACACCAGCCATAAATTGTGTTTGCCGGAGGGGGTCATTTCCATGTACGGACAGGCTGTTTTGTATTTTTCCTGATTTTTGACTATGCAACCTGCCATTAGAAGGAAAAAATAAAAATGAATTTTTTTTCCCTAGAAGGGTTATCGGTGGAAGTTTGTTTTCCTGAAGCGTTAAAAAAACCGGAATGGTTACTGAATCTCCAGGGACAGAAATGGTAACCGGAGTATAATTAAAACTGTATATGTGTAGTTGTTTGTCAAAATTATCTTTTGAGACTTGTAAACCACACCAACCGGTACCATCCGTATATTCTGCAAATTCCAGATTTTTTGTATAGACTAAAATATTCGGAATGGGTAGACCGCTGTCTTTTTCCTTGATGATGATTTGTATCCATAATTTCTTGTCACCTTCGAATTGAGGAATGGGTCTGATTAATATATCTTTTTTGTTTATAAAAATGAAATCAAGCTGCAGATGAAAAAATATCTTTTTGAATAAAAATTCAGTATTTTCGGCATCAACGCCTAATTTTTCAGTAGTGGGATAGTCTGCAATTTCCGAGGGATACGAAACACGGACGTTGTATTTGTTTTCAAGCAATTCAAAAACTTCTCTGAATGTCGTTCCTCTTGAAATCGATACAGAAATAGATTTATTCTGCGCATATGTGACCTTTCCAACAAGAAATAAACAGAGCCACAGATAGAATACAAATAAATTTTTTATTTTGTAATGAAGACTTTTTTGTCCTGTATTTTGAAATGTAATCCTAATGGCCACGTTATCGTTTGAAGTGCTGAATCTAAATCGTTAATGGGAACTTTTGCTGTTATTTTAAGGTTTTGACACGTTGTTTCCACTTCTATTTTAGGATCAAAATATTTTTGAAGTTTGTTGATGACTTCCTGAAGTTCAACGTTTTCAAAATGCTCTCTTCCTTCCATCCATTCAGGAGAATTCTGTTTTTTTACATCAAAAAGTAAAAATTCTCTGGATTTTTTCATAATCACACCTTTACCTGGTGTTAGAATTACCGATTTCAATTCAGAAATGTTGGTAACGGATACTTTTCCTGTGTAACATTTTACGTCTAATTTATCATTTGAATGGTCTACATTAAATGATGTACCTAAAACGGCTACATTTCCCATAGTTGTATTTACGGTAAAAGTACTTCCTTTTTGAACTTTAAAAAAAGCCTCTCCGGATAAGGATACTTTTCTTGAAAAAACCCATAGGAACTTATTATAACGGAGGGAAGCACTGGCGTTTAAGGAAACTTTTGAATTGTCTGGTAAATCTATGGTTAAAGAATCACCAATTCCGGTATTAATATTTTTATTACCCCCAAAATAAACCAATGAAACCAGTAATAAAATAAAGGAAGCTGCATACGCCATCCAGCGTCGAACAGAAATGATTCTGGTTTCTTTTTGCTCAGAAGGGAAATTATTGATTGTATTTTCTATGCGGTTAAACAACTGGTTTTTAGCCTCATAGACCGCTTTGTCACCTTTTAAAGCAAGGGCAATACGAATCGCCTTATTGATGGTGTCGTGGCTATCTGGTTGATTGTCAATAAATTGAGACCAATATTCATCGTGTTTTTGAAAATCACTGTGAACCCATTCAATAAAACGGTGATCATCTAAAAAGGTTTGTAAAAGTTCATTATTCATATAAAAGGATAACTGTTCTACTTCATAAGATAATCACACGATTTTTGTACTCATTTTTTTTTGAATAAATTATGCCTGTGCAGTGGGAGTGAAGTTCATTGGTGGCATATGCATTCCGGCTTCAGGATCTTCAATGTTGCCAAATTGTGCTTCATATCTTTTTACATTATCCATTAACGCTTTAAGTAATCTTTTTGCATGTGGCGGACTCAGAATAATTCTTGATTTTACTTTTGCTTTAGGTACATTTGGTACCAATCGGACAAAATCCAGCACGAATTCTGACGGTGAATGGGAAATGATGGCAAGATTTGAATAAATCCCTTCTGAGATTTCTTCTGATAATTCAATATTAATCTGGTTGTTATTGGATTTTGTTTCTTCACTCATGATTATTCAGTTTTATATAACTATAGAAAACATTAAAAAAATTGATTTGTTTAAACCTCTTTATTTTGAATGATTAATGTCATCGCATTAGTTTAAACCAAAAATAAGTATTAGAAATGAACTACATGGAAATCTGACTGCATATTTGAAATTGCCCGGTCTCGTCCTAAAAACGAGACCAACTATTTTGTCATATTTCCATTCGGATAAAATCTAATACGGAATTTGGGTTACATTCAAATATAGTACTATTTTTTGACAGAATTTTTTTTTCTCAAATTTTGGCAAGGAATTGGATACCTTTATATTGTTTACTTTGTATTTTAAAACGCTTAAGCATTAACGTGACGATTGAACCTAATCAAAAGTATAATATTATTCAACCGCTGTTACTGGCCTGTGTAATGGCTATCGGTATTATGATAGGCTTTAAAATCAAGGGCAACAACCAAAGATATGCGCTTATTGAAAAATGGGATGCGTCAGAAGGAATCAGGCAGACCGGCAGGGTAGAAGAACTTCTGCGGTTTATTGAAAGTAAATACGTGGACAGTATTGATACCGACACTATACTTGATGACGCTATTTTTGCCCTTATTGATAATCTGGATCCTCATTCTGAATACCTTACTCCTGTTGAAGTGGAGGATGTAAATAATCAGATGGAAGGTCATTTTAAAGGCATCGGCGTAGAGACCATTATGATTAAAGATACAGCTACAATTTATAAAGTTTTACAACATTCCCCTGCAAAAAAAGCCGGACTTTTATCAGGAGATAAAATTCTTAAGGTAGACGGTGTTGATGTTGCCGGTGTCTTAAAACCATTTTCCGAAATACGAACTCTGATGAAGAAGTCAGATGATAAAATAGGTCTGCAAATCAAAAGAGGGAAGAAAATAATGAGTTTATCCGCAATATCAGAAGAAATAATTGTTCCCACCATTTCCAGTGCCTATAATGTAAATGATAGTGTCATCTATATTAAAATCGATCGTTTTGGCAACAATACCTATCAGCATTTTATGGACAAAGTTGAGTCGCTGGTTGGAAAATCCGGTTATAAAGATGTGATGATTGATGTTCGGGGAAATCCCGGTGGATTTTTACCGGAAGCAACCAACATATTATGTCAGATATTTGAAGAAAAAAATAAAATTTTAGTGACAACCAAGGGTAAATCCGAAAAAAAATATGAATACAAATCAACAGGAAAACGATTTTTTAACATCAGAAAGGTAGTTGTCCTGGTTGATGAAAATTCTGCTTCTGCTTCCGAAATTCTGGCAGGCGCTATTCAGGATTGGGACAGAGGAGTGGTAGTAGGTCGAAGAACGTATGGAAAAGGATTGGTGCAGGAACAATACGACCTCTCAAACGGTGGTGCTATTCGGCTTACCATAGCAAAATATTTTACACCTTCAGGAAGAAGCATACAAAGAAACTATGACGACAAATCAAAGTATGATGACGACTACAACAACCGGGTGGTAAACGGGGAGTACTTTGACAACACGCCTCCGAAAAAAGAAAAGTCGAATCAAACATTTCAATCTTTGATTAAAAAAAGAAGGCTTGAATCAGGCGGAGGAATTCATCCTGATGTTTTTGTTCCATTGGATTCCATGTTTTTTCACGAAAAATATCCGGAAATAGAGACGGATCTTATAGAATTTTATCTTCAAAATACTCAATCCCCTTCTTTTAAAAACATTCAGACTTTTGATCAGATTAAATCTTTCAACCTAAAGGAAGATGTATATAATTTATTTCTGAAAAATGCGAACGCCAGTCTTACAAAACAGGAAGAAGAAAAATTTTTTCCGATTGCTGAAAAATTTTTACGACTCATCATTGCCAACATTAAATTGACAGATGAACAATCTGTTCAGATTGACAACACATTTGATGAAACGTATAAAGCAGGAATCGAACAATTTTCGAAAAAGTAAAAAATCGAATATTTACCTTAATCTGTCCATGGATTCGACCAACTGTTTGTCCTTTTTGATATACATTAATGACAAAACAGAAAAAAGAAGTATAGCGCCAAGAATGTATAGACCCGGGCCATCATTGATTTGCGCAGATTGTATCATGGCCGTTCCCTCATTATAAATGAGTAAAAAGGCAAGAAGAGGAAGAAGGATAGAAAAAATAATTAAAACATTGTTTAATTTTAACTGAAGTGCCCTGTTGGAATACAGAAAAATCAAAGCAAGCGCCAATAAACCGCCTACGGTGGTGAGGATTAATAATATAATGTGATCCTGAATAGTATACATATTGTCCTTCATTAAATCAGGAATACTTGTATCTGAAGTAGCAAAAGGAAACTTAAATAAACTAAAAAATCCGGCGCTGGTGAGTAGTAAAAAGAGACTCTGAATTCGTTGTATCATATTTTTATATTGAAAATAATTTTAATTAATTTTGGTTTATCTTTGTCGACAAAAAGTTCATACAACAAAGTGGGCACAAGATAATGAATTTAAGTTTTTGGGAAAAAGAATTGTTGGTAGAAAAGTTTGATGTTACCATCCTCGGGGCCGGCATAACAGGCATAAGTACAGCTATTTCTCTTGTTGAAAAAAATCCCGGTATCAGGGTCTGTGTTGTGGAAAGGTCGGGTTTCAGTCTTGGTGCAAGTACCAAAAATGCGGGTTTTTCCTGCTTTGGCTCACCTACGGAAATTTTGAAAGATATACAAAAGATGGGTGAAGGGCAGACATATGACATTATTAAAATGAGGTGGGATGGTCTGCAAATGTTAAAAAAGAGAGTAAACCTCACCCAAATGAAATATAATGATTGCGGAGGATACGAAATTTTTATGAAAAACGATCCCAATTTTGATGAAGTAAAAGAAAAACTGGGCTGGATCAATACATTTGTTGGAGATATAACGAAGCATGAAAATACGTATAAGACAGGTCGTAATTCAACGTTGGCAGCATTTCATAAAGAATATATATTTAACTCTCTGGAAGGTTGTCTACAGCCTGTTTTGATGATGCAACAACTTCATCATACAGCGCAGGCACTTGGAGTAAAATTGATTTCTAATGCCAATGTCAGTCACATTGATCAGGTTAATAAAGATTTGGTTTTGGATTCAGGTGATTTGATTCCTTATCATATTCTGTGTATTTGTACCAATGGATTTACAGGACGATTACTGCCGGAAATAAAAGTGGTTCCCGCAAGAAATCAGGTTTTAATGACAAAACCATTATCAAATATTCCATTTTCGGGATGTTACCATTTTGATAAAGGTTATTATTATTTCAGAAACTATGAAAACAGGATTTTACTGGGGGGAGCCAGAAATTTTGATCCTGAATCAGAAAGTACGGACCAATTTGGATTAACGGAAAATATTCAACAAGTGTTGCTTCAGTTTTTGGACAAAATATACCCTGGTGCTCATAACCACGTTGATAGCTGGTGGAGTGGGATTTTAGGTGTAGGAGAAGAAAAAACACCGATCGTACAATGGATTTCTGACCATATCATTTGCGGCGTCAGGTTGGGAGGTATGGGCGTTGCCATAGGGTCATATCTGGGAGAAAACCTGGCAAACGAGATATTGTTTAGGTCTGGACGTAAAGAATAAATTTTTCATCAAAATAATCCTCACTGAAATAGGTGTGAATCGGAACAACCTCTTTGTATTCATGTTTGGAAATGAGTTTAAGTTCTTCTTTAAGATCTCCTTTTAATGCAATCAACCCATTGGGATAAGAGTTTTTATGATTTGAATGTACAATTCTTCTGGACCAAGGAGAATCTTGTCGATTTTTGCCACTGCACGGGTGACCACAAAGTCAAATGTATCTTTGACTTCTTCGGCCCTTTGAGCTATTCCTTTGGCATTGGACAGTCCCAAATACTGAATGATTTCATTCACAACGAGGATTTTTTTGACGGTTCCGTCTGCCAGTGTAAAAAAAACATCGGGAAATATGATGGCGAGAGGAATCCCTGGGAAACCTCCACCTGTACCCAGATCAAAAATTCGGGATCCTTTTTTAAAATCTATAAACTTTGCAATAGCAAGGCTGTGCAAAATGTGGTGCAGATATAAATTGTCTATATCCTTTCGTGAGATAACATTGATTTTTTCATTCCATTCTTTGTAAAGATCACCCAACTGTACAAACTGATCTTTTTGTTTTGCGGTAAGGTCAGGAAAATATTTTTCTATTTCGGTAATCATTTTATGAAAATAAAGGTAAAATTAACATTTTTCAGCATTTTTACAAAATATTATACAAATATGTATGTATATTATTATAATGTGTAAATAATTGCCAATTAGAGTTTTTATATATGAATTGAGGGATTATGATGAGCTGATTTACAGAAGTAATACATTTGTGCTCCAAATTCATCAGCAGAAATGAACTACAAGAAAATCTGACGGCATATTTTTCATCGATCTCAGTTTTATGTCTTCAAATCTCCGAGCAATGCCAACTATTTTATCATATTACCATCCGAATAAAGTCTAATGCGGAATTTGGGTTTAATAAAAAAAAGGCAGTAATCATTTACTGCCTTTTTTTATGAATGGAAAATGGTTCATTATTCCATATCTTCATCTTCATCATAACTGTCTTCATCCGCTATCATATCGAGGTCTTCCTCTGAATCATATCCGATTTCTTCATCATCATCTTCTATATTGAGTTCTGATTCATCAAGTTCTTTTATGACGTCAAGTTCTGAAAATATTTTATCGAGGTCTTCATCATCCAGGGGACTTACGGGTTTTGTGCCCGGAGATTTTTTGATTACTTTTGTGATAATGACAGGGCTTTTAGGCTCTGATTTTTTTACGGGTTTTTCGTCATCCAATTCTAGTTCATCATCAAAACCTCTTATTTTTTCTTTAGGGACAATCATTTTGTCCTTCATTTCTGACTGGGTTTTGGCGGTAACTGATTTTGTAGTAGTAGGTACAGCCAATAATCTTTTTTTATCGATTAGTTCACCGCTCACCACACAAATACCATAAGATTTATTGTTGATCCTGATCAAAGCATTTTCAAGATCCTGGATATACTTTCGCTGATGGTTGGCCATATTATTCAACATTTCAATTTCCGATTGAATGGAAGAAAAGTCTGTAATATCCTTGGCAAAGTCATCTGTATTATTTTCAGTAATATCTTTCAGTTGTTCTTTCAAGCTCTGATATTGAGCCATAGCTTTTTCAAGTTTGGAATCTATGACTGATTTGAAATCAATCAGATCCTCATCAGTATATCTTACGGTCACATTTTCTGATGACATATATATAAAATTTTACATATTTATTAAAAAACGCACAATATTAGACCAATAATCGGAAATATCAAAAAAAAGTTCATTAATTCAAAAAAATTTATTCTTCCCTGTAATTTAATATTAAACAAATTTATAAAACATTAGCATATAAATGCCAATTAATTATACTACAGGTTACACTCATTTATTTATTCCTTAAGGTTTTCATGTGCGCCTTATTTAATATGTAATAAACACGGACTTTGTAAAATAATTATAAATTTGCGGCATATGAGACTCAAAAGTTTACAAATTAAAGGTTTTAAAAGTTTTGCCAATGACACGGTGATGCACTTCAATGATAATGTCATTGGAATTGTCGGACCCAATGGAAGTGGTAAATCTAACATTGTAGATGCAATCCGATGGGTTCTGGGGGAGCAAAAAAGTAAGGAACTAAGACTGGAAAGTATGGGTGACGTTATTTTTAATGGCACCAAAACAAAAAAAGAAGCTGCTTCGGCTACGGTCGCACTGACTTTTGAAAACAACAAAAATATTTTGCCTTCAGAGTATCAGTATGTAACCATATCGCGCACTCTTTACAGAAGTGGAGAATCAGAGTATCGTCTCAACAATGTAGTCTGCAGGTTGAAAGACATTACCTCTTTGTTTCTTGACACAGGAATTGGGTCCAACAGTTATGCCATCATTGCTTTGGGTATGGTGGATGATATTTTAGAAAATAAGGAAAACGCCAGGCGACGTATGTTTGAACAGGCTGCCGGTGTTTCCAAATATAAGATGAGGAAGAGGGAGACCATGTTGAAACTCAAAAGTACGGATGAAGATTTAAACAGAATAGAAGACCTGCTTTTTGAAATCGATGGAAATGTAAAAGTGTTGGAAAAACAAGCCAGACGCACGCAGAGATTCAACGAAATTAAAGAAAAATATAAAGACCTGAGTGTCAGGTTTGCCGTATATTCCATTCAGGCATTTAAAGAGCGGTACAAAGCCGTTGCTGAAAATCTGAGAGTATTTCAGGATACTTACCGCGAAAATGACATTCAGGATGTAAAACTTCAGGCTTTGCTTGAAAAAGAGAAAAAAACCAGCCTGGATAAAGAAATGGCCCTCAGTGAAAGACAAAAAAGCATGAACGAGGTGGTTTCTAAAATAAGGGCTGAGGAAAATGAAAAGGTCTTACTCAACCAAAAAGCTGGTTTTAAAACACAAGCAAAAGAAACACTTCAGAAAAATATTGAAGATGCCACTTCAGAAATGGAAACACTAATGGAAGAATTGGGAAAACTTGTCCGACGTATTGAAGAAGAAATGTCCATGGATACCCACTTAAAGGATGTTCTTGAGAATTCCAAAATGGCGCACCATTCCTTAAAGGAAAAATTTGTTTTGGTAAAATCCGGTTTTGATGAAAAACAAAAGGCACTTAATCTTCTGGAAAAGGAACAATACGAATTTGAAAAAGAAATTGCCGTATTAAAAAATAAAGTAGACAATACAGAAATAGAAATACAGAGGACGCAGGAAGAATTAGGCTCAAGAGAAAAAAACAATGAAGAAATAAAATTGACATATGACGAACTGGTTGGTAAAGTCAATAAACATACCCACGAACTCAGAAAACTGGAAACTGACGAAGACGAAAGATTGCGTCAATTGGAACAAGGAGAAAAAAATATTGAAAAAGTAAAAGAAAGTTTATCTCAAACCAACAGGAATCTTGACAGCAAACAAAATGAATACGATCTTTTGAAAAGCATGATCGACAGTTATGAAGGATATCCGGAATCCATCAGATTTTTAAGCGAATCCTGGCAGAAAAACCCTGTTATCCTCGGAGATATTCTGGAAGTGGAAGAAGAATATAAAGCAGTGATTGAAGCATACCTGGAGCCTTTTCTCAATTATTTTGTCGTAGAAAATATAGAGGAAGCATACAGAGGGATTCAGTTGCTCAATAAAGCACAGCGAGGTAAGGCATACTTTTTTGTTAATAATTTATGTGGTAAGGTCAGTCAAAATACCCGGTATCCGAAAAATCTGATTTCAGCGGAAACATTCGTCAAAATTGATAATAAGTATAATGATTTATTGACCCACCTGCTGAAGGATTGTTTTATTTTTGATGGAGATACCCAGGATTTGGCAATGGTTTCAGGTGTCGAAGCACAGTGGACTATATTGTCCAAATATGGTCATTATATAAAATCCGGTTTTGCTATTTCAGGAGGTTCCGTTGGACTGTTTGAAGGAAAAAAAATAGGCCGGAAAAAAAATCTTGAAAACATATCAAAAACGATTCTGAATTTTCAAAAACAGAAATCAGTGTTTGAATCAGAATTGAACCTACTTCTGGCTTCTGTTGAGGAATTGAAACAGAAACACAATAAAACATGGGTAAACACCCTCAAAGAAGAGCTCAACCAATTAAATCAGCAATTTGTTAAAGCTCAGGTACAACTGGATTCCTTCCATAAGTTTCAGGTCGAAAGTCAAAACAAAATAAAGGAATTAAAAACAGCTATTACCTCATCGAAAGACTTGATATCCATCAAAGAGGGCCATTTGAAAAAAATAGCTGAAAGTCGTGAAAGTTTAATGATGTCTGATGGTTTGGACAATGTTGAAGTGACAGGTTTGCAGGATGAGTTGACCATGGCTTCAGAAAAATACAATCAGGATATCATTTTATTGATTCGCCATCAGAATCTTGTTGAAAATCTGAAAAAGGAATTGGACTATAAAAAAACAAGACTTGAAGAATTAAGTCAAAAGCTGGAAAACAATAAATTCAGATTGATGGCTGAAGAAAAAGAAGCTATTGATATTCAGGACAATTTCAGGTTGATAGAAGAAAATCTTGTCAGGTTGTACGAAGAAAAAAAACGTTATAATGAAACCCTGAATGTCTTTGAACAAAACTATTTTCAGGCAAAAAACGCGATTACGGAATTGGAAGAAAACATCCGAAAAATTCACAGAGAACAACAACAATTGCAAAACCAGATCCAAAACCTCAAAGATGAATTTACGGAATTAAAATTCAAAATAAACGGGGTAGGAGAGCGTTTGAAAATCGAATTCAACATTCCGGTAAATGACATTATTAATCAGGAGGTTGATAAAGAATTTGACAACCAAAGTTTACAGGAGGAACTGGAAAAATTAAAAATAAAAATTTCTCAATATGGCGATGTAAATCCTCTGGCCCTTGAAGCTTATAATGAAATGAGCGAAAGATTTCAAAAAATTCAAATTCAAAAACAAGATATTGTAAGTGCAAAGGAATCACTGATGGAAACCATTGCGGAAATAGAAACAACGGCTACCAGACAATTCCACGAAGCTTTTAATCAAGTTCGGGAAAATTTTATTTTGGTGTTCAGAGAATTATTTACTGAAGACGACACGTGTGACCTTATCCTGGAAAATCCTTCCAGTCCACTGGAATCAGAAATTGAAATTATTGCCAAACCCAAAGGAAAAAAACCAAAGTCCATCAGTCAGTTATCAGGTGGTGAAAAGACATTGACGGCGACGGCACTTTTGTTTGCCCTTTACCTTTTGAAACCCGCTCCATTTTGTATATTTGATGAAGTGGATGCACCGCTTGACGATGCCAATATTCAAAAATTTAATAAAATCATTCAGAAGTTCAGCCGTCAATCTCAGTTTATCATTGTTACCCATAATAAATCTACGATGGTGGAGGTTGATACCCTGTATGGAGTGTACATGCAGGCGCAGGGAATTTCAGAAGTGAGTGCAGTTGACTTTAAAAAATTAAAACACGAGTCTTCAGAGGCTATCCAATAAAAACAGCATGAATTATTTGGCCCATGTTTTTTTATCATGTCAGGATGAACACCTGCTGGTGGGAAATATTCTTGGTGATATTCTTAAAAACAGGGAATTAAAAAGTCTGGATGTCATATACCATAAAGGAGTGGTCCTTCACCGGAAAATTGATTCATTTACCGACAATCATCCAGTGCATTTACAAAATTTAAAACATTTGTACCCTACACAGGGAAAATATGCCCCTGTGGTTATGGATATATTTTATGATTATTTTCTGGGTAAAAACTGGGAAAATTTTTCAAAAGATAACCAACGAACCTACACAGATAATATATACTCAATCCTGTTAAAACATCTTCCTGGTGTACCGGAGAAAGCAAAAATTACCTTTCAGAGAATGGTCGACGATGATTTTTTGTACAGTTGTCAAACCTATGAAAGGCTGGAAAGAACTTTTCAAAGGGTTTTACGAAGAGTTACTTTTCCGTCTAATATGCATAATGCGGTGGTTGACCTCTTACAATTGGAAAACAAAATAGAACCTTATTTTCATACATTTTTTTCTGAATTGAACCGGGAAATTCAAAGTGGTTGTCTCTGTTTTGAGTAAGACCGTCTGTTTAAATTAAACAGGATGTTGTTTTTTTCCAAAAATATGCAACCAGGAAGGAACGCGGATTATCCGGGTGAAATAGTCTTTGATCTGAACGTCTCTTAGCGCAATAACAGAAAGCAGCAAACCAAAAGGTGCCTGGATGATACAAGGCAACCAGGCAGCAAGGATACCTCCCATAGCACCGGATTTTACCATTTTGGTTGAAAATATGGTCGTTATAATAAATATCATATAAAACAGTACCGCAACCAAAAACGGGTAACCATATCCCCCTTTTCGGATGATTGAACCCATAGGTGCTCCGATCATAAGGAAAATAATACAAATCAAAGCCCAGCTAAAATGTTGGTGAAAATTAAGCTGATATCTGTTTTTGGATTTTTCTAAATCATTGATGGCGTATCCGTAACTAATCCATCTGTCGCGGTTCTGATTCAAAGAAGATATGGTATTGGTCAGAATTTCACTCCTTAATTTTTCCGGAATCGTTTCGTAGATGTGCGTTGTTGAATCCTTTTTTAGCTGAATGATTACATTATTTTTATCTCTGACAAGTATTGAATCCGCGGACTTACGAATTTTGGTCGTTTTTATTTTAAAAATATTTTTGTCAGACAATTTTCGTGAACTTAAAATGTCGGATTTATTTTTTTTAGTTGAGGAAGAAGGTATAATTTTTTGTTTTGTTATACTATCTGCACGTTTGACATTTGTTGTGTCAATGGTTTTGGGCAATTTTTTTTCCGGATGTTTAAGATAAACCGTCTCTATTTTTTTTCGGATATCCACGGCTAGTTTTTCTTTGTTTTCATTGATACCTCGATTGAAACTGTCAATGGAAGTTGATAATTGCAGAGAATTGAGTAACTCTTCTCTTCTGCTGCTGAATTGAGAAACACCATCTTCAATATCAAACTGAGACATATCAAACAGTTTTTCCCATTTTGTAAATTCAGTTCTTAAAAAAGGATAATTTTTCACTTGTCCCATTCCGCTTGTCCTTCTTTCCATTTCCATATACTGCATTCCAGTGTCAAGTTCCATCACAAAATATTTCCCATCCTGCCCGGTATACATAAGTCCTTGTTTTGCTTTTACAATGTTTACCATGGATTTGTCATTGGAGGTATGATCGAAAATGGATATGCCTCCAATGTTTTTACCATTGCGATCCACTTTGTCAATTTTGATAAGGACATCATCAAAAGATCTGTTAAATATTCCTTCTTCAAAGGCAAGGGCAGTTTTTTGGTTTCTTAATGTTGATAATCTTTTTTGGAATTGAAAATTAGCATTAGGCTTTAATACATTGGAAGAGAGGAAGGAAAAACCTGCAATCAATAAAGCAATCATAAATCCGGGCAACAATAAACGCACCATCGAAACACCGGCAGATTTGAAACTGGACAATTCGTATTTTTCTGCCATATCGCCATACACCATGACAGAAGAAATTAATACGGTTATAGGCAGGGCCATGGGAATAAGGGTGACGCTGAAATAGAAAATCAGTTCTATCAGATCGAATACGGTAAATCCTTTACCTAATATTTCGTCTATATATTTCCATAAAAACTGCATTACCAAAACAAATATGGCAACAAAAAAGGATAATAATGATGGACCTATAAAACTTTTGGATATTAGTTTGTCTAATATTTTTATCATCAAAACCGGATTGAAGTACAAAATTACAAGAAATTACTGGTTTTTACGGATTACATAAAAAAAGAAGTGTTAAAAGTTGTAAAATTGAATTGAATATACGTAACTTTGCCCCTTCATAAAAATAACGATGTATTATGCCTAAAATGAAAACGCATTCAAGTGCCAAGAAACGTTTTTCCAGAACCGGAAGCGGAAAGGTAAAAAGGTTTCAAGCCAATATGAGGCACATGATGAGAAACAAATCGAACAAGGCAAAAACAAGATTGTTGGGATCCACATTAGTGAGTGATGCGGATGAAGCAAAAATCAAAAGATTGCTTTGTATTTAATGTAATTATTTTTTAACGAGAATATAGGATCAAAGAACTTTGAAAGTCCCTATATTGAACTAAAACAAAATAGTATGCCTAGATCAGTAAATGCAGTAGCCTCCAGGGCACGCAGAAAAAAAATTCTAAAAGCAGCCAAAGGTTATTTCGGTGCAAGAAGTAAAGTCTACACAGTGGCTAAAAACGCTGTTGATAAAGCAATGTTGTATTCCTTTAGAGACAGAAGAAGTAAAAAAAGAGCATTCAGAAGATTGTGGATTGCGAGGATTAATGCTGCAGCCAGAATACATGGTATGTCTTACTCTAAATTTATGTTTGCCATTCATTCTAAAAATGTAGATTTAAACAGGAAAGTATTGGCGGATCTTGCCATGAATCATCCTGATACATTTAAAGCAGTTGTTGATTCTGTAAGGTAGTCTGGACCTTTTTCACAGTATTGTAATTTCATTAGTTTTTTTTATTTTGGTTATTCTTTTGACAAAAAGGGATAGTTCTTATTGTGTCTATGTGGATACGAGAATATCCTTAGGGTTTACTGAAAACTTTTGTATACATTTTTGTCATGAAAGAGAGACCAAATACATTTTTATTGCAAGAAGCAGGTGGATTCATGTTTCACCACAAATGAAATGTTGCAAAACAAAAGAATAAAATAAGAGAAGAGGATTTTTATCCTCTTTTTTTTTGTGAAGCTACAACAGTAAGGGTGCCATTTTTAAAACATATATTTTTGCAAGCATAAAAATAAAAACCATTTTTTTATGTAAAAATGGTTTTTATATGGAAAAGGTGTTTACCTTTGCAGAGTGAATGTTCACTCACATATAATTATACATGAATATCACCGACAGGCAAATGGAAATCATCGAAGCCAGCGGCAGGATTCTCGCTTCCCGGGGTATTTCGGCATTGACCATAAAAAATCTGGCGTCCGAGATTGGATTTGTTGAGAGTGCCTTGTATCGCCATTTTAAAAGTAAAGAAGATATTATTGTGCTTTTGATAAAATACCTATACAATAATATAGAAAGCCGGTTTGAACCTATCATTCATCAGCAGGGTACCAACCAAGACAAACTGCAGCAACTCTTCAACAGTCAGTTTACCTTCCTTTCAGAAAACCCGCATTTTGTGGTGGTGGCTTTATCTGATGGTCTCATTGATGAAACAGACAGCATCAAAAATGAAGTGATGAAAATATTTCTGTACAAAATGAGTGTCATCTCACATCTTTTTGATGATGGACTTAAACAGAGAGAATGGCAGACACTATTGCCACCTGCAGACCTGATTCATTTTTTAATGGGAGGGTTCCGTCTGCTTATGTTTAAATGGAAGTTTTCTCATTTTTCATTTGACCTGGTCAAAGAAGGCAACCATATGATTCAACAATTTTTTACTATGATCCAAGTTAAAAATTAACCTATATGCTGAATATCTATAAATATGTTTTCATGATACTGCCTTTTATCATTTTATGGAGTAACCCTGTTTTGTTGCTGGCTCAGAATACAAGGACGTTTGTGTCACTGGAAGAGGTGTGGGGTGAAGTAAAAAAGCAAAATTTACACTTCCGGAATGCTGCTTTGCAAACGGAAATCGCCGAATTGACATATAAAACATCTCTCGGCAATGTTCTCAATCCCAGAATGCCACTTTCAGCTACCATGATCAACAATACAAAGTTGCAACAAAATTTTATTCCTGCTGAAGCATTCGGCGGACCAACCGGCACTTTTCGCGAAGTGACCCTCGGACAGCAGTACAATACACTTCTTTCCTTTCAGCCACAGTTTGACATCATCAACATGTCCGGAATCGCGCAGATTAAAGCAGCCAGGATCAATAAAGAAATCGTACAAACGCAAAACGAAATCAATGAATATGCTCTTTACCAGAATGTAAATGTTACCTATCACAATATCGTATCATTTCAACGCCAAAAGAAAATATTGGTAGAAAATCTTAAGGTGGCCGAACAAATAAAATCTATTGTAAAGAATCGTTTTGATGAAGGAGTTGCCAGGAAACAAGAACTCAATGAAGCGGAAGTAAATGTTATTTCCGTAAAGGATAAAATCGAACAAATCGACATTAACCTTGACATTCAAAAACAAATCCTGGCATTGTTTTTTGAAAACAACATTATGCCGGAAATCAATGAAAATGTAGCTGACAATTTTTTTGACGAAAGTCAGACTCCTGAAAAAAATACCCTTGCACACCGGAGTATTGTTTTGCAATCCGGTTTTTTGCGACAAGATATTCGCGTCCTTCAATACCAATATTACCCTACGCTGTCCTTTACATCTTCATTTAATTGGCAAAGTCTGAGTAATAATCAATTTTTTGCAGACAACAGTGCAAATATCCGTTACAATTTTGTGGGTCTTAAACTCAGTTGGGACTTTCCGACCGTACAAAGACTTTCCAGTATTAAAAACAAACAATATCAATTACTTAACTTAAAAAATCAGGAAGTTAAAACAAAAAATGAAGCAGACACGCAAGCCCGGCAGCTGTCTTTAGAGTACGAAAAAGCCTCCGGACAATGGGCTAATAACCAGTCCATAACTTTATTGAAAAAGGATACGTATGACAAAAACATGTTTCAATACCAGGAGAATATTCTTACACTGGATCGTTTGCTTACCTCCTACAATGATTTGCTTATAGCCCAACTTAATGAAGCGTACGGGTTGACCAATATAACCTTTACAAAACATAAAATCCTCATTAACAACCAGTATAAATAAGTTCTTATGATGATATCCAATAAAATATACTTCAGTTTCTTGACCGGGTTGACGGCGATTAGTTTTTTGTCCTGTAAAAAGGACAGTACAACAGAAGTCAGACCTTTCCGGCAGGACATTCAGGAATGGGTTTTTGCACCGGGCCAGATCGAATGGGACGACATGTACAATCTGACAGCTCAAACGGATGGTATACTTATCGGTGCGGATGGCGATATTGGTGATATCGTGACGAAAGGACAGGTTTTTGCCTTGGTGGATAACCGTTCTTCTATTATTAATACAGGAACCTCCCGGCAGCAACTGGAAATAGCTGAAGAAAATGTGTCTTCCAAAGCCCCTGCTTTACTTCAACTCAAAGAAAATATACGCTTTGCAGAGGACAAATATATGCAGGACAAAACCCAGGCAGACAGGTATGAGCGACTTTTCCAAAGTCAAAGTATTTCCAGATTAGAATATGAAAATGTTGGGTTGGCCGCAAAAAATTCATTGGCCAGCCTGGAAGCACTGAAAAAACAATATGACATATTAATGCAGCAGGCAAGGCAGCAAAAAATAGTATCAAAAGGTCAGTTGAAAAATAATGAAATTGTGAAGGCATATAATAAAATTCTGGTATTAAATGACGGCACCATTATTAAAAAACTGAAGAATACCGGAGATTTTGTCAGAAGAGGCGATGTCATTGCTACGGTAGCTAACTCCAAAAAAATTGAGATTGTATTAACCATAGATGAAAACAGTATAAAAAAGATACAAACCGGTCAGCCTGCAACCATTCGACTCAACACGGACAAGGATAAAATCTATAAGGGGAAAGTATCCGAAATCCTATCTGCCTTTGATGCCAACAGCCAATCGTTTATTTGTAAAATTAAGCTTGATGAGTTTTTGCCAAAGGAAATAAATATATATGCTACGCCGTTGGAAGGCAATATTCTGACAGGCGAGAAAAAAAATGCCCTCCTCATCCCGCGGGAATATATGGGCTATGGCAACAGCGTTTTGCTCAGCGGGCAGGATAAAAAAACCAACATAAAAACGGGCATCATCAGTACAGACTTTGTCGAGGTAATTTCCGGTCTGACCGAAAATGATATTTTAAGGCCTCTCAAACCATAATTCCTTTTCTCTATGAACATCAACAATGATATAGGTACAACCTATCTGATTACCAATAAAAAAATGACCCTGGTGGCAATACTGGGCATAACTTTGGGTATGTCTATTTATATTTTTATGAACTGTATGGTCGTGGGTTTTGACAAAACATCCAATGATTCGATTTTTAAAAATACAGCCCACATCCGTGTGTTTCGGGATGATGTCGTAAGCCGGCCCCTTGCTCCGGATATTACTAAAAAAGCCGTCATCATCAACCCCAAAGTGGTGCCTGCGAGCAATACCATTATCAATCCGGATGAGGTCGTAAGTCTTGCAAAAAAACACCCTGATGTAGTAAATGTCACGCCGCAGGTTACTACTACCATGTTTTATAATATAGGAAAAACCCAAGTGCCCGGCATAGCCACCGGCATCTTGCCCAATGAAGCAGATCAGATGTTTAATATTCGTTCGACCATTGTAGAGGGCAGTTTTGAAAAACTTCAATCCAACTTAAATGCCATCGCCATCGGCAGTGGTGTAGCCGAAAAACTAAGTCTGGCTATTGATGATAATATCAATATTTCATCCCCAAAAGGAGTATCAAAAAACATGAAAATTGTGGCGATATTCAAAACCAACAACAGTATCGTGGACAAATCAAAATCCTATATAAATTTATCGACGGCACAACAGTTGTTGCGGGAAAACAATACGTATGTCACGGATATCAATGTGAATGTAAAAGATCCTGAAAATTGTGATCAGATATCCAAAGACCTGAAAGTGCTGACAGGGTATAGTTCAGAAAGTTGGAAACAGGCCAATGAAACCATGGTGGCCGGTTTTCGGATGAGAAGGATTGTCATCACTTTTATTTCCTATACGATACTCATTGTGGCAGGATTTGGTATTTACAATATTCTCAATATGACGGTATCCCAAAAAATTAATGATATTTCCATACTGAAGGCGATTGGTTTTCGGGGGAAGGATGTCGTGAGAATATTTTTAACACAGGCTATGTCTATCGGGTTGATGGGTGTGGTAAGCGGATGTATTCTGGCTGTCATTTTGATTACTTTACTAAAAAAAGTATACATAGGAGGCGATATTGGTTATTTCCCAATTGACTATGAGTTGACCAAGTTTTTGCAGGGCATAGGTGTTGGGTTGATCATTTCCTTTTTTGCCGGTTATCTTCCCGCAAGGAAAGCCGCCCAGGTGGATCCCGTGTCCATTTTCAGGAGATGATTTTTATGTACGTCTCAGATAAAAAATACATTATATGGATCACTTCAAATCTATCATAAAACCTATTTCATGAACATTCTCGAAACGCATCATATCACCAAATATTTTCTTGAACCGGTTAAATTTCAGGTTTTGAAAGACATTTCTTTTTCGGTTCAAAAAGGTGAATTTCTCAGTATGATAGGAAAGTCAGGCAGTGGTAAATCGACATTACTTTATGTGCTTTCCACGATGGACACAGATTACGAAGGAAAACTAACTATTGATGGTGAAATGGTGACCGGAAAATCACTGGACGACCTTGCCATACTCAGGAACCACAAGATAGGATTTGTATTTCAGTTTCATTACCTGCTGCCTGAATTTTCATGTTTGAAAAATGTTATGATTCCTGCGCTTAAGCTGGGCAAATATTCCCAAAAAGAAATCGAAGAACAAGCCTACCAAAGACTCGATACTTTGGGTCTTCGGGACCAGGCACTAAAACCCGCCAGTAAACTTTCCGGAGGCCAGCAACAACGTGTTGCCATCGCCAGGGCCCTGATCAATAATCCTCTTATCATCATGTGCGACGAACCTACAGGAAATCTTGACAGCAAAAACTCGGCGATTGTCTTTGAAATTTTCAAAGAACTTACTTCCTCTCTTGGCCAGACCATCATCGCCGTCACCCATGATGAGGATTTTGCCCGAAACAGCGACCGGATTATTGAAATGCGCGATGGGGTATTGTAGTTTTGTAAAACAGGTGCAGAGGCGTTTACAAAAAATAAGGAGGTTTACCGTGTAAATATTCTTTAAAAATTACCATAAAAGGTTTTGTTAAAATGAGAGGTATTTATTACATTTGTAAAAAATTTACTTCCAATGAAAACGGCAAAAATAGTAGTGCTGTATTTTGTTACTATGGGTATATCCTTGTCCGGGATATATGGCCAGCAACATTTTACTCTGTACGACGAACTCCCCTGTATTCAAAGTAGTGTAAAGCCGGAATTCCGGGAGGATTTTCCTGACTGGGCTAAAATGTTGTATACCTGTCCGGTAAACTTTTTTGCCTTGGAAAAGGCTTATCAAAACTCAGAAGAAAAAAAATTCAACACTAAATCAGCCATTACCAGATATTATAAAATATGGCGAAAGTGTGTACAATCATTTGTTGATAAAAATGGTGAAATCGTGCTTCCGGAAATAATTAATTTGCATCAGCTACAAAAAGAGGCACAGGAAAAATCTACATCAAATACATTTAGTCAAAAAGGGAACAATGATCCCAAATGGTCGTTTCTTGGCCCGAAACAAACCTTTTGGCTGAATGAATCCAATGACCCTGCTGCTCCTGCGTCTTGTCCCTGGCAGGTAAATGTGTATTCAATAGATGTTGCTTCCAAGGATAACCGAACCATCTATGTTGGTACGGAAACGGGATTTCTCAATAAGTCAACTGACAATGGAAAATCATGGAATCTTCTGGCACCCCACTATTTTTTTGGAGGAGGTTTAACCGCCATAGCCATTCACCCGGAAGATAACCAAATGCTATACGTCTCGTCAGGAAATCAGATACACAAGTCTGAAGACGGAGGAAACACCTGGATGCCAAAACTTGGGAATGAGCGGTTTGCGGCAGATCGCCTGAGAATTGATAAAAACAATCCTGCCTTTTTATATGCCGCTTCATCCAAAGGGATTTATGTAAGCAAAGATGCCGGGGAGACGTGGGTCAAAAAGTGGAGTCAACCCACCTGGGACATCAGGATTCATCCTGTACAAAGTGATATCGTATATGCGATTACTGCGGTGGGATCTTTTTTCAGATTACTGACTTCTTCGGATGGTGGTGATACTTTTGCCCCGGCCGATCATTTTCCTGCGAATATTCCATCATCTGACGGTGCCATGCTGGCGGTGACACCGGCTGATCCGGATATAGTTATGGCCGTTTTATTGAGTTCAAATGACACGCCATATCTTCTGAAAGGAGAAAACCTGAGTGGTGTCTGGCAATGGAATACATTGGCCACCGGAAGGACATCAAATTTACGGATGGACAATGGCCAGGGTTATTTTGATCTGGTACTTGACATTTCCCCTGTACAAAAAAACATCGTTTACGTCGGCACCACCACACTTTATAAATCTACGAATGGAGGTGGTTTTTTTACCGCTGTAGGAGGATATGAAGGGAATTTTCCTATCCATCCCGACATTCAGGATATAAAAATGCTGGATAACGGCGATGTCTGGGTAACAACAGACGGTGGCGTCAATTATTCCACAGACCAATTTGTTTCTTTGAATCAATATACTGCGAGCGTCAATGGTTTGGTTGGTTCAGATTTCTGGGGCTTTGATCAGGGATGGAATGAAGATATAGTGGTGGGTGGACGGTACCACAACGGCAATACCGGCATGGCAGATTTTTACGGAGATAAAGCCCTGCGGATGGGAGGAGCGGAATCGCCTACAGGCTGGGTTTTACAGGGAAAATCAAGGCACGTGGCCTTTGATGATCTGGGCAATGGCTGGGTTTTACCCAAAAAAGCAGAAGGGAAACCGGAGGGCCGATTTATTTTCAGTAAGTATCCCAACATGGATGAATACGGAGGACGGCGAAGTAATCTTATTCACCATCCCGTTTATTTTGGTACTTTATATGTAGGGGAAGGGAATACATTGTGGAAAAGTGAGGATTCGGGTATAAACTGGGAAATGTTGTATGTATTTCCCGAAAGGGTTATGTATTTTACGATAAGTCATAAAAACCCGGATTTTATGTACGTGGATGTTACAGGTTTTGGAATATACAAAAGCGAGGATGGTGGAAATACATTTGTCCATAAACCGGCTTCTGTCGGTCCGGCTTTCGGGGGAAGTTTCTGGGGAGGAAAATTACATTTTGACCTGTCACCCGGTGACCCGAATACTTTGTACGTTTGCCAGCAGAATGGCACATGGTCTGCAGATACCGGCAGGGTGTTAAAAAGTACAGATGGTGGCAATACCTGGGACAACATAACAAATAATGTCTCAGCTTACCTTAAATCTATTTTGGTCCAACCCGGAGCCGATGGAAAAGATATCGTTTATCTGTTTACCAATGCGAGAAATTTGTTGGGTAGTAATGTGTATTACCGAAAAGCGGATGATGTTTCGTGGTTGGTAATGAATACAGAATATCCGGCAGGTATGTATGTCAACATCCCTAAAATATTTTATCGGGATTCAAAGATAAGGGTGGCCCGGCAATGCAGGCGTTTGGGAACATCCGCTTATGGATACTGTCTATGAACCATTAATCCAGCCTTGGGTTGAAAAAAAACACTACGAATGTATAAAAGACACTGTATTTTTTGAGGATCATTCTATGATGGATCACAATGAGGCAGAGTGGAAGTGGACGGTCACACCGGCGCCGGAGTTTATCGACAATCCGAATAAACGAAATCCTAAGGTGGTTTTAGGCAAAGTGGGAAGTTATGATATTTTATTTGAAGTAATAAAAAATGGTAAACGTTATCAGCGTTTTTACCCTCAAATGGTAATGGCATCTTCCTGTCCTTCCATCGAGGATTGTAATAATCCGGCCACGATACCTAAGGAAGGCTGGAAATTAAAATATGTAAATAGTCAGGAAGTAAACGATCCCGGTCTGGCGGTGATGAGTTTTGACGGAGACCCTTCTACTATCTGGCATACAAGATGGAGTACAGGAAGCGACCCTTATCCCCATGAAATTCAGGTAGATATGGAGGATGAATATGTTCTTTCTGCGTTTGAATACCTGACACGGCAGGAAGGCGTCAACGGAAGAATCAAAGCGTACGAACTTTACCTGAGTCTCGATGGAGAAAACTGGGAGGAACCTGTATCTGTTGGAGAATTTAAAAATACATCTGCTCCTCAACGCATTCAGTTTTTATCACCAGTCAGGGCACGGTATATGAGGCTTCTGGCGCTTTCAGAAGTGAATGGCAATGCCTGGGCATCAGCTGCAGAGTTTTCCTTTACAGGTTGTCTTGCGCCTTTTTCTTCGTATGAAGATGCAACAAAGGTAAAAGAAATGAAAGTGTTTCCGGTACCGTCTTCGGGAATTTTTATCATTCAGGTGCCTGATTGGGATATTCAACAAATACTCACCTGTGATGCGATGGGCAGGTTGATCAAACGTGAAATTCAGGAAGGTAATGTGAATGAATATCATATTGATTTACATCATGTACCTTCCGGTGTGTATGTGATATCCCTTTTTACAAAGACGGGTAAAAAGTATGTTTCCAGGGTCATGAAAGAATAATGAGCATGGAATAAGTAAAAACTAAGGAATATTGTACGCAGGATGGTGACATAAGGTAACTCAGGAATGAATAAAATGTAAGAATAGAAGTAAAAACTGATTTTTTTTTGAAAAGGAACAAAACAATGATGAAAAAGTCAGCAAATGGTGCTGAAACCACTTAAATACCGTAACACCAGTTTTAGTAGATTTTGAATGGTCGGAATTATGTTCAGAACAAGGTCTGGACAAATCATTACAGGCACCAATATAAAACTTCGTAAGTTTTTCAGAATAAAGGATAGCAGTAAGTCACCATACAGTAGGTTTAAGCAGTTTTTTTAAAAAAAGGCTCCACAAAAAATGTGAAGCCTTCCGGTTCTGTGATCTGGCTGAATAGGATCTTTCTCAAAATCCCGATTTTTAATCGGGGTGAACCCAGGGCCCTCCCGATTGAAAATCGGGATGCTCTACCAACTGAGCTAAGGATTCAATAGGGAGAGGATATACAATCTTGATTTTTTCTTTTTAATAAACATCTCTCTTTTTTTGGCTGAAGGAAGGTCAGGAAACGGTTCAGAATGTACTAAGGTCCATGGAATACCTGTTTTTGTAAATTTTGAATGACCGGAATTATGTTCAGAACAACGTCTGGACAAATCATTACAGGCACCAATATAAAACTTCGTAAGTTTTTCAGAATAAAGGATATAGCAGTAAGCCATAATACAGTAGGTTTAAGCAGTTTATTTAAAAAAAGGCTCCACAAAAAATGTGAAGCCTTCCGGTTCTGTGATCTGGCTGGGACTTGAACCCAGGGCCCATACATTAAAAGTGTATTGCTCTACCAACTGAGCTACCAGATCCCCTGATATAGGGGCCTTTTAAAAAAGCGTCGCAAAGGTAATATTAATATTTGTAAGAAAAAAAAAATTAATAATTTTTTTAATGTTTGGTTGAAAAAAAGTAATAAACCGATGAAGACAGGATGTTAAATAGGAGTTATTCCAAACAAAATATGTTGAATTGCCTGAGGAGATCGATTAGATTTTAAATAAATATGGGTGTTTACGGAAAAAGCTTTACTGGTAAATTGACACCCGGATATGCCTTTATCCGATTTGTTGATAAAAATGGAGTGAAAATAATTTGGTGTTCTTTTTTCGTGATAAACAAAAGTGTTGAATTTTTCTTCCAGTTCGTCACTAAAGGTATACGGCATAAAATAAGTATTCGATAAAAAGGTGAACTCTACCATAACATCGCAGTTTTTACATGGATAGATCCCCTGGATACGTTCATTCGGTTCGTGAATGTTGGTCACAAAAACTGAATCCCTGTAGGCATACCTTAGTTTTTTATCAAAATAGATCTGATCAAAAAACTTTTCAAAGTGAATGGTTTTAAAACCAATGTAAAAATCAACAGCAGGACTCAGATTTTCCAAGGAGACGTCTTTTGCTCGAAGTATAAAGTAATGTATCCTTTTTACACGTACAAACACCAGAAGCGATGCCATTTTCTACCTTGTTAAGACATTGCCACTTTCCTGAAACAGAAAAAATTCCGTTAATATCGGTCTTTTTTTTTGCTTTCATGACGGTACAACTATTTATGGTAAGTAGAAAAACAAAACCTGTTAAACATAAAAATATGTGTATAAACTTCATTTTATTAATAAAGAATGTTTAATATAGAATATTGCACAGAACCAGATATTAAATCCTATTCCAAACTTTAAATATAATTCCATGTTGTGATTATGAATGTTAATACAAATTAAAAGTTTAGTTTTTCGTTGTAAAAATTTCATTTCATTAAAATATTGAAGTATCTTTGCGACGCTATTGGCAGATTTCCGTAATTTGCCGTATTGGTCACTTTAATAAATGTATGTATGCCAGTTTATTTAACAGAAGAAAAAAAGAATGAAATTTTTACAGAATACGGTGGTTCTGCTACGAATACCGGTTCTATTGAAGGTCAGATTGCCTTGTTTACTTTTAGAATCAAGTCTCTTTCAGATCACCTGAAAACCAACAAACACGATAATTCTTGCAAGAGAACATTATTGTCTTTGGTAGGTAAAAGAAAACGTGTTTTAAAATATCTTCAGGACAGAGATATTCAAAAATACAGAAGCCTTATTGATAAATTGGGCATCAGAAAATAATCAAAAAAGAGTACCCTCTCAAAGGGTACTCTTTTTATTTGTCCCTTTAATCGATCGGATAAACGATTTTTAACTTTACCATTGTTGTGCATTTCCTCCTCCCTGTGACAACAAGGTGTATTCAATAATAATTATTAAATTTTAGATTTATGGGTCAAATACCAAAATCTGTTTCATTTCATTTGCCTGATGGCAAAGAAGTTACTATCGAAACGGGTAAACTAGCCACATTGGCACATGGTTCTGCCATGGTAAAAGTAGAGGATACAATGATGTTGGCTACTGTAGTGGCCAGTGCGGAGGCAAAACCGGATCAGTCCTTTTTTCCACTTTCTGTTGATTATCAGGAAAAATTTGCGGCTGCAGGAAAAATTCCTGGTAACTTTTTCAGAAGAGAATCAAAACTATCTGACTACGAAGTGTTAATTTCAAGACTGGTCGACAGAGCGGTCAGACCTTTGTTTCCGGAAAAGTTCCTTAACGAAACACAAGTTATTATTACCCTGTTGTCAGGTGACAAAAAAAATATGCCCGACTGTTATGCTGCCTTGGCTGCATCTGCTGCTATCGTTGTGTCTGATATTCCATGGGATGGCCCCATTTCAGAAGTAAGGGTTTGTAAAATTAATGGCAAGTATGTTGTAAATCCAAACCGCGACCAGTTGGCTACAGCTGATCTTGATTTAATCGTAGCGGCAACGCTCAAGGATGTAATGATGGTGGAAGGTGAAGCAAATGAATGCCAGGAACACGAAATTATCGAAGCTATTAAGATCGCTCATGATGCTATCAAAGTTCAATGTAATGCCCAGTTGGCACTTGCCCAGTTAGTCGGTGATAAAGCGCTTGTCAAAAGAGAAGCGCCGGTAGTTGAAAAGGATGAGGAGTTATCAGCCCTTATTGATTCCATTGCTAAAAATGCCGTTCTGGAAGTGGCGAAAGGAGCCTTGGACAAAACTACCCGAAAGAAAAAATTAAAAGAAATTGAAGATAAAATCAAACTTTCTGTCATTGAACAAAAAGGAGAAGAATATCAGGTGGTAAATGCTGCCAAAATTTCTGAATATTATGATAAACTGAAAAAATCAGTCATTCGTCAAATGGTACTAGATACAAATATCAGACTTGACGGAAGAAAATTGGACGAGATCAGACCGATTTGGTCAGAAGTAAATTATCTGCCTGCTGCACACGGTAGTGCTTTGTTTACGAGAGGTGAAACACAATCACTGACTTCTTTGACCCTTGGGACAAAGATGGACCAAATGATGATTGATAATGCACTCGACAATTATTATGAGAAGTTTATCCTTCATTATAATTTTCCCGGACTTTCTGTTGGCGAAGTAAAACCAAACAGGGGACCTGGAAGAAGGGAGGTAGGTCACGCCAATCTTGCCGGAAGGTCTTTGAAAAAAGTTATGCCGGTTTTACCTTACACCATTCGTATTGTTTCTGATATTCTTGAATCAAACGGAAGTAGCTCCATGGCCACAGTTTGTGCAGGTTCTATGGCGCTTATGGATGCAGGTATTCAAATCAAAGGAGCTGTTTCAGGCATTGCCATGGGAATGATCGCTGAAAATGGACGGTCAGCTATTCTTTCCGACATTTTAGGTGATGAAGATGCTTTAGGAGATATGGACTTTAAAGTCACCGGAACCTCTAATGGAATCACTGGTTGCCAGATGGATATAAAAGTGGATGGTATGCCTTATGAGACTCTCGAAAAAGCGCTTTTACAAGCTAAAGCGGGAAGACTTCATATTTTGGGAGAAATGAGTAAAACTATAGCCCAATCCAATGATGACTTCAAACCTCATGCTCCAAGAATGGTTGAAATCATTATCGATAAAAGTTTTATCGGAGCCGTTATCGGACCCGGTGGAAAAATTATTCAGGAAATGCAGGCCAGAACCAATACCATTATAAATATTGAAGAAGTAGGTGATAAAGGGGTGGTAACCATAGCCAGTACGGATGCAACGGGTTTGCAGGCGGCAAGGGAAGCAATTGCGAAGATCACATTTACACCATCTGTCGGTGATGTTTATGAAGCTGAGGTAGAATCTATTATGGCTTATGGTGCTTTTGTTAAGTTTTTTGGACAAAGCGGTTTATTGCACGTTTCTGAGTTGGATCACAAGAGAATTGAAGATGTGAATACTGTTCTCAAAGTTGGGGATAAAATTACCATTAAAATTATCGGAACTGATCCTAAAACAGGGAAATTAAGATTGTCCAGAAAAGCATTATTGGATAAAGAATAAACAGCGTTTTATTATGCACTGTATAAAAAGCTTTGATCTAAGGTAGGTCAAAGCTTTTTTTATGGTACCAGCCACCAACCCAAAGTGATAAATCGGGCTGTTTTTCCTATGGCCAGAAACAGAATGGAAGGCAGGATTTTGGGCTGAGTTAAACCAAAAACTACTACCATTATATCTCCTATAACAGGAACCCAGGACAAGAGTAGAATCGGATAACCATAGTTTTTTATATAAGGAGTAATTTTTTTTATCTTTGAATCATTCCCTGAAATAAATTTTTTTTGAAGCCAGGGACTTCCTTTTATTCCCATATAAATAAGAGTAATACTTCCCAAGGTATTTCCTGATGACGCAAAAAAACAATTGGTCCACAAATTTTGGGATGTATACACTTGATAGACGTAGAGTGGTTCTACGCCTAATGGAATGATGGTTGAAGCCAGAAAGGCCCAGATAAATAGGGTCAGATAGGCAGTCAAACATTAAATTTTTAGAAATTTTTTAATATACTGTTTTTTGCCTTTCTGAATTTGTATAAAATACAAACCAGTCGGTATATGACTGACATCGATTTTATTTTCAGTATCTGAATGAATATACTTTAAAGCAGTTTGGCCATCGACATCCCAAATCTGAATATACGTGTCCTTCAACGATAGTGTGCTGAACAGAAATTGACCGGTTGGGTTGGGAAAAAATATTTCCGAGTCGGACGTAAATTCGTCTGCAGCAGTTATTTCTTCCACGATGACATTGATGGTGACTTCACACAATAACTCATCAATTACCGTAATCCGATACACTCCTCCTGCCAGATTAATAGCACAATTATCTGAAAAAGAGGAAACCTGATGATCCCACTTAATATCATAGGATCCATTTGCCCCATTCACCATAAGGCAAATATTTCCGTTGTTTTTACCGGCTTCACTATTTTTAACAACGGGAATCACCATTAGATTTGATTTCGAAGTGATCTGTATTGTTTCTAATTCGAGGTTACATCCTCTTTCATCTTCCACAATCCCTGTATAGACACCGTTAGGTAATTTATCTAATTTTTTACCTTCCTTTCCGTTATTCCAGTAAAGAAAATAACTACCGTTGGCATTTTTGACTTCAACTTCTATAATTCCGGTACTGTCGCCTCCACACGTATTGCCTTCCGTATGTAATATTTTGTAACTCATTTCGGAAAGGAAAGGTATTAATATGTTTTTGGAAGTACCTACACATCCTTCGCTATCAGTTACGGTTACAGAAAATAATCCTGAAGGTAATAATTGGATGGTATCAGCATAATGGTCGACGATTCTTTGAACTCCGTTAGACCAGTTAAAGTCAAAGGGTTTAAGTCCTTCCACAACCATGGCCCCCACACTTCCGTTTTTTTCTCCAAAACAAAGATTTTTGGTTATAGGGAATGCATTGACCTGCAGGTTGATGTTTTCATAAGGCACCGTTATGCTGCCTAAATTGAATTTACAACCGTTTGCATCAAAGACGATAACACTATATACTCCGTTTTGAAGATGATTGACTTGTGGGGTTTCAGGTAAATCCGGATCATTCCATAAATAAAAATATGGAGGAGAACCGCCTGATGTTTTTAGATCTATACTTCCGTTTTCACCAAGAAAACATCGGGCAGGCATGATGGTATCAACAACACCGATTAAAGGTACAGGTTGACTTACTTCTACATTTGCAAGAGTGGCCTTACATCCATTATGGTCTGTCACGGTTAAAGTATAAAAACCTGCAGCAAGGTCAAAAATATCATCTTCAAAGGCAGAATGACTCCAGAAATAAAGGTAGGGTTGTACACCTCCTTTAGTATGTGTTTTAATTATTCCGTTTTTTTCACCAAAACATCGCACCGGCTCAACATTGACAAGCGAGACGTCAAGTGTGTCAGGGGAATTCAGTTCTGTCACAAAATAAGATTTACAGCCCATTTGATCTGTAACAGTACATTGGTAAATGCCTTTTGAAAGCTCGCTTATTGTCTGGCTTGTTTTACCTGTATTCCATGAATAAAGAAATGGTCCGATTCCATTGACCGTTCCGAGTCTGATTTCTCCATCATTTCGATTATAACACGTAGGGTTTAAAATAAAAGTGGCTCCTGCAGAAAAACCGGGTAAAGCCGATAATTTTATTTCCTGACTTTCTGCACGACAACCGTTTCTGTCGGTGATAGTCACAAAGTAATTACCTTCAGGAATCATCGAAATATTTTTAGTATTGTCACCATTTGACCATAGGTAGGTAAAAGGCTCTTCGCCACCTGAATGATTGATGTTTATATGTCCGTTGTTAAGTCCTGAACAGGAAGGTCTTGTGGTTCCTGTGATGACATACTGAATGGATTGTAAAGCATAAATTTCCAAAAAATCTGTACGTACAGAACATCCGGACGCATCTGTTATTGTACAATAATAAATACCATGCCCAACTGATCCAATATCTTCCGAGGTTTGTCCAGTGTTCCATTTGAACTGGTAAGGCGGAACGCCGTTTAACACCGTAATATTTACACTACCATTTTTTTCACCTTTACATGATTCATGGGTCAGAGAAAAAGAATAGGATAGGGTAGAGTTAAGATCCTTGTCGTCGGCCAGACCATTACAATTTTCATCAGTTAAATTACACAATATTTCCGCCTGACCCGGATAAATACCGGCATTGTTGTCATCACAATCATTGTTGTTTTTAACAAATCCTGTTGGTGGAATTGAATTACAAATAACAATTTTATCAAAGGGGTCTCCAAATCCATCGTTGTCAAGGTCTTTGAAATAAGTAGGTGAGGTCGTATTCCTGAAAGATCCGTAAAATTCAATCTGATCAAGAGCGATATCTCCGAATATATCGTTTTTATTGATGCTCACAAATCTCAAAAGGGCATCCATATTTTCATAAGGTTTTAATGACAGAAGAATTCTGTGCCATTGGTTATCCTGATTCCCGGATAATGACCATAATTCATTCCATACATTTCCGCCGTCTGTTGATATTTCAACGGCTAATCTTCCAATGCCCTGACCTGACATATGATAGTAAAACGAAAAGTCACAATCATCACCATTGCTTATAATGTGAATACAGTCAGATGTTAAAATAGTTTCAGAACCATATCCACATTGTTCAGGCTGACTTTCAAGATAGATGTAATTCCCGATACCATTAATGTCTCCTTCAGGTCCGGTGTTTTCAGTATCTGTTTTTCCGTTTCTTACAATCCAATCCTGTTGGTCACCACCGATATTATTCCATAATCCTTTTACATCACAAGGAAAACGACAACTTTCAGTACAATTTTCTATTTGATCAAAAGACTCGGATAGGGTTATTGGTTTGCACTTTGTGGTGAAGGTTTCCGTACAACTGTTTTCAGAAAGGCTGAGCCCGCAAACGCTTTGTATAAAAAGTTCATATTCTGTATCCGGTAAAAGGTCAGGAATAGTAAATTCTCTGTCCAGGCAATTAAGGAAGTAATCCAATCCGGGATCATTAAGGTTGTTTTTTGCTTTTATTGTTATTTTTAAAGAAAGACATGTAACTCCGGCCTCCCATTTTACGGTTGCGGAATTATTGTTTATTTTTGAAATAAAAAATATATTTGGTAAAATACAATCTTCCTGGCTAAGATGAATCCGAAGGAACAATAACTTTCCTCTGTGAAATGAAGCTCTGTCATGGAAAACCATTTTCCAGATTCCCTTAGATGAAGTATTGTCGTGTAGTTTATGCAGGCTTTCAAAAGGAATATAACTTCCGTAAAATGGAGGTTTGGCAGTAGTTATTGGGAAACATGCCTGATCGGTAAATTTTGTATTTTCGCGACAAGTAAGGTCTTCGATGTTGCCAAAGTTTTTATTCCCCGTTCCATAATAATTGGTAAGTATGGCGCTTTTTCCTGCAGGATTGGTCAACGAAATTCTTACATCTGCTGGCCATTCATGCTGACATATAAAATCCACTGAAGATAAAAATATGTTTTGACCTAAAATGCCTTCCTCATCAACTTCAATCAAAAAAGTTTCTGTTCCATTGTCTTTTAGTTCAAGATCTACCTGACATGAAGTAGGGTTGTCCAGTACCGTACTGAAAACAAAAGGACCGTTCCAATTACTTTTTTGTGATGTGGAACAAACTGTTCTAATGTATACTTCATAAAAAGAGGAAGACATCAGCCCTTGTATGGTGAATTTGTTGTCTGTAATAATGGAAGTATTATAGGGGGTTCCTGTCCTTGACTGACCTTTGATTACAATTTCCACATCCCATCCCAAAGGGGTGATATTCGGGTCTGTCCATTTAAAAGAGGCAGAAGTTTTGGTTTTTTGTGTAAAGGATACACCAAATGGTGTTTGACACTGACTATAGACTTGTTGCGCACTGCAGCAAATCAAAAAGACACCAAGCAGGCAATGTATAGTATAATATCTGAAAAGGTGCAACATAACCCAAAGATAAAAATTCTTCGGAAATGTAACAAGTTATTTTTAAAAAACCAACGCTGGAAAAGAGTTACAATTTGGGTTCGTATACCCCATAAACAGAACTTACAAAAGGACCGTTAAGAAAATCAAGGGTAGGAACCTGGCTTTGTAAAATAACTCCTTTCCATTTATGGGTTAGAAGTAAGTAGGCAATTTCACACAAAGGAGCAGCTGTGGTGGTCTGGATAGCTCTCAATTTTTTATGCCCGACGACACTCGGGAATATTTTGTATGATCTTTCTTTACGTCTCAACCTTCCTTTCTGGTCCTTTCCTTGGACAGAAGAATACACCACTACTACATCGTCTTCTACGGAAGGAATGTTCTCAAGCATGATGTTTTCAAGTGCTTTTATTCGGTTTTCAACATTCTGAATGGTAGATAATGTAGTCTGTACCCACTGGTAATGACCTGGATAACGAATCGTTTTATAATCCAGATTTTTAATTTTCCCTGAAAAGGCGTCCGGAAGATTGGCTGCGCCGCCGGAGGTAAAATTATCTTCATAGGCATCACCATCTATGATAATGGTTTCCCGTCCGGAAAGGGCAGGTACCAGCATCTTATTAAAATTTCTGACAATCTCTGCATCTTTGAGGTATTCTGTAGCTACGCCAATGGGACTCCAGGTAAAAGCATAATAATGAGGCGATGGTGCATTTTTGCTTATAGCACCAACTTTCATAGTCATACTGTCCATAATTTCTGTGCCGAATTCATTTTTAAATTCTTCATACAATCTGCAGGCAAGCACATTTATAAAACCAGGCGCAAGACCTGTCTGAAGTACAAAAGCAGTATCTGCATTTTTAGCTATTTCAATTACATCTTTAGTTTCCTGCACGTATTCTGTAAGATTGGCATAATGACAATTATGTTTTACAGCAAGCCTTGCCATTCTGGGTGCCTGGCTACCTGGAAGACAATCCAGAATAATATCGCATTTTTGCAGGGCATCCTCCATGATCTCATTGTTCCCTTCTTCTGACATCACAACAGAAAACACATCAATATCTTTTGTGGCACCTTCTTTTATAAAGTTTTTTGCAGATTGTATGGCTATTTCCGAAATATCTCCGAAGTATATAGAAACATTCATTACTTTGGATTCTGCGAGAATAAGGGCAGCTGCCTGACCAATTCCACCTGAACCGGCTATAAAAATATTTGCCAACATATTATAAATTTATATTGTAGATAAAAGATTTATTAAAAGACGTTCTTAACCGTGAAGCAACAAGTCATAATAACTCACATCAGTCGAATATATTCGTTTTTTAAGAAATATCCGCGATAAAACTCATTACTATTTTAAACATCTGAATACATTGTATGTCAACGTTTCAAAATCGGTGCAAAAGTAATATTTAATTTTAAAAGACTCAAGCGAATTAAAGATTTAAAAAACAGATAAAAACAAAACAGCCAGAAAAAATGACAATTTATCATATTATATTAATATGTAATGTATATATTATTGAATTATAATAAAAAATAATTTACAAAATGTTTTAATATTAAAAAAGATTCTTTATTTTTGCCTCGCGGAATGATTCAGATCATCCTTTGAGTATTATTTGTAAATTGTTGTTTGTATCACTTTACCGGATATGCCAAAGTGAAATTTCCATTCCCGGCTGGATTTTCAAACTAAAACCGATTTAGTATGGCTAAAAGACAAAAAGAAAAGAGTCCTGTGAAACCCAGGATCAATTGGCGCGACGAAAGAATTCCTAAGGTAATCGGCGTCATTTCCATTTTAACTGCAGTATATCTTTCAATTGCATTTGTATCTTATTTATATACGTGGAAGTCCGATCAGGACAAAGTATTGCAGTTCTCATGGAGAATGCTTGCTCAAAATGATCTGATTGCAGAAAATTGGTTGGGCAGATTGGGCGCCATTATTTCTAATGCATTTTTTTACTGGGGATTTGGATTGCCATCCATGATTTTTGTTGTTTTGCTTACAAGACTCGGATTTGATCTGGTCAGGCAAAGGCCCTTGGGTCCATTTTGGACATTAACAAGAAATTCCATAATTATCATGGCATTTTTTTTCTTTGCTTTTAGAATATATTTTCAGAAAATCTGAATTTACCTGGGGTGGCGCATTCGGTGAAAGTACGTGTATTTGGTTGAGTAATTTTCTGGGACAGGTTGGCCTTTTCTTTTTATTGTTGTTTACGATAGGTACCTGGTTTTTCTGGAGATTTAACCCGAATTTGTCAATGCTTTCAGTGGATAATCCATTCAAAGATTTTGAAATGCCAACATGGGACTTTTTTAAACCCTATGATGAAGATGATGATGTAAAATCCAATATCGCTAATAAAAAGGAAAAAAGTACCGAAACCATGATGTTTGGAAACAAACCTGACCTCGAAAAGGATACGTTTGTATTTCCTGAACAGACTGAAGATCTGTCGCATCAAAATAAGCAGGGAAATATGCAGGAACTTGAATTTAATTTACTTGACAGGGTTTTAAAACCTTCAAAAGTATCGGATAATACACCTGATTTTGATTTGCAGATTGATTTTCCTCAGGATTATGACGAACCTATGGTTTCAGAATCTTTACTGGCCAGTAATGGTGTGGGCCAAGTCCCGGTTTCTCCAGAAACGGAAATAGAAGCCGTAAAAATGAATGACCTTGTAGAGATGGAACCTTATGATCCGACAGCAGATTTGTCAAGATATAAATATCCGACAACAGAATTGCTTCTTGAGTATTCAGATCAGAAAATTGAAATAGACCGATCCGAACTCGAAGCCAATAAAGATCAGATCATTTCTACTTTGTTGAATTACAAAATTGAGATTACGAAAATCCGTGCAACGATAGGTCCTACGGTTACATTATATGAAATTATACCGGCTCCGGGAGTTAAAATATCAAAAATCAAAAATCTTGAAGATGATATTGCATTGAGTCTTGCAGCCTTGGGAATCAGAATCATCGCTCCGATTCCGGGTAAAGGTACCATTGGTATTGAAGTTCCCAATAAAAACAAACAAATAGTTTCTTTAAAAGAAGTATTATTATCAGAAAAATTTACTCAATCCAAAATGGCATTACCCATCGCTTTGGGAAAAACCATTTCCAATGAAGTATTTGTGGCTGATCTGGCTAAAATGCCCCACCTTCTTGTCGCAGGAGCAACAGGGCAGGGTAAGTCGGTAGGTATCAATACGATTCTTATGTCCCTGCTTTATAAAAAGCACCCTTCACAGGTTAAATTGGTATTAATTGATCCTAAAAAAGTGGAACTTTTCCCCTACGGTCATTTGGATCAGCACTTTTTGGCTTTTCTTCCTGACCAGGACGAACCTATCATTACAGAGACCAGTAAAGTGATTAATACACTTAACTCCCTCTGTATAGAAATGGATCACAGATACGATTTGCTCAAGGCAGCCAGGGTACGAAATATCAAAGAATACAATGAAAAATTTATGGAAAGGAAACTAAGTCCAAAAGATGGGCATAAGTTTTTACCATATATTGTTCTTGTGATTGATGAATTTGCCGACCTGATTATGACTGCGGGAAAAGAAGTGGAATTGCCGATAGCAAGATTAGCACAGTTGGCCAGGGCCATTGGAATTCATTTGATTATTGCGACACAACGGCCGTCCGTCAATATTATTACCGGTACCATCAAGGCCAATTTTCCGGCAAGATTAGCTTTTAAAGTAACTTCAAAAATTGATTCACGTACCATTCTGGATTCCGGGGGTGCAGATCAATTGATTGGCAGTGGAGATATGTTGCTCAGTATTGGAAGTACCAATGTAAGGCTTCAGTGTGCTTTTGTTGATACCCCTGAAGTAGAAGAGGTCATTGACTTTATCAGTAAACAACAAGGGTATCCGGAACCATTTTATCTTCCTGAGTATAAAGCAGACGATGAGGGCGGGTACGATTCCAAAGATGTAAAAGCATCAGATTTGGATGATATGTTTGAAGATGCCGCAAGACTTGTTGTTTCAGCCCAGCATGGAAGTACTTCAATGATTCAGCGCAAAATGCAGTTGGGTTACAATCGTGCCGGTAGAATTATGGACCAGATGGAAGTTCTGGGAATCGTCGGCGAAGCGAAAGGCAGTAAACCAAGAGAAGTCCTCTTTTATTCAATGGAAGAACTGAACGCCTTTCTGCTTAATTTAAAGAGTCGAATATAGAATACAGTATACAAAATAAAAAAGGGGCATTTGCCCCTTTTTTATTTTTCCCAATATTATTTTAAGGAAACTTATATAGAAGCCTATCCTATATGAGGTATTCTTAAAACCTGACCAGGATAAATTAAATCAGGAGAAGTAAGCATGGGTTTGTTTGCTTCAAAAATAATATTGTACTTCATCATGTCACCATAATGAGCCTTTGCAATTTTTGAAAGTGAATCACCTTTTTTGACTTCATAAAAAACAGATTCTGGTTCTGTTTGTATTACAGAAATTCTGTCATCTACTGTTGCAATTCCTTCTACATTTCCGAGCGTCAGAATTACTTTTTCTTTTGTTGACAAATTTTCTGTCTGACCATAAACAGTTACTTTGTCATCGTCAACTTCGATTGATAAATTTTCAACATTAAGATGGTGGCTTTTCACCATAGCTTCAAGTGTCGTTTCTCTTGATTTTTTTATGGCAGCCTGCATTTCTGCAACATTATCATTGGTGGATTTTACCACAGGTGCTTCTGCTTTTTCGTTTTTACCTGAAAACATTTTTGCACCGGCATTTTTAAGAAATGAAAATAAACCCATAAGTTTTGTTTTAATAATTATTTAAATACACTCAAAATCGAGCATATTTTAAATGTTTTTTTTGTTAAAAAAGTTTCAGATAAAATATGATTTTTTAAAATATTTAAAAGTATGTCAAAATTTTCCTTTCCATTCTTAAAGTTACATACCAAACTTGAGATTTTTACATTGTGAATGGTAAAAAGGTAATTCCTATTCCTTTTGAATAAAATTTTCTGTAAAGAATGTAGCGAAACATTTGTTTCAATTATTTAATAGAAGGCAAATTAAGGAAAATACCAGATTTATGTCATCATTTTAACTTCAGAATAACGGGTTTTTGTATAAAATCGGGAATAGGGTAAATTGATTTATACATTTAAATACTAAATCTGATAAAAACAATGGATAAATAGTATTTAATTGATAATTAAAATGGACTGAAAATCAGAAGAATATGTAAAATTATTAAAAAAAATTAATGTACTTACATTGTTTTCTTAGATAGTTTTACAAAATGCTTATATTTGCGTCGTTTTTTGAAAAATTAATATATTATACATAATGCAAGGTAAAGGATTAATAAAGGTATTTTTGGTGTTGATTGCGCTGGTATGTCTGATGCAATTTTGGTTTTTTATACCAACAAACAGAATTGAAAATGATGCTCATGAATTTGCTGTGGGTATTGCGGGCGCTGACTCTGGTGCTGCATATAAAATGGCAAGAACAAGATATCTTGATTCTCTGTCCAGTGAAACAGTTTTTTCCATTCCATTGGTTAAAAAATTTACATATGCTGAGTTGAAAAAGCAGCAGCTTGCTTTGGGACTAGACCTTAAAGGCGGTATGTCAACGGTTTTGGAAGTAGATCTTGAAGATTTTTTAAAGTCAGTTGCAGGAAGAAATTCCAAAAATCCGAATTTTGTAAAAGCTTTGGAAGAGGCAAAAGAGGCTAGAAAAACTTCTCAGTCCGATTTAGTCACTTTATTTACAGATGCATACAGAAAAATTGCTGGACCCAATCAGCTGAATAAAATATTTGCCAGGGCAGAAGTATTAGGTGACATTACCAATGAAACGGATGACGGAGTGATTGCTCGTTCTTTAAGAAACAAGGCAAATGAAACGGTAGGTTTGACATACAGAATGTTGAATGAAAGGATTGACAGGCTGGGATTGACCCAACCTAATATATCCTTGGACGCAAGTCGCGACCTTATTTTAGTTGAAATGCCCGGTATTGACAATCCTCAGCGAGCCAGACAATATCTTCAGGCCAGTGCCCAACTTGAATTTTGGGATGTTTACAGGGCTACTGATGCCGGTATTACACAATCTTTTGTAGAAGTTGACAATCGTTTGAAAGGATCTGTGTCAGCGGATACTAACAACGTGGAAATGGATACGGTGTATAAAGAAAAGTATGATGAATTGGGTAATGTGATTGATTCAGTATTGACAGTGGTTCCCAAAAATTCATCTAAAGACAGTACAAGAGGACCTTTACTAAATGCTATCACCTTGAATAGTGGTAATTTGTATCCTACAACCATCGCTTTGGTGGACAAAAGTAAAAAAACTTTTGTCATGGAAATTTTGGCCAGAGAAGATGTAAAAACCTTATTTCCAAGAAATTCTCAGTTTATGTGGTCATATAAGCCACAACAGGATGAAAGCGGGAATCTTACCAATAACTACGAACTTTACCTCATCAACGGTAATATTGAAGAACCTGCACCTTTGGATGGTGAAGTAGTAACTTCTGCCATACAAAGTATAAATCCGGTAAACGGTCAGGTGGAAGTAAATTTACGGATGAATGCAAAGGGTGCCAAAAAGTGGGCTGAAATGACTACCAAAGCGGCTGCTGACGGCAACAGGGAAATAGCAATCGTACTTGATGATGAAGTTGTTTCGGCTCCAAGGGTTAACGAGGCTATCACGGGTGGATCTTCGGCAATTTCAGGAAATTATACAGTGGAAGAGGCAGTTGACTTTGCCAATATTCTCGAAATTGGAAAACTACCTGCCAAAACCAAAATATTACAAGAATCAAATGTAGGACCTTCACTGGGTAAAAGTAATATAGAAAAATCAATCAGATCCTTGCTTTCCGGATTTGCGCTTGTCATATTTTTTATGGTTTTTTATTATGCCGGTGGAGGTGTTGTTTCCGTAATTGCTTTATTGCTCAATGTATTTTTTATATTTGGTTCATTGTCCAGTTTCAATACGGTGCTGACTTTATCAGGTATAGCGGGTATCGTTTTAACGATAGGTATGGCCGTCGACGCCAACGTAATTATTTTTGAAAGAATCCGGGAAGAATTACGGATTGGCAAAAGTCTGAGGCAGGCTGTCTCAGATGGATTTTCCAATTCATATTCTGCCATAATTGATGCCAATGTCACTACTTTACTGACGGCCATAGTTCTGGCTTATTTCGGACTGGGACCGGTCAAGGGGTTTGCCGTCGTTTTGATTATTGGTGTTTTATCTTCGATGTTTACTGCCATATTTGTGGTCAGATTGATATTGGATTGGTGGCTGGCTAAAGGAAAAACCATTTCTTTTTCAACTTCGTGGTCTGAAAAATTGATGGCAAACCTAAACTTTGATTTTATCGGTAAAAGACGTATTGCCTATATCTTTTCAGGTGTACTTATTTTGTTAAGTATAGTATCTATATTCACAAAAGGTTTTGATACGGGTGTTGATTTCAAGGGAGGATTTTCCTATAATGTTCAGTTTACGGAAAAAGAAAATGTTACAAATGAAACACTGAAAGAAGGGCTTAAAGCTACTTTTGGTACTTCTCCTGTAGTAAAACAGGTGGATACGGAGAATACATACAACATCACGACATCCTATATGATTAATGAAAAAGGTGATGGAGTTTTTCAACAAGTGACCGCCAAACTGCACGAAGGAATTGTAAAAATTTCCGGTTCGCAGCTTACACTGGCAGATTTTGAAAATCAGGATTCTCCGGACAATGTTGTTCATATTACCAGCGCAACTCAAGTAGGGCCTACCATCGCTGCTGATTTAAAAAAGTCTTCATGGTATGCAGGAACCTTTGCTATTCTCATCATTTTCCTTTATATTTTAGTGCGATTTTCAAAATGGCAATATAGTTTGGGGGCTATTGTAGCTTTGATACATGACAGCATTTTAACATTAGGCGCGTTCTCAATTTTTTATGGAATATTGCCTTTCCCTCTTGAGATGGATCAAACTTTTATTGCGGCATTGTTGACCGTTCTGGGATATTCTATAAATGACACGGTAATCATCTTTGACAGAATTCGTGAGTTCTTAGGTCTTCATGTTTCTGAAAATCAGGATTCGATTATCAATAAAGCACTTAATACCACACTTTCAAGAACAACCATAACCTCTTTTACCACTTTGTTTGTGGTTGTTATGCTTTTATTGTTTGGTGGCGCGAGTATTAAAGGATTTGCATTTGCTATCTTTATTGGAATTTTAGTAGGTACTTATTCCTCTATTTTTATTGCTGCTCCGATTATGCATGATCTTTCAGTAAAGAATAAGAATTCCTTATCATAAGGAATAATAGTTTGTAAATAAAATAAAGACCGGATGGATAAATTTCATTCCGGTCTTTTTTTTGTCTGCTGAAAAACATAAAACGAATAGAAATTCAATAAGTTAGATAGGGACCACATTTAAGTAAGAGCAAGTTTCTGATCAGGAGGCAGCAAAAAATCCTTCATTTGATTTTTATATAGATTATGAATAATTGGTCAACAATGTGTCAATTCCTGCGTTCTCTCATCCATGAGATGAGACAGCTTATATCTGACTCATTTCTCACTTTTTTAGCAAACTTATTTCTAACCCAGGGAGAATTAATATGAAAATGTGTTAAGGTAATCCCCAATAATTACCCAATATCTGATGACCACTACCACCAGGCCTAATAATATAAACAGGAATACCAACCTTAATTTTTGCAATACAAAATTGACTCTGTCCTGAAGGGTTTTGTATTTTTTATGTTTGCTGTACGCCACAAGTTGATATATAGGTAGAAAGAAGTTTAGAATATTAACTATTCTTAAGAATGATAAAATTCTGAAGCAAATTTCTGTCAATAACACCAACCACCATTTGATCTTCTTCGACCCCAACAATGGACAGGCCTTTTTCTTTCATAACCGTCATAAGTTGTTCAAGGCTTGTATAAGAGGGGAAAATTCCAAAATGTAAATTTATAAGATCCTTTACCAGAATATCCTTATTATCTCTCTTTAGGACATCTTTTATATATAACTCAGGAATACAGCCTATCACATCATTGCCTTTGGCAAAAACAAGAAAGTTTTTTTCACTGGCTGTTGTATATAACTGTATAATTTTTTCATAACTATCTTCGGGAGAAATCATAGAAAACTGAGTTTTCATAATATCGGAAGCTTTAGTGGTTTTCATCAGTTCATTCATTCTTAAACTTTTGTATTCAAGGCCGGCCATCAAAAAAATAAATATTCCTATCAAGGATAATGAAAGTACCTGAAAAAAAACTCCAATTATAATAAATAAGATGGCAATGACTTTACCAACTAAAGATGCTATTTTTGTAGCCTTTACTTTGTCCATTTGCATAGCCAAAACGGAACGCAAAATTCTGCCACCATCCATAGGAAAAGCAGGTACCAGATTAAAAATAAAAAGCCCGATATTCACAAAGGCAAGGTACTTAAAAAATTCGACAGGTTTGTCATATTTGAAATCATCAAGCCTTGGCCACCCAGTATCGAAACCAAAATGCAGTATCGGTATAAGAATAGCAGCAATGGCTAAATTAACTGCCGGACCGGCAAAGGAAATCATTAATTCCTGAAATGGATTTTTTGGTAAATTGTCCAATCTTGCCACTCCCCCAATGGGTGAGAGAATGATATCTTTAGTGGTTACATTAAATTTTCTGGCCATTAAAGCATGGCCGAATTCATGAAAAACCACACAAATAAATACACATAAAAAAAACAAGACAAACCCTATTGTCTGATGAAGGCTAAACCCATTTTTGTAGGCTGAAAAAACAAGCAAACTTAAAAGTAAACCAAAAGTCCAATGTATTTTAACGGGAATTTGCCAAAAAGTTCCCACCTTAAGGGAATTTGGAATTTTTAATTGCTTCAGAAAATTAATTTTCACCTGATTTCATCATTGGTTCGTACAACTGGCCACTTAGAATGTTTCTGCTGATGACTATTCTTTGCATTTCTGAAGTGCCTTCGTAGATCTGGGTTATTTTGGCATCTCTCATCAATCTTTCGACATGATATTCTTTTACATATCCGTAACCGCCATGCACCTGGATGGCTTCCACCGTATGTTTCATCGCAACTTCAGAGGCAAATAGTTTGGCCATGGCTGCAGCTCCTGTGTAATCCATCCCTTGATCTTTAAGCCAGGCTGCCCTGTATACCAAAAGTCTTGCTGCTTCTATTTCTGTTGCCATATCGGCCAGTTTAAAAGCTATAGCCTGATGTTGTGCGATAGGTTTTCCAAACGCTTCTCTTTCTTTTGCATATTTAACAGCCAGTTCATACGCTCCGGCAGCAATACCGAGCGCTTGTGCGGCAATTCCTATTCTACCGCCGGAAAGAACTTTCATAGCAAATTTAAAACCGAAACCATCTTCTCCGATACGGTTTGATTTTGGAACTTTTACATCTGTGTACATTATAGTATGTGTATCTGAAGCCCTGATGCCAAGTTTATCTTCTTTGGCACCAATACTCACACCGGGCCAGGATGTCTCCACAATAAATGCATTAATTCCTTTGTGGCCAAGTTCGGTATTTGTTTGGGCAATGACCAGATGAATAGACGAAGAACCACCATTGGTTATCCAGTTTTTAGTGCCATTGATCAGATAGTGATCACCCATATCTATGGCCGTTGTCCTTTGACTTGTAGCATCTGATCCGGCTTCAGGTTCGGAAAGACAAAAAGATCCGATCCATTCTCCGCTGGCCAGTTTGGTTAAATATTTTTCTTTTTGATTTTCATTACCATATACTTCCAATCCCCAGCAAACTAAGGAATTATTGACAGACATTATGACTGAACAACTACTGTCTACCTTGGATAATTCTTCCATGGCCAATACGTACGAAAGCGTATCCATACCGCCACCATTGTATTTTGTGTCAACCATCATCCCTAAAAAACCCATTTCTGCCATTTTCCTGACTTCGTCTTTAGGAAATTTCATGTTTTTGTCTCTTTCTATGACCCCGGGAAGTAACTCGTTTTTAGTAAATTCTCTGGCTGCTTCCTGGACAGCCAATTGTTCTTCGGTTAACAAAAATTCCATGTATTATCTTTAAAATGACAAAAATATTCTACTACGTAATATACCTTGCAAAGATAAAATTATTTATGAAATGTTTATGTATGAATTTTGAACATCTCTTTAAGTTTACCTATACAAATGAGTTGTTTATTTTGTGAGGATTACTTTTATTGGTAATCATTGCCTTTTGCCATTTGTCCCTTCCCATGAATACCTTGGAACTGAAACCTTTAGTCTATTTTAAACGTTTCTTTACATATTGCTATAAAAAATATTTTTTAAAATCAATAAAGCCACATGGTAAAATCATTATTTTTTCTGACCTTTTTTTTGTGTTATTCTTCATTGGCATACAGCCAAAACAGTGAAAATGTCTGGAAAACTTTAGGGAAAATTTCCTACAAAAAGGAATACGACGAACTAATGGGATTTAAAATTGATAAGCCTGTTTTCAGTGATCAGGTGAAAGCACTGAACAATAAAGAAATAACGCTCAAAGGGTATATCATTCCGGTAGAAGGTTATAAATCTCATAAAGAATTTATTTTTTCAGCTTTTCCCTACAGTATGTGTTTTTTTTGTGGTGGAGCAGGGCCGGAAACGGTCATGGAAGTAATGTCCCTTGAACCCATAAAATATTCGGCAGAATCAATAACCATAAAAGGCGTACTCCAATTAAATGATAAAGATATCAACCGACTGATGTACAAACTTATTAACGTTAAGTTGGTGAAATCCTGAACAAAACGGACTTCAGAAATTTAAACAGAAACTTTATTTGGCACAGATTTCATGGTTTTACACCTTACCGTACGGTAAAAAATATGAAGTAAATCTTTTTCATGGAGATACGGAACATAATGTCCTCATTCATTGTAACGGTGAAATTTTAATCATTGATTTTTTAGTACACGATACCAAAACGTATTCATTTTGTATTGAAAATCATCTTCTTCAGATGTCGATAAAACTTCTGGAAGATGGTACTTTTGAATATCAACTCGAGGGTGAATCGGTTCCTGTTTTTATAGAACCTGTTCAAAAATCCAATGATTACTGGCAGTACGTATTATCATTTTTTATTATATTTTCATTTGTGATATTACTGATTTGGATATTTTCTTTTTACAGACCTTAATTAAATGTGTAGGCCTCTGTTCAATATGCAGAAATCCTCCACCTTTGCATTAAGAATTATCCAACTAAGTAAAATTTTTGGTTTTAATCTTGTATTTTTGCATCCAAATGTATTTCGTTGAACAGAATTATTCCACATATAGAAAGTTTAATTTTTTGGCAAACCCATCCATTGGTTTTGATGAAATCCGACTGACACTGAATGAATGTTTTGAGACAAATTTTGAAGAAGCTGAAATCAGTAGTGCCATCGACGAACTGATGCAAAGATATCTTGACGAAAAATATGCTATTGAAATAGTAGAAATTGGCGGTGGTTTTCGGTTTATGACAAAAGGAGCATATCATCTTACCTTAAGTACTTTTTTAAGACAAAATTCGCATAAAAAATTGAGTAAAGCCGCTCTTGAAACTTTGTCAATTATTGCGTACAAACAACCTGTTACCAAAACGGAAATTGAATTGATTCGGGGAGTCAACAGTGATTTCAGTGTTCAAAAATTGCTTGACAAGGAACTCATTGAAATTTTCGGACGAAGTGATGGCCCTGGTCGCCCTCTTTTATACAATACTACCGCTAAGTTTATGGACTATTTCGGAATAAAATCTATGGAAGAACTCCCCAAACTAAAAGATATTGAACCTGAAGTAAATCAAATTGGAGAAGCTGAACCAGATGTCAATACGATTTCATCTTAAAACTTAATGTAACACTGAATTGTTGTAATCAAAAATTAAATATGGAGACTCAACTTATTAATCGTGTCGCCAGTAGTGGAATCATAACTATAAATCTTGAAGATTTTTATCCAACCTGTGATTTTAAGGTTTTTGATATTTCTGATTTTTTGTTTCACGGACTTATCTTGAAGGAAAAAGAATTCAGAACAGCATTAAAAGAACTGGACTGGTCAGTTTTCAGAGACAAAACTGTACTTATTTTGTGTAGTACAGATGCCATAGTGCCACTTTGGGCTTATATGCTTATTTCACAATATTTACACGGAGGTGCCAATGATATTTTTGTAGGAACTGAAAAAGAATTTATTAAAACATGGTATTATCATGCACTGGAAAAATTTGATTGGACGCCGTATGAGAACCAGAAAATAGTGGTTAAAGGTTGTGGACACAAAACGGTACCTGAAGATGCTTATGCCAGGATTACGAAACATTTAATGCCTATTGCCGGTAGCATTATGTTTGGAGAACCTTGTAGTACAGTTCCTGTATATAAAAAGAAATTAATGTAATCAGTATATAATACTATACCTGATAAAAGCGTTGTAGCATCAATATTAATGTAATAAATTAATAAATCGTGGAGTTTCGGAATAAAATAAAGTTTTTTGGTTTACCTCTTTTTCTGGTCATTGCCATTATCTCTTTTTTTTCGTGGTCATCCAAAGAAAAGGCTGCTTTGGCACCTTTTTTTGATTTGCCTCAACAGATACGTTCCGTTAAACTCTCAAGGGACTTTACCTTTGCCGGGGAAAAGGTTCCTTTAAACGACGATACACGTGAGAGATTAGACAGGGAGTTGCTGGTCAATGCATATTGGCAATCTACCACATTACTTCATTTAAAAATGGCTTATAAATATTTTCCTGAAATTAAACCTATACTGGAAAAAAATAATATTCCTGAAGACTTTTTATATCTTTCAGTTGCCGAAAGTAGTTTAAGAAATGCCACTTCTTCAGCAAACGCCAAAGGATTCTGGCAGTTTATGAAACCAACAGCGATGGAATTCGGCCTTATTATTAATGATGAAATTGATGAAAGATACCACCTCGAAAAATCAACGCTTGCGGCATGCAGATATATAAAGCAAATGAAAAGCAGATTTCATAATTGGACAAACGTGGCCGGTGCTTACAACATGGGGCCAACTGCTTTTGCGGCGGCGATGGTCAAACAAAAAGAAGACTCATATTATGATTTGTCAATAAGTGAAGAAACTTCCCGATATGTTTTCCGCATCATTGCTATCAAAGAAATAATGCGAAATCCATCTGATTTTGGTTATTACATCGAAGATGAACATCATTATAAGGTAATGCCAATTTTCAGATATGTTTCAGTAGATAAACCGATAACAAGTCTGGCAGATTTTGCACATGAAAACGGGCTGACGTACCGACTGCTTAAATATTACAACCCTTGGCTGATTTCTGATAAAGTTAACCCTGTACCAGGTTCGGAGATTAAAATCAGGATTCCGGAAAATATTTCCAAGTACTAATTTTAAGTGTGTATTATCTGTAAGATCAAGAAAATCAATGCACATTTTGGATAAAACGTAGAATAACTTCTTAGTGTATAAGGGTTCATTCAAGGTTTGATGTACCGCATTCGAAAAGATATCTTCATTTCGGGTAGTTGAATCACCAGGAAGTATTAAGCCTTTAAAAAAGCATTATCAGGGTTTTATTTTTTGTCCTGCGTTGTGTTTTCCAGTCTTGACTTTTTAACTTCAATGGTTTGAGGACCTGCAATGATTTTAAACTCGGTCCTTCTGTTGATTCTGTGTTCATCTTCAGAACATTTGATTCCATTTTTACAACGGTTTAACAACATTTTTTCACCTAAAAGGTCTTTTTCTGCTTCAGGACGAATATTTGCTTTATCAAGATCATAGTAAATATTATTGAGGCGTATCGGTTCGTTGATACTATACGTATCATAATCTTCTGACCTTGGTTTTGCTTTTAGCACAATGGTTTTTGTAATTACCTGATCATCAAAAATGCCTCTGGTATTGAAGGTAAGGGTATCAGGATAATAACCATCACGTGTTACCTGTATTAAATAAGATTTATCTCCATCCAAAGAAAATCCAAATTTATTACCTGCATTATTGGATTTTTTATCTACGAGTAGGGGATCTTTCCCACCAATATTGATCAATTCCACTACAGCATCATCTAAAGGTCCTTTTTCGTCGTTCACTAAAACTATTAATTCTATGACTTTTTCTCTGATGTTAATCATAAAAATGTCATCACAACAACTGGCATTGTTATTCATTTTTATTTTTGAATCATAAGGTCGGTTGGAAACGAGAAGAGCACTGGTTCCTCCCTGATTAAAATGTAAACCAAAATCATCGTAAGAAGAATTATAATTGAATCCTATATTGATCATATCTGACCAGGTTGACCCTGTCCATGTGGCTTGAAAAACATCATGACCTCCCATTCCTGGATGGCCATTCGAACTGAAATATAAATTGCCATCATAATAAAACGGCGTAATCTCATCAAATGGTGTGTTAATGGTATTGCCCAGATTTACAGGCGTTAAAAAATTGCCGTTTCTTAGAGTGGAATAATAAATGTCTGAACCACCTAATCCGCCGTCCATGTCTGAGCTGAAATACAGGACTTTTTCACCAAACAATTCCCCAAGACAGGGATGCTGAATTTTAAAATTTGATTTTAACTGGGTTACTTCTTTTGCTGCAGACCATTCGCCGCCATTATAATCAGCAGCGTATAACACAGAACTCTCCACACCATTGTTTTTTAATTTGACCCTGGTAAAGTACATGGTTTTTCCATCTTCAGTAAAAGTAATACCGCTGTTGTTGAATTTGTCTCTATTGATCAAAGCCGGTAGAGCAGTAGCTTTATCAAATTCTCCTTTTCCCGCTCTTTTTGACAAATATATTTTAGCATGGTAATCACTTTCATCTCCATCAAGGATAATTTCTTTTTTTCTGTTGAATGATGAAAAAAATAAAGTCCCGTCAGGGTAAAAAACAGGAGATGATTCAGCAGATGCCGAATTTACATTTTCTCCGAGAGGTTTTATTTCGGCTTCCACATTCTGATTAAATGTGTCCATGAGTTTTATACCTTTCCACAAAACGGTGGCTTCCTCTTTTTCTTTTTCATCCTTGGTCGTGGTAATGATATAATTCAACTGTACCATGGCTTCCTTATAATTGCCATTTGCCTTAAGAACTTTGGCATATGCAAGCCTTATATCATCGTATTCCTTTCTTTTATCCTTTTTTAATACTCTTTCATACGCTTTTTGTGCTTTCGCAAAATCTCTGACTTTGAAATACAAATCACCTATGGCAACTTTGAGATTTAAGTCGGTACTTTTTTCAAAAGCTTTTTCAAATAAATCTATGGCACTGTAATAATCATGGTCTTCAGCGCATTTTTCTGCCGTTTTTAAAAGCATTTCATACGATGGTTCAAAATAAGGTTGTGCTACAAGCCTGCTTGAAAAACTAATAAGTAAAATAAACGCAATTATATATAATCTCATTATGATCTATTTATTTTTATAAAAAAAGTGGATTAAATCCTTGGACAAAGTATGATAGGCGTGGTTTTAGGTTTTTTATGAATCAAACCTTTATAAATCAATCCGATTTCAAATCCATGAAAACCTCCGCTGGCAATAGCACTTTCTGAAAGGTCAAAATCAAAACTACCACCCAATTGGTAATTTCCGAATTCTGCACCAAATAATAAAATAGCTTGTCTGAAATTCCTGAGGCCGGCACCTCCTACAAGGGTCACATCTTTTTCCGGATTAATCAGGTATTTTATTCTGCCATTAACATTCAAGGCATTGGCTACACCAAGAGAATAATAATAAACAGCGGGAATAATTCGTGTAGTTTTGTTAAGAATCATTTCATACTCTCCGTGAATGTGCAGTCCAAGCGGCTTTCTGAAAGGGGCTACACTGGCGTTGGCACGTGATGTGTCTCTGCCTGCATATTCTGGTCTTGTAATTCCTTCCAGGGCAAAACCAAACCTCAATTCACGGGATTTTGTTTTATCGACAAATAACAATCCTGTACTGAAATCCCGATAATTTGCTCTGGCTTGTGCACTATTAGTTGTCTGTTTGGTAACTGAACTCAAAAATCTTGTCATGTCAGGGTCAGCTAATCCGGTAGCAATACTGTATCTTGTGTTGTTTAAGTTTTTTAATCCTTCATCATTAAAATTAATACTGGACATATTCATTTGAACACCAAGTGTCAAAACGCGGGTTTGTTTTTTGTTTAAAGAAAAATGATAGGCACCGCTTATTTTGAAGTTAGTCCAGTTAAACGAATATTTTTCGGGATTCCGTTCGTCATTTTTAGTCGATCCTGTATAGGAAAATTGATTGGTTTCCACACCGATTCCTATCCAGTCTGTACTTCTGAAACCTTTGATGATAGGGGCGTCTGCAAATACATTTATAGTGTGATAACCATTGGCATTTTTAGCCAGGGTGTAATTGTCTTTGTAAATACCTCCCACTCTATAGCTACCATAAAATGCACCTGTATATGCCGGATTTACAGTAAGAGGTGTAAAATGATAATTGGTAAAGTGTGTATCCTGGCCATTCAAACACGCTGTTGAGACCCAAAACAGTAAAAAGAAATAGACTTTACAATATTTCATTTGATTAATTTTATTTTTTTAATGCTGGTTGAAATCCATATATTTTCATGATTCTACATCTATCATGTTTGTGTTTTACGGATTTTACCAGTTTTGTATATTTATTAATAAATTAAAACTTGGGGTTCGAAAACTGAAACTTAAGTCTTTACAGATACTCAAGCGATACAACGAACAAACTTTATTTTTCATTACATATTTTAGTTTACTTAAAGAAAAATCAGATAACTATATATTTGAATGAAATTTAAGGTCGAAAGGTAATGAAAATTTTAAATATGTATGAAAAAAAATGAGTTTTAACTTATTTTTGAGACGGAAAAGGTATTTAATTCCTTAAAATATTTTCTTTTGGACAGTTTATTTACATATTGATTTTTTATTTGTATTAAATTCTAATAATCATATGAATATCTATTCTAAAACATTTAACATTTTATTCTAAGTTAATGGCAGCACTAAATAAAAAAATCAGAAAATCCCGGATATTTCTATATTCTTATTTATTTTTACAGAAAATTAGAGGATCTTATATGGCAAAATATATTTTATTCCCTTTTTTATTGGTAATTTTTAATTTTCTTGAGATAATACATCTGAATGGCCAGCTGGGTAATGATCTTAAAAAATCCGTTCCTGTTTGGTTTGAGTATCATAACTCTACAGATAAAGCAGTTTTGAAATGGGTGAATGACCCTGCTGCCACAACCTATAATGTTGGTTCTGTGAAGTATCAGGCCAATCCAACCTTTACCAATATGGGTACGGTGAATGCCAATATTGATTCATTTGTCGTTGCAGGTTTTGAGGTGGGCAAAAGATACAATTACCGTATAACAAAAGCAACGGGTTCCGGCTTTATTGATTTTGGTATAGAACAGCCATTGATTCATCAAAGGGGTAGATGTCTTTTGGTTTTGGATAGCCGGTTTGTCAACAGTGTGGAAGCGGAGATTAATGTATGGTCTCACGATATTCAGGCTGATGGTTGGCTTGTAGATACCATACACATTCTCCAGACACAATCGGTTGTTTCAGTGAAAACCAAAATAAAAGCCTGGTATAAAACCAATTATTCATTATCACAATCTGTGATTTTATTTGGCAATATTCCGGTTCCTTATTCCGGTAATACAGCCATTGATGGTCATCCTGACCATTCCGGAGCATGGCCATCAGATGTATATTATGCGGATATGGATGGAGTCTGGACAGATTTGTCCGTAAATAATGCTGCAGCTACAAGAATCGAAAATCAAAATACACCCGGAGATGGAAAATTTGATCAGGTTATCATTCCAAGTGCCCCGGAACTTGAAATCGGAAGAATTGATTTTTCAAAACTTCCTGCTCTGGCCATTAGCGAGGCAGAATTGTTAAGAAAATATTTAAATAAAAACCACCAATGGCGGATAGGGGAGAAGCCCTATACAAACAGGGCCATCATAGAAAATAATTTTGCTTCATTTGAAGAAGGTTTTGGACAGAACGGGTGGCGCAATTTCCTTCCTATGTTTGGAAACGGGCAAGTAATATCAGGAGATTATGATCAGGTACTGCAAAATAACAAATATGTATTTTCATATGCTTGCGGACCTGGGTCTTATACCAGTTGCGGAGGTATAGGAACGACGCAGAATCTTTGGGCGACAAAATCACTGCAAACGGTTTTTACTATGAATTTTGGCAGTTACTTTGGTGATTGGGACACACAAAATAATTTTTTGAGATCAGCTTTGGCTTCAGGAGATGTTCTTACAAATTGTTGGGCAGGCAGACCTAACTGGTATCTGACTTCTATGGCATCAGGTGCCCACATTGGTTTCGGTACAAGATTAACACAAAATGCTTCAAATGTATTTTTTTCGACCGGATTCGGAGAAAAGTCCAGTCATGTAGCATTAATGGGAGACCCTACATTAAGGCTTCACCCTATTTTGCCTGTAAAGGGACTAACGGCTGTTGAGGATGCTGGAACTGTATTGCTTCAATGGGAAAAAGCTGATCCTGACCATAATATGTTTATGGTGTACAGAGTAATGGAGAATGGTGAACATAATCCGATATCTATGGTAACCGACCAAACCCAATTCGCTGTAAATTGTATGGAAACAGGAAAAAAATTGACTTTTATGGTTAAAAGTGTTGAGTTGACCCAATCAGGAAGTGGATCTTATTTTAATTCCTCCTTAGGTAAAACTATTAGTATAACCATAAACGAATCAAACATTCCGGTGGCTAATTTTTCATCGGTCATTGTATATGAAAAGATTCAATGTAATAATCTTTCAAATAATTCATCAGGTTATTTGTGGTCATTTGGGGACGGAAACCAGACTGACCAGATATCACCTGTCCATATTTATAATGCACCCGGGGTGTATGAAGTATGTCTTACTGCAACAAATGGGATTTGTCCGGAATCAAAAATATGTAAAAATGTAAATACTGCTTCGAGCCTGCCGGTTATAAATGCTTATACGATAACGAAACCCAAATGTTTCGGGGATTCAAACGGGTCAATTGAAGTTATGGTCTCAGGGGATCAAAACGTGATTAGGTATATTTGGAATAACGGAGAAGATACTAAAGATGTATTTGACATTGGAGCAGGTGAGTATTCTCTTGAAATACAAAGTATTATTACTGAAGATAAAATTAGAATGGATTTTATAGTGGACCAACCGGAACCCATTTCTGTCTCTGTGGCAACAACTCCTTCAACGGGCTCAGATAACGGGACAGCTGATATCGCAATAACGGGAGGAACACCTCCTTATTCAATTACTCCTTTGTTAGATTTGTCAAAACTGGCACCTGGCACGTATGAAATTGAAATTCAGGATTTTAATAACTGCAATAAAAAAATTAGTTTTACTATAGACCTTCAATCTTCAGTCAACGAGTTTCCATCGGGTTTTGAATTGTATCCTCTGCCGGTTTCTCAATTTTTAACTGTACAGTTACGTAATCAATATGACAAAGTATACATCACGGATATCCAAGGTAAGATGATGTGGGCTCAAAATGAAACCATCAGGGACGTATTTACGATTGATTGCCACCTTTTCCCAACAGGAACTTATGTTTTTATTGCCTCAGATAAACATCATAAGGAATGGAAAAAATTGTTTTCAGTTATTAAGCCGTAGAAAAGCAGAGAATAAACGGTTTTTAAAGTAATTAATCAGAATCACTTACTTGATGTGTTCGACTAATTTCTGCAAAAACGGAGAAGCAAAAATAAAATTGTGAAGTACTTCATTTTCATCCTGCAATACTTCATCTTTATTTCCTTGCCAGGCAAGTATACCGTTTTCAAGCAAACAAATTTTATCTCCGATTTCCATAACCGAATTCATGTCATGGGTATTGATGACAGTGGTTATATTATTTTCTTTCGTGATAGACTGAATGAGGTTGTCAATGGTGATAGCGGTTTTAGGATCGAGACCGGAGTTAGGTTCGTCACAAAAAGATATCTGGGATTGAGGACAATGGCGCGGGCAATTCCTACTCTTTTTTGCATTCCTCCGGATATTTCAGAAGGAAATTTTTTATTAACTCCTTCAAGATTTACCCTGTTAAGGCAATCATTGACTCTGTCGAGTTTTTCTTTTGGCGTTTTTGTAGAGAACATATCCATTGGGAATCGTATATTTTCTTCAATCGTCATTGAATCAAACAATGCATTCCCTTGAAACAACATGCCACATTGTAGCCTTAATGCTCTTAAACTGTCTTTAGAAGCTTTCGTTAGGTTGATGTCATTAAACCACACATCTCCGGAATTAGGTTGTGTCAGCCCTATAAGTATTTTAAGGAGGACTGTCTTACCTGACCCACTTTTGCCAATAATCAAATTGGTTTTACCTGCATCAAAAGTGAAATTGATATCCTTTAAAACTTCCTGTTTGCCAAATGACTTTGATATATGTTCAATTTTTATCATACCTAAACCGTTAAAATCAATGCAATTATATAATCAGCCAATAATATTAAAATATTACTGTAGACAACGGCTCTTGTGCTGGCTGCCCCGAGTTCAATGCTTCCTCCTTTTACAAAATAACCTTGATAACAAGCCACATTGGTCAATATGTAGGCAAAAACAAAAGCTTTAACAAACATCATAAATACATTGTATGGAACAAAAAATGACCTGATTCCTCTTATGAATTCTTCATTTAAAAATAACCCGGTCGGCACACTTGCAATGTAAGCACCCAAAATTCCAATAATAGCTGCAGCGCAAACCAATATGGGTATCATGACCAGAGAGGCAATTACCTTCGGCAAAACTAAAAATGTAGAAGTGCTGACGCCCATGATTTCCATGGCATCTATATGTTCTTTTTGCCTCATACCGCCCAGTTCAGCAGCCATGTTACTACCAACTTTACCGGCCAGAACCAGGCATGTTATAGTTGGAGCCAATTCAATAATAGTCATATCTCTTACTATATAACCAATATAAAATCTTGGAATTAATGTTCCCTGCATTTGATATGCAAATTGAACAGCAGTAACAGCCCCTATAAAAATCGCAATTAAAAAAACGATCGGAAAAGAACCAATACCAATGTCGTACATCTGACGGATTGTTTCTTTATAATACATTGAAAATTTTTCAGGTTTTTTATAAATCTGGGATTGCCAGAGTATAAAATTTCCGAAATGTCTGAAAATATTTAAGTTCATGTAAAAATAAACTGGTGATTGTATATAAGTATGAAAAATTACTTTTTGAACATCAAAATACCTTAACAGAAATTTCTCCCATTAGGTTGTTGTAACCATAAAGGATTTACCGGACGGATATTACGTCATTATTTTTATGGTTTGTGAGAGTCAAAAGTACATATAAATTTGTTTTTATTTGAATTTTTAAAATACCTGATGTAATGCTTACCCATAATTTCTTTTTTTTTACATCAATTTATGTAAATTTACACCCGGGAAAGTTGGTGTGTTTATCTGATTTTTCTTTTTAATCTAAATTAAAAACATTTGGGATTTAATTGCACCAAAGAAAATACTTGAAATTCTGATCTATAGCCAAAATGAAATATGCCAAAATAAATAGCAACCTGTTTTTTACTTCAAGAGTAAAATTCTTAAAAAATAATGGAGTATTCCTCATTTTCTTTTTAGTTTCCAGTTCATTGGCAGGCCAGTTTCATTTTTCTAATTCAGGAGGAGCTCATTTTTCCGGAATGGGCAGAACCGGGTTGTCGGTGGCAGGTATTGGCGCAATGTATTACAATCAGGCAGGACTGGCAGGAATTAAAAACTGGGCTGCTGATGTGAGTTATGAAAGACGATTTAATCTGGAAGATTTGACTTCTATTCAGATTTCAGGTGCTAAAAAATTTGGATTTGGGACTTTTGGACTTATGTTTTCACAGTTTGGAAGTGAGTTGTATAACGAACAACAATATAGTCTGGCTTATGGCAGACAACTAAGCGAAAGAATTACCTTGGGAGGAATGTTGAGTATGTTTGGATTTCATTTTCAAAACACAGGAGAGGCAAGATATACGGGAAGTTTTTCCATTGGAAGCTCATTAAAACTCGACCGACATTTTATGATATCAGCCCACATATTCAGTCCCGTCAGTATTGAATTGTCAGATAATAACCAACTATATCCCAGATTCAGAACAGGTCTGACATATTCTCCTTCTGAAAAGGTTTTTATATATGCGGAAGTTGAGAAGGAATTAAGCAGGGAACAATGGGAATTTAAATTCGGACTTTCCTATAATGTCATAAAAACACTGATGCTTCAGACCGGAATCAACCCTAATGCGGGGTTTTATAGTTTTGGGATTGCCTATCAAGTGTTTTCAAAATGTACCATCAGAGGCGCCGGGGGTGTACATAATGTTCTTGGATTATCACCCGCCATAAGTGTTTCATACGGAGAATAGCTTTTTAAAATTGGACAACAATATTTATCATCCAAAACCAAAGGTGGCAGTTTTTGCTTCCCGCTTCCCCTATCCTTTGGAAAAAGGGGATAAACTCAGACTGTATTATCAACTAAGAGGGCTGCAGCGAACGTGCGACCTTTATCTTTTTGCTATCAGTGAAGAAGAAACTTCAAAAGCTGATTTTGAACATATTTTACCATTTGTAAAAGAAATTCATTTCTACAGGCTTGATTATTTTAATAGAATTTTTTCGGTTTTAAAAGGTCTTTTTTCCGGATTACCATGGCAGACTTTATTTTTTTACCAGGAAGATATTAAAAAGAGTATTGGTGAAAAAATAAAAATTATTAATCCTGATCACTTATATTGCCAATTAGCAAGAATGGCTTGTTATGTTTCAGATTTACCGTACAAAAAAACATTGGATTACATGGATGCCTTTGGTGTGGGAATGGAGAGAAGGGTTAGAGTAGCCAGATGGCCCATTAAATGGGTTTATAAAAAAGAATCCTCTCTTATGAAAAAATATGAACAGAAACTTTTATCGGAATTTGATTATTTTACCATTATTTCTGACCAGGATTGTTATGCACTCACAGGTAAAAATGAACAAAATGAAATTATTATCAATCCAAATGGGGTAGATGATAGTTTTTTTAATTACCCAAAAGAGGAAAAGTATTTTGATCTTGTTTTTGTGGGAAATATGGGGTATCTGCCCAATATTGAAGCAGTCGAGTTTTTGGTAAATACTATTATGCCATTACTTCCTGAAAGTATCAATTTGTTGATTGCCGGGGCAAGACCACATCAAAGAGTGCTTCAACTGGCATCACACAGAGTGAGTGTGGGAGGTTGGTATGATGATATTCGTGAGGCTTATGCCCAGGCAAAAATATTTATTGCCCCCATTTGGAGCGGAACCGGACAACAAAATAAAATCCTCGAAGCTATGGCCATGGGATTACCTTGTATTACCACTTCAGTGGTAAATAATGCCATCAGGGCTGAAGATGGGACTGAAATTGTTTTGGCCAATGACGCTGAAACATTCAGTGAAAAAATAAAACAATTGTTAAATTCTGAAGAGACAATATTAAATATCGGGATTAAGGCAAAAAATTTTGTTAAACAAAATTATAGTTGGACTACTAATATAGATTCATTATCTCGTATCTTTGCATCTAAATAGTAAAATCCTGGCCTTTATGATCCTTACTGAAGCTCAAACCACTGGTTTACACACAATAGAAGAAGCTATTCTCGATATTAAAAACGGCAAAGTGATTATTGTTGTAGATGATGAAGACAGAGAAAATGAAGGTGATTTTATTTGTGCAGCAGCAGCCATAACTCCTGAAATGATCAATTTTATGTCTAAATACGGAAGAGGATTGATTTGCGCTCCAATAGAAGAAAAACGAGCTAAAGAACTCGAACTTGACCTTATGGTAAAATCCAATACAGCTTTACACAATACCGCTTTTACCGTTTCAATTGATTTGGTAGGGCAGGGATGTACGACTGGAATTTCGGCATATGATCGTGCTACCGGTATCAAAGCTTTGGTTGATACCGGCACTAAAGCGGATGATTTTGCTAGACCAGGACATATTTTCCCTTTAATAGCGAAAGACGGAGGAGTTTTAAGAAGAACAGGCCATACGGAGGCGGCTGTTGATTTGGCAAGGATGGCAGGATTTTATCCTGCCGGGGTGCTTGTTGAAATTCTTAATGAAGATGGTTCCATGGCGCGATTGCCGCAATTATTGGATCTGAGTAAAAATATGGAAATTAAAATTGTGACCATTAAAGATCTTGTTGCTTACCGTTTGAAAACAGAAAGACTGATTGAGAAAATCTGGTCATCTGCTTTTTTTACAAAGTTCGGAGAATTTAATGTTGTCGCATTTCGTCAAGTTACCACTGGCGACATCCACCTGGCTTTTTGTATGGGACAATGGGAAGCGGAAGAGCCAGTTTTGGTAAAAGTTCATTCCCGTTCAGGAACAGGAGACTTTTTGGGGATATTGTTTGGAGGATATGGTGAACAATTGACAGCAGCATTAAAACTAATAGCCGAATCAAAAAAAGGGGTGCTTGTAATTATCCAGGAAGGTGAAAAAAAAGACTCTGTTTTGGATAAAATAAAGCTTTATGAAAATAAAGAAACAATGCAGATTCATGATTCAATGGAGCAAAGAGATTATGGTGTTGGTGCCCAGATTTTGAAGGATTTGGGGATTAAGAAATTGAAATTGATTTCTAATCACCACAAAAAAAGAATTGGCCTTATTGGTTATGGTTTGGAAATAGTTGAAAACATTGAAGTGTGAAATTTTTTTCCTGATTTTCGGAAGTTAGATTTACTTCATACGCTGCATTGTTTGTAAGGATTAATTGTTAAATTTGTGTTTCTGTTACTAAAAGAGGTAATAAAATGAATGAAAAAACTTTTAACAGAGCAAAACCTGAACACTCGGTAAAAATTAAATCAGGGGAAACAAGAACTTATTTTATTGATGTGGAGAAATCCAAATTGGAAGAACTGTTTCTTGTCATATCAGAGACCAATAAAAAATCGGCTTCTGAACCTATTGTAAGAAATAAAATATTTATTTATAAAGAAGATTTGTCTGAATTTATGAAAGAACTGGAAAAAGCAGTTTTATTTATTAAAAACAAATTGGCTGCCGGTTTTGAAAATGAAGGAAAAAAGACAACCTCAGGCAGAAAACGGTTGACAAAGTAAAATATTCAGGCAACATTTGCTTTTTAAAGTTTCATTAGGGTGTGATGAAGGGTGAATAATCAGGTATACATCATTTATTTTGTTAATATATTCATAAATATAGCTGAAAAAGCAGGTTTTTTAAAGCGTCAGCTGTGATTTTGTTGTCAGACTACATTTTCCTGTTTACTTTTGCAAATTGTTTCAAAAAATATTTGATTATTTATTAAAAATGTAATTTTCATGGTAAAGAATATCTTTTTTCTTGTTTTTTCAATTTTGATGGTTTCGGCATGTGCAGCCAATAAAGGCACTAGTATATCAGGTAAAATTGAGGGTGCTTCCAAGATGTCTGTATATCTTGACAAAATGAAAGGGGGTAATAATTCCGAAATTTTATTGACCGCTGAAACAGGTCAGGACGGGACTTTTGAATTTAAAATTCCTGAAGGTTTAAAAAAAGGAATTTACAGGTTGAGAATCGGTGCTCAGTTGGTAGATATTTTATCAAACGGCAGTGAAAAAAAGGTGGTTGTAAACGGTAGTCTCTCACAATTAAATAACTTTGAATATACGGTAACCGGTTCGCCGCTTACTGAAGAATATACACAAAAAGTGCAGGACTATATTAATAAAAAAATGGATGTCCCTTCATTGCAAAAATATACTGGTGAAACGGCAGATCCTATGATCGGTTATCAGATTGCCAATAGATTATTTACTGTAAGGCCGGAATTTATTGATTTACACAATAAAGTCAGCAGCCGTTACTTGACAGCCTATCCTGAACAGGAAACAGCACAATTTTATCAACAGGTTGTTGGTCAGCTTGCTCAAAGTATAAAAATGCAAAGTGCAGCAGCAAAAATTCAGGTAGGACAACCCGCTCCTGAAATTTCTTTGCCCGGACCTGATGGTAAAGTAAGGAAATTGTCAAGTTACAAGGGTAAAGTCGTATTGATTGATTTCTGGGCTTCATGGTGTGGTCCTTGCCGTAAGGCCAATCCAATGGTGGTTGACATTTACAACAGGTACAAGTCAAAAGGTTTTGATGTTTTTAGTGTTTCCCTTGATGGCGTCGACAGCCGAACTTCTGCGCAGATTCAGGATCAGCAACAATTAAATCAAATCATTGACCAACAAAAAACCAGATGGTTGGCAGCTATTCAACAAGACCAGCTTACCTGGGACGGACATGTCAGTGACCTTAAAAAGTGGGAATGTGCCCCGGCGCAGGAATATGGAGTAAGAAGTATTCCTCAAACTTTTTTAGTTGGACGTGATGGTAAAATTGTGGCACTAAACCCGAAATTTGATTTGGAAGAACAAGTGAAAAAATACCTTTAAAATCAAGTAAAGAAATAAAAACCCTGGTCTTAAAACATGTAAGACCAGGGTTTTTATTTTTTACAACTCCTGAAGGTTTTTACGTATTTTGTTCTGCATTTCTTCAAAATGAATTAGGGTGTTTTCTTCTTTGACAAGCAATTGATCAAAGTCAATAAAATTTAGGTCAATTTTATTTTTAATCCGTTCCGTATATAAAGAAAGTCCTTCTTTTATTTCTACTACAATCCGTTCTTTTCCTCTCTCAATTTCTTCATCAAATTTTCGGATGATTTTACTTTTATTGATTCCCAAAGTAATACCTGCAAATAAAACGCCAACTGCAGTAAGGACTCCACCCGTTATATCAAAGACGGCTCCATTTACTGCGGCTGCCAAAACCACACCAACTATGGCTATACCACTTCCGGCAGCCAGATTCGGGGCAATTTTGTTTGTGTCTCTCATGATTTTTTCATCATAAAAATTTTCAGCCGTATTCATAAACTGTCCGACATTTTGCTGAAGGTCAAGCAATACATGTAACCTCTTTTCAGCGATATCAGCAAAAATCTCATCACTGTTTTTGAGAATGGTTTCAGAATATTTTAATTTATTATCCACCATTTTACCCATGGTTTGTATATTTTCAGCTACGTCTATAATTCCTCCCTGTAATCTTTCTTTCAGGCGGGAATTCAATTTTGATTCAAAATCTTTGGATTGATGAGTAAGCCATTCTTTTAAATTTCCACTGCTTCCAAATAATGAATTAAACGTTCTTTTTATTACACTTCCCAAGGACAAACCTTCATTCAGGTCATTTCTTTTTTCATCAGTTATGATGTTATAGGTGGAAATAAGATTTTCTGTCAGCAATTCTATCTGATATTTGGTTTTGCTTTCATGTTGGTTCATGATTTCTCTAATCTCCTCTCTGAAAGCTTTATCAGCAACAAATTGTTTTTTTCTTATGTCAATCGAATTATCGAGTTTGTTGGTTATCGTTAATAAAGTATTGATGTTGTTTTCCAGTTTTAAAAAGGCAGCACGTCCACCGGTAATATTTTCCTGTAAATATTTTCTGAGCAAATCAAACCCACTGAGCTGTATTTCTTTTTCCAACTCTTGTTTGGCAGAAACAGGAAAAATAAGGGGATTTTCAATCCCTTTTTCTATGGCATGTTTTCTGACACCCTGTATGTTGACAGAAAGATCTTCCTCCGGCAATAAATCTTTTTGCTGAAGTACAAAAATAACTTTTCGCCTCCATTCAGCATGTATAAAGTCGAAAAATTCCCATGAGGATTGCCGGTACGGGTTTTTAGCTTCAAAAACAAAAACAATCAGGTCTGAGTAGGGTATAAACCTCTCAGTTATTTCCTGGTGGTGTTCAACTATAGTGTTTGTTCCGGGAGTGTCTACAATGGCTATTTCTTTTAATATTTCAATGTTATGATAGATTTTTTTCAGATATGGATTTACGATTTCCGTTTTTTCGACGGGTCCATACAGAATCTGTTGTATAGTATCTGTCATAGGTGAAGGAGCTACCTTACAAATCTCTTTATCAGTTTGGAGCAACGCATTGATAAAACTGCTTTTCCCTGCTTTGACTTCACCTACTATAACAAAGGTAAATGGTGTTTCAACCCTGTTTGCCAATTCTTTCACCGTATCCATCATGTTGTCATTGCCAATTTCTCCCGCCAGCAAAGCCAAATCACCCATAATAATTTGTAAGACTTCCGTTTTTTTTATGATAACATCATCTGTGTAGGCTTTCATGTTTCTGATAGATTAGTATATAATATATATTAACAAAAAAAAGGATGTAAAAGATTCAAAGATATAAAATATCTGAGCCCGAGTCGTAGAAATTTGTTTACTACTTTTTGTTGCTGTAAATCATTTTAATTCCGAAAATTTTAATAAGTGAAACAGAGCGTCCGGACCTGTAGAAAACAAAAGATCTAAAGTGCTCAGATTTTCATAAAATTCGCCCTGCTCACACCAGGACTGAATGTACTTCCACGTCGGGTTCATAGTCTTGGTAGGTGGAGACCACAAATGATGGCGAAAATCGTCAGTATCTTCAGAATAATGTTTTTGGTAAGATGTACTTTCCTTTACTTCGATGTTGCACTTTAGCTTCTTTAAGAGAAATTCGAGTGCGTTTTGATTAAAATCAAATAAAAAGGTATGATTTTTCAAAAAAATAATTTCCATTTCATCGAAATAATGTTCAAAAAAAGGACTTTTCCCATAAGCTGCCCTGATGGCACCCAAATGTGTTTTTTGCCAGTTTTCCTCAAATGATATCCTGACATCTTTAATAGGCATTTTATTGTTTTTACCCTTTTTAAGTGGAATAGCCAATGGCAAAATACCCTGACTGGTCAGAATATAATATTTGTTCCGCAGACTCCTTTTCTGATAATGTTCGCAGGCTTCTATAACAACTTTTTTGTGTTGACTATATTTTGAGAACAACTCAATATTACTGAAGGGTTGAGTTTCGTGTAAAAGAATATTCATATTGCAAAAGTATTTAAATTTTATAAAAATTGTTTATTTGATTTTTCTCATGTTTATTTGCATAAAAGTTTGACATTGGATTTTAATTCTGTTTTTTCAGGTTATTTAGAAAAACACACTTTTTCTGAATTTGGAAAAGAATTGCAACTTTCTTTTTTTCCGGAAATTTATGTGGTCATTCCTTGTTATGACGAAGGTGATGTTCATCCCGTTCTTCATTCTCTAAAGCACGCTTTCCAAGGTTGCGATCTATCAATCTGTGTCATTTGTGTAGTAAATTCTTCTGAGAATACCGAGATAAAAATTCTTCAAAACAATAAAATAACCATAAAAAGCATCCAGACATTTACAGAAACCATAAAGGATATAAAAAATTTTCAAGTCGCTTATATTGACGCTGCAGGTCTGCCTGTAAAGGAAGCTGGTGTCGGACTAGCGAGAAAAATTGGGATGGATGCAGTTATTTATTTTTGTAAGGAATATAGTCAGGATTCCGTTATTTTATGTCTTGATGCAGATAGTTTATGTTCAGAAAATTATTTTACAGCCATCCACAAATCTTTTATTGAACACCCGAAATGGGACGCAGCAAGCATCCATTTTGAACATCCGATAGAGTCAAAAGAATATTCTACCATAGTCATCAAAGCTATAACAGATTACGAACTGCATTTACGTCTTTTTGTCGGGTTTCAAAAGTGGCTCAGGCTTCCTTATGCCATTCAGACCATAGGCAGCAGTATGGCGGTTAGAGCTAGTTCTTACTGTCTTTCTGGGGGAATGAATAAAAAAAAGGCTGGGGAAGATTTTTATTTTTTACACAAAATTGGTGATAAAGGTATTATGGGGGAAATATTTTCAACTACCGTCATTCCTTCACCGAGAATTTCACACAGAGTTCCTTTTGGGACCGGAAAAGCAGTTGGCAATGTTGTTGAAAATAATGTTAACATTAAAACCTACAACCCTGACTCGTTTATCATGTTGAAAAAATTTACGGACATGATCCCATTATTGTATACACATAATTGGCCGGAACTTTCAGCAACACTTCCTACTGTTGTGGTCTCTTATTTAGAATCCATAGATATTGAAAAAAACATTAACGAATGCAGAAAATATGTTTCTTCACAAATGGCTTTTATCAAAAGATTTTACCAATGGTTTAATGCTTTTAAACTGATGAAATATTGCCATTTTTGCAGAGATCAGGGCATGGCGGATGTCAATGTTCTGGTGGCATTTTTTCAACTTAATAAAAACATGAATTATGTTTTATCTGAAAAAGAAGTTAATGAATCAAAAACTGCTCTTTTGATAATGCGAAAGTTTGAGAAAAAATCCGAAAACAAATAATTTATATTTTAATAAATTTTGTGTGATAGATTTTTGTTTTGTTTTTTATTATCAATACATACATGCCTGGTGTAAGATGTGCTACGGACACTTGACTTTTGTTTTTATCCTGTTCATCTACCTGACATAAAATGGTTCTGCCATTGATATCTGTAATGGAAATATCATTATGGGTAAAGCTGAAATCTTTTGATGCAACAACCAGTTTTTCTGATACCGGATTGGGGTATACGGTTAATTCAAAAGATTTACCTTCGTTTTCAACATATGAATAAATGATTTCAACATCATTTGTTGTAATACAATTATTGCTGTCTTTGACTCTGATCGTATAAATGCCCTTAGGGACATTTGTGAATTCAGATACAGTGACATATACAAATCCCCCGTCGACACTATAAGTATAGGGTGGAGTACCTCCTGATGCGAGAATGTTGAACGTATCTTTGCGGACTTCAAATTCCATTTTCAGGCTGTCAGGCTGGGTGATTTCGACTAGCTGCATCAATGAATCCTGTAAAGCATCTTTCACCTTTATGGTGTATACACCTGCCGGAAGTCCGGTGAAAATATTGGCACTGCCCGGTATATTTTCATTATAACTGTATAAAAACGGTGGAGTGCCGTTATCAGGTATGACAGTAATTTTTCCGGGAAATCCAAAACACAATGGTTTTTCAATACTAATATTCAAACTTTCCAAAATACTTATGGTAAATGTAATTTCTGATAAACATCCGTTTTGATCCTTTGTTTGTAATACATAATCACCATTTGGTAAATCAAAAGTAAAAGTATCCAAACTAAAAGGACCTGAGTTTAAACTGTATTCATATGGAGGATTTCCTCCAATACTGGAATAAAAAACGTTTCTTCTGTTTGATGCCACGTTTGTTATTAAAGGATCGGGAGAAAAAATTTCAACATCTGTTTTAATTGTTTTACCGCCCGCATCTTTAATTTCCGCTTTATTTAAACCGGACGAAACTTTAATGTCAGAAGCAGTGTACGCAATATTATTGATGACATAAACATAAGGCGGTATTCCTCCAGAAACAAAAAAGATCAGATCTGTACTGTCATCCGAACATAACAGATTCTCCAGATAGGAAATGCTGTCAATAAAAAGTTCAGGAATAAATAAAGCTACGGTATCAAAGGCAAGGCAATTGTTTACATCTCTAACAACAGTCCTGTAATTGTTATTCTGCGCCATTGGCAAAATGTTATCGTTACCAAATACATTTCCATCAAAAGAATACTGACGTGTAAAACCTGCTCCTCCGGTACTGTTGATCATTATATCATAATTATTTACAACCGTTTGATTTATGAGCAAGTCAGGTTGTGAAACTTTTATTTTATTGCTGACGGTTTCAATTTGGTTTGCATCGCGAAAAACAAATTGATATTCTCCTGCGGGTAAAATTATTTTTTGATCCGAAACCGCTTTGAAATTATTTTCATTTACCAGCGAATATTCAAAGGGGCCATTGCCATTTTCAAAGAAACAATTCAAAATCGTTTCCTCTCCTGCACATCGGATGTCATTCTGAATTTCAACCCATCCTTTAAATTCTGAACTCTGAAGAATCTGAATAGAAAAGGTTTTTGGGGATGACCACTGTGTGTCATTTCCAATCATAAAAACAAAAGAATCCGTGGTTTCTTCATCGCCGCTATGTTCATAAAACAATCTTCCCGATATAATATCTTCAGTCGTAAAAATGTCGCCGGGGTTTATAATGGTGGTATTGCCGTTAATCATTGTTTTCAGCGTTCCAGAGTTGGGCTCTTGAATCAAGATATAGACAAAAGGTTTAACATCCTCGTAATCTATGTCGAGATGACTCTTCGAAATGTTTTTTAACTGTGATTTATTTACTATCAGTGTGTTGTTTCGCAAAAAGTCTTTGGTGTATAAAACTCTGGTATCATGGTTGAAAACAAAAGTTGGAGACCACGGTATATCAAAACAGGAAGTTATAGATTTTACTCTCCAGAAATACAATTTTTTAGCGGCAAAAAACCGAAAATCGTTTTTCACGGTGACAAATTGCAGCGTAACTGAATCAACAAAAGATGGGCTCGTCGAAATCTGAAGAATATAATTTTGAACAGGGTCTTCCTGCCATTGCAGATAGGTCAGGGTGTTGGCCCCACTGAATTGTTGTCCGTTTGCCGGATTGTACAATTGCAAAGATTGGTGTTGGTCCCGTCTGACAATCAAAACGATTGTATCTGTGAAAGAATATGGGGTATCGTTAATCTGATAGATAATAGGATACTTACCATCATTTACTTGTTCCGTCAGAAATATTTTAAAAGAATCTCTTGCCGGAAGGTTGGTAATATTTTGTGGAAATTGAAAAGTAAATCCCGCAGGAAATTCTAATACTTCAAAAGTAACATTATGGGAAAATCCCATAATGCCGGACGATAAATTAAATGGGACATTAATTGAATCGCTGCAGACCTCAACTGAAACAAAGTCCGGCACATAATTTATAGAACTTTCTATTTTGAAATTCAGATTAGAGACATCAAAAAAGATATTGTCTGATCCTGCGACCATAACTCTGGCGGTTTTGGACGGATGATTGGGAACAATAACTTTTGCAACACCATTGTTAGGTACTGCTTTCGCAAGTAATATAGGATAAGACGAACCTCCGTCAACAGAAAGGAAAATATCAATAAATGAGCAGGAAACAGGAGGTGAAGTCGTTCCTGCAACATTCCAGGTAACTTCAGCAGTATCTCCTACTTGCCAGATGACATCATCGATATTTGGTTTGATTACCAAAAACGGAGATGATGTCGCTATCGTATTTACAGTTACATTAATCTCATCTGTACAACCTGCAGATAAACTGTTGTCTCTTACAGTACCTCTGAAATTCATTGTTCTCGCCACTGATGGTAAAACTTCCCATTGGCCATATTTATTTTTCAAATCCGGAAAATATCGAATGGGAGAAGTTGAAGGTGAAATGGATCTGAACATCGGGCCAGTTGTACTTGTCGCTCTTGGTGGCATCTGAGCCACCTGATTGTTCATTTGTTCCCAGCAATAGGTTAAGATGTCGTTTTCAGTATCCTGACCATTCCCTTTAAGGAAAAAGGAAGTAGATGCGGGAATAGTATAGGTTGATTTTTCAATGGATAAGGTTGGTCGGGTATTTCCTACTACCTCAATTACACCACAAGTGGGTCTGTTTTGAATAAAATCGGAAATTTCCGATAGACTTATTCCGTGAAAGTAATCATTGCTTTTGTTTTGAACATCAGGAGGACATATACCAGCGTAACCCATAATGGTGCTGCCACTTCCAGGCTCCACAGCTGTTGTATTATTCCTGTTGCAATTGTTGTTTTGTGTATGATTTGCTCCAAACTGATGTCCCATTTCATGGGCAACATAGTCAATAAAAAAGCCATCACCTACTGGGTTTGGGTTACCGGTAACACCTTGTGCTTTTCTGTTATTACTGCACACGGATCCAAGAGAAGCTATCCCTCCTTCACCAGTGCCGAAAACATGTCCTATGTCGTAATTTGTTTTTCCAATGATCTGATCCACCGTGGTTTGATTTTCACCAAGCATCACTGAAGTATCATCATTTGTATAAGGATCAGAATTTGCATTTAAAAATATCAGCTTATCTACATTATCAACCAGTTTAAAAAACAATCCGGCTTCACGACGATACACCATATTGATTCTTGTGACGCCGGTATTATAGGCTGCCAACACTTTTTCTTTGGTCCCGCCATGAAAATTTGCATACTCACCTGTGCAGGCCAATGCAAGACGAAAGGTATGCAGTTTGCAATCACCTGTACGATTTTGGATAACAGCAGATTTAATGATTTCTTCGTCAATTTCAATATGATCTTCCGGCTGCTTACAGAAAAACCTTTTGTCTTTACCATCAAGATCTTTTTTATAATAAACAAGGTAATTGTTTCTGTCATGCAAAGATGGAGGATCAACATAATACGTTTTGCCATCCTCAGTGATGACCATACAATTGACACCAAAAGGAGAAACACTCATAGCAATAAGCTGATTGTTATTTTGGGTATCATGTCCATAATAACTAAAAAATCCGGGAAATTTTTCTGAAGTATTTGGATGTAAAACAGGCGTTTGGGCTAATTGAAAAGAATGAAATTTTCCTTCAGGACTCGGGATGTCAAGAGTTATATGATGTAAAGACGATGATATCACTTCCTGGTACAAACCAGCAAAATCCAAAGATACCTGGAAATACTCTTTTGGTTTTATTTGCCAGTTTTCTTGTAATTTACTTTTTGTTTGTAGTAATGACCAATAGTTTTGAGATGATTGACCCGAAATAAATTGGGCACTTATACAGAAAACAAAAACTATTTTGATAAAGGTTTTCACGAGATAAAATTTTTGTAAATATACAAATGATTTTCAGAACAGAAATGAGTAAAATAGTTAATATTAATTATCAAGACATTTTTAATAATATCCTGGTAATTTCAAAGCCTAAAAAACACATTATATCAGTTTTCGGCAGGTCAGCCAATCCTCCAGAAATTCAACTTGATTTTTTTTGTAAAAACGGATGGCAGGTTCATTCCAGTCTAAAACTTGCCATTTCAGCATAGTACAATTTCTTTTTTTTGCCTCATCGATGTAAGCGTCAAAAAGTATTTGTCCTATTCCGGCATTTCTGTATTCGGTAAGGATGTAAAAATCTTCCAGATACAACATTTTGCCTTTCAGGTTGAAAATCCTTCGTAATACAAAGTCATTCCCACGGTTTTTCCGTTTTCTGCGACAGCAAAGTGTCCGGCAATGATGCCATCTTCAAAAGCTTTGTAATAATTTTCTAAGGTAGCGATTACAGCCTCCGGTTCTTTTTCAAAAATGGCAAGTTGAACCACCATGTCATAGACGACAGGAATATCTTTTTTCTTCCAGGGAATTATGGTAAAAATTTTATTCAACCTATAAGATTAAAATATTGTACTGAATAAAAATTAAACATGCCAATAACAATAAATGAATAATTTCAGAGGTGGTCACAGATTTAAATTCGCTGATTCTGAGACCGAATAAGGTGCCAAGAGGTAATGCCATCATAAACATATCCATAGAGTCATTATTGTAAAAAAGCAAGGCAGCAATCCCGTAAAATAACATCAGAACGTAGAATAACTCGATTTTTTTCCTCGTTAGAATACTTTTTTTACTCATGAGGTCAGTATATTGTAAAAATACAAAAATCAAAATGACTATATAAGCTGAAATTGAGATAACAAGTTGTTGGGGAATTATATTTTTCAGGAAAGACAACTGAATAAACTGAAAAGCAAAATTATGTTGTATGGTTCCTGAAACCAAATACTGGATTCCAAAGACCAGAATATATGATGCAGAAACTCCGGCCAGATATTGTATATTGCCGAAAGATTTTAGTGGTTTCATTGCGTAAAATCCAATAAATCCAAATAAGATAGTGAAAAGATATGGCGGATATATAAGTCCTGCAATGGTTAAAAAAAATCCTGAATTGAATAAATAGTGCCTTATATCCACTTGTTTTGTTGATTCAACAATGTTGAATATACCAATGATTAAAAATAAATTTGCTGATAGAACCGGACTGAGCGCCAGGCTTTCTTTTGACAACGATATTAAAAGCACATAAAATAATCCTGCAAAAAGAGTAGTTTCACGACCTAATTTATGTGTGCTCGCTATAGTGTTGATAAATATGGATTGAATCCATAATACAATTATAGCGATTATATTTTGTAATAAAATCGAAGGGAAAAAGTTGAGGATGTTTTGGTGCAACCATGAAACAGAAACTGAAACATTAGGCTGTGCTTCGATAAAACAATGATGTCTTATCAAAATGATGTACATTAAAAGAAAAATATGATTGAAAGCGTAATGATTTCTGAATAAACCTAACAAAACGAATATTTAATTTTCTGAAGTAAAGGGAAGTATTCAACGCAAAAATAATAAATCTTTTTATTTGTGTGAATTCTTTTACAAACATTCAACTTCAGACCATATATTAAAGATTGTTTCGGTTAACAATCGTTATCATATTATTTTCATCTTCTGAATAACCATAATCATAACAAAACTTGATTGTTTTTCCTGACCTCGTCACAAATTCTTCGGTCAGAAATGGAAATTTATAGCCTTCAGAAAGTAATTTGAGTTTTGAAATTTTTGTCGCTTTTCCCTTTTTAAGATTTTGTAATATCCTGCGATTCTGACGTAGAATATTATTGATGTTTTTCATACATTTGTTTTGGTCACAATTTAATTTATTGAAATGAGCCGTTCTGCACTGATCACTGCAAAATTTTTTATCTCTGCGACCTATAATTTTTTCCCCACATTCAGGACAAGTGGCTTTTTGAACACTTACAGTGAATTCCATAACAATAGTTTTTCGAACAAAAATATATAACTTTTAAAACACCCAAATAAAAAATATTAACTTTAATATTAATTTAAGAATTCAAAGGAAGATAATCCTTTCAATTTCAGCCCTGCAGGTTTCTTTCTTTTGAACGAAACGTAACAAACACCATGCAACTTCGCTGTTTGGATAATTTTTAACTTTGCAAAAAAAGAATTATGAAACCATACAGGATTCTCAGTAATGAAGAATTAGAAATTTTGAAACCTGAATTTGTAAAGTATTTAGTGTCTCAGGGCATTCCTGCAGAAGAGTGGGAAAAATGGAAAATAGCGGATATAGAAAAAACAAAATTGATGATTGAAAGCTTTAGCGAGTTTATTTATTTTTCAATCCTGCAAAAAACAAGATATGTACATAAAGTTGTAGATCAGGGAAGGCAATTTATCCGTTGTAATGATAATGAATTTGATTTGATATGGATTCAATATCAAGAATCGTATAATGATAAAGAAGATCTTTTGTCCGAAAGTAACAGGGAAAAATTTGAAATAGTTAAAGGAAAAAAAGTGTATTCAATGCCAAAAAATGATGAAATTTTCGGTTTATTTCTACAAGGCTTTCGATTGGTGTTGCAAAAAGATGAAAATTTTGCGGATAAACTCTTTGGAGTTTTTTACGTCTGAGATGTCTTTCCATAAGCGGAGTATACAGCTGATATGAATGTATTCTTTTTAATTTGAGATACATTTAAAACAATACGCATTATCTTTGTCGTGGCAGAATCTAAAACCATATTAATAGAGTTTATGAAAATTTATACAAAAACAGGAGATAAAGGAACAACAGGACTTTTTGGTGGTAAAAGAGTCTCAAAGGATGATATCCGTATTGAGGCTTATGGCACGTTGGATGAGGTAAATTCATTTTTAGGACAATTAAATGCTTCTTTTGAGATTAAAGAATATAATTTATTACTACTAAAAGTACAAAACCGTCTATTTGATATGGGCAGTCATCTGGCCAGTGATCCGGAAAAAAATGTCCTTCCATCGGGAATTGGGGAAGAGGATATTTATGAATTGGAAAAGGCAATGGACAATATGGAATCTTTTTTGCCGCCACTTAAAAACTTCATTTTGCCTGGAGGACATCCGGTTGTGGCCATGGCTCATATTTGCAGAACCGTCTGCCGTCGGGCAGAAAGAAGAGTGATATCCTTACATAGTATTTCTCCTGCAGATGAAAATATCATTCGTTTTTTAAATCGTCTTTCTGATTTTTTATTTGTTTTTTCCCGTTTTCTAAGTTTTCAATTCAATGTTCCCGAGGTGATTTGGTCTTCAGGCTCCAAAAACTAATCCTGAATTCAAAAAAGACAGTCAAAGATAAAGTATGAAAAAATTAACATTTAAAGTAAATAACAGGTTTTGGTTTTTTTTGTTTACGTTAAAAAAACTTCCCAGCCTTTGGTTTTGGGGAATCAGGGTTATACAATGTAATGAAAAATCTTGCTCTATTAAAATTGGTTATTCGTGGTTTACAAAAAATCCATTTAAATCTATTTATTTTTCAGCATTATCAGGTGCCGGAGAACTATCGACAGGATTGTTGGTTCAGAATAAAGTAAATGAGGTTGGCCATACTTCCATGTTGGTAATAAAAGCAGAGAGTTATTTTTTGAAAAAAGCAACCGGAAATATTTTATTTACATGTGAAGAAGGGGATAAAGTAAATGATGCATTTCAAAGTTTACGAAAATCAGGTGATAGTTTATATTTGGTACTGCATAGTAAAGGATATAATGAAGATGGAGTAGAGGTGGCAAATTTTTCATTTACATGGGCATTGAAAAAAAGATAAAATTTTATGTTTTTTGTTTTTACGGGACCGGAATCCAGTGGCAAAACCACTTTTGCCAATTTCGCTTTTTCAGTATTCGGAGGCGGACTTGTACCTGAATATGCAAGGCAGTATCTTGAAAGACAACAAGGAAGGTATACTTTCGGGGACCTTAAAATAATGGCTGAAAATCAATATGAATTTGAAGAAGAACAAAAATTAAAATACCCTTATGTATGGTGTGATACAGATTTAATTACCCTTTTTATTTGGTCACTGGAAAAGTTTAACAGAGTAAATCCGATTATTAAAAGGCACCTCGAAAGCAAAAAGGAGTCTAAAAGATTTTATTTTTTATGTCGTCCTGACATACCCTGGGAATATGATGCCTTGAGAGAAAATCCGGAAGACAGAGATCGTTTATTTGAATTATACTTAGCTTTTCTTGAAAAAATTAAAGTTCCTTATATCGTTTTACAAGGCAGCAAAGAAAAAAAAGAAAATACCATTTCAGAAATTTTTACCCGATATTTGGAAGGGGCGTTGTAACTTCATTTACCCAATCAAAAAAACTTTTATTGGCTTCAACTGATAAGTTTAATATACAGGGAGTGGTGTATGGGTGTAATTGAGTAATGGTTTCAATACAATTTGAAACCAGATCCCTTCGAGTTTTTAGAAGACCAATCATTTCATTTCCTTCTTCCATTACATTCTGCCACAGGTACAACGATTGAATTGGGAGAATATTTATACAAGCTATTAATTTTAGGTCAAGCAATTTTTTACCAATTGTTTTTGCGGTTTCTTCATCAGGAAAAGTAACATATAATACAGATATGGTGTCCATTTTTACATTGCCAGAACCTCGGCCATTTTGAGCAATTCTTTGTTAAGATGTTTGGTTTTGTTTACTGCATCTTCAAATGGCGTCACAATTATTTTATCGTTGATAACTCCTAATGCCACACCTCCATCTCCCCGCAAAACCGTCAGTACTGCAGAATGTCCCATTCTGCTTGCAAGAACCCTGTCCATGGCCGTCGGGGAACCTCCCCTTTGAAGATGACCGATAATGGTAACCCTAACATCATATTCCGGATTGGATTCTTTTACCCTTTGGGCAATTGTTGTAGCGTCGCCATTTTGATTTCCTTCAGCTACTATGATGAGATTAAATAATTTTTGTCTTCTGCTTGCTTTTCGCAAATCATGAATCAGATCTTCAATAGAATTATTTACTTCAGGAATAAAAATTCCTCCGGCACCACTGCCAATTCCGGTATGTAATGCTATAAAACCGGAATGTCTTCCCATAACTTCAACAAAAAACAATCTGTTGTGTGAATCTGCCGTGTCCCTGATTTTGTCCACTGCTTCAATGGCAGTATTGATGGCTGTATCAAAACCTATGGTGTAATCGGTACCGTATATGTCATTATCTATTGTTCCTGGAATACCTACCATAGGAAAATCAAATTCCTTTCCAAACACATCTGCTCCTTTGTATGTACCATTTCCGCCTATGGCAACACAAGCATCGATATCATTGGCAACCAGGTTTTCATACGCTTGTTTTCTACCTTCTATGGTCATAAATTCGCTGCTGCGCGCCGTTTTTAGCATCGTTCCGCCTCTTTGAATTATGTTGGCAACATCTCCAATTTCAAGTCTTTTAATGTTGCCTTTGATCATGCCATCATAACCGCCGATAATTCCATATACATGCAGATCGTGGTAAATAGCTGTTCTGACAACTGCCCTGACGGCAGCATTCATGCCTGGAGCATCTCCGCCGGAAGTAAATACAGCGATTCGTTTAATATTATTCATGGGTTTTTTATTATAATCACAATCGGGGTTAAAATTAATACAATTTTTTTAACTAAACACTGTAACCGGAATGAAACCTGATCAGGTGTTGTAAAGGTTTTTCAATTATGGAGTCAACCTTCCATCCGTTTTCTTTAAGAATATCTCGTAAAATATCCTGAAAGTGAAAAGCTACAGAACCCACAAAATGAAGGGGAACATGGACTTGATTTTTATAAGGCAATATTTTTTTTTCAAAATACTCCTGAAAAAGCGGCCTTACAATACTGTGCGTATAACTTTCATCTGTATGATCAAGAAAACCGGAAAAAGAAGCAATAAAAGTATTATTGCCTTGCTTTTTATATGTGTTTTCTAGAATATTGTCCAGATTCGGTGTGTATAAACTTTCGAATAATAATTTTAGGACAGACGGCATTTCATCATAAAAATAGGATTGTAATACTTTTTTTCCAATAAAAAATCCGCTCCCTTCATCTCCCAGAATATAGCCTAAGGAAGGCGATTGCTGATGGATGTTTTGGCCGTCATAAAAACAAAAATTTGAACCTGTTCCCAGGATTCCCACTAATCCTTCTTTATTTTTACAACAAGCCCTGCAAGCGCCTAAGAGGTCAGACATCACATGTATAGTTTCATGACATCCCCATTCTTTTAAGATGTCTTGAATAAATTTTTTATTTGTTTCGGTTTTGATTCCGGCGCCATAAAAATATATGGTATCTGAAAGTTTTAGGTTTTTTTTGACCTCCTCACTTGATAATACCTCTTTAACAACAACTTGGGTACTTGGGTTTATGCCACCGGTAGAGAAAAATAAAATATTTTCCCCTTCAACAAAAGCCCATTCGGTTTTGGTTGATCCGCTTTCTACGATTGTTATCATTTCAGACAAGGTTTTTTATTTTCCATTGATTGACTAAAGGGTTCATAATTTTAAACCACACTAAAGGGAAAAGGGCCAGCAATATACTCGTCGGATATCCATAAGGCAATTGAGGACTTTTGTCATGATGGTCAAGATTCTGATATTTTTTGAATGCTTTGTAGTGATGGTCTGAATGTCTTGTTAATTCATACAAGACCACACGTCCGATTTCATGATTTGAATTCCAGGAGTGAAATGATTCTACGGGAAGATATCTTCCTGTTTTTGCTTTTTGTCTCAGTAAACCATAATGTTCGATGTAATTAATCGTCTCCAGCAGTAATATGGAAATTAAAGATACAACAAACCCAATACAAACGATGAATAAACCGTAATAATACCAGATGATACATAGATATAACAATGGAAGTAAAACAAACTCAAAAAAAGGGTGATAAAGGATTCCTTTCAGCTTTTTGTAATTTTTTGACTCGGCTTTTCTAATATGCCAGGCCGATAAAAAACCGTGGCATATGGATCGAAACCAAAAAAAATATACGGATTCGTTGTATCTGGAGGTTGCCGGATCTTCAGGAGTACCGACTCTGGCGTGGTGCCCATAATTGTGTTCGGTGGTAAAATGTGAGTACAAAGTGGGCCATAACAATATTTTTGCTAATATCTGTGGAACAATTCCTTTTTTGTGGCCTAATTCGTGAGCAACATTTATACCATTACTTCCTAAAACTATTCCTGTACCAACCGTTATTCCAACCAACTCAAACCACAATAAATCACCATGGGAAAGAGAAGTCAAAAAGTAATAAAGAATACCATATACAAATACAACATTTAATCCCAATAAAATATCAAAAAAAATCAGGGTGTTGCGGTTGATCTGCTTTTCTTTTGAAAAATTATCTGTCCACTGTGGAGTGAATAATTCAAGTAGCGGAATTAATACAAATGTTAAAAAAACCGTTAAAAAGGTATAATATCCTCCTTCATATATTCCAATGAAACAACTAAATGGAATTAAATAAGCTAAAAAATATTTTAAATCCCTGGCTACCATCCTTGTGAAACGTCGTAATTGAAAAAAATAGTATTCATAATATTCATGGCTTTTTACCCATTTAAAGTTTCAAAATATCCGGTTTTTTTGTTTTTCTGTACATTGTTCCATGGAAATACTTTTCCATTCATTACAACATAGACACCGTGTGGTAAAATTTGAACAAAAGAAAGAGCACTTCCAAGGTTAAAGAACCCGTCCGAACTGGTTCCAAAAGCGTAGGGTATCATGGCTCCTGTCAGAATGATCGTTTTTTTAAACTTTTTTCTTGCTATTTTTGATGCGGTCTCCACCATTGTATCAGTTCCATGCGTTATGATTATTTTATTATGTGGACTTTGTTTACAATGGTATGAAATTATTTCCCTGTCCGCATCTGTCATTTGCAGGCTATCTACCATCATCAGCGTTTTTACGTCAGTCTCCAAAATACTGCGACCTCTTTCAAACATTTCAGGCAAATGGGTGTCCTTAAAATACAGTTCTCCGGTGATGTAATTATATTCCTTGTCAAAGGTTCCTCCAGTAACAAAAATCTGAATTATTTGATCCATTTTTTCTTGTTTTAAAGTGGAATATTTCCATGTTTTTTAGGATGTTTCAAAACTTTTTTATGCTCCAGAGCTGCAAAAGATTTGATGAGTTTTCGTCTTGTTTCTCTGGGCTCAATTACTTCATCAATAAAACCTCTGGCTGCTGCTCTGTATGGATTTGCAAATTTTTCCTGATACTCAAGTTCCTTCTCTTTCAGTTTGTTTTCAGGATTTTCAGCTTTAGATATTTCCGATTTAAAAATGATTTCAGAGGCACCTTTAGCTCCCATAACGGCTATTTCAGCTGAAGGCCATGCATAATTAAAATCTGCTCCGATATGTTTGGAATTCATAACATCGTAAGCACCTCCATATGCTTTTCTGGTAATAACGGTGATCCGTGGGACCGTTGCTTCACTGAAAGCATATAATAATTTTGCACCATTTGAGATAATACCTTTCCATTCCTGATCTGTTCCCGGCAAAAATCCCGGTACATCTACCAAAACCAAAAGAGGTATATTAAAACAATCACAAAACCTAACAAACCTTGCCCCTTTTTTTGAAGATTCTACATCAAGAACACCAGCAAGGGAAAGTGGTTGATTGGCAACAATTCCAATACTTTTTCCTGCAAGTCTTGCAAAACCTACGATGATATTGTCAGCATAGTCTTTATGTATTTCAAAAAAGCTATCTTCATCGGCTAATTCCTTTATTACATCTTTCATGTCATACGGATGCATAGGGTTTTCCGGAATGATCGTTTGTAATTTGTCCCTGTATTCCATATTCAGGGTATAGGGGAGTAACGGAGTTTTTTCATTACAATTTTGAGGGATGTAACTTAATAAAGCTTTGATTTTTAAAATACAATCCAAATCGTGTTCTGTTACAATATGGGTAACGCCACTCTTAGTAGCATGTGCGTAGGCTCCTCCAAGCTGATCTGAAGTAACTTCTTCGTTAGTAACCGTTTTAACAACATTGGGACCGGTAACAAACATATAAGAAGTATGGTCAACCATTAATATAAAATCAGTAATAGCGGGAGAATATACAGCCCCTCCTGCACAAGGTCCCATAATGGCTGAAATCTGTGGAATAACACCCGAAGCAATGGTGTTTCGGTAAAAAATATCTGCATACCCACCAAGGCTGTTTACGCCTTCCTGAATTCTTGCTCCTCCGGAATCATTCAGACCAATCACCGGTGCACCACATTCAAGAGCAAGGTCCATGATTTTACATATTTTTTCTGCGTGGGTTTCCGACAAAGCACCTCCGAAGACAGTAAAATCCTGTGCAAAAACATATACAAGTCTACCATGGATGGTGCCATATCCAGTAATGACACCATCACCTGGAAATTGCTGTTTTTCCATTCCGAAGTCGAAACTTCTGTGTTCTTTAAGCATGCCTATCTCTTCGAAAGATCCATTATCGAGTAAAATCTCTATTCTTTCCCGTGCAGTTAATTTGCCTTTTTCGTGTTGTTTTTCAATACGTTCTTTCCCTCCACCCAATTTTGCTATTTCAATTTTATCCTTGAGCGTTTTTATATGGTGATTCATCTGTATTTTGTTTTAAAGTACAAATATGGCAATTATATTCATTTTCATTTCATTTTTGGTCGGGAAAAGTTGCGGCTATGGTTAATAGCAAGTGTTACTTAATTTGTATTTGAAAATTAAATACCTGACCTGATCTGATCTATTTTAGTCAGTTCCATTTCTGAAAATTCGATATTTTCAAGGGCCCTTATCAACTCCTGAAGTTGTTGTTGGGTTCGGGCACCAACAAGTACTGATGTGATCTCTTTTTTTTGTAGTAACCAGCTTACAGCCATTTGGGCAAGACTCTGACCTCTTTGGTCCGCTATTTTTTGTAGCTTTTTTATTGTTTTAACCACCGATGGTGTTAAATCTTTTTCCTTCAAATATCCGTTTGGGTTGGCAATTCTCGAATCTTTTGGTATATGGGTCAGATATTTGGAAGTAAGCAGGCCCTGTGCAAGCGGCGAATAAGAAATACAACCTATTTTATTATCTTTAAGAACATCAAGAAGACCGGATTCGGGTTCTCTGTACAATATGGAATACCTGGGCTGGTGTATCAACAAAGGAATACCTTTTCTTTTTAGAATTTCGTAAGCCTCCATGGTCTCCTTTGGTCCGTAGTTTGAAATGCCCAGATAAAGAGTTTTACCTGAGTGATAAGCTGAACTTAAAGCTTCCATGGTTTCTTCCAGAGGTGTAAGCGGATCAAATCTGTGTGAATAAAAAATATCGACATAATCCGCACCCAATCTTTGTAAGCTCTGATCAAGACTTGCCAACAGGTATTTTCTTGAACCCCATTCACCATAAGGACCTGGCCACATGCCGTAACCTGCTTTTGTGGAAATAATCATTTCGTCTCTGTAACCGGCAAAGTTTTTTTTGAGAATTTTGCCAAAATTTTTTTCTGCACTTCCTGGAGGTGAACCATAATTATTGGCAAAATCAAAATGGGTAATTCCTGAATCAAATGCTTCAAATAAAACTTTTTTATACTTTTTTTTGTCATCGTTATCTCCAAAGTTATGCCACAGACCCAATGATATGGCAGGGAGCAAAATACCACTACTCCCACAACGCCGATATTTCATGGCATCATATCTGTTTTCATTGGGTGTATACTTCACGGTGCGGAAAAAATTTAGCAAATATATGTTTTTTTTAATTTTTTAATTGTACTTGACAATATTCTTGTCAGAAAATTATAAACTAATATTTTTACTAAAATTGGAATCGGAATATGGAAAACATTAAACATTATTACGAAATTGCGTAATTTGCAGCCAGGAAATAAAGATACAAATTTTATGATGATAACGCCCCGGTTTGAAAGTTTTGTCGCATCTATCCAAGAGGGTATTCCTTCTGAATTACCAAAACCTAAATTAAGGGATGATAGTATTCCCCATGCGCCTTCAAGGGTAATAGAGAATGTATTAAACCTTGAAGAAAAAATTCTGGCCATAAAAAATGCATTGAGATATTTTCCTCAGGAATGGCATATAGAACTGGCAAGTGAGTTTTTTCAGGAATTAACGGTGTATGGAAGGATATATATGTATCGTTTCCGGCCGGATTATGATATGTATGCCCGGCCTGTTGTTGATTATCCTGCCGTTTGTCGCCAGGCAGCAGGTATCATGCTTATGATTCAAAATAACCTCGATCCTAAAGTGGCAAAATATCCTCACGAATTGATAACGTATGGGGGCAATGGCGCTGTATTTCAGAATTGGGCACAATATCTAATCACAATGAAGTATTTGTCAGAAATGACAGATGAACAGACTTTGGTATTATATTCCGGACATCCCTTAGGTTTGTTTCCATCACAAAAAAATGCTCCACGGGTAGTAGTGACCAATGGGATGATGATACCTAATTATTCTAAAAAAGAAGACTGGAATAAATATAATGCTTTGGGCGTGACCCAATACGGACAAATGACTGCGGGTTCTTTTATGTATATCGGACCTCAGGGCATTGTACACGGGACAACCATAACCCTGCTTAATGCAGGGAGGTTGAAAAAATTAGGAGAAAAGGACCTTCGGGGTAAAATATTTGTTACTTCGGGCCTGGGAGGAATGTCCGGAGCCCAATCGCTTGCAGCCATCATTACAGGTGCAGTAGGTGTTATAGCAGAGGTAGATAATGACGCTGTAAATCAACGAGTTAATGACGGTTACATAAAGTCCGGCAACGTGTTCAGTGATCTTGAATTGCTGGTCAAGGAAATCGAAAAAAACAGGGTTGAAGAAACACCGGTGGCTTTGGTGTATTTTGGTAATATTGTAGATCTTTGGGAATATTTTGTAATACATAATGTTGTAGTTGAGTTGGGTTCAGATCAGACCTCTCTGCACAATATAGATGACCTTGGTTATTGTCCTGCCGGTTTTACTTTTGATGAAGCTAAAGCACTGTTATTGTCTGATAAAGAAACTTTTATGGCAGAAGTCCGAAAGTCTTTAGTAAGACATGTCAATGCTATCAATGCGATGACGGCAAGGGGCATGTATTTTTGGGATTACGGAAATGCTTTTCTTAAAGAAGCTGGAGATGCACATGCTGATGTTTTTGATGGGAACAGTAAAAAATTCAGATACCCGTCATATGTTGAAGATATTTTGGGGCCATTGTGTTTTGATTATGGATTTGGTCCTTTCAGATGGGTTTGTTTGTCAGGCATGGAAGAAGATCTTGAAACCACAGATACATTAGCGAGGGAAGTTCTGGAGGCAATGTGGTATGATGCTCCTGAGGAAATCAGAGGTCAATTGCAGGACAATATTATTTGGATAAAGGATGCTAAAATCAATATTCCTGTTGTCGGATCCAAATCCAGGATTTTGTATGCTGATGCTGATGGCAGGATTGCCATTGCAAAAGCATTTAATAAGGCAATAAAAGAGGGGAAGATAAGAGGGCATATAGTTTTGGGCAGAGACCACCACGATGTATCGGGTACAGATTCTCCTTTCAGAGAAACGTCCAATATTTATGACGGATCGTCATTTACCGCTGATATGGCTGTACACAATTTTGTCGGGGATTCCTTTAGAGGAGCTACCTGGGTTTCTCTCCACAATGGTGGCGGGGTTGGATGGGGAGAAGTGATTAACGGTGGATTTGGTATGGTGATAGATGGCACTGACCAAGCTGATGAGAATATTCAGTCCATGCTCTTTTGGGATGTAAATAACGGTATTGCAAGAAGAAGCTGGGCCAGAAACAAAGAGGCAATGTTTGCCATTAAACGAGCCATGGAATATACACCTGAATTAAAAGTAACTTTGCCGAATATAGCCAATGATGCGTTAATCCGAAGTATTGTAAATCAATAAAATGATAGAAAGTACCCGACTTATTTACAAAGGAGATATTGTTGCCGCTTTTTTTTATGCGGGTATAGGTTCGCTGATGTTTGTAATCGCTGCTTTATTACAATATTTCAACATCAGTCCCGGTTTTTTATACCTTTCTTACGGACTTCTTGTTTTTTCAATATATGCCTTAGGAAAAGGAACTATCATGTATTACGTCTACAGTAAAAGATATCTTTTTTACAAAAATATTCAGGAGATGAACGAAAGGTATAAAAATGAAGAAATCAATTACACGGGAAGCAGGATTGTACGAAAAAATAAGGGAAGGCGGTTACATATTTATGTGATGATTCTTGGATCTATAGTTGCATTTTATGGAATATTTTCAGTGGAAAGGGGGTTGATAATAGGTTCAAGTATTCCCATCGTTTTATTGTCCGGAATTGAATTTAGCGTTGGATTACTCACTGAATTCAGGTTGCAGGAATATCTGCGTATTCTTAATAAACAACCTGAAAAAATTTCATAATAATAGTAAGATAAATTTTTCAGGAATTAAATTATGGAAATATATCAAATCAGTATTTCCTTTTTTGATTTCCATTCTACTTTTTTCCGGGTTCGAAGTGGGAACTCTGATGACACCGGTTTTTAATGATTTTTTTTATGGTAAATATTGCCAGAGCGCTCACTGGAATAGTCCCTTTTTTAACAATAATTTTACGGTGTTTCTGGCGGATAAAGATTTTAGGTTTCTAAATCAAATCAGAACAAAGACTACGATAAACATCAGGTTAATTGTTAAAAAAATCAATTAGACCCTGATGTATTCATTTGTTTAAAGCATCTGTCAAGGGCATCATGCCAATGAGGAATGTCTATAGCAAAATTATTTTTAATCTTTTCTTTGGACAACAAACTCCAAACCGGCCTTTTAGCTAGTGTAGGGTATTGGTCTGAAGTAATAGGTAGAACCTTTGTTTTTTTATCATTCATTTTCATAATAAACGTAGCAAAATCATACCATGATGTGACACCTTCATTTGAATAATTATAAACATCATTAAAAAGTTTTAACCCTCCTTCAGCGGCATGTGTTTTTTCAATGATGCTTAAAGTGGCAATAGCTAGATCATAAGTGAAGGTTGGCGTACCTATCTGATCATACACCACACTTATCTGGTCTTTACTCTCTGAAAGACGCAGCATCGTCTTCACAAAATTTGATCCGAAAGAAGAAAAAACCCAGGAAGTCCTTATGATCAAAGCAGGTATCTGCGAATTTCTTAATATGTACTCTCCTTCAAGTTTGCTTTTGGCATATTCTGACTTTGGTTCTGTCGGACAATCTTCGTCCAATGGTCTTCCTAAACAGGTATGGTACACATAATCTGTTGAATAATGTACGATTTTAGTGTTTCTATCCCCAAATACATTGCACAAAGACCTGCATGCATGCGTATTTATATTATAACATAAACTTTTTTCTACTTCAGCTTTATCAACAGCTGTATAGGCTGCGCAATTGACTACATAGTCCGGATTGATTTCGTCAGCAATAATACCAAGTGCTTTTTCATCCAGAATATCCAGGTCATGTCGGGTATAAAAGTGGAATTCAAATTGAGGATAGTCTTTAACCAAAGCTGCAAATTCCAGACCTAATTGACCTCCCGCACCTGTAACTAAAATTTTAATCATAGGTGAATTTTTTGTGGAATTCAAAATCAGGCCAGTCTTTATCACGGGGTGATAAGATCATCTCTGATTCGCCTATCATCCAGTTTATTTGTAATTTTAGGTCGTTGTACCGAAGACCGGCTTCGGCTTCTGGGTGATAATAATTGTCGCATTTGTATGAAAAAATGGCGACATCAGACAATACAACATAGCCATGTGCAAAACCTTTGGGCACAAAAAGTTGCTTTTTGTTGCTTTCCGATAATATTATTGAAAAACTTTTACCAAAAGTTACCGAACCGGGACGAATATCAATGATGATATCAAGAATTTCACCAACCACAGCCCGAACCAGTTTGCTCTGCGAAAAGGGGGGTAATTGGTAATGAAGTCCACGAAGAACACCTCTTGATGATTTTGCTTCATTGTCCTGGATAAATTCAATATTTTTGATTTCTTCAGGACAGTTTTTTTTATGAAAAGATTCAAAAAAATAACCCCTTTCATCTCCATAAATCATGGGTTCATATACCCAAACATTTTCAAAATCAGTTTTAGACCAACTCATACTACTTTTCTATGAAATAAATACTGATACTAAATCCCGTAAGTGAAAAATGTTTTCTCATCTGATTCTCAAGAAAGTTCCTGTAACTGTCCTTAACATGGTCCGGATGATTACAATAAAAAACAAAAGAAGGGTAGTACAATGGTAACTGAACTATGTATTTGATTTTGATTTGTTTACCACGGTGATTTGGTGGCGGATTTTTTTCAATGATGTCAAGCATTATGTCATTGAGTTTGGATGTCGCAATTTTTGTTCGCCGGTTCTTATCAACTTCCAAAGCCAGTTCAACAGTTTTAAATATTCTTTGTTTTTCAAGTACAGAAGTAAACAACACAGGTACATCAGTAAAAGGGGCCATTTTTTCCTTAAGTCTTTTTTCAAAGTCTCTGGCGGTATTGGTTTCTTTAGGGACAAGGTCCCACTTATTCACTACGATTACTATTCCTTTTTTTCTCTTCTGAATCAATCCCAATATGCTTAAATCCTGAGACTCAAGGCCCACAGTGGCATCAAGCATAAGTATACATATATCGGCTTCTTCAATGGCTTTGATGGCCCTGATCACCGAGTAAAACTCAAGATCTTCGTGAACTTTACTTTTTTTTCTTATTCCTGCAGTGTCAATTAAATAAAAATGATAACCGAATTTATTGTATTCGGTATAAATTGAATCTCTGGTTGTACCGGCAATGTCCGTTACGATATTCCTTTCTTCCCCCAAAAGAACATTGGTCAGGGAGGATTTTCCTACATTTGGTTGACCGACTACAGCTATTTTAGGGATGTCTTCATTAAGTTGATTTTGTGAATCTTCAGGCAGAAAATCAGTAATCATATCCAGCAATTCGCCTGTGCCACTGCCAGTTATACCGGATAAAAATATATTGTTCTGAAATCCAAGGCTATAAAATTCATTGGCTAAGAGATGTCGCTGCGCATTATCAACTTTATTTACTGCCAGAATAACTTTTTTTGGATTTTTCCTCAATATGCGGGTAATTTCTTCATCGAGGTCAGTTATTCCAGTAGAAACATCCGTCAAAAATATGATTACAGCCGCTTCATCGATAGCTATCTGCACCTGTCTTCTGATTTCTTCTTCAAAAATATCTTTGGAACCTTTGACATAGCCTCCTGTGTCTACCACCGTAAACTGTTTGCCATTCCATTCACAGAATCCGTAAATTCTGTCTCTGGTCACTCCAGAAATATTATCAACAATGGCTTTTCTTTCTCCGATAAGTCTGTTAAAAAGTGTTGATTTTCCTACGTTCGGTCTTCCTACAATGGCAACAACAAATGACATGAATTTTTTATTTGTGCCGCAAAAATAGTCATTTTATTTGAAGTTTCGTTCAGTTATTTCTTCAGACTCCCGAAATTCGACCCAAAAGCCACGAAATTACCGGACTGAATCTTAAGAGAATTGTGATTAAACTTCTGCTTTTGCTCTGTTCAGACCTTTACTTTTTCTGATATTTACAGAAACAACCTTGTATTCAGGACACATCGCTTCGCTGTCGTGAACGTCTGATGTAATGACATTCAACATTATTGCCGGAAAGTGAAAAGTACTGCTCAAAACTCCTTCTCTGACCTCATCCGTAATTTTTGCTTTGATGTCTACTTTTCCTCTGGCTGATTCAACACAAACCATGTCGCCTTCCTGAATAAAATGACGTGCGGCATCTGTTGGATTAATCATAAGTACATCTTCCGTAAGAATCTTAACATTCCGGGTTCTTCTTGTCATGGTCCCGCAATTGTAATGTTCCAACTCCCTGTTGGTGGTAATAATATAAGGAAATTCTTTACCGTTTTCTTCTATTTCTTTGCTTTCCTTGAAATCAAAATAGTGAAATTTGCCTTTACCAAATGTAAAACTTTCGGTATGCAAAATTTTTGTATCAATGCCCTCAGAATTAACCGGCCATTGTTTTCCATTTTCGCCTAAGTTTTCCCAGGTTGCTCCCGCAAAAAAAGGTACAATCCTGGATATTTCCTTCAAAATAACGGAAGGATCATAATCGCTTTGGTCGTAACCCATCCTGTTCATGATATCTGCAATGATCTGACCATCAGGTTTTGTTCCCGGCAATGGTTCGACCACTTTTTGTACTTTCTGTATTCTTCTTTCTCCATTTGTGAAGGTACCGCTTTTTTCAAGAAAAGAAGCTCCGGGTAATATAACTGTAGCGTATTTTGCCGTCTCAGTCATAAAAAGCTCCTGAACCACCAGAAGATCAAGATTTTTCATTGCTTTGATGACTTTATTGGTATTTGGGTCTGTTTGTACTACATCTTCTCCCATCAGCCACAAAGCTTTTAATTTTCCATTGATAGAAGCATCAAACATTTCAGGAATTTTATATCCTTTTCCCAAAGGAATAGACGTTCCATAAAATTCTTCGTACTTTTTATTGATTTCAGGGTCATAGGCATTTAAATAACCTGCTCCCTGATGTGGCTGACAACCCATATCCGCTGCGCCTTGTACATTGTTCTGACCTCTTAAAGGATTAACGCCCATTCCAGGCTGACCGATATTTCCGGTGATCATGGCTAAATCAGCTATCAGCATAACAGTGAATGTTCCCTGTGAATGTTCCGTAACACCAAGGCCATGAAAAGACATGGCTTTTGGAGCAGTAGCATATGCAATCGCCGCTTTACGGACCAATTCTCTGTTTACACCTGTAATGGTTTCAAGTTCATCCATATTTAATGCCAGAATCTGACTTTTAAAACCTTCATAACCTTCTGTCCTGCTCTCAATAAATGATTTATCTGCAAGATTTTCAGATATGATGTAAAACAACATCATATTCAGAATAGCCACATTTGTACCCGGGCGCAAAGCAAGATGGTAGGTTGCATAATTGGCCAATTCCGTTCTTCTTGGATCTATAACAATAGTCGTTTTGCCTTTCATGGCAAATTGTTTCATTTTGGCACCTGTCACTGGGTGTCCATCTGTAGGATTGGCACCAATTATCATAATACAATCTGTATGTTTCAAATCTTCAATGGAGTTGGTAGCAGCACCTGTTCCGAAAGTTCTTTGCATCCCAAGTGCAGTAGGAGAGTGGCAAACTCTGGCACAACAATCAATGTTGTTGGTTCCAATGACGGCACGGATAAACTTTTGCATGAGGTAATTTTCTTCATTCGTGCATCGGGCTGAGGATATACCTGCAACTGAGTCAGGACCATGTTCTTTAACAATTTTGTTGAGTGCATCAGCAATAAAATCATAGGCTTCATCCCATGTTGCTTTTACAAATTGACCATTTTTTTTAATCAAAGGGCTGGTAATTCTGTCCGGATGATTATAAAATGAAAAAGCAAATCTACCTTTTAAACAGGTATGACCCTGATTTACTTCAGCTTCGTAAGGCGCTTGTATTGACTTAACTTTGTTGTTCAAAACGGACACTTCAAGGTTACAGCCAACCCCACAATATGTACATACTGTCCTTGTAACGGTATCTTTCACCACAGACTTTGATTCAAACACATCTGAAATGGCAGAAGTAGGGCAAGCCTGAGCACAGGCACCGCAACTGACACATTCGGAGTCAAAAAATGTAGTATCCGCTCCTTTGATGATTTTGGAGTCAAATCCCCTTGAAGACATACTCAGTACCATCTGCCCCTGAACTTCATCACATGCCCTGACACATCGATAACAGTTAATACATTTTGATAAATCCATAGTCATATATGGATGACTCAAATCTTTTTCTCTGTGAAGGTGGTTTTTCCCTTCAGGATATCTGACGTCTCTTATACCAACCCTGGCAGCTACGGTTTGTAATTCACAATTGTTGTTGACTTCGCAGGTCAGACAGTCCAAAGGGTGGTCAGTCAATACAAGTTCAATGATGTTTTTTCGTAATTTGTTGACGGCTTCTGAATCTGTAATAATAAAACTTCCGGGGGTGACAGGCGTATGACAAGAGGCCACCATCTTGGTTTTCCCACCTTCGGTCAGTGCAACTTCAACTGAACAAACCCTGCATGAACCAAAGGGCTCCAGGTTGGGAGCGTCACAAAGTGTAGGTATTACTTTTTTTCCAATGTTCCTCTTTATAAAACTTAAAATGGTTTCTCCTTGTTCTGTCGCACATGGAAATCCATTGATGTAGGCTACCGGTGGCTGATATGTCATTAAGTTAAATATTTAAATAAAGATTAATAATGGCTTGATTATGTTTGAATCAGAAATATTTTGAAAAGATTACACATCAATCCTTTAATAATGTGTAATTTTCTTTTGATACATTTTGAAAAATTAATTAATTCCATGGTAAAATTAATGAAAAAACAAATATAGTACAAAAATAAGATAAAAATAATGCCAAAATAATGATATCCTTCAAATGATTTCAAGGTTGTAATAACTTCCGCGAACATATTTTTTTATAATAATGAAAAAAAAGGTATTTGGGGATTGATTGTAATTTTTTTATAATAAAATAGCGTACAGTATCAACTTAGGAGGACCTTTATCGTTATAGTTTTTGTACATTTGTACGTCATTAAAAGTTCTTCAGAAATTGAAAATTGTAAACATTCCATTTGTTAAATATCAGGGCACAGGCAATGACTTTATAATTATTGACCAAAGAGAAACTAAACATATTCAAAAGGATGAAACAGAAAAAATTTCTTTTCTGTGCAACAGGAAGTTCGGAATCGGAGCGGATGGCCTGATGCTCATAGAATCTTCTTCCTCCTTTTCTTTTGAAATGGTGTATTTTAATGCGGATGGAAAAGAAAGTTCCATGTGTGGAAACGGTGGGAGATGTATTGCTCATTTTGCCGCACAACTCGGCATCTTTCAAGGGGAAACTACGTTTTTGGCTATAGATGGGGAACATGAAGTTGTTGTAAGGGGAGAGGAGGTGTCATTAAAAATGTGTGATGTCAATGAATTAAATTTTATAGAGGAAAACGTCTTTACTTTATTTACCGGCTCACCACATTATGTAAAAAAATCAGAACAGATTCCCGGCGATGTAAAAGAAGAAGGAAAAAAAATCAGGTATTCCGAACCATTTTTTTCTGAAGGAATTAATGTAAATTTTTTAGTATTTGATAAAAAAAATAATGTGGCTGAAGTGGCCACCTATGAAAGAGGTGTGGAGGACGAAACATTGTCCTGTGGTACAGGAGTCACCGCTGCAGCTTTGGTCTGTAATCGGTTGACAGGTTGCTCTTCACCGGTAGCGATCCATACTAAAGGAGGAAATCTCAAAGTGTCCTTTTTAGTAAAAGGTAATGGTTATTCAGATGTTTGGCTTACAGGTCCTGCCACCTTTGTTTTTTCGGGTTCCATTGGATATGAGGAAAAATAAATTTGAAACTTCTTTTTATTGTTGAAGGTCTATTCTTTTAAGTTCTGTTAAGCAGTTTAAAAAACTAAGGGTTTTTACTGATTTTTCATATTACAAATAAATTTAATGTGAAAAAAACTAACTATCAATTATAAATACATATAACTTTGTGATAATATATTATTTTATCACTAAAGTCTCTTTTTATGAAATCCAGGTTTTCTTCTTTTTTGAATATGGTTTCTGTTATTGTCTTATTACAATTATTTTCTATAAATACAAAAGCAAATTATTCTTTTGTGTTGAATTGTCCTCCGAATAAGTACATTACCTGCACAGACGACCTTTACAATCTTTCACGTTTCGGAAATGCAACCTATACTTTAGGTTACATGACTTTTTCTGCCGGAATGCCGGTGGTTACCTATTATCTTAATTCGTGTCATTCAGGGTACATTACCCGAACATGGAGCGTAGAAGATCCATATTGGAACTGGCAAACATGTACCCAAACTATTTATGTTTCTGCATCTCCCAACAATCAACTGCATATTAATTGGCCGCCGGATTATGAAGTAGAAGGTTGTCATCCGAATATAAAACCGCAAGACCTTCCGGCACCTTATAATTCACCTACCTGGTCTGGAGATGAATGCCGAATGATTGGAAAATCTTATACTGATATGGTTTTTACTGTAAATAACGGATGCAAAAAAATTATGAGAACATGGAAGCTCATTGACTGGTGCGACAATAATGGATGGGGCACTCAATGGACGCACAACCAGATAATAAAAATAATAAATGAGGAAAGACCTCAATTTGAATGTGTTAAAGAAGTCACTGCCAATGCCTTTAATTGCAAAAATGCCAGGGTCAATGTGCCTCCACTCGAAGTAGGACCCACGTCATGCGGAGGAAGTGCCGTCATTTCCAATAATTCACCTTATGCGGATAATAAAGGGTCTGATATTTCGGGTACCTATCCCATTGGTACTACAAAAGTGGTTTACACCATCCAATACGGTTGTGGAAGCAGGACTTTTTGTAGTATTAACGTGATTGTTAAAAACGCAAGTGCGCCTACTCCGTATTGTCTTCACGGTATTACTACCACTTTGATGCCTGTGGATACCAATGCCGACGGATCCATTGACGATGGAATGGTGGACATCTGGGCCAAAGATCTGGATCGCGGTAGTAAATCACTCTGTAATTATTATCCTTTGAGGTTTTCTTTTTCAGAAAATCCAACGGATATGTTCCGTACTTTCACCTGCGCCGAACTGGGTAACAACGGTGTGATGATGTTTGTAACAGATAGCAAAGGTGGTCAATCGGCCTGCATGGTAAATGTGGTCATACAAAACAATTCTGCCAATATTCCTGATTGCAAAAGAAAGGAAGAAAACATTCCTGATACAAATCAACTTTCTTCTTTGACAGGCAGGGTCGTCACCCCTTTTGGGCAAGTATTGCAAAATGCAGAAATTACAATGGATTTTGATAACCCGACCGAAACTTATATTACCAAATCTGATACTGTTGAAATCACTAAAAAAGATAGTTTTATCAATGCATCCGGTTACCTTTTGTATTTCTTTAAAAAAGAGAAAGTAATCACCACTAAAACGGATACCATCAGAGAGTTTTTCTCCCTTTCGGAAAAAACGGATTCCACAGGTTTTTATCGTTTTAAAGATGTGCAAAAAGATAAGGATAAATTTTCACTAAAGGCTGCTTACATTGAAGACAGAAGAAAAGGTATAGATAGTAAAGATGTAGAATTATTAACTAGCTATTTATTGGGAGAAAAAGATTTTACGGAACCTTACCAGTTTCTTGCTGCAGATGTAGACGGCAATAAAAAAGTAGATCTTGCAGACTTAAATCTCCTTATCAATTTTGTGACACACACCATTACAGACCTGACAGAAAATCAATGGTTTTTTACAGACGCCAGTAAAACTTTCAGTAATCCTTCTGATATTTTTAATCACGATTTTACAAATATTACGTCTTTGGATTCTCTCAAGGGATATAAAGATACTGTATCAGTAATGGCCATTAAAGTTGGCAATATTTCAAATGAAACATCCCTTGTCCCCCAGAACACTGTCGTTGAAAACAGAAGCTCAGATAATAATTTACCTGTTGTTAATGTTTATCCAAATCCCTCTGCAGGCGGTTTTGAAGTGAAACTGGAAGGTATAAAACAATTTCCTGTAACCATGAGCCTTTACGATGCAAAAGGTGAATTGATAATGTTAAAACAATTTTCATCAAATGGAATTCACCATCAGTTTTCAAACGAGATTCAAAATATTAAGGCGGGTTTATATATGTATAAAATTGATTCTCATAAATTTGTCACTACAGGGAAATGGATTAAACTGTAAAAGCATCCAGGATTAAAGTATACTTTTAAGAATATTGTACTATTCCTCATGTATATATTCAGGAAGCGATGTCATGAAATTCATTACATCGCTTCTTTTTTCAGGTTCAAAATGTTGAAAAAAAACTATGTATGCTATATTACTTCGGGTAGATATTTTCTATGTTTTGATGCTCCTCAATCATTGGGTGTAAAAAAACTTAACATTGGAATTGAGAATTGTTATTAAATTTGCAGTTGAATTTTGGCATGATATGGCATTTTTACCATGTTTGCCGGACTAATAACTAAAATTTTATCATATGAATAATAGTAAAAAATTTAGATCTCCTGACTTTGCAAAATATGTAGTCACTTACCTCATGGATTTGAAGGAAGAATCTTATCAGGCTAAGGATGAAAAAAAAGCATTGGAAAAAATGATTAAATCCGGTGATTTATCAAAAGAAGAAAAAAAAGAATTAAAAATTAGTCTTGTACAGTCCAAAATATTGTATAGAGCTTTGAATGCGGTGTACAAAACCGCAAAAAGAGAACTTAGTTATTATTCAATAGGCGGAAGTAATAAAAATTCGAATGACTACGAAGATGATGTTGAAACAGAAGAAATTTTTATCATTGCTGAAAAAGAAATGACTGAACCAAAGCCAACATCTGCCAGTACAAACAAAAAAGGTAAAAAAAATAATACCAATGTTAATGACCTTACCCTTATTGAAGGTATAGGTCCAAAAATTCAGGATTTACTTAACCAGGCAGGTATTTTGACATTTTCTGACCTTTCTGCATCCTCATATGATAAGGTTAAATCTGTACTAACATCTGCAGGACCAAGGTATAATGTACACGACCCTCAAACATGGATTCAACAGGCTAAACTGGCGATGAACGAAAAGTGGGATGAACTAAGGAATCTTCAGCAAACCTTGAAAAAAGGGAGGTGAATTCTTTAAAATAAGACTGATTTCAGTTTGTTCATTTAACCTGAAATAAATGTAAAAAAAAAGAGAGACTTTTAGCCTCTCTTTTTTTTTACCGCTATTTCAGGTGTTATTAATTTACTATAATCTTTTTGGTGATGATCTGGTCGTTTGAACGAATAGTAATGATATACATTCCGGGATTCCAGGTGGAAACGTTGACGGGCAATGTATATTCACCTGAAAGATTAGATATTAATTTGCTTTCAATCACTTTTCCTGTAATATCAGATAAGCTGATGGTAACATCTGATGGTTTTTTAGTCGAAAAGTCAATACTAACCATATCATTTGATGGGTTAGGAAAAGCAGAAATACTATTTTCTACAATGACATCTTCTGCATTTACATATCCATTGGCAATAGCCTCATCGTAAGTTGATAATGCAGCATTCACATATCCCCCTGCATTCATTAAAACAGGGACTATATTAAATTTTTCAACATTCATTCCTTCCGGAATGGTAAAAGAAAACAATTTTGTGATTTTTTGACCTATAGTAAACGGCCCATCAAGTCCGTTGTCGTTTTCTCTGGTCAATCCAGTAAAAATACGAGCAACGTGATCATAGACCATTTGTGAAGCAGGAACAGGGTTCGGAAGCGTTTCATAACCACCCATTGGCCCTGCACCACCTCCTGCATAAGCATTTGCCTGATTATAACCGGCGGCAGTGCCTCTGACACCATCTTCTGTCAGGACCATATTAATCCACATAGAACCGGTAGCGTTTTCCTGAAAGATGGTTGAAACAGAGACGTCCAACTTTCTCGTGGTTGGATCATATTTGGCACCAGTGGAAAAATAAGCAGGCGTATTCTGAGCGATTCTGGTTAAAAAAGGATCTTCTGAGATGGAAGGGTCTGTCACCATATTTCTGTCTACTACGACACTGGGAAAACCTGAAAAACCGGGCGTACTTCTTATATAGGCATCATAAGCGGTAACCACCATAGGATCATTGTTGTGCACAGCAATAGGAATGTATCTTTTATTATATCTCTTACTTAAAAAATCCAGAAATACGGCTCCTCTTGGACACCAGACGCACCAGGTACCGGTTGCTTCTTCAATAATTACCGCCGCATTTTTTGCAGGAGTCACACCTTCAATGTTAAGTCCGGCTTTGTCATTACATTCTTCTTCATCCCCTGATACACCATTTACTTTTGATACACTTAGTTCAATTTTGTTTGCTCCCTGATTAAGTTTTATCTTATTGGGTGAGGTTACGAATTTGCTTTCTCCAGAAGCCAGCTCGATGCCTGTTAAGTCAATAGGAAGCGTTGTGTTGCCGATTTTTGCCTCAACCTCCAGGTCAATCAAATCATCTAATCCGATATTGGTAACCCTGAAAATAAAATTATCTTCTGTTTCAGTAAATCTTATATTATTCCAAATGATATTATCCAGGGCAACATCACTTTGAACTAAAGGCGCAACGGGATCATAGGTGTATACAAAGTCGTCGCAATAAAACTCGTTGGTAGCATCTGCAGGATATAAATTTAAAGAAGCTACAAATTTATTGGTGTTTTTGAAAGCTCCCTGACACTCATTATTTATGAGCACTTTCCAGTTGTTGGATGTCAGATTTATTTCCAAACCGAAAGTAAACCATTCATTTTTTGGGTATTGCGTTGTAAAAAGTAAAACATTGGCGCTATTTGAAATTTCAAACGTGCCGTTTTCTCTCAGGTATCCGTTTAATGTCCACAAAACGCCGGGGTTGTTATTTCCCTGAATATTAAAATAACCTGCCTTTCCTGTGGCTACGTTCATTTTCCATTCAATTTTGAATAATCCGGAATCATAGCGGTTACCAAATGGCAGAAGTATATCGGTAGGACCTCCTGTGGCATTTGTTGAAGCTATCTTTATAGCATTGGCCCCGCTAGCTGATTTGTCGCTTACGATTTTTGTGTCAGTTGCTGTACCGGGCTTATTGTCCCATGTTTTCCATTTTGTACTTGAAACACACAAAAAACTTCCTGCTGTATAGCTGTCAAAATTATCACTGAAAGTGATTTGTGAAATTGCCGTGAAATTACACCCTAAAATGACAAGCAGAAAAAAAAACAATTTTTGTAAATTTTTGAAACATTTTTTAACTGATTTAATGATTTTTACCAAGATTGGTTTAATAGAGTGACAAAATTAATTTTATTTTAATAATACCCAATACAAAAGTTAAAAAGTTTACATGAGGACGACATAAAAAATTAAATTATTATTTTCTTTAATATAATATTATTATTACCTTTGTCTTTTGAAATGTTGTGTATGATTACATCCAAAACAATATAAACTTTTTAATTTTTCGTTACATCAAACAATACACTTAGAAAAATATGTTGAACTTACTTTTTAATCTATTTCAGGAACCTGACACTACAACTGTTAAGCAATCACAAAACCTCATTGACCTTATTGTTATGGGTGGACCTATGGGTATTGCCATTATGCTCATTTTATTGGTTTTATCTGTTGCAGCGGTAGCAATATTTACCGAAAGGTGGTTTACTATTCAAAAGGCAGGTAAAATTGATGAAAATTTCATTAACAATATCCGTGCTTCAGTGGGTTCAGGAAATATTGAAGGAGCAAAAGCCCTCTGCAGAGCGACAGATTCTCCTTCGGCAAGAATGGTCGAAAAAGGTTTGATGAGAATCGGTAAACCTTTGAAAGATATTGATGCAGCCATTGAAAACGTAGGTAATCTTGAAGTTTTTAAACTCGAAAAAAACCTTTCTACTCTTGCCAGTATCAGTGGGGCAGGTCCGATGATTGGTTTTTTAGGAACCGTTACAGGTATGATTCTTGCTTTTTATAAAATGGCTTCTGAATCCAATGTTACCCCTGATGTATTGGCCGGGGGGATTTATCAGGCATTGATTACCACAGCATTTGGTTTGTTGATTGGTATTTTTTCATTCGTAGGTTACAATTTACTTGTTGCCAAAGTGGAAAAAGTAATTTTTCAAATGGAAAAAACGACCATTGACTTTATGGATTTGTTACAGGAACCTTCACATTAATAGGTATGCCAATTAAAAAAAGAAATAAGTTATCGGCAGAGTTCAATATGTCATCATTGACTGACATTATTTTTTTATTACTTATCTTTTTTATGCTGACTTCGAATCTGGTTCAGATTAATGTCAGTTTGCCAAAGTCAGAGTCAAAAACCATTGCACCTTCGGATTTGCCTGTCATGCTGACCGTTGATGGCAGAGTATCCGTTGTTGGTAAACCCTCTTCTGCAGCTTCTCTTGAAAAAGATATTGCAACAGCAGTAAGAAAATCCAATAATAAAGATAATGCAACGGTATCTATTATTTCTGAAGTGGGTGTTCCCTGGAAAAGAGTACACGAAATTATGAAGATTGCCAGCGGCCTTAAAATTAAGGCTATTATAGCAACTGAACCCAGCCGTCAAACGGATAAATTGTAAATCATGGCAGTTAAAAAAAGAAGCAAAGTCAGCGCTGAGTTTAATATGTCTTCATTGACAGATATCATATTTTTATTGCTTATATTTTTTATGCTTACCTCTTCGAGTATTATGCCAAATGCACTTAATTTGCAATTGCCTGGCAGAAAAAGTAAGGCGCCACCCAGCAAAGCCGAAAATAAAATCATAGGCATTATGAAAGATGGTACCTATACGCTTAACAGTGTCCCTGTGAGTATGTCCGGTATCGAAAGTACCATAAGGTCTTTGAAACAAAGAGATGGAGAACAGGCAGCTTTTGTGGTTAGCCCCAGTGGTGATGCAGACAATGAAAGCGTGGTAGCCATCCTTGACCTTGCCTGGAGGATGGAGATAAAAGCGGTTCTCAACGACCCGCAATAATAAATCAAAACTTGCACAAAGAACAAAACGGGAAACGAAATATATCGTATTCCTTAAAATCTGATTGGAATACCGTTGATATTCAGCATTTTTCAACCTTAAAAAGTTTTGAATGAAAGACGACACTTTACAAAATGAAGAGAAAAACAGAAAGTGGGGGTACTATATAAGTTTTAGTATTCATATAGCTATCTTTTTACTTTTTTTTATTCCCTTTATGAAAATGATTACTTTTCCTCCTGAAGAAAGTGGAATCATGATTGTTTTTGGTGAACCAGACGCCGGAATTCCGGAAAATGAATATGTGCCGGTTGAAACAACCCCGGCTTCCCCTTCAAAACCTGTAAATAAAACAGAAACCAATAAGATAATTATTAAAACAAAAGATGACGTTTCTGACATAAAAGTCTCTGAGACGAAAAAATCAACGTCAAAAAAGGAAAGCGACGAGAGTAAAGCAGAAGCTGAAAAAACGGAAAAAGAAAAAAAAGAAAAATTGGAAAAAGAAGCAGCTGAAAAAAAGAAAAAAATATCCGATCTGTTTGGAAAAGGCAGTAAAGGGAATCCTGGTAATCAAGGGAAAAAAGACGGAAATCCAGATGGCAAAGTGCTTGAAGGTATCACTAAAGGTTCCGGCCGTGTAGGCGGAGGGTTGGCATCAAGAGGTCTCGAATTCGAACCGAAGTTTCAGGATAATTCCCAACGGTCGGGTAGAGTAGTACTCACGATTTGTGTTGATGTAAACGGAAAAGTGACTTCTTCCAAATTTACGCAAAAAGGGTCTACAACCAACGATCCGTATCTTATTAAGTTGACTGAAAACACAGCCTCAAAATATAAATTTTCACAGAGTTCAATTGACTCACAATGTGGTACCATCACTGTCGATTATAAGGTTCAGTAAATGGCGATGTTTACTACATTCAAAGAGTACGTTATTTGCAATTATATTTCTTAGTAATTAATTATATATTTGATTTTTTATATATAAAAACTTTATATATATTTGCATCTTGAATATATATGTATTTAGAAAATAATATAATTAGGCTTCCTATGAAAGTATTTTTTTCCTGGATATTTGTCGCTTTTTTTTGTTTGAAGTTTGTATCCGGACAAAACATTCCTGCCTTCGTCAATAAAGCAAAAATATTGAAAGCCGATCAACAAACTAGGGGAATTATTCCTTCAGCTATGGTTGATATCGACGGAGATCTTATTGACGATATAGTGACTTTGGACAAAGGCTTTTCCTACAAAGTTTTTTTTGGAAATCATTATAACCTTCCCCTTACTTCAGAAACTCCTTTTATTTTTCCACATTATTATGACGCATTTGGTTTGGCCGTTGGCGATCTTAATAGTGATGGTAAAAATGATTTCGTTAGCGGCGGCAGTTTTGGATATCTGAGTGTTTTGTTAAGTCAGGGGCAATCATATTTGCATCAAATTCTCCCCACAGATTTTTTAGTCCAGACAATCAATCTCATTGATGTGAATAATGATGATCTTCTTGATATATTTGTGTGTAATGATGATGGACCCAATATTTTTTATATTAATACGGATAACAACACATTTTTTTTAGAACCAAATATTATTGATTTTAAAACAACCCCAATATCTGATATGTCTGGTAATTATGGAAGTGTGTGGGTGGATGTAAATAAAGATAATAAAATGGATCTGGCTATTGCTAAATGTCGCGCCGGTGTTTCTAGTCCGACAGATCCCAGAAGAATTAATGTTCTCTATCTTCAGGACTCATTGCTCCATTATTCAGAAAAAGGTGTTTCTTACGGATTTAATCTCGGACAACAATCCTGGGCTGTTACTTTTGGTGATTACGACAACGACGGAGATGCTGATGCCTATGTTATTAATCACTACGAACCTCATGTTTTTCTCGAAAACATTAATGGTCAATATTTTCAATCAAAAAATATAACCGATAACCCTTTAAACGAATTTTCATTTCAGGCTGTGTCAAGGGATTTTGATAATGATGGATTACTTGACATCGTTTTGTCGGGTGTAAGCGGTATTAGTTTCCTGCATAATAAGGGTGGTTTGCTATTTGAAAGGGTAACATTTCCGGATTTTCCGCTAGAAGGATTGTCTATGGTTTTAGGTGATGTAAATGATGATGGTTTTATTGACATTCATAGCCAGTCTCCCGATTTTAACACCGTCACTTCAAAAGAAGATAAATTATATATAAATCAGGGAAATACGAATAACTTTTTTAAGTGTAACCTGGAAGGGGTAACATCCAACAAATCTGCAGTCGGCACCGTTCTTCACCTGTATGGTGATTGGGGGGTTCAAATGAGACAAGTAAGTGCTGGTGAAAGTTATGGAATAACCAATTCTTTTCAACAACATTTTGGACTTGGAGCTTCTGATCAAATTGACAGTATGGTTGTTTACTGGCCATCAGGAAACAGACAAGTGTGCAAAAATTTGACGGTTAACAGTACATGGTTTATTCAGGAAAATAATTGCTCCAGACAAGTAGTCTCTTTGTATGAAGACCCCTTGGTTCTACTGCAAGGGGATAGTATTTTGATTAGTGCACCGGATAAATTTTTAACGTATAATTGGTCGAATGGCTTTAATACCAGAGAGGTATTTGTAAAAGAAACAGGATCTTTATTTGTCAGATTGACAGATTCAACGGGATGTGTGACGTATACTAAACCGATACTTGTTTCTGACGGTTGTTTTCAAAACGGAGTTGCATTACTGGATTACCCTAAATCTATAACCCAATGTGCTGGAGATATCCTGAACCTTCAGAGTGCTCCGGCCAAAAATTATGCATGGAATACAGGGGCAAAGGATCAAAGTATCATGATATCTGAGTCCGGCTTATATTCAGTAACCGGAACTGATTATTGTGGAATCACCTTAAGGGATTCAGTTTTGGTTACATTCGAAAATGTAATTTCACCTGTTATACACTACAAAGATACAGTGAGCTATGGACAAGACGTGACTTTTGTTTCAGACAATGAACAGACTACATGGATTGGAAGTGATGCACTTACCATTTTGTCGGAGGGGAAAACGTTTAGTTTATCTGAAGTAAGTAGGGATACTTTTATATATGCAAGAACTTTCAATACATTTGATGCATTTTCAGAGGAAGTTGGGATTAAAACTTTTCCTCCGTTTAATCAGTACGGAGCCAACTCAACCAACGGTGGACTTATTTTTTCGGCAGAAAAACCTTTTGTTATTGAAAGTATCCGTGTATATACAGATACACCTGGAAAAAGGAAAATTATTATTTCAAATAGTAGTTCTGCCTTGATTTTTTCAAAAGAATTCGATTTGCTTTTCGGCGAAAATATATTGAATATGGAAGCTGAAATTGAGAAACCGGGAAGATACACCCTTACAACGGATGAAAATACCAATTTGTCTTCCTTAGGTTTTAAAGGTCCCAGGTTTCTTAGACATTCAACATCTAATCTTTCTTATCCTTATTCTGTTGACAATGTAGTCAGTATTACCAATTCTACATCAGGTTTTAATTACTATTATTATTTTTATGACTGGAAGGTAAGATATGGAGAAAAAACATGTTATTCAGCACTTCAAAAACTGAATGTAATGGTTGATACGACTTCCAATACCATGGATGAAGAATGGAAACATGGGAAACAATCATTTGTCCTTCCCAATCCTTTTTCTGACGAAGTAGTAATAAATGCTTTTTCATATAAAAATGACTTTTTGGTGGAAATTTATTCTGGAACAGGACAGTTGGTTTATTCAAATACTCATTCCTTAAACAGAAACGTTATCTATACAAGTGCATGGCCTTCCGGAATATACTTTTTTAAAATTTCAAAGGGGAGTCAGATTCTGAATTGTCATGCGATTAAAAAATAAATATTTTATAATATAAAAATCAACAACATGCAAAAATTGCAATGGAAAACATTGATGCCTTACTTAATGCCGGTACTGGTTATATTTTTAGTCAATATTATCTATTTTTCACCACAATTGGAAGGTAAACTGGTTCAACAAGGTGACTTTATTCAATATCAGGGAATGAGTAAAGAAGCGCTTGATTTTGAGAAAAAAACCGGAAGGGATATATTATGGACAAATAGTATGTTTGGTGGTATGCCGACTTTTCAGATAAATGCAAAAAATAATGGCAATTACATCGGAAAGGTTGACAGAATATTGACTTTTGGAATAGACAGACCTATAGGTATGTTTGTCGCTTGTATGCTCGGTTTTTATATTTTGCTGATTCTTATTGGTATTAATCCCTGGCTGAGCTTGTTGGGAGCTTTGTTTTTTGGTCTTTCAACCAATAATCTTATATTATACGAGGCTGGACATGTCACTAAATTGAGAACTATCGGGTATGGATTTCCTGCTTTGGCCGGAATTATTCTGGCATATAAGGGACGTTATTTATTAGGAGCATCCATCTTTGCTTTGTTTTTTGGGCTTAATATATTTTCTAACCACCCTCAGATGACATATTATCTTGGTTTTGTGGTCTTGATTATGGCTGTTTTTTATGGTATAAATTACTTTAGAAATAATAAAGGCAGTCAATTTATTAAGGCATCTTTTTCCCTGGTAGTAGCTGCTTTATTAAGTCTTGGAGCTTCCACATCCATGTTATGGACGACATACGAATATTCTGAAAGCACCATGCGGGGTAAACCAGTTTTGGCCAGTACCGGTGAAAAACCTGTTTCCTCAAGTGAAACCATTGGACTTGAATGGGAATATGCTATGAGTTGGAGTAATGGGTACAGGGATTTACTTGCTTCATTTATTCCGAAAGCAGTTGGCGGTGGTTCCGGAGAATGGGTGAGTAAAAATTCTGAATTTGCAAAACAAATGAAATTGCGCCAGGATTTACAATTGCCTACCTATTGGGGAGAATTACCTTTTACTTCCGGTCCGGCTTATTTTGGGGCCATTGTTTTTTTTCTCTTTCTTTTCGGTGCCTTTGCAGTAAAAGGTGAATTAAAATGGTGGTTGGTAATATCCGTATTGTTTACATTTTTATTGTCGCTGGGAAAAAATTTCAGCGCACTAAACCAAATTTTGTTTGACTATTTACCTTTATTTAACAAGTTTAGAACACCAAATTCTGTATTAAGTGTGACAGCAGGTTTGATTCCTATTCTGGGAATATTGGGATTGGCACAATTGGTTAAATCTGATAGTCGTGACTCTTATCTGAAGCCTCTGTATTATGCGTATGGAATTATGGCTTCTATATGTATACTACTCCTTCTGTTCGGAAGTTCCATATTTTCTTTTTCAGGAAGTTCAGACGAAAATTACAAAGACTTTATTGATGCATTGGTAGATCAGAGAAAATCAATGTTGTTTTCATCTACATTACACACATTTTTACTGATATCAGTGAGTGCAGGCTTGATATATGGCTTTATAAAAAATAAATTAGCTACGGCTTTACTGGTCGGGGGAATAGGTGTACTTGGGGTGGGAGATCTGTTTTTTAACGGAAAATCATACCTGGGAAAAGAAAATTTTGTCAATAAAAGACAATATGAGAAAAACTTTGTCATGCGACCTGTTGACAAACAAATTCTTGAAGACAAAGATCCGAATTACAGGGTTTATGATGCAACAGTAAATACATTTAATTCTGCCTCACCTTCCTATTATCATAAAACAATTGGAGGTTATCATGCAGCCAAACTTCAGAGATATCAGGATATTATTGACCGTCATATTTCCAAAAACAATCAGAAGGTATTAAACATGCTCAATACCAAATATATTATTTTTAAAGGTAATGACGATAAAGAATCTGTGCAGAGAAATCCAGCAGCATTGGGTAATGCGTGGTTCGTGAATAAAATTATACTCGTTGAAAATGCAAATGCAGAAATAGATTCTTTAACAAGTTTTGATCCCACAGGTGATGTTGTTGTACATAAAGAATTTGAAAAATATGTATCAGGATTGAACCTGCAAAAAGAAGGTGAAATCAATCTTAAAACATACGAACCTGACAGACTTGTATATTCAAGTAACACTAATTCAGAGCAATTGGCTGTTTTTTCTGAGGTTTGGTACGGACCTGATAAGGGTTGGCAAGCATATATTGATGGAAAACCTGTTGATCACATAAGAGTGAATTACGTTTTGAGAGGATTAAAAGTGCCGGCGGGTAAACATGAAATCGTTTTTGAATTTAAACCTGCATCATTTTACAGTGGTACTTACATTTCCGTGATTTGTTCTATTTTGATTTTTGTTGGTCTGGGTTTTGCTATTTACCAAAGTTTTAATAAAAATGAACCGGTGAGTGTTGATGCCCTCAATACTTAATGGATGGGAATAATAAAGCGACAGAGTATTTATTTTACCATTATTTCTTACCTTGGCTTAGTCATTGGTGCAGTAAATACTTTATTGCTTATGCCTCATTTTTTAACCCAGGAAGAAGTAGGTTTAATCGGTGTGTTTTCAGCATTGGCTTTTCCTCTTGCGGCAATATCCAATATGGGTGCGATATTTGCCATAAACCGTTTTCTTCCGTATTATAAAAAACTTCTACCACCGGGCAAAATTGATTTACCGTTGATTACTGTTCTGATTTCCCTGCTAGGTTTTATTTTTATTTTTTTGATAGTTCACCGGAATGATTTTTATATTTTTCAATGGTTTTCAAAAGCACCGTTATTGGTGGAATATTTTTATTTGATTCCTTTTTTTACGCTTGGATACATGTTGTGCAGTATTTTTCAGGCATTAAACAACGGGTATTTTTATACAGTTTGGGTAGGTATAGTTACGGAAGTAATATTCAGAATTTTTAATCTGACCATCATTCTGTTATTGGCCTTTAAAATGTATGAATTTTATGAATATTTACATATTTATGTTTTTATGTTTTGGCTGGGTTTGATCCTCTACATCTGGAAATTAAAAAAAGAAACAAACTGGACTTTTTTTACTGAAGTAAGTATTCTGACTAAAAGGATCAAAAAGTATATGTTTCCGTATAGTGGTTTTTTTTGGTTTACATCCGTTTTTTCGGTATTGGCCACTATGATTGACACCATAGTTCTTGCCGGAATGCAAGGCCTCGAAAAGTCGGGTTCGTTGATGATAGCTACCTATTTTATAACGGTAACTATGATTCCTCAAAAATCTATTGTAAGTGTCAGCGTTCCTGTTATTTCAGAATCCTGGAGGAAAAAAGATATGGACAATCTTTTAAAAATTTATTGGAAAAGTGCCAATAATATGTTGTGGGCAGGGGGATTTATATTTTTGGTAATTTTGCTCAATATCAATCAAATACTGGCGTTTTTGCCCAAAAGTTACCATGAAATCAAATGGGTGATTTTTATTTTGGGAATGGCAAAACTCATAGATTACAGTACGGGTGTCAATCAGAACATACTATCATTGTCTAGAAAAAACTGGAAAATGGATTTTTATTCCAACATAATTCTTGTGATTTTGCTAATTCCTCTCAATTACTATCTGATAAGTGCGTTTGGGATTATAGGGTCGGCTCTGGCAAATTTTGTTGGTTATTTAGTCTACAATGTGATCCGGACAACCTATTTATGGGTGGCATTAAAAATTTCGCCTTTTAACAGGCAAAATGTGTTGCTTATAGGTATTATTCTGTTTTTTATTGGACTTTTTACTATAAATATGTATTTCTTCCCGGTTAGTGAAATGAACTTAATTTACAATATTCTATTCATTTTCTTTAAATCAATTGTTTTTGTTGTTGTTTTTATTTTAGCAGTGGTAATACTGGGAGCATCTGCTGATGTAAAAGATTTATTTACATCCAATTTTGTTTATATCAAAAACAAATTCAGGTGACTATAAAATTTCCAAAGCCTCAAGAATATCCGACATTAAAAAATCATAGTCTTCCAGTCCTATATAAAATCTGATAAAAGTCCAGTGAATAGGTGAATCTGGAATGCCTGGAATATCATGAAATACGATAGAAGGCATGATCAGTGATTCATAACCTCCCCACGAAACTGCGATAAGAAAATGCTTCAGATGGCTGATAAATCTTTCCACATCTTCTTTGGTTTCTGCTTGTAATTGGAGTGTCAACAGCCCGCCACCACCTTTCATCTGTTTTTTGGCCAGGTCATTTTGGGGAAATGATGGCAACATAGGATGGATGACTTGTTTAATTTTTGCATGTCCTTCAAGGTTTTTTGCCATTCTGAAAGCAGTTTCATTACTTCTTTCCATCCTGATGGGTAATGTGCGTAATCCCCGAAGAATTAACGAAGCATCATGAGGAGAAATGATAAGTCCAAGTGTCATATATGACCCATGAAATATTTTTTCAATATGTTGTTTTGATCCGCATATAACTCCTGCAACCACATCACTGTGACCATTCAGGTATTTGGTAGCTGAATGGATAATAATATCAACACCAAAATCTGCTGGATTTTGATATAAAGGACTGCAATGACTGTTGTCTATCATCGTTATTATACCATGTTTTTTAGCCAGAGCACAACAAGCTGATAAATCCTGCAATTCAAAAGTTAAAGAATTTGGACTTTCCAGATATAAGATTTTGGTGGTTGGTTTAATTTTTTTCTCTATTTCATCCACATTTCTTGCATCTACAAAATCATATTCCACACCAAAATTGGAAAGATAAGCAGCTAAAAGTTTATACGTCCATGCATATGGTTTTTGAACACATATGACATGGTCACCGGCAGCGACAAAGGACATTACGGCACCGGCTACAGCAGAAGAACCACTTCCGGTGACCAGTGCATCTTCCGTCTTTTCCAGGGCGGCCAGTTTTTTCCTGAGGATGGCAACTGTGGGGTTATTTCCTCTGGTATAAATATGAGCATTTATTTCGTTTTGTAACGCCTTTCTGAGGTCACCGGTAGTGTTGAATACAAAATTACTGGTCTGGATGACAGGAGGAGATACGGCATTGTAATATTCTTCACGATTTTCGCCAAGATGGGTGAGGATTTCGTTTATGTCCATTTTTTAAGGCGAAGATACAATATGTTTTTTTACAGTATAAATAGCTTTCAACAAAATGAAATCAACTTTTTATTTTTTGTTTAATTGTTTTGATTTTTAAAACACTTTTGAAGTAGTTGTATCCTTGAGTTTAGATAAATAAAAAATATATTTTCAATTATATCAAGACTAATTCTAAATATGCTGTTTTTAAAACGGTCACCAAACTTTATGAGATTTTATAAGTTTATGATAGTAAAATAAATAAAAATGGCAGATTTAAGTACTAAAATTATACAGCTTCTGGATTCTCAAATTCTTAATGAATCTTATGCCTCCAATTTTTATCTGGCACTTTCATATTGGTGCGATGATCAAGGCTTGAAAGGATGCAAGTCTTTTTTTCTGAGGCAATCTGAAGAAGAGAGAATCCATATGTTAAAAATTTATGAATATATGAGCGAGATGGGTGTTCATCCTACCACTCCTGCTATTGAACAACCACCCATGAACTATACTAAAATTAAGGAAGTGTTTGAAAAAGTGTTTGAACAGGAAAGAAGTGTGACCAAAGCTATTCATGAAATCGTCAGAGTCAGTACGGAGGAAAACGACTACAGCACACTGAACTTTATGCAATGGTATATTTCTGAACAAAGAGAAGAAGAAGCCGTCATAAGAGATATTATTGATAAAATAAAAGTTATCGGTGATGGTGGTCAAAGCCTGTACTATATAGACAAGGAGGTTGATAAACTAAATTTACAAATTCAGGCTGCAGAAGGAGGAGAAGAACAAGCCTGAAGGTAAAAGATTTAGACTTTTTTTCTAAAGCTTATTAACTACGTAAACAGCATACAATTGGTTTCTGAATCAATTGCTATGTATTTCCATTAAATATATTTTATTTTATTATATTTTACCTTAAATTTGTGTCGTTTAAACTTTGGTAATGAGCAAAAAAAAAGGAAAAGAGGTAATTAGTCAAAAAAAAACAAGACCTGTACAAAACAAGATAGGGGATGCACACATTACTGAATCCAATAATAAATCATGGATTTGGATGATTTTATTGACCGGAATAACACTTTTTTGTTTTTACAATACTTTAAAAAATGGTTTTGTTAATTGGGATGACGATAAAAATTTTCTTGAACATCCGGCCATTCAAAATCTTACCAGAGCTGATTTTTGGGAAGCCACCAAATACATCTTTACCAATAACGTTATTGGTAATTATAATCCGCTGGCCAACTGGACCTTTGCCATTGAAAAAGTTTGGTTTGGGTTTGAGCAACCAAAATATTGGCATTTAAATAATGTGATTCTTCATAGTATATGTGTGTTGCTTGTCTTTAAGATAGGCCACAAGTTAGGCTTAAATTTGCTAAGTTCATTTTTATTAGCTTTGTTATTCAGTATACATCCTATGAGGGTAGAATCAGTTGCGTGGATTACAGAAAGAAAAGATGTATTGTTTGGCGTTTTTTATTTGGGAGCAATGTATCAATATATTTCTTGGGTCAAAGACAATAAAAATATCCGGTGGGTATTTATTTATTTATTTTTTATTCTGAGTTTGTTTTCCAAAATTCAGGCGGTATCTCTCCCTCTCTCTTTATTGGCAGTGGATTATTTTCTGCGGGATAAGTTGAATTGGGGCCATGTCTTTTCAAAAATCCCGCTCTTTTTACTTTCTACCTTTTTTGGTATTTTAGGTGTGTATTTTCTTAAGGAATATGGTTCTATAGAAAATGCCACATCGGGTACGGATTATAATTTTATTCAAAGGTTGTTTATCGGCGCATTTAGTTTTACCATTTACCTGGTTAAGTTTGTTTTTCCCTTCAGAATGTCTCCACTTTATCCTTATCCTCATGAAATTCCCTGGTATTTTTATGTTTCCATTATCATTCTACCTGTTGTTTTGTTTGGCTTATGGTGGGCATATAAAAACAAACACAAGGCTGTATTTTTCGGATTGATTTTTTTTATTGTTAATATTGTATTTCTTTTACAAATACTGGCTGCAGGTCAGGGATTTATTGCCGACAGATTTACATATATAGCGTATTTGGGTTTGTTTTTTATTCCAGTGTATTATATAGAATCCGCTATAAAGAAGAATGCCAACAAAACAAATGTAATGTACGGGGTAATGGCATTTATATTACTTGTCTTCAGTTATATGACGATACAACAAAACAAAATTTGGGAAAACAGTGCCACAATGTGGACTCATGTGTTAAAATATTATAAAAATACCACTACGCCGTACGGTAACAGAGCGAATTATTATCGTGACAACGGTATGTATAAAGAGGCAATGGCCGATTACAATAAAAGTATTGCCCTAAAGGATCAACAGCCTCAGGCGTATAATTCCAGGGCTAGGCTGTTTTTTACAGTCGCAAAAGGAAAGGATACCCTGTTACTGGCTTTGAGAGATTATAATAAAGCCATTGAATATTCTCCCAATGACGGAGAGTTTTATACAAACAGAGGCGCTACCTATGCACGACTTGGAGATTTGAATAGAGCCATTGCCGATTTGACCAAAGGGATTGAATTAAAACCTGATCACTCTGTGGCATATCTCAACAGGTCTATTATGTATCAGCAAATAAACAGGCAGGACCTGGCTGTCAAAGATATTGATAAGTATCTGCAAATGAAACCTAAAGATGCTGATATGTGGTATGAAAAGGGTAGAGTACACCGGATTCTTTCTCAGAACCCCCAAGCGCTGGATGCGTATAATAAAGCAATTTCTCTGAATGGAAGCAAGGGTTTGTTTTATTATGAACGCAGTAAAACTTTTTACCTGCTGGGAGATCCTGCAAGAGCAAAAGGTGATTTTCAAAAAGCGGTTCAACTTCAATTTCAAATTCCTCCCGGAGATACATATCCCACAACACTGGGATTATAATTTATTATAATGACGATTACAAAACTTTCCATTATCATCCCGGCCTTTAATGAAGGAAAAACAATACACCTGATTTTAAACAAAATTAAGGAGGTTCAACTCAGACAGGATATTAAAAAAGAAATTGTAATCGTAAATGACTGCTCTACAGACGAAACAGAATCAGCTATTTTAGCCTATATCGGTCAAAATAAACAATTGGATATTCAATATTTTGCTCATGCCAACAATATGGGTAAGGGGGCTGCTCTACATACAGGTATTTCAAAAGCCACGGGAGAAATAACCGTCATCCAGGATGCCGACCTTGAATACGACCCCAATGAATACAATGACTTACTTAAACCTATATTATTACAGCAGGCAGATGTTGTTTACGGTTCTAGATTTATGGGAGGTAAACCCCACAGGATTCTCTTTTTCTGGCACACCATTGGCAATAAATTTTTAACATTTTTGTCCAATATGCTTACCAATCTCAATCTTACCGATATGGAAACATGTTATAAAATGTTTGATACAAAAATTCTGCAATCTTTACCTCTGAAAGAAAAGAGATTTGGCTTTGAACCTGAAGTGACTTCTAAAATATCAAAAATTCCCGGGATAAGGATTTATGAAGTCGGCATATCTTATTATGGCAGAACGTACAATGAAGGTAAAAAAATAGGTTGGAAAGATGGCTTTCGCGCTATATATTGTATTTTAAAGTACAATATATTTTCTAAGTAAAATTACTTCTTTGTATTTTTGTATTCTTCATTCAGGGCTTTGGCCGTTTCTAATGTAATGTCAAGTGTTGGTGTTCCATACATCACTCCTCCCAAACTTCCCTTTTTAAGAATCAGGGAATATCCTTTTTCCTCTGCTATTTTGGCAAGGTAATCGTCGAGATTTTTTTGAATGTCATTTTGAGTATCTACCAATTTTTTCTCAAGTTCGGTAGCCACACTTTCTCTTTGTTTCATTAGGGCTTCTTCCTCTTTTGCAAGATTTTCCTGCTGTTTTCCAAACTTTTCTTCAAGTTTTTTTAGTTCTACAGGAGCGATAGTATTGGCTTTTTGTTGAATTTCCATCACTTCAGCCTGAAATTTTTGAGCTCTTTTCTGAAATGCTTCAATTTTTCCGGCCAAAGCTTTTTCTGCTGATTTTGATTGTTCCTCCAATTGCCCTTTTTTCTCCAAATACAAATCATAATTTTCAAGAAGTGTGTCCAAATCAATAAAAACAATATTTAATCCGGTGCTGTCCATTTTGGTGGTTTGAACCGATACGGTGTCTTTCTTTTCACATGAATTGAATAATAATGTGCTGACAGAAAAAATGAAAATAATTACTTTGTTCATTAAATGGTAATTTTTGGTAAAAGATACGTTTGAGACGGCAAAGGTAATAATTATTCTTTATCTTATTATTTTTCAATGGGCACTTAAATTCTAATTTTGCTTTATATTTGTCAAATTAAGTTTTCTTAAAATGGTTAAACAAATTTTTTATGCCAAAACATGATAAAAAATATACTTTTTTTTACCTGAAATCCTGTGATACCTGTCTCAAAATTCTTAAACAGTTGCCACAAAATAAATTAAATTTGGTAAATATAAAAGAATACCCTTTGAAAGCGGAACAACTTGAATATTTGCACAGTTTCTCTCATTCTTATGAATCTCTTTTTAACTTCAGGGCACAAAAATTGAAATTATTGACTGCGCAGGAAAAACCAGTTGGAGAGGAGGATTTTAAAAAATATTTATTGGAGGATTATACATATCTAAAACGACCGGTCATTGTGGTCGAAGACAAAATTTTTATCGGCAATTCACCACAAAATATCGAACAACTTAAAATTGAATTGTTAGCAAATGAATAAATGTCATCGTGATGACAAAAATGTTTTAAAGTTTAAATATTGATTATATTTTCTGGCGTTATAACGAGTTCAATCGTTATGGCTTCAGAATCAAAAACCAAACAGAACATTTGGATAAGAATTATTTCAAACAATTTTTTATGACTTATTACAACCCTTTGTGCAATTATGCAAATGGGATTGTGCACGATTGGGAAATTGCAGAAGATATTGTTCAGGAAGTATTTATAAATGTGTGGAACCGCAGAGAGCACATCGATTCAGAACAAAACATAAAAGGTTATTTGTATAAGGCCACCAAAAACAAAGCACTGGAAGAGTTGAGAAAGTTAAAATCGACAGTTAAAAAAAAGAACGAACTTGAATTTTTGCAGAATAGACCCGATTTTGACCCGGAAGATCTACAGGAATGTGAAGATTGGGTTAAAATAGACCAAATTTATTCGTCATTGCGACATTTACCTCCAAAATGCAGAGAAGTGTTTGAATTGTCCAAAATAAATGGCTTAACTTACACCCAAATTGCAGATCATTTAAAAATCAGTCCCAAAACTGTTGAAAATCATATAGCAAAAGCATATGTAATATTAAGAAACGAATTGGTTTTAGATAAAAAGTAGTCAGAAACAGATAAAATGAGCTTATTTAAAAAAATATTATTGAAATGGTCACCTTCCTCAAAAAAAGAACTTGAAGTTCTGGAGAACTGGAAAAGTGATTACGTAAATCAAATAAAATCGCTGGAAGAACTTCACACTAACCAAAGCATGATGGAAAAATATCATGCATATAAAGAAGTGGATAAAGAAAAAGCATGGTCTGTCCTTCAAGCTAAAATCAATAAGACAAAAACGTTGGATACACAAGTGAGGGTGTTTGGAATCAACCCCTGGCAATGGGCAGCTGTATTTACATTATTGGTTGTTTCTTTACTGGTTTTTCGGTCATTTACCAATAATGTAGAAAAAACAGAATATATCTCGACGTTGTCTCAGAAAAATATAATGCTTGATGATAAGTCGTTGGTAACGCTGGATTTGAATTCCGTTCTTGTAAAAAACGACTTCAGAAATACTGAATTAAAAGGACGGGCCTTTTTTGAAATCAGTAAAAATCCATCCCACCCTTTTATAATAAAAACCTCCAATGCTGAAATTAAAGTATTGGGAACATCTTTTTTTGTAACGGCAAAACAGGAGTTCACCGAAATTACTGTTGTTGAAGGACGTGTATCCGTAAGTACGTTGTTTGGAAGTAAAATTCTAGAAGCTGGAAATAGATTAATGATTGATTACCGGCAAATGACAGAAAAAAAATCAAAGGATGCCTACATTCTTGATTGGCGAAACAATTTTTTGACGTTTAACAATGTTGAGTTATTAGAGGTGTTAAATGAGGTTGCCTTGTTTTACAATGTTGAATTGGTATTGCCTGATCCTGTACCTGAAACTTCATGTCTTATTAGAACAAAATTTGAAAAAACTAAATTAGAAAATGTTTTGTCTGAACTAAGCCTTATTGCAAACTTTTCCTATACTTTTCAAAACAATAAAGTTATTATTGAGAAAATGAAATGCTGAAGACGTATCTGCCAATAATTCTGATTTTGATTTCATGGTTTATAGGTTTAGGTGAAATTTATGGACAACAAATATTTTTGTTTGAAAAATTAAGATTTAATAACGAAGAAATAAAGGGTAAAAAGATTGAAGACCATATTGCTTGGCTTGAATCAAAAAAAAATGTTACAGTAAGCTATTCATCACTCGCTATTGACCCCACAAAAGTAGTTAACATTAAGGACGGGATTTACTCCATTGAAGACTTTTTATACAAAATTCTGGACGATTTTGAGGTAACTATTGAATTCAGAGCCCCTTCCAAAATTTTAATTATCCCTGCAGTTAAAACGGAAAAGGAAAAACTTTTTATCATTTCGGGGTATGTAAAGGATAAAATAAGCCATGAAGTTTTGATTGGTGCTATTGTACAGGTCAACAACCAGCAACAGTATACTATTTCCAATGTATCAGGTTATTATAGTCTGGTCTTGCCAAAAGGCCAGCATGAAATTATTGTTAACTATTTGGGATATAGGATTTTACAAGAAAATGTTGAGATTGAAAAAAACATGTCAATGTCCTTATTTATGGAATTTCAAAATGAATTGCCTTCACTTACCATAAGTCAGGAAAGAATAAATTATTGGAATCTCGGAGACAATATTGATGCTTTTAAAACAAAAGAATTTAAAAGTTTGCTGGGTGAAAGTGATCCACTGAATAATGTCAAAGTAATTCCGGGTGTTCAATCAGGAGGAGAAGGACAAAGTGGCCTTTTTGTGAGAGGCGGAGGCGCTGACCAGAATCTCGTTTTGCTTGAGGGTGTACCTTTGTACGAATATTCACACACCGTCGGGATTGCTTCACTTTTTATGGAAGAAAGTGTTAAAGAAGCAAGTTTGATAAAAAATGGTTTTCCGGCCAGGTATGGTGGCAGACTTTCAGCTGTCATGGATGTAAATTTAAAAGAGGGCAACACAAAAGAACATGAAAGGCTAATTTCCATAGGTATCCCAGGTATAAAATTTCATGCTAACGGACCAATTTTTAAAAATAAAACCACTTACAATTTTTCCATGAGAACTTCATGGATAAACTATTACATTAATAAATTTTTATTAAAATTTACCAATTATGACATTATAAAACTAAGTTATATGGATATTGTAGGAAAAATTACCCATAGATTTGCTGAAAATCACAAAATTTCTTTTTCATTTTATTCAGGGGGGGATAGACTTTCTTTGCAGAAATCCTTACTAATTGATTCTGTAGGTTATTCTTTTGCTTCATCGGACTACAACAGGCTAAGCTGGTCAAATACTTTGGGAAGTATTCAGTGGTATTTTACACCAAACAATAAGTGGAGTTTTCAGGCGCAAGCCGGAATTTTATCATACAAGCACCGTGCCCGTTCAAGTTACACTTTTGAGACTTCAGTCTTTGAAGAAAGCAGACTCGATGAGTTGGATATATTTTCTTATTCAGATATTCTAACCACTAATTTAAAATTTTCAGCTGATTATTATTTAAATGAAAAAAACACGATTAAAATGGGTTTTGAACATCTCTATCACAACTTTAATCCGGTGGTAAAACAAAGTACTATTATACTTGAAGGAGAAGAAGAAAATATTCTTGACAAAGATTCATTAATAGTCGCTTCCGAAACCAATTTTTTTATAGAAGACCATCTCAAAATACACAAAAAATTTTCAATTTATGCAGGCATTCATTTAAATACTTTCAGGTCTTCCGATACTTCTTATTTTTCCTGGCAACCCAGGCTTTCTATGATTTGGAAGCCATTCAAAAATCATATAACAAATGCAGCCGTGACAAGAATGCGTCAGAATATTCATTTATTGGTTAATCTGGGTTTGGGTCTTCCTTCTGATTTATGGGTTCCTACGACAAATAAAATTCAACCCGCCAACAGCTGGCAATATTCTATAACACATAGTTACAAATTTGATAATGATCATTTTCTTCAATTGGGGGCATATTACAAAAGGATGTCCGGATTGCTTGAATTTTTAACGCCGGTTGATTTATTTTATTTTTTTATTAATGAAACAGAAGTTGTTCCAGTTTTTAACACTTCAAAAGATTGGGAAAGAAATGTATTAAATGGCCAAGGCACAGCAAAAGGAATTGAGTTGCTTTTTCAAAGAAAAAATAAATTAATAAACGGCTGGTTTTCAGGAAGTTGGAGTAAATCTGATCGAACTTTTTCAGGAATTGACAATGGTAAAACATTTCCTTTCAGGTATGACAGAACCTGGGATGTCAATGCAGGAATCTCACTTCAGCTGAATAAAGATTTAAGTGTAGCTTCCAATTTTGTATACGGCACAGGCAATGCTTTTTCATTGGCAACGGAAGAGTATGTAAATGTTTTGGGTACCACTGTTATTCATCCAGGAACTAGAAATAACAGAAGACTACCCGCATTCCATCAACTCAGTTTTAATCTAAATTATTCAAAGCCATTTTTGAAAGATGGAAAATGGACACTGCACCTAAACCTTTATAATGTCTATAACAGATTGAATGCATACTTTATTTATATTTATAAAAATCCTTTAACAAAAGAAAGTTTAGCCAAAAAAGTGAGTATCCTTCCTATTACTCCATCAATATATTTTTCTGTTACATTCTAATAATGGGAAATTAAATTCTAAAACCGATGTATTATTTTGTCTTTTCAGAATTAAATTTTATGCTAATTGTTTTTTTATTTAATTTATTCTTTAAAACTTCTGAATATCCGTTTTTTAATAATTAATTTTTTGCTGGAATAGACAAAAATCTTTATATTTACACTTTAATGTCATTTTTATGAGATTTTTGTGTAAACTTTTTATATTTTTAATTTCATTCACTATGTTTTCATGTGAAGTGGAATATGAGTTGGAAAGTGAAAAATTTGTACCAAAAATTGTAGTAAACAGTTTGTTTACAGAAGGCGAGCCCTTTGTTGTGAATTTGACGTTTAGCAAGGATATTTTTTCTAATAGCAGGGAAACAAATTATATACAGAACGCAAAGGTATTTATAAAGGAAGTTAATACCGGCAAGATGGAGGCATTGTTTTATGATAGTTTGGGTAATTATACCATGACGGAATTTTTACCAAAAAGTAATTTCCTCTATGAACTAAAGGTGCTGGTGCCGGGGTATACTGAAATATCAGCATCAAGCAAACTCCCATCAAGAGTATCTCAGGTCAATATTATTACCGAAAATTCTATATTAAATCAACAGCAGGTTTTTCAGGTGAAGTTCAATATTCAGGATAAAAATTCAGGGTATTATGTTTGGAACTGGATAAACACAAACAAAAACAACCCTTTGGATTCCAGTATTTTGCATGACGCTGCTAAATTTGTAAAAGCAACATCAAGGTACGGTAATTTCGATTCCGCAACAAATTTTGAAGCCAATTTTGGGTCAAAAACCAATGAAGAAGAAGTTAAAAAATCTTTAGTGTGAACAAATGACCAAATTAGTGATGGTGATATCTCCAATTCTGAAATCAATCAGAAATATTATCTGCGCATAATGTCCTTAAGTGAAGAAATGTTTTCTTTTTATATTTCAATGGATAAATACTCCAAAAACAGTAATCAGGTTTCATCAATTTCTTATCTTCCCAATTTGTACTCCAATATTAACAATGGATTGGGCTTATTTGGTGGTTATTCACAAAGATTTATTGAAGTTTCAAAATAACTATGAACAATAGGGTCATATGTTGCCCGATTGCATTCGCAACACCTGATATGAATGAAGCGCTGGCATTGCGTACCGAAATATTGAGAAAACCTTTACACCTCGAATTCAAATCAGAAGATATTTCCGAAGAATGGGACTCTTATCATTTGGGAGCATTTTTAAGCAATGGTTTTGTAGTAGGCCTTTTAATATTAAAACCTATCGAGGAAAGAGTCAAAATGAGGCAGGTAGCCATTCATTCGGACTTTCAAAAAAAAGGTATCGGCGTCAAACTTGTGCAATATAGTGAATCCTTTGCCAGGCATTTTGGGTTTACTAAAATTGAACTGCATGCCAGATTGTCCGCAGTCCCTTTTTATCAAAAATTAAACTATAAGATAAAGGGAAAAATGTTTAAGGAGGTTGGCCTGGACCATTATTTTATGGAAAAGAATTTAAAATAATACAACACATTTTTAGAAAAAAATTTAACCAGCTATAAAACTTTCTGCTTCTGTATTTTCCGTTTAAATTTTAATAAATGAATGATAAATAGTGCTGTTTTTTATAAAAGTGCATTTGATTTGATACCATCCTGATGGTAATTTTTCAATTGCTATGTTTTCAATAAACACACCATTTAGTTCTGTTGTTATCGAATTGTTTAGGCTGAATAATCGTCCTGTAATATCTTGGATTATAATTTCTTTACATTTTTCTACAGTTTCAATAGTCAAATTGTCCTGAACAGGATTAGGGAATATTTTAAAGTGCGGTGAATGGAAAATATCTTGCGATTTTGAAATAATGAACACAAGAGAATCAATACATCCATTTGTGTCTGTTACGATAATTTTATATTCTCCATTTGCTAGATTGGAAAAAGTTCCGGTGGTATTTGAATGGTTTTGACCTAGTTTATAAAGATAGGGAACACTTCCACCGGTGGCTTGTACAGTTATGGTGCCATTGCCTGTACCGTTTCCATTGCTAAAATTTTTAATTTCAATAGAAATTGGTTTGTCCGGTTGAGAAATATAAATATTGTCAGATTTTTTACATCCGGCAGAATCAATGATCTGAACTGTATAATTGCCAAATTCAAGGTTCTTGTAAATACCATCCGCGTTTTCCTTTTGATTTATTTTGTAAATATAAGGCGCTTTACCACCGGAAGTTTTCATTGTGATGCTTCCTGTTTTTTCCCCATGACATTTTACATTTAGAACGGAATCCAAAACAAAGGATAAATCAGTATTTTCAGCAATATCGATTTGAAAAGTAGAACTGCATTCTCTTTCATCAGTAATGATGAGTGTATAGTTTCCTTGACCCAAATTATTAAATTCTCCGGTATTGTATTGAAAATTTCCAATTCTGTACCGATAACTTGTGCCTCTCCGATGGCACTGACAGTAATTTTTCCGTTGTTTTGAGTGCAGTCAGGCAAGACCTTCAATATCTCATTTAATTCGATAGCTGGAGGAGTAGATATGTAAAAAGCCAAAGTATCTGCACAATTGTTTTTGTCATTGGTTATTATAACATGATCGCCTGCAATTAAACCGCTAAATATTGAAGAATGTTGTCCGGCCATTCCATCCAAAATGTAGGAAAATGGGACAGTTCCACCAGAAGTGTTTACTGAAATTTCAGCATTTTTGTCACCAAAACATGTAATTGAATTAAGAAATGTAAGTTGGGTGGTTATAGGTAATGGCTCGGAAATAAAAAAACTATCTTTCAGTAAACAACCGTTAACATCCTTGATTTCTAATGAATATCTTCCCTTTTGAAGGTTGGTGAAAGTTGATTGAGTTTGAAAACTTCCCGAATTTATTCTGTAGACTAAACTGCCGGTACCTCCTGATCCTTTGATTTCTATTTTCCCTGTACTACTACCGTGGGGGTTGTAATGTTGTCTATTAATAATAATAAAGGCAGCGGTTGTGAAATTTCATGAAAAGATGTGATGATAGTATTTTTACTGTCTCTGACCCTGACTTCATACATTCCGGTCGGCAGATTGTCAAATGTACCTGAATTGTTGTTTATAGTGTTGTTTAAAGTGAAAGAGTAGGGAGGTGTTCCTCCCGTTGCACTGACAATTAATTTTCCATTGTTTTGTCCAAAACACTTGATATTTTCTTTTGTAACTGCCATAAGTAATGGTTCATCAATCTGACATGGAGATAAAACGGAATCAAGAAGCGAAGACCTGATACCTGTTAAAATACTTTCCATGTATAAACCTTGTTGTGTAGAAAACGCATTCATACAATTGTCATTGACATAATCCATATAATTCATAAACATGTCGCCTGAATTGTTACAGCTTGATGAAGGATGGGAAGGACAACCAAAATTTTCAATATCTTGAAGGGGAGTGTCCGCAATTCCGTCGTCAATCGAGCATCCTTCTTCATACCATGTGTGAAGTAATCCAAGATAATGACCTACTTCATGTGTGGCAGTTCTACCTAAATGATAAGGCTGAAAAGTGCCGAAACCGGGTCCGCCAAATGAACTTGAATTAATAACCACACCGTCAAGAATCGGGTCAGGTAAAAAAGTTTGTGTTGGTAAATAGGCATATCCAAGGAATTCAATATTGGGTGCAGACCAAATGTTTAAGTATTTGTCCCTGTTCCATCGCGTTGCTTCTTTGATATTATATTCATTAGCATCAAAATCACCATTAAAAGCGTATCTGGTGATGCCGTTGGTTGGGTTACCATTTGGGCCGATGGTTGCCAGACAAAATCTGATTCCGGTTGGACTCACTGAAAAAGAAGTAGGCGTATCTACTGTGTCAGCATTTTTTCGTGAAAAATCAGCGTTGAGTACATCAATTTGTGACTGAATATGTGCTTCACTAAAATTTTGACCTGTACCAATAGGTTGTCCTGGAGGATGAATAATGATGATGTGAACTGGAATTACATAGATGTCATTTCTCTTTGCAGATTTATTTTTTGCAAATGTTTCAAAACCTGAAAACAACTTGTCCTGAAATTCAGGACTCTTCATAAACCATTTGTTACTTTGTTTGTCCAGGCCACAGCGATGGGAATGGTTTTGGCTGAATACGGAAGCACATAAAGTTGTCAGGAAAAGCAGGGAAAACAAAACTTTATTCATGGCAAAGGTACTATTGTTAAAAGTTGTCCAAAAATAAAAATAATATTTTACTCTTGTATCCATTTTGTTAAACAAATAAATTAACATAATCTATGCATTGCACCCTCCCAAGATTTTTGCAAGGTAGATTACAGAAAAGAGGTAAGTAAGTTTTAATTAATTTTTGTAGTTTCATTTGTTTTAAAAAATTAAATTTTGAGATGCTTCATGATTTTATCATATTTTTCCTGAGTAAGAACCCTTATTCTTTTTAATTGAGTTAGGGAAGTAAAATTTCCATGATTTTCCCTGTAGTTGAGAATGACTTTCACTAAATTTTCATCAAAATATGGGTGTTGAATCAATGTTCTGAACCCAGCCACATTAATATTTATTTTTTCCATTTTTGATGAGTCCGCTTCAATGTTGAATCTGATTTTTTGGTATACACTGTCAGGCAAAATTTTGCATTCCGAAAGTTGATCAATTTGACTAAATCCGCCCATTATTTTTCTCATTTTTATAATTTTTTTAGCATAATATGGCCCGATTCCCTTTATTGAAACCAATTGTATACTGTCGGCACTGTTGATGTCAATCATTATGGCGGAAACATCTTCGGATTTTGTTTTGGGATTTTTTACATCCGGATTATACGGTTGAATGGCTTCAATAACTTCAGATTCAACTTTTTTATCTGTAAAACGTATGTATGGTTTTAATTCAGATAATAAATTCGTGTCAATATCATATATTCGTTTTAACTGACTGTAAGAGGTGAAGATTCCTCCTTTTTCCATGTATTTTGTTATATTGCCAATCACTTTTTTTGAAAAACCTAATGCGTATAATGAATCTTTTCCAATTGTATTAGGATTAAAATGAAATTTTTCATAAACCTTGTTGGAAGACACAAAATTTGAATATTTTTTTTGTTTTCCTTTTTGATTTTTATTTTCTGGAATGGCGGTTTTAGTATCTTTTATATTCGGTCTTATTGATTCAGTAATCAAAATATCATTTTTGACCTGACTCCATTTTTTAAATATAACCAGACACATTACAGAAATTAAAAAGAATAATATAATTCCGTTTCTTTCACCTTTGGGTAAATAAAGATGTTTTTCGATATATCGATTTTGTTTCATAAGCAGTTTATTGTAGTAGTAGTTAAGTAGTTTAAAATTTTACATAGTTTTGTTTTGTTTTAGCATATTCATAATAAGTTTCGAACAAGCTGAACTTAAAAAAGTTCAAATAATTTTCTATCCCTACAATGAAATTAATTTTACAAAGGCTGAAAAAGGCGGTATTTCGGCACTGAAAGAATCAAATATATTATATTGAAAAAGAGGTTTTCCCTTTTGAAATTGATCGGGAATAGTTTCAGTGTCATGGGAGACATTAATACAGATTACTACTTTAGAAGAATTATATTGTCTTGTGTACATAAGTAGATTGGATTTTTTGATGTCCTCTGTATAAAAGAGGCAATCTCCTTTGCGAAGAACTTCATATTTTTTTCTTAAAGAAATCAGTTTTTTAAATATAGTATGCATAAACCCGTTGAATATTGGTTTGAAAACATACTGGTAATCTGAAAAAGAGGAAGCCGTTTCACTTTCAAATACAATATCTGGCCAGATGAGTGGTTTTCTGTTGTCCGGGTCGTCTGCGCCCAGCATTCCCATTTCATCTCCGTTCCAAATGTGTGGAGTTCCAAGAAAGGTAAATTGGTGTATAACAAGTAAAATAGCTCTTGAATATGTTTCAGGATCAGGAATATTAGTAAGGTAGTTTTTATCTTCAGCCGGTTTACAATGATATTTATATTTATTTCTATTTTGTATTGATGTCAATAGTCTTGGTGAATCATGGGAAGCCACCAAATTCATTAATACCTGACAATTTTTTATATTAATATCATAATAAGTATTTTGCATTTTAGAAATGTATTCCACTAGATCAATATTATCATCAGAATCACCAAAATATCCGCGGGCTATTTTAAACCAATGATAATGCATAACTGAATCAAAAACATCACCTTTCAGCCATGGTCTTGGATCCAGTAAATCGTCTGGCCATTCTTTCCACCAAACTTCACCGACAAGAAAAAAATGGGGATTCAGATTTCTGACAAATTTTCTTAACTCCCTCCAGAAACCCATAGGAACATGATCTCCAACATCAAGTCTCATACCGTCTATACCCAGACTTACATCACCTGTTCCGGACGGATCCATCCAACGTTTACAAACCTCAAATATATGGTCTTTTACTTCTGATAAGAGATTTCCTTCAAGACAGCCTGTTGCTTTATCTATCTTTTTATTTATTTTATTAAATTCAGGCAGGTTTGTTATGTTGTTCCAGGATTTGTACGTAAAACCCTCAATCGTGTTGTCGTTATTGAAGGCAACATTTTCGTACCAATTTTTATATTTTGAGTTTTTTTGATTTTTTTGCAAGTCCCTGAATGCCCAAAAGGCGTTGCCTGTGTGATTCCAAGAGAAATCAAGTATTACTTTTATCTTGTGAGTATGGAATTCTTTTACTACCTTTAGAAACAATAAATCAGCTTCTGTCCAAACCCAGGTGGTTGGGTCTGAGGGATCCTCTTTAGCTATCAATTCCAGATCTTTTTGAGGATTTGGGCCAAAATGAACGTCTATGTGGTGGTAATAAGCTGCATCATATTTATGTAATGAAGGGGCAAAATTCAGTGGATTGAAATATACGGCGGTAATACCAAGATCTTTAAGGTAATTTATTTTTTGTAAAACACCAATCAGATCTCCTCCATATCTTCTGAATTGCACAGATCTGTAAAAATCCAGTGAAAGATTTTCCGCATAATTATCATTTTTGTACCAATTGTGGCTCCAATGTGTAAGGCACCAATCCGCAGGAACTTCGTCTAAAGCCCCATGTTTTATACTTTCTGGAGTAGGATTGTTAGTATCTGATCCCTTTCTGAATCTTTCCACGAATATCTGATACCAAATGGCGTTTAGCGCCCAATCCGGTGGAGATTCAAATGCAATGTTTTCAGGCATTTAAAAAATTTGCTACCCATATCATTCCACAAGATATTTGGAAATGGCTTGGATCACATCTCTGTTTGATGTGCCACTTTTGTGAATAAAAGCTACAATCGAAGTATGTTCATGTTTATTCAGGTCAGCTGTTTCTTGTGGTAAAGTATAGGCAAATTGTTTTTTAATTATTCCACCCTTAACCATGTCTTTTGCAAAAAAACTTCCTGAATAATCTGTGATAATTTTCCTTAGGACGTGGTTGTGTTCATAATCATCAATAAATACAGTACCATTTGCCTGGCCCGCTTTGATGTGCGACTCAGTCACATAAATAGAAATGTTATAATCACCATTTAAATTAACCAATGGATTAGCCGCAAAATCTATGGCGATCTCTCTTGAAGTTTCATTATAACTTATATCCATGAAGAGATTCAATTCAAGAGGTTTTTGCAGCTCTTCTTCTACCTTTGCTTGCCACAAATCCGGGTTGTCAAAAACAAAATAAGACTCTTCACCCAATACTTCTTTTTGTCTTTGAATTGAAGCAGCAGGCTTGCCAAACCATGGGCGAAACCAATTTTCCAGATTTTTAGCATCTTCATTTCTGAAATCAGGATCGTCTTTATTTACAGGCTCTGCTAAAAAACTACCGTGAATACCTACAGCGATGACATTTTTAGTATGTTTTTCTATTATATTTTCAATAGCTTTGGTGCCTTTTGGACAATTCGGACATTTTGCACCGGTTAATTCTTCTATTAAAACAACTTTTTCTGTTGGTTCAATGACTACATCTGTGATGGGAATAGTTACTTCTTCACAAGAAATAAAAAAGATAATACTGAAAATGAAAAATAACTTTTGCATATTTTTATCTAATTAAAATATTGTATTCATATTAAATCTGATTCCGCTGAACGCAGGTTCCAGTCTACAGATACCACCACTGCAGACAACACCTTCCACTTGTTTAACGAATCTTAAGGCAAATCTGTTGTTGTCCTTATTAAAAACGGCACCAAATGTGGGATATAATGTTTTGGCAATAATACCTCTGGCATCTTTTTTCTTAGGATCGATGTTGTACATGCCCGAAACTTCAAAAACCCAGTTAGGGGCCATACTGTACTCCATTAACCCAAACAACCAACTGCCGAAATCCTGTTGGGTAGACATATATTGAAATTCTGTCCTTAATGCTTTTTTCGAACTGAATTTATATAGAAAATCAAAATAGGGTACTACTGTTTCAACTAATGGGACTTCAGATTTTTGTTCATAAATTTCCTGATTATAGTTTAAGAACTGAATTCCTGTGGTCAATTGCCACTTTCTTTTATATTTATATAATATTTCAGTAAAAACTTCTCTGTATAAAAGATTATTATCCAAATCAGAAACATGTGAAAAATTCCCTAATACACTCAGGGATTTAGAGAATTTATATCGTGCGTCAAAGCTATATGCCATTTCACTGATGTCCTGTGCTGCAGGTGAGTATCTCGCTGTTAGACGATATGTATTCTGCCTGTTCAAAGGCACAAGATAATTGATTAGTCCTCGAATCAATCTTAAATTGGGGTCTATCCTGAAACTGAAATTTTCTGTTCTCTTCATTTCTGCTGTTAGCCCTAATCCTCCTAATGCCAATGAAACACTGTTATATATCACTGTTCCCTTTTTTTGTTCAAATTTTCCAATACTGCTTCCCACAATTTCGGTTTTAATAGCAAATGGATTAAAAAATATATCATCTGATTTGTAGGCGAATTCTGAATACCATGTCAAGCCCCTGTAGGATAATGTATTGTAGATGGATGTAGAATATGTATTATGTAAAGGGTTAAATCTGTCTTCCGGCAAATAGGTCCTGAGAGCATTAATTACATTTTCCATATTTTCATCCGATAGGGTTCTGTTTACAAAACCTATGCCTGGAGCAAGTGTTAATGGTTTTTCTTCACCGAAACTTAAAAAACCTTCAAGTCGCAGACCTTTTAAATTTCCGGTATAGGTGTCAAAAGCGTTTTTTTGCACGCCTGCAAATCCCATTATTTTCCATTCTTTGCCAAGATCATATTGAACTCTGGCACCATAAAGTGCATTGTCAATAAATAATGGTCGGGTTTCAAAGGATCTGAAAATTAATCCTGAACCAATCTGATCGTAAAGATAGCCTGCTTGCAAATCGATTCTGCCAAAAGTTTTTTTGACAAACCACCTTCCAATACCGACTCCTGAATACGATCCTGTAGGATTTCGGAGGTTTGAATTGTTGAACATGTCAAACCTTACGCCAAATGTATAACCCTGAATTGAGTAATTCAAATTCAACCAGGCCTCTCCGCCAAATTTCTGACGATCATATTGAGGAGTATTAATGGCATTTATGGAGGAATCCCGTAAAAAAATATTGGCATTGGTTTCAAATCCTCCGGAAAAAACCCCCTTTTCCTGCGAGAAACCTATTTGTGTAAAAAGCAAAAAAACGATAAAGGAAAAAAGAATGTTTTTGCTTACATTGAAAAAAGTCATTGTGAAAATTTGTTTGGCTGTGCAAATTAAATAAGAATTTTTGTAATAAAAAATTTAATATATATTTTGCCAGGTATTTTATTTTTTGGAAATCAATTTTGTTACAAACCTGTATCCAAAAACTTGAGGTCTGTAATTTTAACCGTTAAAAAATCGTTATTTATGTAAATCCAAATGACAAAATTGTACCTTTTTCCTTTATCTTTACGTTCTCAAATAAAATTAGTAAAAATGAACAGCATTCGGATATTTTCTTTTTTGTTGGTCGCCGTTTTTTTATTTTCATTCCAACGGCATGGAAATAGTCCTTTTCCAGCCGTTAATGTAAAAACCGTCGATGGTAAAAGTGTAAATACAATGGATTATTTAAAAAATAAAAAAATTACCATTGTAAGTTTTTGGGCTACCTGGTGTACTCCTTGTAAAAGAGAATTGGATGTATTAAATGAAATATATGGCGAGTGGGTTGAAAATTACGACATTCAACTTTTAGCTATTACCATTGATGATGCCAGAGGATTAACTAAAGTACCTGCCATGGTGCAGACAAAAGGTTGGGAATTTACCGTTTTGGCTGATAGTAAGCAGGAATTAATGCAAATGCTTAATTTCCAGACTATTCCTCAAACATTTCTTTTAGACAAAGAAGGAAATATAGTGTATACACATAGTGGGTATAACCCAGGCGATGAGTTGAAACTTGAGGAGGAAATCAAAAAACTTAAATAAACGAACCCCTTTACATTTTGCCGCTTTGAGCTACTTTAGAAATCAATGTAGCCGCACGAAAGGAGGCACCTTCATCGCCCAGAAGGTGAATTAATTCTTCGTACCCATGAAGTATTTGTTTTTCTCTTTTTACCAAATCGTGATAGGATTGAATTAAATTCGAAATATTTAGCTCGCTTTGAATCAATTCTTTTACAAGCATTTTGTCAAGTATAAGATTGACCAAAGAAATGTATTTTAATGTTATTAGTTTTTTTGCAATGATGTAAGAAATTGTATTTCCTTTATAGCCAATCACTTGAGGTACTTTAAATAAAGCAGTTTCTAAAGTGGCCGTGCCTGAAGTAACAAAAGCATGTTTGCTGGATCTTAGGATTTCATAGGTTTTATTTTGCCGTATTTCAACCTGAATGTTTTGAAGATTGGCCATTTTTACAATTTTTTCATAAAATGACAAAGGTAAGTTATTACTTGCTGCAATGACACATGATATTTTTAATTGGTCTGCAGCTTTTAAGTAGACAGGTAACATATGTTTTACTTCCTGATGACGGCTTCCGGGTAATAGCGCCAAATCAATCGTTTTGAGATTTTTTTCATTCGTTTGTTGTAAAGAAAACTTTTTAATCTCATCCAGTAAAGGGTGTCCAACATAAAATACGTTACACTCATTATTTTTATAAAATTCTTCTTCAAAGGGAAGTATGGCAATCAAAAGATCAGTATATTTTTTCAATTGAAACACTCTGCTTTTATGCCATGCCCAAACCTGAGGGACAATGTAATATACTACTTTTATTCCTTTGAGATGAGCCCATTTGGCCATTCTCAGGTTAAACCCCGGATAATCTATTAAAATTAAAATATCAGGTTCGTTTTCTGAAATGTCTTTTTTACATTGATTCAGTAGGTTTAGGATAGTTCTGATATTTATTAATACTTCCCAAAATCCCATAAATGCAAGTTCTCTGATGTGTTTTAAAGGATTTCCATGTACCGCTTTCATGGCATCTCCTCCCCAATACACAAATTCGGCTGATGTATCCTGATTTTTTAGAGCTTCCATCAGATTGGCTCCATGTATGTCACCGGATGATTCTCCGGCTAGAATAAAATATTTCATTTTATTTTTTAGCTTTATAAACGGTTTCAGTCGAAAAATTCAATGTATTTTTCAAATTACAAATAGATTAAAATAGTCCTCCGTAAAACTTATAAACCCAAAAAATAACATAAATAAGAGTAGGAAATACGATTCCCCTGAGTGTGTTGTCATATCTTTCTTTTTTTGCCATTTGAAAAGGAATCAAATTACAACATATCGAAAACAAAAGAATTGTTCTCATTCTTTTTCCGGAAGTAGAGCTGGTCACCTCTTCAATAAGAGAATATTGAGTAAGTAGTGAAAAAATGAAGTCAATAACTATAAATCCGAAAACAGGCACGAGAGCACCCAATACAAAACCGGTTAACAAAGAATCTTTTTGCATATAAAAAAATTAAATTAGATTTTCCATTCTCTTTAAACTGTTCAATGCAGGATAAGCGGTAAGGTCAAATCCTGAAGGTACTACAGAAACGAAATTATTTTCCAACGCATAAATATCCGTATCTTCTCCATGATCTTCATATTCAAACTTTCCGGTCAGCCAATAATATTTTTCTCCCCTTGGGTCAATGCCTTCTTTGAATTCTTCAATCCAACGTCCACGAGCCTGCCGACACACTTTTATACCCTTGATATCCTGACCTGCAGGAATATTGACATTCAATAAACGGCAATCATTTAATTTGTGCATTAAAACATCCCGGATGATAACTTCAGCATATTTTTTAGCAAGAGAAAAATCCGCGTCAAATGAATAATCGCTTAAGGAAAAACCTATGGAATTAATACCTTCAAGACTGGCTTCCATGGCCGCTGACATTGTTCCTGAATATAAGATATTTATAGAGGCATTAGAGCCGTGGTTGATTCCGGAAACGCACAAATCTATTTTTTGGTTCTTTAGAAGTACATTTTTAGCAAGTTTTACACAGTCAACGGGTGTACCAGAACATTCATATGCGGTTATACCGTTGTAAAGGTCGACTTTGCGTAATTTTACAGGTCGGGTAATGGTAATGGCGTGTCCTTGTCCGGATTGCGGGGCGTCAGGCGCTACAACCAATACTTCTCCAAATCCTGAGGCTACTTCTATTAATGCTTTTATTCCTGGAGCAATGATACCATCATCATTTGTAATTAAAATCATATGGGAGAGTTTATTTTTTCAACAATCATATTACTTTTTATAACGGCCACACTGGCATTGAGTTCAAATCCAACCAAAAGTATAAAAGAGGTGACCTGAAACCATATCATAATAACGATCAAAGCACCTATTGAACCGTAAATTTCGTTGTATTTACCAAAATTATTTATAAAAAAACTAAATAGCCATGTTCCGATAATAAAAAGTATTGAAGACGTTATGGCGCCAACATTAATAAAAGGAAATTTCCGAAACAGGGAAGGGCCATATTGATAAATCAATGAAATTCCTGTATAAATCAAAAGAATACCAAGAATGTATCTTACGCCGGTTGAAAACAATAATAAAAGAAAATCATTTATTTTGTAATGTGAGCTTAACCAGGTTAAAAAACTTCCGCTCACAACGACCATAATAATGACTACTATAAACAATAAAGAAAGGACAAGTGTAAGACCTAAAGCGATTAACCTTTTTTTAATGAAGGATCTGGAAGAAAAAACTTGATTATATGATTTGTCAAAACCGGACATAAGCGTTATCATACCATTCGATGCAAACAAGATTGAAAGAAAAAAACCGAAAGAAAGCAAGCCGCTTCGTTTAATGGAGGTAATATCAGCTATGATCTGAGAAATGTACAAATGTGCGTTGGTAGGGAGTACGTTTTTTAAATTGCGGTCTATGATGACAACGTAATCCTGAACCATAGGTATGTGTGGCAATAAAGTAAATAAAAAAATGATAGCCGGGAATATGGAAATAAATAGGCTGAACGCAATGGAATTTGCCCTCATGGTAAGATTATCTTTTTCTGCTTCTTCAAAAATAAATTTAGCGATGTAAAAAATGGGTACTCCTGAAAATCCGGGTAAAGCGTATGATTTTGACCATTTTAATAAATGTTTCAGAATCGGAAGTTGAGTAATCCACGATACGATGTGACCAATTAACTTTTTCAAAAATACAATTTTATCATTTTTGCCATCCATTCAGGACAAGAAATCCTGGTGTTTGAATTCATTTCTATAAAAAACAACTTTACTATGGCACTATGGATTAAAACATTTTCAGAATTAAATATTTCATTTTTAAAAACAATCAGTTTTGTAGGAATGTCTTCAAGAATGGTTCTTACCGTCAGTAATTCGTCATATTTTGCAGGTTTATAAAATCTGGCATCAACTGAAACTACGGGCATCATGATTTTATGAACCTCTTCCAGTTCTTTATATAAAATACCTAAGCTTCTCATCGTTTCTACGCGACCTATTTCATACAATCTTGCATAATTTCCGTAATACAGATATCCCATCATATCTGTATCACTATAGGTTACGCGGTATTTTACATCAAAACTGTACATATCTTTATGCTTTTGTCCGAAGTATAGGACAAGTCATACAATGAGAACCTCCCCGGGCTCTTGACAATTCATTGGAGGGTAATGTTATTATGGTTTTTTGAATATCATCCGGATTTATTTTACCAGATTCTATATCCAACAACAATTTTCTCGCATGAATAATGGTGTAACCTTGATTTTGTAAAGCAATTTCAGTTAATGGATTTCTATCATATGTAAGTGCTACACCTGGCTTAATAGTCACTAAATTACAACCGTCTGTCCATTGCTCTCTTTCCTGATAAGGGATTCACCATTGCCGCTAAAAATAAATTCCATGTTTGGATTCACTTCCTTCAGAATAAATGACCTGACTGAATCATAAACGGCTTCTGTCCCGTCGTGTCTGAAAACCTTAACATTTGAACTGATTCCATCAAATATAATCGGCTTGTAACAAACAATATTGTTTTTGTCAATCGTAGTAAACAAAGTGTCAATATGCATAAAACTCCTTTCTGCAGGGATATTGATCTGAACTACATTTTTAACAAGATTTCTTTTAAATAATTCAGTTTTAACTTGTTCTATCGTATAGGAATTGGTTCTTTCCGAACATCCGATTAATACAAAATCTTCATGAAACATCATTATGTCTCCGCCTTCCATAGAAATAACTTCTCCTTTTTTGCTTGGAGGGAATTTATCCAGATGGTTCAGGTTGATGATTTTATCTTCACCCGATAAATTTTTGAAATAAGGATGTGCATAAAAAATAAAACGGGCAAGTAAATTCTCACGATGTCGGGCAATTTTTGCGGCTTTTGTAATCAGTACATGATCCTTGATTACGACAGCTATATCCCTTGTAAAAATAAAATTGGGAATCGGATCAAAATAAATATATTCTTTTTCTTCGTGATAGCCGGTGATTAACACCCGCGTAAGTGTATTTTCATTCATTGCCATAAAATCGCTCATGGTATCAATGGGTAATTCTTCGTAATCGATAATTTTTGACAATAATTCTTCCTTAATGTCAGGGCTATGTATAAAACCTTCTTCAATCAATTTTTGTGTATCAAGCACATTTTCTTTTCCAATCAGATGTTGCAAAATTGATCTGAAAATGTCATGTTCTTCGCGCATTTGAGGCAAATGAACAATATCATCAAATAAAAGTTCTTCAGCCTTTTTAGGAGAAATTCTGGCTATTCCTTCGTCTGGTCTGTGTATTATAACTTTTTGTAAACAATCAATTTCTGAATATACACTTATCATATTGACTTTTTGATATATAAAATACAAAGGTAATAAATCCAATTCAAATATTGTCACTGCTCCGTTTTTATGATGACAGAAAATGAACGGGAAGGGTGTTGTTTTAATCAGTTGCCCTCGTAAAATCCTTTATAAACACATTGTATTTTTCACTGTCTTCAAGTGCTTTCAAATGAATTCCGTTACAATACAGTTTTTCATATGGAACGAGACAGTTTTTCATGAGTAATTCACACATTTCGATGGTAGTAAGCGTATCATTTTTACAATAAATAAATCCTACAGTATCAATGTTTTTTATAGTAGAAATCAATTTAGTGAAATCGTTTTTTTGTTTTTGATTTCTATTGAACAAATACAATATAGTAAGATAGTAATGATTTTTTTATTACGGATTTTAAAATAATGTATGCTTTTGTCAAGGCAATTTTCAATGATTATTTTTGAAAATAGAGTTGAATTATTCTGAGCCATCCTGATCATTTGAGCGGCACCAAATGAAATTCCATGACCAATGATAACGTTTGTACGAAGATTTGATTTAGCCCAATTTGCTGCTTCTTCAATGTCTTTTTGAAAGTTAAAATCAATAAATTTTGTTTCTCCAAACCCATTAAAATCAAAAGCCAAAACGTGAAACCCAAGGTTGTGATAGATGTCAAAATAGGTTTGTTCCAGGTAAAAGAGTTTAGCAGAAGCCAAATACGGATGGGCCAGAATTACAGTGCCCTTAGGTTTTGTGTTTTTATCCTGTAGGAAGTAGACAATACATATATTTCGGTCCTTTGTAAAGGTTTTTTGATACCTTGGATTTGAGATTTCAGTAGGAATATATTTTCTCCCCCTTGTAAATATTTGGTCAAACAATATTTTTTTTACAATATACTTTAAGTGGTTATTCATACATCAATTTATAAAAGAAAGGGTAAATTTAATTGTTTTTACCTGTTTTCATAAATTATACTATGATAGCAGGTAATATTTTTATGATTTAAGTACGATAGAATACTGATAAGGATTTTCCTTAATTCTTAGGAAAAACCTTTTCATTTTTGTAATTTTGTGCTTTTAAAAATTGCCTTGGCTGAATTTAGATTGAAAAGGCAAATATTAATTTAATAATTGGTTTTCTTACCTAAAAATGGGATATATGAAAGTATTAGTCAATGACGGAATTGAAGAAAGTGGAAAAAAAATTATGGAAGAAGCAGGAATATTTGTGGATACAAATTCTGTTTCTCAGGAAAAACTAAGTGAAGTTCTTCCTCAATACGATGCGATTTGCGTACGTAGCAATACAAAAGTCAGAAAGGACTTGATAGACCTCTGTCCTAATTTAAAAGCAATAGGAAGGGGAGGCGTAGGTTTGGACAATATAGACGTTGAATACGCTAAATCGAAAGGTATTGCTGTTATCAATACACCTGCTGCTTCTTCAAGATCGGTGGCTGAATTAGTTTTTGCACATGCTTTGTCAGTCTCCCGGTTTTTACATATGGCGCATAAAGAAATGCCGGTTTCGGGACATGACCAGTTTTCAACCCTTAAAAAAAATTATGCAGCCGGTTTTGAAATGACAGGAAAAACAATGGGTGTTTTTGGCCTTGGGAAAATAGGGCAGGAGTTGGTAAGTATTGCATTGGGCTTTGGAATGGATGTTTTGGCATATGATCCTTTTGTCCCTTCTGTTGACATTCAAATAGGTAGCCCTTCTTTAGGCATGAAGCACCAGATTATATCAACAAATAAACTGGCTGTTTTACGAAATTCAGATTACATTTCACTTCATATACCTGCATTGGACACACCAATTCTTGATGAGGAGGCTTTTGCCATAATGAAAGAAGGTGTTATTATTATCAATGCAAGCCGTGGAGAGTCAGTAGATGAAGAAGCATTGCTGAAATATCTGGATAATGGCAAAATTGCTATGGCGGGATTGGATGTTTTTATGGGAGAACCAAAACCTGATGAAAGATTATTACATCACCCAAAAATTTCGACTTCACCGCATATTGGTGCATCTACATTGGAAGCACAAAATAAAATAGGAATTGAACTTGGTAAAAAAATGGTAGCAGCCTTATTAAACAAAAAGGGCTAATACTATTTAATATCAGCCCTTTCTTTTATCATGCTTCTTTGAGAACACTATTCCCGAAAGCAATTAACAAAACGAGGGAAACAAAGAATATGATCATGGGTAAAAATTTTTATAAAGATACATACATAAAACGAATGTGTCAACTATAAAGTACATAAAATAAGTCATTTAAGTTTATTTTAACCTAAAATTAGAGGTTTTCACGGATATAAAACAAGGGTTTACCCTGACTTTTTTACAACTCAAATTTTAATCTTTTATGGAATTTGCCGTTTATTATCAGGATGATAATATTATCGTCATTCATAAACCACCTGGATTTTTTGTTCATCGTTCCAAATTTGATAATACCAGCGAAGCCATTGTATTACAAGCTCTGAGGGATCAGATTGGTCAAAAATTATTTCCTGTACACCGTCTTGACAGAAAAACTTCTGGACTCCTTATTTTTGCTTTGAATAAAGAAACACAGATATCATTAGGCCAAATGTTTCAAAACCAAGTGGTTCAGAAATATTACCTCGCCATTGTAAGAGGGCATACAAATATGTCATTTACGGTGGACTATGCTGTGCCGAATGCAAGCGGAAAATTTAAAGAAGCATTAACGCATTTTAAGGTGCTTTCATCTTCTGAATTACCGTTTGCATCATCAAACAAACATTCAACTTCCAGGTATTCATTGTTGGAAGCAAAACCAGAAACAGGAAGGCACCACCAAATAAGAAGACATTTAGCACATGAAAGACATCCCATTATAGGAGACAGACCATATGGATGCAGTAAACAGAATAAATTTTTTCTTGAAAGATGGAACGTGAACAGGATGTTTTTGCACGCATGGAAAGTTGAAATTCCGTCTTATGGTAATTATCCGGGAATAAAAATAGAAATTAATCCTGATAATGAATTTATAGAAATGCTTGATAAATTAGAGTTGACATTTCCTCCTGATTGATGTTTTACATTTTCATCCTGGGGTCCGGTGATACAGATAATTCTGCAAAGTCTCCTTTCAGGTATTTATAATATCCTGTAATCCCAATCATGGCAGCATTGTCAGTACAATATTCAAATGCTGGAATAAATATTTTTTTATGATTTGTACGACCAAACTGCAATAACGCTTCCCGGAGACCACTGTTGGCAGAAACACCTCCTGCCATGGCGATAGTATCAACCTTATGTAATTTTATAGCTAATTCAAGTTTTTTTAAAAGGATAACAATAATGGTGTTTTGTATTGAAGAACATAGATTTTCAAGATTCTCCTTAATAAAATTGGGATTGTTTTGAACGTTTTTTTGCAAAAAATAAAGAACTGAGGTTTTAAATCCACTGAAACTGAAATTCAGTTCCGGAATGTTGGGAATTGGAAATGAATAAACAGGCTTTCCATTTCGAGCAAGTTTGTCTATGTGAGGTCCTGCAGGATAGGGGAGTCCAAGTAACTTTCCTGCTTTGTCAAAAGCTTCTCCTGCAGCGTCATCTATCGTTTGTCCCAATATTTCCATGTCAAGATAGTCCCTCACCAATACAATTTGAGTATGGCCCCCCGAAACTGTAAGACACAAAAAAGGAAATTCCGGCTTTTTATCCATAGCAAAATGCGCAAGAATATGCGCTTGCATGTGATGAACTTCAATCAAAGGTATATCAAGACTCATCGCTAGGGCTTTGGCAAATGAAACACCAACCAGCAAACTTCCCAGTAATCCGGGACCCCGGGTAAAAGCAATAGCAGATATATCTTGTAATGTTATGCCTGCTTCGGTGATGGCTTTGTCTACCACAGGGACTATATTTTGCTGATGTTGCCTTGAAGCCACTTCCGGAATCACTCCTCCGTATTGGTCGTGAATTGTTTGGGTTGCAATACAATTACTTTTTACTTTTCCGTCAATAATGATAGATGCTCCTGTATCATCACAAGAAGATTCTATGGCCAAAATGACAATTTTATTTGTAAACACAACGTAAATTTTAAAAATTTTCTTCTAAGTTATAAAAGAAATAATATTTTTGCAATTGATACGCCAAAAGTACGTATTTTTTCATCTAATCATCAGTGAATTCATTGAAACCAATAAAAAGTATTTTATGAGACGAATTGTCAACGTTATGCTTGTATTAATTGCAGTTATTTTGGGATATTGGTTATATAAAAGTATCCAGGACCCGATTGAATTTCAGGCAGAGAAAGAAAAAAGAAAAGATGCAGTGATATCTGTTCTTAAAAAAATTCAAACTGCCCAGGATATGTACAGAACGATCAGAGGTTCTTATGCAGGGAGTTTTGATACCTTATCTAAAGTTTTGATGTCATCCCAAATTACGCTTGAAAAACTTGAAGCAGATCCAAGTGACCCTACCAATCAGGATAAATTTATCAGAACCATTATTAAAAAACCGGCAAAAGATTCTCTTTTTAATCTTTTAGGTGGCGTGGTAAATCTTGACTCGCTTCGTTACATTCCGTATGGCGAAGGTAAAACATTTTCCATTGAAGCAGATACCATTATTCAGCAAAGTCAAAAGGTATATGTTGTTGAAGTAGGAACAAAATACAAAGATTTTATGGGCGAATTTGCCAGTCCCCGCTATAAAAAATACGATGCCATGTACGATCCTGAAAAATCATTGAAATTTGGTGATTTAAATTCAGCGAATACATCTGGAAATTGGTAAATAAATCTGTTTTTCAGAATGAAGTTGTAGGTTTTCCTGATTTTGTAGTACCTATCATAATATTATCTGAAAAAGAGGTCACTTTTTTTTCTTTTGAAGAAATAAATTCGGTATTTATAACGCATTCACCTGAGGAATTTAAAAAATTACTTTCAGGTACTTCTTTTGCTAATCAAAAAATCAGAATAGTAAGTAAAAATTTACCGTGTATTCATATTCAAAATGAAGAGGATGGCTTGGTTTCCGGGCTTTCACCTTTTCAGAACAAAACTGTTTTCAAAGAAAAATGGGTTTATGATGACGTTTTTTGTTACTTTGCCATTGAAAATGATATTTTGAAAGATTGGATATTGTTGTCAAATAGTTCAATGAGACATTATTCAAGCATTTTACACAACTATTGGCTTGGAAGTGACGATGTTTTTTCGATTGATTTTGATCAGAATTTTATGCATATTTATTGTAAAAAAGCTGGTAAGTTTATTTTTTATAATAAATTATTTTTCGAAAATGAAACTGATGTCCATTATATATTGGAACTTGTCAGGCAAAAGGTGTTTTCAAATGACCCAGAAATTCCTCTTGTGTTTTCTGGTAAAATCAACAAAGAATCTAAGATAATAAAACCACTCTACAGTTATTACGATAATATCTCTTTTGTTAATGAAAGGTTTAACGAATTGATGATTAACGACAAAATAATCGATACTTTACATTTTGATTTGTATGCTATTTCATTATGAGAATAATCAGTGGTGAGTTTAAAGGAAGGCGCTTTAATCCTCCGGCGAAAAACTGGCCGACCAGACCTACGACAGATATAGCTAAGGAAGGATTATTTAATATTCTTCAGAATCGGATAAACTTTGAAGAAACAAAAATGCTTGATCTTTTTGGTGGGACAGGTAATCATTCATACGAGTTTATTTCAAGAGGATGCACGGATGTAACTTATGTTGATAAATTTTATGGCTGCGTTCAATTTGTTGAAAAAACGGTTTCTGAACTCAAAATTGAAAATAAAATTTCTGTTTACAAACAGGATGTGTTTGAATTTCTGAAAACCAATCGAAATAAGTTTGATTATATTTTTGCAGGACCGCCATATCCATTGCCAAATTTAAGGTTGATTCCTGACACTATCTTTTTATCTGATGTTCTGCTGGAAGATGGTTTGTTCGTTCTGGAACATAATCCTGAACATAATTTCAGACTACATCCTCATTATATTGAAGAAAGAAATTACGGAACCACTATTTTCAGTTTTTTTAAGTAAAACTTCCTTTACAGCGCCTGAATGATATCGTATTGAGTAATAATGACTTTATTGCCTGATCGGTCGCTGGTGACCACTGCCGGATTTATTTTAGAAATATATTTATTTAAATCTTTCAGAGAAAGTTCTAAAGAAACAGTTGGAAACGGTTCATTCATGATTAATTCGATGGACGTTGTGCCATGAGTGGATGGGTTTTCAAGTAAATATTCCAATAACTTATTTTCTGTTATGGATCCAACGATTTCACCATTATTTAAAACCGGTAACTGGCTTATATCGTGTTCTTTCATTATTTTTATTGTGTTTTTTACATTTTCATTTTTTTGAACACCAATAAAAATTTTATCTTTTTTCTTATCTACCAATTGTGCAACACTAAGTTCCGGCTCAATAAAACCTCTTTCCCGCATCCAGTCATCATTATAGAGTTTACCCACATATCTGGAGCCATGATCATGGAAAAGAATCACTACCACATCATTTTCAGTCAGACGGTCTTTCATCTGTAACAGGCCCGCCAGTGCTGATCCTGCTGAATATCCAAGAAGAATTCCCTCCTCTCTTGCCAGTTTTCTGGCTGCAAGTGCGGCATCTTTATCACTCACTTTTTCAAAATGATCAATCAGGGAAAAATCTACGTTTTTTGGCAGAATGTCTTCACCGATGCCTTCCGTAATGTAAGGGTATATTTCATTTCTGTCGAAAATACCCGTTTCATGATATTTTTTAAAAACAGATCCATAGGTGTCTATTCCCCAAACTTTAATATTTGGATTTTTTTCCTTCAGATATTTAGCTACACCGGATACTGTCCCTCCTGTACCGACACCTACCACAAAATGTGTAATCTTACCGTCTGTTTGGTCCCAGATTTCCGGACCGGTACTTTCATAATGGGCCTGACGGTTGGATAGGTTGTCGTATTGATTCAGCCAAACCGAATTAGGAATTTCTTTACTTAATTTTTCGGCAACGGAATAATAAGAACGGGGGTCATCAGGTTCTACATTGGTCGGACAAACGATAACTTCTGAACCTAAAGCCTTCAGCATATCAATTTTTTCTTTGGATTGTTTATCACTTGTAGTGAATATGCACCTGTATCCTTTTACGGCCGCGGCTATGGCAATTCCCATTCCTGTGTTACCAGAAGTGCACTCAATAAAGGTGCCTCCAGGAAAAATTTTTCCTGAATGGATGGCGTCTTCTACCATTTTTAAAGCCATTCTGTCTTTGGTGGAATGCCCGGGGTTAAAAGTTTCAATTTTTCCAAGAACCAGACATGGCAAGGTCGAAACGGTTTTATTTAGTTTAACCATAGGGGTATTGCCTATAGTTTCAAGAATATTATTTTTATAATTCATCATATCAAGAGGTACCTGAAGCGTTAAATCAATGTAGAAAGGATGGTTGCTGTTTCCGGATTGCTTGGCCGCGGAGCATTTCCATCCACCAATTTTCCTTCTTTATCTATAATTATAAATCTTGGTATTCCGCTGATTTTATAATTTGCAATAATCTCTGAATTCCATGCCCCTTCAGAATAAATTTGTATACCCTTCATTTTTTTGCTTTCAAGCATTTTTCTCCACGGTTCTTTGTTTTGGTCAATCGAAATAGAGACAAACACAACATTGCCATTTTTTTTGAATTTTTCCTGAAGTATTTCCAGATGAGGTAATTCTGCCAGACAAGGACCACACCAGGTAGCCCATACATCAATATAGATAACTTTTCCTTTTAAACTTTCTTTAGTGTATGATTTACCGTTTTTATCGACACCTGAAAAGGACGGCGCAATACTGCCCGGTTTAAACGGTAACCATTGAGCATGGAGATTTTCAATCGCTTTTTTCTTATTGATATCCTGCGCCTGATTCATATACACATCATACATAGCGAATGCTTCTGCAAGCTTGGTCTGAAAGGACTCTTCCATTATCTTAAATGAAATTTCTTCTTTTATTTTTTGATTGGTAATGGTTTCACTTAAAATCTCCAATTTGTCAATTCCACTTGGTTCATACGACTTAATGGAGTCGTTTTTTATTTTTGCCTGATGATTTAGATAAAGGGGAACAAAAGCTTTAAAATGTTCACTAAAGAGATTATTTTCATTGTTAATATCAAGACCTTGAAAAAAGCTGTAGAAGCTTTCTGACGGTACAAAATCAGTGGTCTTCATTAAATAATTATAGTAAATAGGGTAGTACATTTTAAGATTTGTAACCTGATATGTTATATCTTGATTGATGATTTCTTCAAAAAAAGTATTAAAAACACCATTTTGTTTTTGAAACTCTTTTTTAAAATCGATAAGTTTAGTTTTTACCTCTTCAGCTTTTTTTAGAAATTCTGCTTCCGGCAAGGTAAATAAAGTAGTTTGGTCAATATCAATCAAATTGGCTTCGTTCATCATTTTGGCCATCAGATAGGAATTTTCAATTTTATTGTCACCTTCAAATTTGGCGGACATCATCAGGTTTGTGCCTTCTGCATTTAAAACAGTAGTTTCTCCCGGCTGGAAGTATATGGGCAAAAACATACCTTGTGGTCCATGCATCATCTTATAAATCCCTGCCTTTGGTACATCAAGTTTAGCATTAAAACTTCCATCCTGACTTATAGGAATTTCTTTTATGACACCATTTATTTCTACTGTTAGTCCTGGTGCACCCGGATTTAATATTTTACCTTTAAATTCAGCTACGCCGGAGTCACGAAAATCTTCTTTGTTTTTGCATTGCATCAGAAATAGTGAAAAAAGAAGAGTAAGGGAAAGTAAATATTTAGTCATGCAGATTTGAATTTTAATGGAATGAGTATATACAAAAGATATAAAGTGAATTATCCGATTGCATGGTAAAAATACAATGTATTTTAAAGTATGTCTGCATTTACAGAAAATGTAAGAATATTATTAAAAGAGATTAACAATCTTTAACAAGCTTCAAGATCCTGACTGGTTTTTAGCGGGATTTTTTCATGTCTTTTTGTATTATAACCGGAAGTTGCTCTACCTTTAAATTTTTACCGATGATTATTCTTTCAGGGTTTAATACGTAGATTTCCGGTGTGACATCCACATAATATTTTGCATAAATAGAAGCATTTGTAGGATCATATACATTCACCCAGTCATTTATTTCATTTGACCTGAGATATGATTTCCATTCTTCCTTATTGGTTTCAATGACAATTGCAAAAACTTCTACACCTTTGTTTTTCCACTCATTATAAAAAGCTTTCAGTTTTGGAGTTTCCTTTTTGCAATGTTCGCAATTTGGGGTATACATATAGACAATGATATAGGGAGATTGAATTTCATAAATCGATTTTTTGTTTCCGTCGGGATCTGTTGAAATTACATCCGGACCTTTTCTATTCAGAAGAGAAGCTCTCATTTCGGAAGTTTTTTTCTTTAATTGTTCAATCTCTCCGGGTTTAAACCAATCGGCAGAATGCTGATCGAAATATGTATCAATGATATGCACATAAACCGCTTCTCCATCCATTACAGTTGTTTTTGTTGGTTGGTATTGTAATGCTATCCAATTACTTATAAAAGCAAACATCTCATTATTTACAAGGGATTTTTTAATGATGACATCACTTTGTCGTATGATGGAATCAGGATGTTGAGGTGTCAACTCTTTGATGAATCTTTTAAGTTTGTTGGCAATGACCGGCGTTCTCAACAATTTTACATTTGTAAAATCGACATTTGACCAAAAAAGATTTCTGTATTTTTGGAGGTGGGCAAATGTATCAAGATCTCCATTTGGTTTTTTTACATCCGAAAAAGTTGGGTTTTGACCAGCCACTTTAAATTGTGTGTAAAAATTTTCAGGATATTTTGATATACATGTCTCAAGATGTTGCGTTCTTTTGCGAAACCATTCATCCAGCTTTACCTGAATTTCAGCCTTTTTTGATGGGTCTTTTTTAACACTACCTTGTAAAGAATCTATTTTCTCCTGTATGACAAAATTTTCATACAAAAGGGTATTGGCGACACTGTTTTGAACATTCATGGAAGAAATCAGTTTGTCTTTATTTGTTTCTGCCTTGAAGTTTTGATTTTCATCAATCAAAAAAGATACATTTTTAAAATCCGGCAATAACAGGTAATAAAAACCTTGGATAAGTTGGCTGTCCCTTGAAATGGTAACCAAGCCGTTATTCTGTACGGCAAACGAGTCAACTATGTAATTTTGATCTCCATATATACCTATCAACTTGCACCAACCTTCATTATATCCATGTATGATTATGGAAATGGAGGTTTTTGACTGCCCATACAAATTAGTGGTAATACTAGTTGTAGCAAATAAAATAAAAAATATAAAGTTGCGCATTTAATATTAATATGAACTCAACTCATTGAAGGTAAATGACTTATTTTTTCTTTTTAGGAGAAATAACCACGATCATTCTTCTTCCTTCCAGTTTTGGCAATTCTTCCGCTGCGCCTAATTCTTCAAGTTCTTTCATGAATTTAAGCAGAATGAGCTCGCCTCTGTCTTTAAATACGATAGCCCGGCCTTTAAACTGAACATAGGCTTTTATTTTAGAGCCTTCTTCTAAAAATTTAAGACCGTGTTTGACTTTAAAGTCAAAATCATGATCATCAGTATTGGGTCCAAACCTTATTTCTTTAATGACAGTTTTAGCCGTTTTTGCTTTTAGTTCCTTTTCTTTCTTCTTTCTGTCGTAAACAAACTTTTTATAGTCAATTATTTTACAAACAGGAGGATCAGCATTGGGGCTGATTTCTACAAGATCCATTTCCAATTCTGAAGCCCAGCCTAATACCTGATATGTAGGATAAACACCTGTAGTTATATCTTTATTGGCAATATTACTGATAACATCGAAATTTTCCCCGACTAAACGTACTTTGGGAACTCTGATTTCTTCATTTAAACGATAATTGAATTTGTCGTCTACAGGGGGTTGATGTCTACCTTTTGTCAAATGATTAATATTTGTTTATTAAATGTTGTTTAAAGCGCAAAGATGGAAAATTATTTTGAATCTTCAAGATTTTTTACGTTTAGATTGCTGTGTATGGCGATTCCGTCTTTAGCAGCATTAATATCTGCAATAAGATGTTCACCTTTTGCAGGTTGATGGGATAAAATATATTCTGCCAAAGGGTCTTCAAGATATTTCTGGATTGCCCTGTTTAATGGACGTGCTCCAAATTGAGGATCAAAACCTTTATCTGCCACAAATTCTTTTGCATCGAGGGTCAATTGCAAGTCAAAGTCCATACTTTTAACTCTTGAAAACAATTGATTAAGATTGATGTCAATTATTTTAAAAATATCTTCCTTGTCCAGCGAGTTAAATATGACCACATCATCAATTCTGTTCAAAAACTCAGGAGAGAATGTTTTTTTGAGCGCGTTCTGAATCACGGATTTTGAATGATCTTCAGTGCTTTCCTGTCTGCTTTTAGTGGCAAATCCTACACCTTGTCCAAAATCTTTTAGTTGTCTGACACCAATATTTGACGTCATGATAATCAAAGTGTTTTTAAAGTCGACTTTTCTTCCCAGGCCGTCAGTGAGTTGACCATCATCTAATACCTGAAGCAAAATATTATATACATCAGGGTGTGCTTTTTCTATTTCATCAAGAAGTATAACACTGTATGGTTTTCTTCTTACTTTTTCTGTAAGTTGTCCTCCTTCTTCATATCCGACATATCCCGGAGGAGCACCAATCAGCCTGCTTATGGAAAATTTCTCCATATATTCGGTCATGTCAATACGAATTAAAGCGTCCTGCGTATCAAAAAGATATTTGGCCAATGCTTTTGCCAATTCAGTCTTACCGACACCAGTGGGTCCAAGAAAAATAAAAGAACCAATCGGTTTGGAGGGATCTTTTAATCCAACACGATTCCTTTGAATAGCTTTGGTGACTTTTACTAAAGCCTCATTCTGACCGACAATCATATTTTCGAGGTCAGAGGTCATACTGACAAGCTTGTTGCTTTCGCTTTGAGCTACCCTACGTACAGGTATGCCTGTCATCATGGAAATAACTTCAGCAATATCTTCTTCGTTGACAGGATGTTTTTTGGTTTTTGATTCCTCTTCCCATTCTTCTTTAAATTGTTCCAGCTTCCGTATTAGCTTGGATTCCTGATCTCTCAGATCAGCAGCTTTTTCGTATTGCTGACTTTTTACCGCGTTATTTTTATTTTCTTTAATGACTTCGATTTCCTTTTCAACATCTTCAATGTATTTAGGAACATGTATGTTTTTTAAGTGTGTTCTCGCACCTACTTCATCCATAACATCAATGGCCTTATCAGGTAAAAAACGATCTGTTATATACCTTTCACTCATTCTGACACAAGCTTCAACAGCTTCATCTGTGTAAGAGACATTGTGAAAGTCTTCATATTTTCCTTTGATATTTTGTAAAATATGAATCGTTTCTTCCGGTGAAGGTGGTTCTACAAGTACTTTCTGAAACCTCCTGTCCAAAGCACCATCTTTTTCAATGTACTGTCTATATTCATCAAGCGTGGAAGCTCCGATACATTGTAATTCACCTCTGGCTAAAGCAGGTTTGAATATATTGGAGGCGTCAAGAGAACCTGTTGCTCCTCCGGCACCAACCATTGTATGAATTTCGTCGATAAAAAGAATTACATCTCTGGCTTTTTCAAGCTCATTCATGATTGCTTTCATTCTTTCTTCAAATTGTCCGCGGTATTTTGTTCCGGCAACTATGGCAGCAAGGTCCAGCATGACTACTCTTTTATTGAAAAGTGTTCTGGAAACTTTTTTCTGTAAAATTCTTAAAGCCAATCCTTCTACAATAGCGGTTTTTCCAACTCCGGGTTCTCCGATCAGGATAGGGTTGTTCTTTTTTCTTCGGCTCAGGATTTGAGAAACCCTTTCAATTTCGACATCACGTCCAATAATCGGATCAAGCTTACCTTCTTCAGCAAGCCTGCTTACATCTCTTCCAAAATTATCGAGTACAGGGGTTCTTGACTTGCCTTGACTTCCTTTTTTGCTTTGGCCGTAACTATCAGACATGTCATCATCATCCATGGGAATATCTGAATCTGAATGAGAAGCATTAAATATATCAGGATTGCCAAATTCAAACTCCTGTCTCACATATTCCAGTTCGGATTTGAATGAATCATAATCTATCTGAAATTCCAGTAAAATTTTATTGGCGATATTTTCCTGATGTTTTAAGATGGAAAGCATTAGGTGTTCAGGATTGATTTCCTCACTTTTATAAACTTTTGCTTCGAGAGAAGTCACTTTTAATACTTTTTCAGCATGTTTGTTTAGTGGGATATTACCGTAATTATAACCCATATCACCTTCAATCTTTTCAATTTTGGTGTTTTCTATCTCTTCTTTTAATTTTTCAATATCTACATCTAGGGCCTGTAAAACTTTTACGGACAGACTGTCTGTTTCATGCAGCAGACCTAATAAAAAATGTTCTGTTCCAATATAATCGTGCCCCAGGCGAATTGCTTCTTCCCGGCTAACTTTGATTATTTTTTTGACTTTTGCTGAAAACTTTCTGCTATTCATCTTATTAAGGTTTTTATCTTTGAGATAAATTGTAAATAAAACTTACTTCATAAACTACATTTCTAAATACATGTAAATAACGAATTAATTTTATCTGTGATACAAAAATACTTCAAATTCAATTAAGTTCATAAACTTATCAACAAATTGAAGTATATTAACTATAATTTAACCAATTAAGGTTGTAATATGACAATTGAATATTAATCAATGTTTTTAATTTATAATGTAAAAATTCGTATTTTTAACAGGATTACATATTAATTAAAATACAAATATAATATGATTTATTTTATTATAATCAGTTTTCTTTTCTTTTTTTGACTTATTTAATCATATTCTTTTAATTTTGCACTCTGTAAATTTTAAATTGATCAAAGTTTTTTTAACAATGGACACAGATTGACAATGACAACATTTTAGCAAACTTCATTTAAATTGCAGATTTTTAAAATCAAATTGAATACATACTCATTAAAATTAAAAACATACAAATGAAATATAGTTTGAACAAGGAAGAAAAATATACTGTTTTCCATCTCGATGAAGAAAACCTGAATTCCATTTTGGCTCCTGCTTTAAAGTCTGAGTTTATTTTTTGCCGCAACGAAGGAGTTAAAAATCTTATTTTTGACATGTCCTCTGTTAAATATGTTGATTCTTCGGGTTTGAGTTCGATCCTCACTGCAAATCGGCTTTGGAAGGATGAAGGACTTTTTATCATCACAGGCGTCGTTCATAATGCGGTTAAAAAGTTGATTGAAATTTCCAGACTTGAATCAATTTTAACCATAATTCCAACCTTACCAGAAGCAGTTGAGTATATAGTCATGGAGGAAATCCAAAGTGAATTAGGGATGGAATCTGACGATGACGACCTTTGAGGTTATCATCTTAGGCTCCATGGCAGCCCTGCCATTTAACGGGAAAATTACCAGTGCTCAGATTGTTCGGTACGATAATATATTTATTCTGGTAGACTGTGGAGAAGGAACACAAATGAATCTCCAGAAATACAGGATACCACAAAATAAAATTAGTTGTATTTGTATAAGTCATTTACATGGCGATCATATTTTTGGATTGCCAGGACTATTATCTTCTTTTCAACATTCACAAAGAAAGGATGCTTTATATATTTTCGGACCTGCTGGAATAAAATCTTATGTTGAAATGATTATTCAACTTACCCAACAATATATTTCTTTTGAGATTATTATTAAAGAAATAGATCTGTCAGGGAAAATTCTAATTCACTCATTCCCCTTTTTTAATATGTACAGTTTTCCACTTGATCACCGGATTGAAACTTCAGGCTTTTTATTTGTAGAAAACCTTATTACAACCAATATTATAAAAGAGGTATTACACAAATACGATTTGACGATAGAACAAATAAAATTGCTTAAAGCCGGGAAGGATGTTTTTCTTGAGGACGGTACTACCCTCAAAAATGCACTAATAACTAAACAGCATACTTCTACCAGGAGTTATGCCTATTGTTCCGATACTGTTTACAACGAGAAGACTATTACATATATTGATAGTGTTTTTTGTTTGTACCACGAAGCCACATATTTGCATCATTTATTGGATAAGGCAATTGAAAGAAAACATTCTACCGCCCAACAGGCAGCTGAAACGGCTAAAAAAGCAAATGTAAAAAAACTTATTATTGGTCATTTTTCATCAAGGTACTATGATTTTAATGTATTGCTTGAGGAAGCCCGAGCGGTTTTTCCTGAAACATATCTGGCGTTGGAAGGACATACTTTTTCGGTCTAAAATACGTTCCTTCAAAATTTAACAAGAATTTAAGTTGCCGGATAAATGGGTTCGGAAATTTTTATTTTACTTTTGCAGTGTTAAAAAACTAATCAACTACTGCAATGAAATGGACTTCATATCCTTTGGCCAGGATTGGAATATTTTTTATAGGCGGAATATTAATGGAACCACTTCTTCCGGATATTTCCACATGTACATTATTAGTAATTTGCCTGCTATACTTTTCCTTATTGTTTTTAGCTAAAAAAGAATTAAATCTCCCTGTTATCCAGTCATTTTTATTGTTGGCATTTTCTTTTGTATTTGGTTTGTATGTGCACGAACAAAAAAATCAACTCATCCAAAATGCAAGACTGCCTGATAAATATCTGAAAATACAATGTATTGTAGAAAAAGATGTGGTAAAAAAAACCAAATATAAAACGATCGCTGATGTATTGTATTTTCATGATGAACGAGGTGATAAAATCAACCACAAAATTAGGATATTGCTTTATTTTGATATAAAAGACACCATTGTACAGACCTACAAAAAAGGAGATATTATTTATGTAGAAGGTAAAATAAACAACATCTTTAATAATACCAATCCAGGGGCATTTGACCAGCAAAAATTTTATAAAAATAAAGGTATCCTTCAACAAGTTTTTGTCAAAATAGGGAATCATCAATTTTTGGGTCAAAATGTAAACGGATATCTGACCACAAACATTCTGAATATTCGGTCTTTTTGGAATCTTGCGATCCAACATTACATCAAAGAACCTGAAAGAAGAGCTATTATAAAAGCATTATTATTGGGGGATCAATCAGAAGTTGAAAACGAACTTTTTCAAAGTTTTTCTCAAACCGGTGCCATCCATGTGCTGGCAGTTTCTGGACTTCATGTCGGCGCCGTTTTATACATTTTTGTTTTACTCTTTACCTCCTGTAAAAAAAGGTGGATTCATATTTTTTTCAAACCATTTTTATTGACTTTTTTTGCACTGTCTTATGTCATTCTCACGGGTGCTTCTCCTTCTGTGATCAGATCTGCTATTATGTTTGGAATGGTGATCATTGGAAAAGAATGGTTCAGGAATAGTAATACTATCAACATTTTGTTTGTTTCTGCCATTTGGATGTTACTTTATGATCCTTATTATATCTACGATTTATCTTTTCAGTTTTCTTACTTATCTCTTTTAAGCATTATTTTACTGCAGCCTCAGATTAAACTATGGTATATTCCTGTTGGCAAAGGAACCACATATATTTGGGAATTAATATCTGTTTCTATTTCAGCTCAGATTCTTGTTTTTCCTCTTTCTGTGTACTATTTCAACCAATTTCCCGTATATTTTATACTCAGCAATATCGTTGCCGTTCCGATGGCCATATTTTTAGTTTACGGTGGCTTTTTTATTCCGTTAATGTTTCAATTTGCTTTAGATATTGGTCATACCTACGCCTTTTTATACTCAGAAGTAACCGGAATCCTTATATATTTTATTCAAAAAATTCAGCATTTACCTGGGGCCTTAATAAAAAATGTCTGTATAGATTTTTACCAGGTATTGATTTGGTATGTGGCAATAATATATTTGTTAATCTATGGGGTAACTAAAAAATCAATCCATTTTTACGTATTTATGGGATTGGTTTTTTTAGGAAGTTTGCCATTTTACACAAGAGATATTCATTACATTCAACAAAAAGGTATCTTTATATATGAATCAAAAAAAGGGCATATTATTGACTTTGTTTTTGGGAAGACCTTTCTGGTATTAAAACATGAGGGTGTAAGTCAACAGACCGAAGAATTTACGGCTTCTAAAAACAGATTAATGCATGGAGCAGAACGATTAATCAATATTCGAGATTCTTTGAACTACAGTAGTTTGTTTTTCAAAAAAGAAAAGCAAGAGATAAACTTTTGTGGACTGAAAATTTATGTTTTAGCAGAAAATCGGAATGTTGAAATAGAAAGCAGTGAGGTAGATTATCTGTTGGTTGGAAAAGGGAATAAATGTAAAGCTTCCTTTGTTCTGGAATACATAAAGCCTGACACTATTTTTTTACTTTCTTCGGTTGAAAAATATAAAAAAGAATCATGGCAAATCTGTGCAAAGGAAAATCAAATTCCGCTCATAGATCTGACAGAAAGAGGTTTTTATAAAATCATAGCAAAAGAAGCGTGGTCAAACTGAAGTAATGAGCGATTAACTGATATTGTCATCCCAGTGTTTTTCTTTTGGTTGGTGCAGTTTACCAAACTTTTTACCAATCAAAACAGCCACCATGGCATCACCTGTAACATTGATGACTGTCCTCATCATGTCAAGCGGACGGTCCACAGCAAAAATCAATGACAGACCAATGGCCATTTTGTCTGCAGGCAGCCCTAATGTTTCTAACACGATGACAAGCATTATGAGGCCGGCTCCGGGAACCGCTGCTGAACCTATGGAGGCAAGTGTTGCCGTCAGAATGATGGTCAACTGGTCTGCAAAAGTCAAAGGAAACTGAAGGGTTTCGCAAATAAAAACGGCCGCTACTGCCTGATAAAGACTGGTGCCGTCCATATTTATCGTTGCTCCCAACGGACAGACAAAGCTGGTCACTTCTTTATCCACGCCCAAATGTTCTTCCAGCCTTTCCATGGTTACAGGAAGCGTTGCGGCGCTTGAACTGGTGGAAAAGGCCAGCAATTGAGCCGGTACAATTCCCTTGTAGAACCAAATGGGATTTCTTTTGCAAATAAAGCTATAAATACGCCATACAGTATTAAAACAATCAGTAATCCAATAATTACGGTTATCATATACCACATTAAAGCAATAAATAAATTGGAATCAGGTGTTTCTACAATCAATGGACATATAAGCGCAAATACGGCAAAGGGGGGCAAACAACATGATCAAATCTACCATTTTCATGATGACTTCATTCAATCCGTTAATAAAATCCTTTACCGGCTTGGCGGAAGTATTGTCAACAAGTAATAAACCAATTCCGAAAAATACAGAAAAGAAAATCACTTTGAGCATATTGCCATTGCTACTTGCTGCTGCAAAAATATTATCAGGAACCATGTCCACAAGAAATTGCAAAGGGCCAATATTTTTTGTATCACTTGCCTGTTCCAGTTTTCCGGAAATCGTAGAGGCAAACGTTCCCGATATGGATTCCAGGGTTTCCTGACCAATGCCCAGCCCCGGATGTATGATATTGACTAAAACCAAACCTACTATAACGGCCAATACTGTTGTTAAAACATATATAGAAAATGTCCATAAACCCATTAACTTAAACTTGTTAATGTCATGCAAATCTGAAACTCCCTTAATCAGGGATGCAAAAATCAACGGAATAGCAATTAATTTAAGCAGATTGATAAAAATGACACCGAATGGTTTTATCCAATCACTCACAAATGATTGCCAACCAATGGTCTTGAACAGTATTCCAAACACAATGCCCACTAATATTCCAATGAGTATTTTCCAATGCAGTGCTAATTTTGGCATACTATTCTAATTTTTTGCAAAAGTAAAAAAAACAAATTAACTTGATACTATTTTAGGTATATTACATAAATCGTATAACTTTGTCTCAAGTAAACTTAATAAAAATGCGTCGTCTTATTTTATCCTTAACTCTGATTGTCTGTGCTCAGATTATATATTCTCAGGAAGGAATCCATTTTGGAGGTGGTGTTGCCTATAATACTGATTCTTTGATGAGGGCGCTTGGTGTTCAGGCGAAATTTTCAGGATCCATAAGTGAAAAGTTTGTTCTCCACGGAAATGGTACGTATTATTTTAAAAAAGGTACATATTATGCAATTGACGGCGATCTGCATTATCAGTTTATAAATTTTAAAGATCAATTTCTTATTAATCCATTTGCAGGAATCAACCTAACCAGAACCACCAAAACAAATACTTCACTGAATCTGGGCATTGGTTTTGTTGTAATGCGGGAAAATTTTCATTATTATATTGAACCAAAGTTTATCGTAGATGATAGTCAGTTTATTATTTCAATGGGTATAATGTTATAATGAAATGTGTATACCTGAACATTGGTTTTTGGTTGATGATTTGTTTCATGAGTTGTGATACAAATCCTAAAACCATTGATGTCCAGGGTCACAGGGGCTGCCGGGGACTTTACCCAGAAAATACCATTGAAGGATTTATGTATGCCATAAAGTTGGGTGTCACCACATTGGAATTGGATGTTGTGGTGAATAAAAATAATGAGGTAATCATTTCTCACGAACCTTTTTACCATCCGGATATTACCACTTTTCCTGATGGGATTATAACGGATGATAATGACATTAAAAAGTTTAATATTTATACAATGACCTTTGAAGAAATGAAGAGGTTTGATGTAGGTAAAAAAGTTCATCCCAGGTTTAGGAATCAGAAAAAAGTGGCCGCAGTCAAACCCAGATTAGAGGATTTGTTTAATACCCTAAAAGATAAAGTAATAAGATTCAATATTGAAATTAAACGGGTTCCGGCGGAGGACGGAGTTTTTCACCCTGAACCGAAAGTTTTTGTCGATCTTGTAATGAAGGAAATTAATCGTTTTAAACTGGAAAAGAAGGTAACTATTCAGTCTTTTGATATTTACACTTTACAGCTTATGAAAAATAAATATCCTGAAACGGAACTTGCTTTTCTCACCGATGATCTATGTTTTACTTTTGAAGAAAACATAAAAAGATTAGGTTTTTTACCTGAAATTTATAGCCCGGGCTATGATCTGGTAACCATTCCCTTAATTCGCTTATGCCATAAAAACCAAGTTAAAATCATACCCTGGACCGTCAATAATACCGGTGTCATGCGAAAACTTATAAGGTGGAATGTGGATGGAATTATAACTGATTATCCTGACAGACTGATAAAATTATTAGATCAAAGATAGAATGGATGGTCTGACGGACATTTATTATTTTTTATCGTCAATTGTATCGATGGTACTATGGTCCAATTCTTTTTTCTTTAAGATTTTTCTTTTCTTGATAAATTCTTCAGCCAGTATATCTTCATTTAAAGGTAATGATTTAACGTGCCTTTGGTATAATACTATCATGTATTCGACCATATCGTCCATATGCCACAATCCTTTTTCTCTGAGGTGATGAGAAAATCTTGAACCTTCCTGAAAATTCCAGTTATATTCCATCCAACGGCCTACGCCAAACCTAAGCTTTTTGCCTATAGTTGCTTCGTCACCTTTTTTTTAGTAAATCCTTCGCTTCCTGCGTACTTAACTTATCCAGTTCAGCCATAGCCTCAGGAATGTCTTTTGGAATATAAACGCCATAAAGCCTTGTTTTTTTTATGTTACTTTGATATAATGAATCACCGGATATTTTAGGTTTATCTGTTTGCTGAGCCATTATCGGATTCGTAAAGAAGACGATAATTATTATAAGAATAAACGAAATTATTTTTACCATCTTTTTTTTATTAATAACGTTTTTATAAGCATAATTTGTTACGTGATTTTATAATTTAAATTTTAACACAGGGTTTTTTTAAGTTGTAAAAAATAATCTGGAGCTTTAAGAATTCGGGTACCGTACCAAGAAAACATTTCTCCGTCAACGAGAATAACTTTGGTGTGTGGTAAAATTTCTTCATAATGTTTTAGATGTCCGGCTTTAAAAGGGTAGGGTTCAGAACTTAAAAAAAGGTAATCCGGGTTTTTATCGATAAGATCCCGTTGGGATACCTCAGGATATCTGTTTATTTCTGAAAAAACATTTTTAAGACCTGCTTTTGTTAATAGGTAATGGATAAATGTATCATTTCCTACGGCCATAATCGGGTCATTCCAAATCAGATAAGCCACTTTTTCTGATGAAAAAATTCCATCAATTGACAACCCCTTTATTTCGTTTACGATGTCAGCTCCTTTAAATTCGGATATATATACCATTAATTCTTTGATACATACAATTATATCATCGAGTGTTTTTATATCCGTTAAATAAACAGGTACATATTGAGAAATGACTTCAATGTCTGATTGTGTGTTTTCTTCTTTGTTGGCAATTACCAGATCCGGTTGTAAGGAAAACAACTTTTGGGTATTGACATTTTTTGTACCACCAACCACAGGAATGGTTTTAATCAATTTTTTGGGATGGACACAGAATTTAGTTCTTCCGACAACCTGACCCAACAATCCGCCATCTAAAAGTAATTCCGTAAGGGAAGGAACCAAACAAACAATTTTTGCACGTTTAATCGATGTTTTTCTAAGATTGTTTGGATCCAACCAAGTCATTTTGTCTTGATTTTACCCGTATATTTTTTTTCTCCTGCCAATATTTTAAAATGAAGATGATTGGCAACCGGAGGGACAGGACAGTTATATCCTTCACTGTACGCACACCAGGGGTTATAACATTTGTTAAAATCCAACACCAGTGCATTATTTTTAATATCTGAAAGTAATACATCGAGGTATCGTCCTCCGCCATAGGTTTCCTCATCGTTGGTTTCATCTTTAAAAGGTAAAAACAAATGATTTTTATACATTGGGTTTTCAGGTTTCTGAGCACTCTGATAGACTTCCATTACGACTTTTTTGTTGTCATGGGAAAAGGTAAAATAGCCATAAACCCGGTATGGTTTTGTAATTCCGCTATACGTCGGTATCTGTAGTATGGTTTCTTTAGTGTTTAGAATAAAAGTTGTCTTTTTTTTCCATTTTTTATCTGTTTCAAAAAAACTGATATTTTTAAGATCTGCCGAATCCAGTGGAGAACGGGGATTTGTAAGAAAAGAATTAAGGTATTCTTTTCTGTGACCCAATTGGTCATTTTTAAATTGTTTTTGGGTGTTGCAACTCCAGAAGAGAAAAAAGAAAAAAATTAAAGGCAAATGTTTTTGTATCACTTCCTATTTTGTTTTAAGATTGACGACCACAATTCTGTCTCTTTCAGAAACTAGCCGGTTAATGTTTTTAATACCGTAATCCTCAAGATTGCAGACTAATGATGTTTGAGGTGGGAAAGTGGAGACATTCAACATTTTAATTTTACCTCCATTTGCAAAAATAATGTTGCCATTAGTTAATACTTCAAAGTCTTCCGTTTTTTCAGGTAAAACAGCTACTTCTTCGATGGATAAATCCCGAATATTATATTTTTTAACGGCATGTCTTCCGTCTTCACCTTTGACGGTAAAAAACAAATAACCATTTTTACATTTTAAACATCTTCCTATGCCATTTTGAATAACGGAGACGGAACCCTTTTCAATATCGGCAAGTGCTAGTTTCGGAAGAGAATCAACTAAAAAAAGGGCTATCATTTTTGTATCAATCCACACATGGTAGCCAACGTTTCTAAGGTTTGGAAGCATATTTATACCATGATTTGACCTGTCCAGAGGGTAAGACCATAAAGTTTGTGTAATTCCATCCTTTTCGATTCTTACTACAGAAATGGATGTTTTGTCAGGAGTCAGTTGTGGAGAAAATTCACTTATTCCTTCCGTTTTTGTTAAGTAAAAGTATTCTCTGTCAAAAAGGTTCAGTTTTACGATATCAGTTTTATTATTTGAATCGCCGGAGGTAACGTATATATTTTGGTAGTCCTCAAAATAAGGTTGATTATTGTACTTGTCAGCATTGAAAGAGGACAGTAATACAGGTTTGTTGATGAGAATGTTTTTCTGATTCCACTTTACATTACAAAGATAGATATCTGATGCAGGCAACTGACCCATTAATGAAGTGCCAGATACCACCAAACCAATAATAACCAATCCGGTTTTACAAATATTTGTTATCATTTCGAAGCCGACTTAAATAATCTATCCCAGTTGATACCATTTTTTAAACTTCCTTCTTTGGTTGAAAAGAATATAAACAATGGTTTGCCAACCACGTGGTCATGAGGAACATAACCCCACATTCTGCTGTCTTCAGAATTGTGTCTGTTGTCTCCCATCGCCCAAAAATAATCCTGTTTGAAGGTGTAGGAATCCGCTTTTGTCCCATTTATAAAGATATCACTTCCTTTTACTTCCAGGGTATTGTTTTCATATACTGAAATGATTCTTCTATAGAAGGCAAGATTTGAAACATTCAACGGTGTCGTTTTTCCTTTTTCTGGAATCCAGATTGGTCCATAATTATCTACGGTCCAAGTGCTGTTTATGGCAGGGTCAAAAGGAAAAATTCCGGAAGGATTCGGGGTAGGAGCGTGTGGGGCAATCAAAATATCAGGGGACAGTGTTTTCAATTTCTGAACTTGTTCGCTGTCAAGAAACAATCGGGCTACGCCGTTTCTGAATAGGGGCCCTCTGTCGGGAGAATCACCAAAGTCAATACCCCACGAATCTAGTTTTTGTTTGCTTAATGAAACTCCCTGAGGAACCTGAATATTATAAAAATATTGAAGGTGTAGCGGATTTTCCTGAGGTTTTCCATTGATGTAAATTTGTTTATCAATAATTCGCAGACTATCACCCGGACCGGCAACACATCTTTTAATGTAGTGGTCTTTTTTGTCAACCGGCCTTACCACAAATTCTTTTTTTCTCACTTTTTGTGCCAATTCCCTGTCATCAACCGTGTAGTAAGGTTCGTTCTGCACCTGAAAAACCGTGTAGGATCGTTGGGAAGTCACGTAAACACTGTCTCCAACTGGCCAGTTAAATACAAAAGGTTTACCATTTTCCACTTTTTCGAAGGCCGGCAACCTGTAATACGGCAGACTTGGCTTTTTAAGGTAAGATTCTTTTCCTAATACAGGAACTGTATTGTGCAACAGAGGAACCATGGCAACTGTCATCGGCGTCCGGATACCGTAATGAGCTTTGGATACAAATAAAAAGTCTCCCACATTAAGAGAACCTTCCATGGATGGGGTAGGAATAACATAAGCTTCAATCAGAAACATTCTGATAAAAGCTGCTGCAAATACCGCAAATACAATAGATTCAATCCACTCTCTGAAAGCTGATTTTTTATAGGGGTTGATATCGTTTAGTTTTTTAATGTTATATTCATCTTTGGCAGAAATGGCATTCTCCATTTTCGTTAAAATTCCTTTTCCTGCATAAGTACAGGACCGTTGTACTTGTCATTGTTGTTTTTACCTATCAGGTAAAACATAACAGGAGCATATATTACTGACAATGCAGCATCTCCAAAAGAAAATCTTCCAAATGATCTGGTGAGATCAACGGCCATTCCACAAAAAATAAAAATATTGACAATGGGGAAAAGCAACCATAAAGCATAGGTTGGTTTTCTTCCAATGAGTTTTGCCCATTCAGCAAAATTGATTCCCGGAATCCAGCCTTTTTTAGCGTCGATGCCTGCTTTATTAAATACGAGGCTTAATGAATAACATAAAAACAAGTACGAAACAAGAAGAAAGATTAATATACTCACGTGTTAAAATTTTTGTAGGGCAAATATACAGATGTTAGCCTAAATCTCCTCTGAAATTAGATTAAAATAGCAATTTCAGTGACCAAACAGCCAATTGATATTAAAATCATTGAGGCTGGAAGTAATTGTTATAAATCCTTTTATTATTTATCTGACATTATTTTTACCTTTGACCAAAATATTAATGAAGCCATGATGAACGAAAATTTTCAAATTTTAACAACCGCGGAATATAATAAATTAAAGGATGCCATTGCTTTGATTACCATATTGATAGCAGGAGCTGACGGAGATGTGAGAAAGGATGAATTGGCCTGGGCATCTAAAGTTACCAAAATTCGCAGCTATCATATGAAAGAAGATATGAAAGATTTTTACAAAGAGGTAGGATTAAACTATTCAGATAAACTGGACATGTATTTTGAGACTTTACCGGCTTCAGTAGAAGAACGAACCAAAATAATTTCTGACAGTTTGAGTGAGTTAAACCCTATTCTTGAAAAACTGGATATAAAGGTAGCTTCCCGATTATACAATAGTTATTTGAGTTTTGCAGAACACGTTGCCAAAGCATCAGGAGGATTTTTGGGTTTCTTTAATATTAACAATGAAGAAGTCAAATTCATCAAATTGCCTATGATTCATTCTTTTTTACGTCAAGAAAACGAAGAAGAATAAGGATATTATTTGATTAGTTCATAATCGTAATTGATAATTTTTAAAATACGGTATCCTGTTTTGGGATCTAAATTTTTTAGATACATATCCACATCGATGGTTTCGGATATTTCCTTTTTGGTACTGTCAAAGGTGACGTGGATAATGCCTTTCTGTCCAGGCTTAATTGGTTTTCTAGGCCAGTCAAGGGTTGTACAATCGCAACTGGACATGATATCAATGGTAATCGGATCGATTCCGGTATTTGTAAAAACAAAATCAAATGTTCTGGAATCACCTTTTTTGACTTTTCCTAAATGGATCAGTTCCTTTTCAAAAGTCATTTCTACTTTTTGTTTTTTCTTTGACGGCTGAGGTTTGACTTTTTGGGTCTGACCTTGTGATAAAAAAGGTATGATTAAAAAAATAGAGAAAACGAAAGAAAATAGTTGATGATATCGCATTGTTATGGTTTTAAAATTTAAATTTAAAAAATCTGACTTCCTTTCAGGGTAGCTAGACGTTTGGAAGTATGATTGTCTTTTCAAACGACAAAAATATTATTTTGTTACCTATCATCATATTATAGATATGTTAAATTTTATTTTATTGCCCTGACAATTTCTCTTTTTCCGGGAGGACCCGGCAATGAGGTGACAGAAAATTGATTTCTTTTCAAGGCTCTTTTAAACTCACCCTGAGCACAATAGGTAACTAAAACTCCACCCGGAACCAGCATCTTATACATTTTTTCCATTATAATATCTGTCCAGAGTTCAGGCTGTGTTCCGGGCCCGAAGGCATCATAATAAATAAGGTCAAAGGTGCATTCCGGATAATAATTTTCAATTTCCGCCCAAATTTTGTTAAGTACAAAAAATTCAGAACATTGTGTTTTTTGATTCCACGGAATCACATGCCAGTTAAAAAATACATCTTTCTGACTTTGTATTTCAGAATAATTTAACTTTTTCCATATCTCTTCTGATAAGGGGAAGGCTTCAATACTGGTATAATCGATACCAATTTTATTATTAAGTGAAAATAAATAAGACAAGTGTACATTCAAGCCTGTACCAAATCCCATTTCAAAAATAGAGATTTTTGATTTTTTTTGATTGGCAATAAATTGCAACCCGGCTTCAATAAATACGATATTACTTTCTGTTACAGCACCTTTGGTCGAATGATAAAAAGCATCAAATTCAGTGGAATAAACTGTATGAGAACCATCGTCAGTGAGTCGGACATCAACGGTGTCCATGGTACTCAAGGGTTTCTTTGATTTCTTCTACGCTGATATCAAAATGAGATGCATCATAAATACATTCACCTTTACGGATAATCAGGACTTGTGGAGATTCATGGTGCACCCCAAAAGAGTCAGCTATATGACTGGAAACGTTCCGGTCTCGTTTGACATCGAGATAAAAAACATCTGGAATGATATTTTCCTCCCATTGGTCTTCTAATCTCAGTTTAGCCAACTGTGAAATAGAGCAGGTAGTACTATGTTTGAAAATGAGAACGTCTCTATTTTCAGATGCCTGCCTGACCACTTCCAATTGAGAAATTTCAGTCAAAAATTTCCAATTCATTGGAAATTTATCTTATGTTAATAACAGAAGTCGGCGACTTTAATTCGTAAGGACAACCGTAACCTCTGTTGCAAGAAGACAAAGTTATTGCGGTAAGGGCTAATGCAACGAAGACATAAACCAGTTTGGATGAATGGATTTTCATAATGATAATGGGTTTAAAATTAAAATAAAATTTTAAAGTGGTACAAAATTATAACTATAATCTGGAAAACCTGAAATTTAGTGTGTAAAAATCACACTTTTATAAATATTTAACAAAATATATGCCAATAAATTATTATATGATCGTAAAAATTAAACATTTATTAAAAAATCTACTGTGTCAATACCATCTGCATAATCTGACAAAGATGGATTCTGCGTGTTTCCAAAACCAATCCTGTGTAGGATGGACCCTTCTACCGGCTTTCCAACAATACACTGAATCTGATCAGAAATGGCGGTAAGTTTATTTTCCAGACTTACCATATCTTGGTAATATTCATAATGCAGGCAACCTACTCTGGAGGAAATATTTTCTGATTCCATTAACAGAATTGTATCATGTTCCATAAAAGGGGAAAGATTTAACAGATACAAAGCCTGATTGTATTCAAGATTATTTTTATACTTATGGTGATATGAAATATTTTTCCATTCGTCAAAAGCGGTAAGCAGAGGTTGGAAATCGTAATTTTCAGGTATATACAATTTACTTACATTCCTGCAGCCCAACCCGAAATAATAAAAAATATCATGGCAGAGAAGTTGCAATTCCTCTTTGGTTTCTTTTCCATCAAGGATCGCAATTCCATTCCGGTTTTTTCTGATAATGTGGGGACGTCCTTAAAATAATAATGGAAATATTTTGAGGTGTTATTGCTTCCTGTGGCAATAACCGCCTGATAATCTTTGAGGGAGTCAACCCTTTGAAAATAGGTTTTTGTTTCAGGGTGGAGGTCAAACATTAATTCGAGAAGTGCAGGAATCAAAACATCGTCTTTATCAGAAAATTTTATCATGGAGATATGTCCACAGATAAAGACACACAAAATATCGTGAAAACCAACCATGGGGATATTTCCGGCAAGGACCAGTCCGATTTTTTTGGGTTGAACTAATTGTGGAAGAGAATAATGCCCAATCCAGTCATTCAGTTTTTTTTCTGTCAAAAACTCACTAATGACGGCATTCAATGACAATTTTATATTTTCTGTAGTAAACCAGGGGTTTTTGTTTTTTGCTTTTTCAATGATTTCAGAAAAATCATAATTTGTCAATCTTTTACCTAGTAAATCCAGTGTTTTAATTCTCTCTTTTACATTCATAATTTCTATTAAAAAATTCTTTGTTTAAAAATTATCTCCAAAGCCCTGATTTATTAAATCTGAAAAAAAGAATCCCTCCAACTATTGATAATACAATGACTATGTAATATAAGACAAAATAGTCAAATTTTTCTGCTATAAAAAAACTAGCTGTTGGCGCTATGATATAGCCATACCGTAGGCCATGGCATATAACGCCATATATTGACCCTGACGCGACACAGTAGGCCTTGAAATAGCATAATTTGTCATAAATGGCATGGCCAACATTTCAGAAAATGTTATAAATAAGATATAAAGCAAAATAAATAAAACTGTTTGTGGCTGAAGAATGAGAAAAGTGAAGCTGACAGAAAGCAATAAAAACCCATATCCAATATAGGAAAATGATTTTGGGTTTTTGTTCAGATTTTGAATTAAGGGCATTTCAATAATCACTATTAATAAGCCGTTTAAGGCCATAAATAAACCGATAACTGCATCGTCATAACCAACTTCCTTTTTTAAGAAAACCGGTACGGTAGTAAATAATTGAAAAAACAGGATGGCATACAACATGACCACCATAATAAATAAAAGGTATCTCTTATCTTTATACGCAGAAATATTGAGTGTGGTGAAATTATTTTCATCATCAACTGTCGGGGAAGAAGAAGGTTTATATTTCAGATAGAAGACAATCAATAAGGCAGCAAGTAAACAAGTGACACCATCAAATACAAAAATCCAGGGATATCCCGCTGTGGTAGCAATAAGTCCTCCCAGGGCAGGACCTATAGCAAATCCCAGGTTGATTGACAATCTCATTAATGAAAAGGATCTGACACGGGTGTCTGGTTTGGAATACGCCGCAATGGCTACACTGTTGGCTGGTCGCAACATGTCTGAAATCAATGAAAACATAAAAATGCATGCGGCAATCAAATAAAAATTGTGCAATACGGGAATGAGAAAAAGTAGTGCTGAACCTCCGATCAATGACCAAAGCTGTACCGTATAATAATTGTATCTGTCAGAAAGGAAACCACCTGTGTAAGCACCAAGAATACTTCCGGCGCCGTAAGCACTCATGATGAGTCCTGCCTGACTATAGGAGAAATTTAGGGATGTCGTAAGATATAATGTCATAAAAGGCAATACCATCGCTCCCATTCTATTTACCAGCATCACTACGCTTAATAACCAGATCTCTTTTGGTAAACCCTTAAAGGAATCAACGTAAACTTGGTAAACCTTTTGTAATCCGGACATCATGTTCAGTGACTGAGAAGTTCTCTGGCGGCTTCCATTGCTGCAGGTGAGGGTGGGTCACTACTCAACATAACAGCAATCTCATGGATTTTTTCCGTTTCAGTCAGATTTTTAATTTTGGTGAGCGTTTTGGACCCTTCGTGGTCTTTGTACACAAAATAATGGCTCTCTGCTTTTGAAGCCACTTGTGGTGAATGTGTAATACAGATAAGCTGATGATTCCGTGATAATTGAGACAATAAATCTCCCATTTTTTAGCGACGTCACCGGAAACGCCAGCGTCAATTTCATCAAAAATAAGCGTTGGTAAGGTCATGGACGACGCAATGATACTTTTTACACATAGGTTTAATCTGGAGATTTCTCCACCTGATGCGACCGATTTTAAAGGAAGAAGAGCACTTCCTTTGTTGGCAGCAAACAACCATTGTATGTGGTCCGTACCATACACCGAAAAGGTATTATTTTCAGTGAGTTCTATGTTTAACCGGGCATGTTCCATTTTTAAGGAAAGAAGCAATTCTCCTGCTTTTTTTTCAAACTCTGGGATTTTTAGAATCCTTTGTTGATGGAGTTTTTTGTCCAATACAGTCATTTCTTCTTCAATCTTTCGGATCGTGGATCGGGTGTTTTCAATTTCTTTATCCAGATTACCGGCGGTTTCAATTTTACGGTTCAGATCTTCGTAGACCTCCAGTAATCCTGCTTCGTCCAACACACCATGTTTTTTCTGAAGTTTATATAAAATGTTCAGTCTTTCTTTAATCTCCATTATTTTTTCGGGATTAAACTCCGTGGTGTCTGCAATTTTGGAAGCTTCTCTGGAAATATCTTTCAATTCTTCAAGTACTGAATATAACCAGACATAGAGTTCAACAAAGTCATGAGAAATGTTTTTAACAGAGGTTAAAGATTGGAGGTGCGATAAAATGATGGATTGAACAGAATTTTCTTTTTCTTCAAAGTTCATATACATTTGTGAAAATGTTTCCACTATGTTTTGGGCATTTGAAGCGATATCCAGGTCCTTTTCCAGGGTGGCCTGTTCACCTTTTACAGGATCGAGTTTTTCTAATTCATCAATTAAAAATTGATTAAATTCATTTTCTCTTTCCGACGCAGACTGTTTCTGTATAAGATCGGTAAGGTTTTTATTTTCCGTTTTCCAGTTTTGAAACCACGTTTTGTAGTTTTTTGCCAATGATTCATTACCTGCAAAGGCATCCAACATTTCCATCTGGTAAGATTCGTTGTGAATATCAAGATTGTCCCATTGTTGGTGAAGATCAATCAGATGTCCCGAAAGTTTCTGAAGAGTATCGAGATTTACTGGAGTGTCATTGACAAAGGCCCTGCTTTTTCCTGAAGTAGTTATTTCTCTGCGGATGATGAGCTCTTCATTTATATCCAGGTCTTCCGTTATTAAAATCTGATGTACATCCGGAGTATTGGTTGTAAATCTGGCTTCAACAAAACATTTTTTATCAGGGTTGAACAATACTTTTAAGTCAGCTCTTTTCCCCATGATCAAACCAAGTGCTCCCAAAATGATGGATTTTCCTGCTCCCGTTTCTCCGGTTATGATCGTCAGACCTTTTGTAAAATCAATGTCTACTTCATCAATTATGGCATAGTTCTGAATGTGTAATTTTAAAAGCATATAAAATCAAAAAAATTATTTTTACAAATTTGAGCTAATGTCCTGTTATTTTGATAGAAAAGTCCAAATCCTTCGGAAAACTATAAATAATGGCGGAAAACTGACATAAAATGTATCAGTTCGCATCCTGAGAACATATTTTATAATACAACACATTACGTTTAAAATTGTTATATTCTGAAATTTTGCAGTTTATGTCAAAAGGTTTTGTACTTTCTGTTTTCTTATTGATGTTTGGTTTCTCATGCAGTGTTTCCCTTAAGGGCATTATTATTCCTCCGGAGGTAAAAACATTTTTGTAGAGGATTTTAGGTTGTCAGCGCTTGAGGCACCGGCGGATTTAAATCAGCGTTTTGGTGAAGCCTTGAGAAACAAGATCAGAAATGAATCTCGACTCACATTAAAAGAAATAGAACCGGATATCATTTTTTCCGGAAATGTCAGATCCTTCAGAATTTCTCCGGAAGCTGTCAGTGCCAATACAGTCGCTCAGCTAAACAGATTTGAAATTGTTATTGATGTAACACTTGAATACACCAACAAACCGGAAGCCGGCTGGAAAAATAAAAGTTATACTTTTTTTAAAACTTTCGATTCAAGTCTGGATTTTCAAAATGTTCAGGATAACCTAACACGTGAATTATTTGATCTTTTTACTGAACAAATATTTAATGATGCCTTTTCACAATGGTAAAGACATTATTGGGATGCCGGAAGTATTTTAAAGGAATCCAAAAATCTATCGATACTCTGATCAGTACTTTTTTGGAAGGAAGAAAAGGCCTGAATGGAATAAAACGGTCATTTAAAATATACATTTTACCTTTTACGACAGCGTGTCCATCGTTGTAGTTGATCTTGTACAGTTTTTTTGGTGAATATACGGTTGATACATCTGCATAATACAACAATTGCCCGTTAAGTTTTTCAATGATACCGTCGAGGCTTGTTTGGAAAAAATTTTCCAGTAAATCTGTACTATCTTCGTGTAAAATTCCACCGGGATAGTCCGTATAATTGATGATATAAATAATCTCCGAAGTTTCCTGACTGCCCTTATTTAAGTACGTAATGGTTTTAAGTTCTCCAAGGTCAGTTAAAACGTGTTTCACCCCCCAATCCATAGTTCCAGGACTAAGGACTTGAAATGAACGATCCTCAGGCAAAAATAATGTCCAATCATCCTGAGAGTGAGCGCGGACACTAAGAAATAATAAAAAAATATACACAACACGCATTCTTATTATACGTATAAAGATGAAATTTGTTTTACAAATGGACATCATCATGGCTATTTAAACAAAAAAAGGATGGTCTGAAATTCAAACCATCCTTTATTTTTTTAGAAAAAGGGCAAAATTATTTTGCCGTCACTCTTACAGAAATTCTTCGGTTTTGTTGTCTTCCTTCTTCTGTATTGTTGTCGCCGATCGGAAATTCCTGACCGTATCCTTCAGCGCCCAATCTTGTTTTATCAATACCGAGACCCACCAATTCATTCATCACATTAAAGGCACGGTCTGTACTAAGTTTAAGGTTTGATTTAGGATTACCAACATTGTCAGTATAACCTCCCATTTTAATTTTTACATTTGGATATGCTTTTAAAATTTCAGCAATGTTCACCAGTTGTTCTTTGCTGGAAGGCTGTAAATTGGCACTACCTGTATCAAACAACAATCTGTCAAAATTAAACCAGGTAGTTTTGTCCACCACTTTGTTATTGTCTTCAATAAAAGTAATCAACTGGCTTTCAATTCCTTCCGGAGCAGCATTTACCAGTTCAAAACCTGTAGAAAGTTTTTTGGTGAAAAAGTTACCGATTTCTTTTACGCCGGCAACGGTGGTATCCATAACCTCTTTGGCCATATCTCCTGCATCTTCCACCATCTCTGTTGTACTTTCCACCACTTTGTTGCCACAACCTTTTGTACTGAAATAATATAATACGGCAGCTGCAAGGAGTAAAGGAAGCAACCATTTCATCCAGTTGTTGCCACCGCCCGAAACATTAGGTGTCTGTATATTTTTGGTAAGGTCACCCAAAGAAGAAAAGTTGAGCAAACTACCCATTCCTGCAGGTAATGCATTAGCGATATTAGATTTTTGACCCATAAGAAGATCAGTAAGAGCAGAAAGTCCTTTACCTTTTATTTGTCTGCCAATAACACCCATTAAAAGAGGAGCAGCCATTTTAAACAAAGTAGAGGTTGAGTCATTTTTAAGGCCGGCAAATTTTGATATCATATCAATGACACCTGATGATTTACTTCCCAGTAAGGAATCTACCAATCCGCCACCTGAATTCAGAAGGCCGTTTACTTTTTCATCCCCACCACCGAATAATCCGGCAATGTTTCCAAGGCTGTCCAGATCTAATCCACCGATCATATCCATAAGCCCCTGTGCTCCTGTCGGTTTGGACGCTTTTTCTACAGCCGATCCCAGTAGGGCGGGCATAATTCCTCCAAGGGCTTTTCCAATGGAAGATTCAGATTCTCCAAGATAACTGGTAGCTTGTTTGACAAGACTATCCGTTACTTGCGATTTTACGAGGTCTAATAAGTTTAGTGACATGTTTTGTTTATTTAAGGTTTAAAAAATGAATTAATATACGGTATTGAGATATACCTAAGACCTGTTAATTTTAATACACCACATCTTATTTTTTGCGGTGGTCGTTCTTTAACAATTTATTGACAATAATATCATGGTTAGATCTCTTGAAAAATCAAAAATAAACCATGAAGGACATGAAGGGACCTGAAGTAAAAACCCTTAATAAACCTTAATAACTTAATGGTTCAAAAATAAACCATGAAGGAATAAACCCTTAATAAACCTTAATATCTTAATGGTTCAAAAACAAATCATGAAGGAAAAATTTCTTTTAACCTTAAAAACCTTAATACTTTAATGGTTCAAAATAAACCATGAAGGAATAAACCTTAATATCTTAATGGTTAAAAAATAAACCATGAAGGAAAAACCCTTAATGAACCTTAATATCTTAATGGTTAAAAAATAAACCATGAAGGAAAAAAGCTTAATGAACCTTAATAACTTAATGGTTCAAAAATTAACCATGAAGGAAAAAAGCTTAATGAACCTTAATATCTTAATGATTCAAAAATTAACCATGAAGGAAAAAAGCTTAATGAACCTTAATATCTTAATGGTTAAAAAATAAACCATGAAGGAAAAACCCTTAATGAACCTTAATATCTTAATGGTTCAAAAAACCATGAAGGACATGAAGATCATGAAGAACATTAAGGACTTGAAGAAAAAAGCTTAATGAACCTTAATATCTTAATGGTTAAAAATAACCATGAAGGAAAAATCCTAAATGTGCCTTAATAACTTAATGGTGTAGAAAAACATTAGATTTGCACATGTTGCTGCACCGGACAAATGAGGTAGCATGAAGATTCGAATACTTATAGTATTCTTAAGGATTAATTCGATTACATCCTGATTGATCATTGGAAGAATCTCATTGAAAACAATGCTTGCAATTTCTAAACCAAGAAGATACTACTGGTTTATATGATTTTTTTTCATCTTATATTGTTTAAGAGGGATGTGAAGTGTTACTTTTGCAGCTGATTTATAAAATTAAACATTATTTTTATAAAATCATCAAATCAGTATCATATGATTATTAAAAGTTATTGGGTGATTTATTTTGTTGTTTTTGGTTATGTATCCTTATTTTCACAAAATGCGGATACCATTTTGCAGCAGCATTTACAAGGCATAACCGTAAAAGGATACAAATTTCCCTTTCAGGATACAAAACCACTGGAGAGTGTACATAATGGTTACATTACTTCAGGAAAAAAAAGTGAAGTCATTTTTCTTCAGGAACTTCCGGCAAATATTACCGAAAAAACAGGGCGTCAGATATTTGCAAAAGTGCCGGGGGCCTTCATCTATGACATGGACGGCTCAGGAAATCAAATGAACATCGCTACACGAGGTATGGATCCCCATCGTAGCTGGGAGTTGAATGTTCGGCAGAATGGTGTCATAACCAATTCTGATATATATGGATATCCTGCGAGTCATTACAGCCCACCGATGGAAGCAATACAAAAAATTGAAATTTTCAGAGGTACGGCTTCCTTGATGTACGGTTCTCAGTTTGGCGGAATGGTGAATTATATTACCAAAAAAGCAGACACGACGAAAATATTAAGTGGTGAAGTAATTCAGTCTGCAGGGTCCTTCGGTTTATTAAGCACCTATCTTTCTATAGGAGGCAAAAAAAACAAATGGACTTATTTCGGATATTACCACAAGAGAAAATCAGAAGGATACCGCACAAATGCCGCCTCAGATGCTGATGCTCAATTTTTTTCGATTCAATACGATTTTTCAAAAAAGTTCAATATAAAGGGCGAATTAGGCAGAAGCAGCTACCTTTTCAGATCACCGGGTCCTCTCACAGATCGTATGTTTGAGCAGGATCCCCGACAGGCAACCCGAAGCAGAAACTATTTCAGTCCGGATATTTATGTTCCTTCCCTCATCCTGACGTGGGACTTGTTTCCAAAACTGTCGTTGTCCTGGACAAATTCTGCCGTGTACGGAGACAGAAACAGTATTCAGTTTATTGGACTGGCGAATGTGAGGGATACGATTTCGGCGACTACATTACAGTACGCAAACAGACAGGTAGATATCGATAATTTCAACAGTTTTACCTCTGAAGTCAAGGCCAGGTATGATTATAAATTAGGCAAAATAAAAAATACCCTTATTACAGGCATTACGTTGTTTAATAATGACCTGCACAGAAGGCAGCAAGGTAAAGGCAGTACGGGAAGTGATTACGACCTGACCGTATCGGAACATCGATTTAATCGGAATATCCATTTCAAAACAAAAAATGTGGCGTTTTTTGCTGAAAATCTTTTTACGATATTACCTCAACTTGAAATGTCTTTGGGCGCTCGTTTGGAAAGAGGAGAAAGTAATATGTCAGGTGTCATATCTTATCTTACGCCGGAAAAAGTACCTAATTCCATCCAATACCATTTTCCTTTATTCGGTGCAAGTATTAAATACCAGGTGAACAACACCACTGCTTTATACTGCAGTGGGTCCCAAGTCTACCGGCCTGTGATTTTTGCGGATCTTATCCCTGCTACAGTCCTGGAAAGGAGCGACCCGGATTTGAAAAATGCTTTTGGGTATAATGTAGAAATCGGCATAAAAGGCAAAACATTTTCAAGGTTGACCTATGATGTAAACTATTTTATCGTTCAGTACAATAACAGAATTGGTAACCAGGTTCTTACCGATGATACCGGGCAACAATATGCTTTAAAAACCAATATTGGAAATTCAGTAACCCATGGCACTGAAATATTGATTGATGTTAAAATGGCAGAAACGGATGATTATTTTATATCCTTATTTACGTCAACTTCTTATTTTAAGGGATATTATACAGAAGGTTTGATCAGAAACGGAAGTGATAATCTTGATTTAACTAATAAAACATTGGAAGGTCTGCCGGAATGGATTTCAAGAAATGGTTTGCAAATGGCTTATAAAAAGTTTTCTTCTGTTATCTTATACAGTTATGTGGCACAAAGTTTTTCAGATCCTCTCAATACGGTAAGTCCCGATCCAAGCGGTGCAAGAGGGATAATTCCATCCTATCGCATTTTGGATATTAATTTTTCCTACAAACTATTTTCAAATCTTCTCTTAAGGTTTGGGGTCAATAATGTACTGACGAACAATATTTTACGAAAAGGCCGACAAACTATCCGGGTCAAGGCATCTGGAATTCTGACGGACGTGGATTTACTGTTTCAGTTGGATTAAAATTTTAGAAATGTTTTTAGACGTGGTATTTATTAGGTTACTTTGTGTGGTTTTAGGACGTAGGGATTTGGGTTATTTCTGTAGAGTAAAAACCCGTTATAGATTTGTTGAGGATATTTTAAAACAAAATATAGTATAAGACGGATTTTTCGAATTTTCAACATAATATTTTCGGTACAATTAATTATATGGCACAAAAAAGAATTTTGATCACCGGTGCTGCCGGTTTTATAGGCTCCCATTTATGTGATCGCTACATAAAAGAGGGTTATCATGTTATCGGCATGGACAACCTTATTACGGGTAATCTGGAAAATATTGCTCATTTATTTCCTTTGGAAAACTTTGAATTTTACCACCACGATATCAGTAAGTTTGTTTTTGTCCCCGGGGACTTACATTACATCCTTCATTTTGCATCACCTGCAAGCCCAATAGATTATTTAAAAATGCCTATTCAGACATTAAAGGTAGGGTCTTTAGGTACACATAATCTATTAGGTTTGGCACGGGTTAAAAAAGCAAGGATTCTTATTGCTTCTACATCAGAAGTGTATGGAGATCCTCTTGTCCATCCGCAACATGAAGAATATTGGGGCAACGTAAACCCTATTGGTCCAAGGGGAGTGTATGATGAGGCGAAACGTTTTCAGGAAGCCATTACCATGGCATATCATACGTATCACGGTCTCGAAACCAGGATAGTCAGGATTTTTAATACCTATGGTCCCCGTATGAGGGTGGAAGACGGCAGAGTATTGCCGGCATTTTTTTCACAGGCTATTAAAGGGGAAGGACTCACTATTTTTGGAGATGGCTCACAGACCAGGTCTTTTTGTTATGTGGATGACCTTGTCGAGGGCATTTTCAGGTTATTGTTAAGTGACTATGTTTTACCGGTCAATCTCGGCAATCCGGATGAAATTACCATCAAACAATTTGCAGATGAAATTCTCGCTTTGGTCAATAACCCAAAGGCGGGCATTGTCAATCGCCCTTTGCCGGTGGACGATCCAAAACAACGACAGCCGGACATTCGGAGAGCCAAAGAAATATTGGGTTGGGAACCCACTTATGACAGAAGGTCAGGGTTGTTGCTTACCTATGAATATTTCAAACAAGTAGTTCACTAAAATTTGGGGTAGGACCCTTTAAAAATCTAAAAAACACCTAATAAAAAAGGGGAATCCGTTTAGAATTCCCCTTTTTTTATGATCTGTTAAATGATCAGTTTATTTTTTCCAAGGGAGCCTGTCCACTTGTCTTCCGATTTCAGTACCGTATCTCAAACCTTCATCACAGTCCATTCTGAAGTGTACACCAAGATAAATTCTTGAAAATGCATTTTCTTCTGCCATGGCACGTAAACTGGTAAATGCTTTTGGTGTACCATAAAACTCAGTTCTGTTTTCATGGCAACGGTCTGTCATAGCATACGAATAACCGAATTCGCTGGCAAGTACTTCAGCACCACCGGCTCCAAAAGTGGAGTGTCCGGAAGGATAGGCCGGAAAAGCAGGTGTAATACCTTTAACGCCGGAGACAGGGTCGTTTAATTTTGTTTGCCATTCAGGATTGATATTTCTTCTGATATAGGTCTCCGGTCTTTCTACATTGTAGTGATATTTTGAATTCCAGCAACCTACGGCAATATCATTTAAGGTTATGCCCAATTTTGCATTGGAAACAATCGCTTTTTCAAGACTTACCTCTTCATGAGCATAAATCTGGTTGGCAATCGCCAGAAAACGAATCGGTGGACTGAATGTCAAACCAAGAAGGTCATCACTCCAAAACACCCCTATATTTACCAGGTTCTGATTTTTTACGGTTTCAACCACTTCAAGGGCCTGTACATATAATTCTGATTGAGGATCATCACTGTGTGTTATAGGTGGACGGCATATTTTCATGTCTTCACTGATGACAAAGGTTCTGGCTTGTCCCCAGTAAGGAAACATACCGTTTTGTAACCCGGCAGAAGTGGGTCTCCAGTCACCGGGCTTATTATATCTTGTGGCCCAGTTGTATCCCTGGAAAATGTCCAGATAGGCATCTGTACTGACTACATCAGTTTTGGCCCAATTCCATACCGCAGCGGCTACTTCCTTACCATATAAATTGGAACGGTTAAAAACTTCTGAATCTATTTCATTGCTGTACTGATCATTGTATTTCTTCTCAAGCAAGGTCATTTTGGCAATCAGGTTTTCACTGATATGAGGGAAAAACCTTTTCATCAAGTACGCTTGAACAGCATTATACACAGTAGGCCAGTGGTATTCAACGCCTTTAAATACGGCAGGGATTTCAACACCAACTTCATGTTGAATCGATTGGTATTCAGGCATTCCTGCCACAAGGGCTTCGTAACAAGCAATACCAAGATAACCTTGAGCTGCCGTGGTAGGGCAGGGGCGGTAACCCGGAGCAAACCTGTCGATTTCAATATATAAATCATTCCATTCCTGCGCTACTTTTGACGCATATTGCGCTGCAGGAAGGCTGATCTGAATTTCATCACCTTGCGGAATATCTTTTTTACAGGACGATAATACCAGCATTCCTGAAAATAAAAGAAAAGAAATTTTAGTGAATAATCTCATGGGAAAATCTTAAAAATGTTAAACAAATATGTATTGTTGCTTTAAATCAGACGCAAAGATAGTAACTGTCTTCTAGTCAGCCAAATTATTGGTTATAATTTTTTCTTGTAAAATAAACAATATTTATCCATCGGCTACAAAAGGAATCCTTCACCTTTTATATATCGAAACAAAGTATATTAAAAGAATTATGAATTTATCCTAAGACTTTTTACTTGTTCAAAATAAATAATGAATAAAATTAAAAGTGTAATTAAAATCCTGTAATATATAATATATTTTATATAAACAAAATACATATCTAATTTAATTATTATATGTTAAAATATGTCATTATTTTACATTTTTTTTTAAAAAACATATACGAACAAAGTGAAAACTTTTTACTTTTACAGGATTTTAGCAATGTTTCAATTTCCCCAAAAGAGACCAAATAATTTTTTGGACTTTTTTATTATTATATCTTATAACTAAACCATCTGAGAAATGAGAAGTTTGTACACTAAATTTTTAACATTAATTTTTGTTTTTCTGACTACGTACATACATAGCCAGATTACTATTACTGTAACGGGTAATTTAAATACTACTCCAAATCTTTTAGCTACATATCCAAATTTGACTGCAGCTTTAAATGCTTTAAACGCTGTAACGGTAATGACAGGGCCTGTCATTTTGACTTGCGACGCCGGAACATCAGAAACCGCACCCGCAACAGGATTTACCATAGGTAGCGCCTCGCTCAATTCGGTTTTGAGTTCAACAAATACTATTACGATTAATACAACAGGAGGTGTAGTCACCATTAATGCGAACGTTGGAACAGCCACACCTGGTAGTGCCGCTCCGGATGGTATATTGAAACTATTGGGTGCTGATTATGTTGAAATAAATGGATTGACTTTTACAGATGGTAACGCTGCCAATCCGGCAACAATGGAATATGGGTTAGGTCTTTTCAAAAGAGCTGCAGGTGATGGTTGTAACAATAACTTAATTCGTAATTGTACCTTTAATATGCAACGTATCAATAATGCAGGTAGTTCAGGTCCTATGTTTGAAGGTTCTGTCGGTATTTTGGTCATAAATTCAATTCCTACTGCAGCAACTACTTCACTGACACCCACAAATGGTGGTACTCTTGCTACAAATGGTACCAATTCAGAAAATAGATTTCAGCTAAATACGATAAATGGAGGTAATTACGGAATTGGGTTGAGTGGCTTTCTTGCCACAACAGGGGTAGGTCCAACACCCGTAGCAACAACTTTTCTTGGTGATTTAAATAACCAAGTTGGTACGACTGGCAGAGGAAATACCATTCTGAATTTCGGTGGTGGAGCGGCTACAAGTCCATCTGCAGGTATACGAGCCAACAACCAATGGGGTATTTCTATTGTGGACAACACCATTGATAATAATAACGGGGGAGGAGTAAACCACACTACGACACTTCGGGGCATTTTTGCACAAGCTGGTACCTCTGCCAACGCTACTATTGTTAACAATACTGTAACTGTCCGTTCCGGGGCCACTACAAGCGGTTTAGTTGCCATTGAAAATGGTATCGGTTCAACAGCGGCCTCAAACACGATTAATATCAATAGCAATACGATCAGGCTTTCTTACACAACGGCAACTTCGGGTGTTATGACTGCCATTACTAATTCCTCCTCTGCGGCAGCTGTAAACATCAATTTGAATAATATACAAGGCGTGCCCGCAGCCAACTATCCTTCAACGAGTACCAACATCCCAATGATTATTGGTGGAAGCCCTGGAGGCACCTTAAGTGTATCAAATAATACGATTTCTAATTTTACTTTAACCGGAGCAAGCGGCACTTTTAGGGCTATTACGGCATCTACTCCAACAGGACTTTATACTGTAGATGGTAACACCATTGAAAATATCTCTTACACTACAGTTGGTTCGACGGGTAGCATTACGGGTATATATAACCTCGCATCAGCCACTTTACAGAATGTAAACAATAATATTATTAGGAATTTTTCTACACCAACTACCGGTACATTAAATGGTATCCAGAATAATACAGTAGCTGGAACATTCCAATGCCAAAACAATCAGATTTATAACTTTACCACCAGCGCTGGCGGTGCCGGGGGTTTTTCTGCAAATGGTATTACCTGGTCAAATGCCAACGTAACTATCAGTGGGAATTTAATTTATTCCATCAACAGTACAGGTACAACTGGTGGAACGAGTGGTACTATAAATGGTATTACGCACTCAGGTGCTGCTACCGTTACCCGCAACGCCATTTATGACCTTTCTTCCAACAGTACTAATGCGGTCATTAATGGTATAAATGTTAATGCAACAGGTACGAATAATGTCAACAACAACCTTGTGGGTGATTTGCGGGCACCAAACTCAACGGGAAATATTGCTATCAGTGGTATCCTGGTTGCTTCAGGTACCACCAATAACATCTTCCACAACACCGTCAATATCGCTTCTACCACCACGAGTGCAACTAATTTTGGTACGAGCGCTATTTACTTCAGCAGTTCGTCACCTGTCAACAATTTGAGGAACAATATTTTTGTCAATACCTCCGACCCTGGTCCTACGGGTGGATTTACAGCAGCCATACGTTACACAATTGCGCCAACTACCACCAACTTCCCAGTGGCAAACAATAACAACTTTTATTATGCCGGTACGGCAGCTGCCAACCGGGTTATTTATTGTGAAGGTAGCTCTGCTACACCCTCCAATGGCCAGCAAACTATCGCCCTTTATAAGACCTATATTAGTGTGACCTTGCCTGCAGTTGGTAGGGAAGGTGCCTCTGTCTCGGAAGTACCCAATTGGGCTTCCACTACAGGTTCCAATCCCATCACCAACTTCCTACAATACAATACTGCCATTTCCACCCAAATTGAACAAGGCGGGCTATTAGGTACTGGTATTTCTACAGATTTTGCAGTCACAACACGTTGCCCTGGCGGCGGTTGCCCTGGTGCTGCTGCAACACCCGATAGAGGAGCTTGGGAACTAAATGGTACGCCATTGGATTTGACCGGGCCATCTATCACCTATACCGATTTATCCAACGCTGGTGCTGGCCCTACTTCCAGAACGACCACATCTTTTGCTGCGATCACAGATGCAAGCGGCGTTAATACAACAGCAGGTACCAATCCACGGATTTACTATAAAAAATCAACAGACCCCGATGTGTTCAATGACAATACTGCCGGCACAACAGGCTGGAAGTTTGCGCAAACAAGTTCTGGCTCTACCCCTTTTGACTTTACTATTGACTACACATTGTTGAATAGTGCGCCTGTGGTAGTTGGTGATGTCATTCAATACTTTGTGGTAGCGCAAGACTTGGGCGTTCCAACCGTGAGCATCAATGCAGGTACTTTCGCATTAACACCAGCCAGTGTTGCGCTGACCAGTGCAGCGTTCCCAATTGGTGGCTCGATTAAAAGTTATACTATAGTACCAAGCATCTCTGGTATCCTGACGGTTCCGGGCACCCATGCATCGCTGACGTTGGCAGGAGGTGCTTTTGAGGCTATCAACAATGCTGTTGTCACCGGCAATATCACTATTGATATTGATGGTGATTTGACGGGTGAAAACGGCACCATCGGCCTTAATCAGTTTAACAGTCCTTTTACTGTGACCATCAAACCCAAAACTTCTGCCCGTAGTATTACGGGTAGTTCTTCAGGAGGAAGCATCATCAGGTTGAATGGTGCTGATCGAGTTACCATAGATGGCAGCACGAGTGGGGGTACGGACAAGAGCCTGACTATTGAAAACACCGCATCAACCAGCAACTCTACCGTAATCTGGGTGTCGAGCCTTGGAACAGGCGCAGGTGCCACAAACAACACGATTAAAAATTGCAATATCAAAGGTGGCAATATTGTTACCAATACCGCATCTTTTGGCATTTTTGCCGGAGGAACTACCATTTCCGATGGCGGAACAGGTGATGACAACGACGACCTTACAATTCAGAATAATACCATTACAAAGGCAAGCATCGGCGTTTATGCACGTGCTGCCTCAACGGGTGTTCTGAACAACTTAAATATCGTTGGCAATACCATCGGCTCTGCAACGGCTACGGACTATATCACCAGAAAGGGTATCACCATTGCACAGGCAACCAATGGTTCGATTAACAGCAACACCGTTTTCAACTTGATAACGGCCTCAGTCTCGGGTACTTTAACAGCCATTGAGTCTGGTGCTGGGGTAACGAATTACACTATACACAGAAACAATATTGATGAAATCTCGAACACGGGAACCAGTGTATTTAGGGGTGGTCAAGGTATCACCTTAAATACAGGTGCTGTTGGAGCCAACGTTTCGGTATTCAACAACATGATAGGAAACCTGAAAGGGGATGGTTCTGGAACCCTAACCAATAACTCATGGGGAGTTATGGTATTGTCTGGTGGTGGGTATGCCATTGACTACAACACCATCAACATTGATGACAACCGTTTGACAACTGGTAGTGCTGACCTCTCCGGAGGTATTCACTTGGCTGCAACTGCGACTTCTGTATCTTTAAGAAACAACTTGATATCAGTGACTGGCCTGCCAGGCAATCTAACAACTGGTAGAATGTTCGGCATTCACTCACTCGCTGCCGCACCATTCACTGTTTCCAATTATAACGACTTGTACGTAACGGGTGCCCAGCATAGTGTTGGCTTCCTGACTTCGAACAGAAATACATTGGCTGACTGGCAGACAGCCTCCAGTCAAGATGCAAACTCCATTTTTGTGTTACCGCTTTATCAATCGGCAACCGATTTGCACCTCAACATGGGCTTGACCAACACACAATTGGAACAAGGCGGTATAGTCGTAGCAGGTATCACGACTGACTTCGACGGCAATGCACGCCCAGGCCCCGCAGGTTCAGTGAACGGTGGGGGTACAATACCTGATATTGGTGCCGATGAGTTTGACGGCGTTCCTGCCGTCCCGATGACCTATGTATCCTCAACGGTTACACAGGTAACGGGTGGTTCAGCTACGCCCTCCACCAACCAACAAGTCATCAGGATTGAAGTGGTAACTGCGGGGGTTGTTAGCCCGATTTCACTTACCAGCCTTACACTTAATGCCAACGGTACAACGAACATAGCAGATATCAATGCTGCGACGGCCAAGATTTATTATACAGGAGCGACACCGACTTTCACCCCGGTAGGCTTGTTTGGGTCTCTGACGCCAACCATAGCAAACTTCAACATTACAGGTACTCAGACTCTTTTGTCGGGCAGCAACTATTTCTGGTTGGCCTATGACGTTACGGCTGGTGCGACAAACGGAAACCTGCTTGATGGTGAATGTGTCAGCATCACGGTAGGTTCCCCGCAAACACCGACGGTCACGATGCCTTCCGGAAGCAGGACAATTGTAGGCCCAATGGCTGGCAACTACAACGTAGGTACAGGACAGGTATTTCCCAATTTTGTTACTATCACTGAAGCAGTTTCCAACCTTAACTCCAGGGGTGTCTCTGCTGCCGTTACGGTTACTTTGTTGGATGCTACTTACAATGTAGGTACAGGGGAGTCCTTCCCGCTCACCATCAATGAAATTACAGGTGCCAGTGCCACAAATACCATTTCGATTAAGCCAGCTACTGGTGTTACATCTGCCATTTCTGGTTCATCAACTTCTTCCATTTTTATTTTGAATGGGGCCGATTATGTGACCATCAATGGTACAAATTCGGCTACGGTGAATTCATGTTGCCCGTTACCGGTTTCAGCGACTCGTGACCTTACCATTACCAATACCAATACCGGAACTTCCAGTGCGGTAGTTTGGGTACAAACAACTGCCGGTGCGAATGCAGCTACGAACAACCAGGTTATCAACTGTAACTTGGTCGGCAGCGGCGTTACTCAAACGCTTTTTGGTGTAGGCTCCGGCTCTGCAACCATCAGCACATCCAGTTTGGGTACTAGCAACAACAACAACTCTTTTATTAACAACAACATCAGTGGGGTTCAGTATGGCATATACTCGCAAGGGGCAAGTTTAGCAACCAAAAATACGGGTACTATCATCAATCAAAACATTATCTCCACTAGTGCAAATACAAAAGGTGGTATCTGGGTTGGCTTTGAAGATGCGCCAACGATTTCATGCAACTCCGTTTCAAACATTGCCCAAACAAGTTCACCTGACGTATTTGGTATTACATTAGGAATGGGAACATCGGTATCTGCGACTACATCGGCTGGCAATGAGGTGACTAATGCTTCGGTAACCAACAATATAATAGGTTCAGTTGTGAACTCCGGAACTTTTTCAGCGGTTGGTATTGCGGTTGCATCAGCGGCATCAGGTACCACTTTAATTGCTAATAATATGATAAGTGGTGTTGCAGCCAATGGTACAAGTGGTGACTTCAGTGCTGGTATCATTCTTGGTGGTGGAACGGGTTCAATCACCAATGTTTATAACAACACCGTTGCGATGCAGGAACAATAACCGTGGTTCTGCGGGCACCCAAACATCTGCATGTTTGGCAGTCACCAACTCGACAGAGCCGGTCTTAGATTTGAGGAACAATATTTTCACCAACACTCAGTTGGGCAATTCGAGTGCTACGGTACGCTTTGCGGCTATCGCATTGGGATATAGCACCTTTACAACTTTGACATCAAACAACAATGACTTGTTTTGTGCAGGAGCAGGACCAGGCACTTACCAAATTGGTATCACAGGTACTGTTGTCGCAGGCACAAATAGAACCACACTTTTAAATTGGCAGACTGCTACGAGCCAAGATGCACAATCAATTAATGTGCTTCCTACTTTTATGTCTTCAACAGATCTGCACATGAACATGGGCCTTACCTCCACACAATTGGAGTCTGGCGGTGCAGTAGTTGGTGTAGCAAATGACATTGATTGCCAGACCCGCCCAGGCCCTACAGGTTCTGTGAATGGCGGTGCCACAGCACCAGACATGGGTGCTGACGAGTTTGACGGTGTGCCTGCGGTACCGATGACGTATGTTTCTTCTACCGTAACACAGGTAACGGGTGGTGCCTTCGCTGGCGTCATCAACCAGGAAATCATCAGGATACAGGTGGTGACGGCTGGCACACTTAGCCCGCTATCTTTGACAAGTCTTGATTTGAATGCGACTGGCACGTCCTTTATTACGGACATTAACGCCACTACGGCCAAAGTTTATTATACAGGAGCATCCACTACTTTCAGTACGGGAACCTTGTTTGGCGCCACTACTCCTACGATAGCGACCTTTACGGTAGCAGGTACACAGACCCTGGCTTCAGGCAACAACTATTTCTGGTTGGCCTATGATGTTATACCGGGTGCAACCCCAGGCAATTTCATTGACGGTGAATGTACCAGTATCACGGTTGGTTCGCCTCAGGCACCTTCCACGCCAGCCCCTGGCGGAAACAAAGTGATTGTGGGCCCAATGGCTGGCAACTACAACGTAGGAACAGCTATGACCTTCCCCAATTTTGCAACGCTTACCAATGCCATTGCTAACCTGAATGCAAGGGGTGTTTCTGCAGCGGTTACACTGACGTTGATGGATGCCACCTACAATGCTGGTTCCGGGGAGACTTTCCCGATAAATATTAACACGATTGCAGGTGCCAGTGGCGTGAACACGATCACCATCAGACCTAATACGGGCGTGGCAGCTGCCATTTCAGGTGCTTCGGCCACTTCAGGTATCTTCAAATTGAATGGTGCAGACTATGTGACTATCAATGGACTTAACACCGGTGGTAGTTCCCTTAGCATTGTCAATACAAGTGCCACAACTACTTCTTGTGTAATCTGGATTGCCAGCGCCAGTGTGACGGATGGAGCAACCAACAATGTCATAAGAAACTGTAGCTTGACAGGTGCAAGCAATACCACCACGGTGGCAGGCATCATCGCTGGCAGTGGCACAACCTTGGGCGATGCTGCACAATCGCCCAATTCCAACAATACCATCGCCGGCAATACCATCAAGACTGCCCAAAACGGCTTGTACTTGCGGGGAGAAGCCACCACCTTCGACGATAGTTGGGTTGTTAGCAAAAACGTGATTGGTTCTACAGTCGGTGCTGAAAAAATGACCTTCCGGGGAATTTTGATTGGCAACGCCCTTAATATGGCCGTTGACTCCAACACCATAATAGGTGTAGTATCAACTGCTTCTTCTTCTTCAACGACGACCGGAATCCATGTGGCTTTCGCAACATCTGGCGGCTCTGTCACCAGAAACAGCATCAGGGACATCAAACAGATAAATACAACAGGATGGGGAAGCAACGGTATTTTCCTTGCTCAAACCTCCACAACTGCCAACCTGGCCGTTGCCAATAACTTTATTTCCGATGTAGCTTCTGATGGTTTTAATGATGATACTGCTAGTGACAACGGTTATGGAATTATGGTAAATACAGGAGGTGGGTACAATATCTACAACAATACCATTGCTATGAATACAGAACAAGTCAAGACAACTGGCATAACTGCTGCGATAAATATAGCAGAAGCAGTAGCCACGACTTCTTCACTCAATATTAGAAATAATATCTTCTCAACCACGCAAACGGTCGGAACCAATTACAGTATTTATAATGCCTCTTTGGGTGGAAACGCCATTTTTACAAATATCAACTACAACGATTATGTGTCTACGGAGCATATTGGATTTTTGACAACCAGCAGAACAACACTTGGTGATTGGCAGACAGCCACCGCACAAGACGCCAACTCCGTCAACATCGCACCCGTGTTCACCTCCGCCACCGACCTGCACCTGCCTGACGGCAGCAACGGTTCGTTGTTCGACCTGGGCACCCCGATTGCAGGCATCACCAAGGATATTGACAACCAGGACCGCTCTGCTACTGCCCCTGATATGGGCGCAGACGAGTTCAGCCCGATTACACTCAACCTTACGGCATTTATTGAAGGATATTATACCGGAGGTACACCACCCATGAGAAATGTACTTCAACTTAGTGGTGTAATCGGATCAACCCCTACGCAGTGTGATACGATAACGGTACAACTTAGAAATTCAACTTTTCCATATGCCGTTGCGGCAAGTTTTATGGGCGTTTTGAACAGAGATGGAATTCTAGCTTGTAAATTTCCATCTGACAAACAAGGTGGCACGTATTTTGTAGCTTTACAACACCGGAATGCTTTGGAAACCTGGAGTGGAGGAGGAGATGGGTTGTCTGCAACATCGTTTTCAGCAGTCACCACCAATTATAACTTTACTACCTCTGCTAATCAGGCGTATGGAGGAAATATGGTTGGTATGGGTGGCGGCGGTACAGCACCATTTGCGATTTATTCAGGAGATATAGATAATAATGGTGAGGTATCATCAGGTGACTTTACCATCTGGAAGACCAATAGTGGTCAAGAAGGCTACAATGAATCAGATTTGGATGGTAATGGCGAGGTATCATCAGGTGACTTTACCATCTTGAAGACCAATAGTGGCGTTGAAGTTATGAACCCTTAATATAAAATTATAAAATTAAAAATCAATAGACAATGAATAATTATTTTAAAAATTTTAAACTTTTTTTACCATTAACCATTTCAATTTTAATGGTAGGTTTATTATCAGCTCAGCCACGAATAGGATTGAGAATGACAAATGCAGTTAGAACCGGTCCTAATACTTTAACTTGGGACATAGAAATTCGAAATTCAGGCACTGGTACTATCAATTATGAAAATGGTAGTATTAATACATTAACTACAACTGGGGCTTTACCAGCCGGTACTCTTGCTTACGTTGCAGGTCTTGATTTTCCGGGACTTAGTTTTGCACCAGTAGCACAAATCAGTGGTGGTCAAACTCGTTTTAGACTCAATGCGCAGGACCCTATTAATATACCATTATCAAGCTCCTTTCAAAAATTGGCAACTGTTACTTTTACTTCGGGTATGGCATTGCCCCTAACCCAAATTTTTGCGCGATTGAATCAATTAGATGTAATTCCAAGAATTGAAATTACGGGACGTGTTGGTTTAACTAGTTCTACTTATTCGATTGCAAATAGTAATTTGGATATTGAATCATTAAACAATATATTATTTCCTGTTAAATTAGTAGATTTTTCTGCTGAAAAGGCAGGAGAAAGACGCGCCAAACTGTATTGGAGTTCTGCATCTGAAATTAATACTTCTCATTTTACAATTGAAAAAAGTGAAGATGCATTAAATTTTAAACCGATTGGAGAAGTCAAAGCAGCCGGAAATAGCAACACTATATTGGATTATGATTTTTACGATGAAAAAGTGCTTGTAGGTCGATCTAATACCATTGTGTATTACAGATTGAAAATGGTTGACCTGGATGGGACATTTGAATATTCTGATACCCGAGGAGTTAATTTCGAAAGTGACCAAACTTATGGGGTAATCATGTATCCAAATCCGACGTCTTCGTTGTTGAACCTTGACATCAATAAGTCTTCATTTACAGAAGAAAATGCAGAGGTACAAGTATTTGATGCTGTGGGTCAATTGATTTTTGCCAAAAAAGTAATCGGAACAGGTATTGAAACTATTGATATGGGTAGAATGACCAACGGAGTCTACCATGTGGTGTTTACGCAAGGCGACCAAATCTTCAGAGAAAAAATAGTAAAAATTGATTAAGTAGTCAATTTTTGCCAGATAAAAAAGAACCCTGATATCTACATATCGGGGTTTTTCTTTTTGTTTTAGGGTTTTCTACCATTCAATCAGAAATTACCACCATTTAATCATATTTTTACACATTATGTAAAAAAAAATTTGTTATTATAAAAAAACTATCTTACTTTTACCATGTTTTAAAAGAAAATTTAAAAAAAATGAATATGAGATTGATTTGTAGTGTATTTATTTTAGTCATTTTTGGCCAGTATGGTTTTAGCCAGTTTTTCAATAATGGAGCTACGGTGACTATTCAGCCGGGAGCGACATTAAAAGTTGAAACCAGTTTTACTAACGATAATAGTGGTACCTTTACCAATAACGGGGTACTGGAAGTGACAGGAAACTTTACCAATTTGGCGACATTTACGTCAGGTGCGAGTTCAGAGGTAAAATTTTCAGGAAATGCCAATTCGACGGTAACACCCGGCACGGCACAATTTCAAAATGTAACCATGGCAAAAACAGCTGCCAACGTTGTCCTTGCAGGTAATGCTACGGTCAACGGAGTGTTAAATTTTAGCACTGCCAATAATAAAATCGTCTTAGGTATGCACAATCTTACGATGGGTAGCATGGGTTCTGTAACCGGAGCAGGAAGTGATAAATACGTTGTGGCTACCGGCGCAGGAAGAATGATTAAACCTATAGCGGCAAATAGCACGTTGGTTTTTGAAGTGGGTGACAATGATGTCAGTACAAATTATTCTCCGCTATCCGCCAATATAACAGGGTCTTCTTATTCAGGAGCATCAGTAGGTGTAAATTTGGTAAATGCAACTCACCCCGATAAACCGGCGTATGCAAATGATTATCTCACCAGACATTGGGATGTCGATCTAACAGGTACTATATCAGGGCTAAATAATATTCTGACAGGAACATATGTTGTCAGTAATGACGTTGTGGGTACGCAAGGAGAAATAAATGGTGCTGTTTGGAATGGAACTAGCTGGTCTTTTGCTAATGCTAACAACAGCGGAAATACAATAACAGCATCTACCACTGTTGGTGATGTTGATTTTTCTGGATTTAAAGGCAGGGTTGTTTTTGATTTGACGGCTTACATTGAAGGATATATGACGGGTGGTGTGATGAGACCTGTTTTGGTGAATAGTACTGTACCAGGTTCCACTTCAAGTCAATGTGATACCATAACTGTTCAATTGAGAAATTCGACATCACCATATGCTGTAGCCCATACTTTTAAAGGAGTGATTGGTGTTAACGGACAATTACAGTGTTATTTTCCAACATCAGCCATGGGAGTTAATTTTTATATAGCATTTCAACACCGAAATGCTTTGGAAACTTGGTCAGCTAACGCTATACCTCTTGTTAATAATGGCAGCTATAATTTTTCTACCTCTGCAGGTCAAGCCTACGGGAGTAACATGAAAGGTATGGGCGGCGGCGGTACAGCACCATTTGCATTTTATTCCGGAGATTTAGATAATAATGGTGAGGTGTCATCCGGTGACTTTACTATATGGAAAAACAATAGTGGTGAAGAAGGCTACAATAAGTCTGATATGGACGGAAATGGTGAAGTGTCATCTGGTGACTTTTACCATATGGAAGAACAATAGTGGAGTTGAGGTTATGAAACCATAACTTCTATTTTCTAGCCTATTATTATATAATTTCGTAAATTAAATATAATGATGTTTTTAAAAAATTCGGTATGAGTTGTATTTGTTTTATGCTTGCATTAATCAATTTTGAATTAAAAGCTCAGGAACAAATAACTTTATACTTAACAAACCCTGTTGTTGTGTCCAACACACAATTAAATTGGGATATATATATCCAAAATACAAGTACAACAAATTTGAATATTTCTTTACTTACAGCTCATTTGCAACAAAAGTTAGTGCAAGGGATTATTGAGCCTGCAAAAGATAGCCCATTATCTATTAATTTGGAATCCGATTTTAAAGCAATGGAATTTTTTCCTAAAGTTGTTGTTAAAAACGAGACATCTATTTTTAAATTGAATGGAGGCACACCTCCGGATAACCCTCCGTCCATTAATACAAATCCGGTAAAATTAGGAACTATTGTTTTAAATAGTGAAAATTTTATGAATTTTTCCCAAATTGGTATTGGGTACACCCTTTCGATACCAAATGTAGAACTTTCAGCCGCTGTTAATGGTTTCCCTACTACATTCTCTGTTGAAAAAGGAAATTTAGTATTAAAAAATACTTGGATTGAAAACCCAATATATTTTGATTTTTCTTCGTCGAGTACTCAATCGATAATTGATGGTCAAAAGAAATTAATGTTTACCCCAACCCATCAAATGGAAGGTTGACCTACAATTGGACAGGAGCGGATCTTAATAAAGATATATCGGTCAAAGTATTTGATAATATGGGTAAATTATTGCTCAACCGGACTTTACAAGAACAACCGGAAGGATCATTAGATATTTCTACTTATGCACCGGGGATGTACTTTTTCCAATTTGAAAACGGAGATAAAACAGAAAAACATAAAGTGATAAAAATAGACTGATACATAATCAGTCAAAAAAGCCGTAGCTTGTTAAGTTACGGCTTTTTTTTTAAGGAACGAATTTTTGGTATCAGTAAAATAATTAATTTTAATATCCTACTTTTGCAAGGTAATCAATATTCATTATATTCACGGATCATTGAACCAGATTGTTTCAGATTTTAATGCGTTAATTAAAGAGCAACCTCAAAAGGCTATTGAACTTTTGTTTAATGCTTATTATGTCAAACTATGTACCCATGTCAATACTATATTGAAAAATAAAAATGTCGCTGAAGATATCGTCCAGGAAGTCATGCTGGAAATCTGGCGCATGAGGGATAATATCAACGTTTCTTCTTCTGTCGAAGCGTATTTAAAACGAGCCTGCCGCAATAAAAGTTTAAACTATATCCGGAGTCAGAAAATGAATTTTGAAGATATCGATTCTGCAGAAGAATTGAGTTCTGATTATATATCTGTTGAAGATGCCATAGCTGTAGACAACCTTCAGGAGAAAATAAATACGGCAATAGACAGTCTTCCGGAAAAGTGCCGTCTGGTATTTATGTTGAGCAGAATAGAAGGTTTGAGTTACCTTGAAATAGCCGAACAATTACAAATATCCCCGAAAACCGTAGAAAATCAAATTTCAAAAGCCCTTAAGATATTGAGAGAATCCGTTTATGACGAAGATATTTCAATTTCAAATAGGGGTATGTTTAAATAAATGTGTCTGAAGTAAAAAAGAGAGAATGTCATATCCGATGAAAATGGAAGTATTTCATAAAATACTTCATGAATATGAGTTTACCCAAAAACCGATTCATGAAAATGAAGCCTACGCTAATTTATCAGAGGAGGACAAAAAACTATTTGCTCAATTTCAAACTATATGGGAAAAATCATCTGCCTACTCCGTAAAGCAGGAATTTATTGCCGCTGAAGGTTTTGCTTCCTTTTTAAGTAAAGTCGATGCAGAAGAAAATGAACCCAAAATAGTCCAAATACCACCCAAAACCCCTGTTTTTTTCTTATCCAGACCACTTTTAAGGTATGCAGCCGTTTTACTTGTACTTATTGTTGCCACCTTTGTTTTTATCAACAGAGGAGAAACGTATGAAACGAGGGAAAACGGATTATTGGTTTCCCTGGAAGATGGTTCCAGGGTTTGGTTGAATGACCATTCCTCCCTCACCGTAAAAAAAATGTCTTCTTCTAAAAGAAAGGTAAGCCTGAAGGGGGAAGCTTATTTTGAAGTGAGTGAAAATAAAAAGGCGCCTTTCACCATCTCCTCCGATCAACTTGAAGTAACTGTTCTTGGGACTAGTTTTGTATTTAATGAAAAAGAGGCAGCGCTTGAAGTTTTTACCGGTAAAGTTAATGTGGCTTCTAAAGGAGAAGAAAAATTTGTCGAAAAAAATCAAAAAATATCCTTAAAAAATCAAAAACTGGAATTGGGTACCGGTCTTGGGCAAATACCCGGATGGGCCAATCCCATCCTGAGTTTTTCAAATGCACCGTTTGATAAAGTCGTAAAGGACCTTGAAGCTTTTTTTGGCGTTTCTATTGCCCTTGTCGGTGAAAAAGACTGGGCTAAATGCCCTTTCACTTCAGGTTCCATGGCGACCACTAAATTTGAAGATGTCCTTATTGTTCTCAGACTGACCTATGAAATGGAAGTCGAAAAAAAGGGAGAAAAAGATTATCGATTTCTAAAAATTCGCTGTAAATAAATTATCACTTTTATAGTCTTTCCTTTCGGGTGGGTGAAAATTTCATTTATAAAATGAATAAATGTATCTTTGTCTCCTCAATATCAGTGTATAACTTACATGAGGAAGATGTATATTCCTTTGGCGCTCGTTTTTTTGTTTTTTTACCAGATTTCGGTAAAAGCACAAACGGTTTTGCCGGATGAAGTCCTGGTTACCTACCAATGTTATAACAAACCACTGAAACAGGTTTTAAAGGATCTGGCTGCATTAACAAATGTCAGCATTGTATATTCTGAAAATAAAATCCCTGCCAATAAACCTGTTTTTGTAAAAGCGTCAAAAGAGTCACTGGGTGATGTCTTGACAGTAGTCCTGAATGAGGTTGATTTAAAGTATCAGATAGTGGGCAATCAGATTGTCATCGTCAAAACAAATCTTCGCAATCTCGATAATTATTATACCATTTCCGGTTATATCAGAGATGCTCTATCCAAAGAATACCTCATCAGTGCTACAGCATTCTTGTCTGATTATTCAAGTGGCACCTACACCAATGAATATGGTTTTTTCAGTATGAAATTGCCGCGTGCTTTAAACAGGGTTCAATTTTCCTATCTGGGGTATAAATCCAATGCCATAGAATTGTATCTGAGTCAGGATACAATTGTAGAAATATTTATGGTTCCAGAACAGATGGTTTTGAATGAAGTGCTGGTATCAGAAAATAATGAAACATTTCAAACGGAAACACCTGCCAATCAATATATTCTTCCTATTAATAAAATCAATAAAGGCAATCATCTCATGGGAGAGTCTGATGCCTTTCGTTATATTTCAATGTTGCCGGGAGTGAGCACAGGCGCTGACGGTATAGGTGGGTTAAACATCAGAGGTGGTTCCTATGATCAGAATCTCATTTTACTCGATGGAATACCTTTGTATAATCCAGGTCATGCACTGGGTATTTTTTCGGTTTTTAACGCTTCTTCCATAAAAAATGTCCAATTAGTCAAAGGCGCTTTTCCTGCCCGATACGGAGGAAGACTTTCATCTGTACTTGATGTTCAGACCAAAGATGGCAATATGGAAAAAACAAGCGGTGAGGTTAGTATGAGTCTTATCGCTCTTAAAGCAGGAATAGAAGGGCCGATTATAAAAAACAAACTAAGTTATCATTTGTCCTTCAGGAGAACTTTTCTCGATGTATGGGTTAAGGAACTGGCAGGTTTTATAGGCCAGGAATCAGGTACCGAGTCGAGTGCCAATTATTTTTTTTACGACCTGAACGGAAAAATAAACTGGAGGATCAATCAAAAAAACAGAATCATTTTAAACGCATACAATGGCAAAGACAAATTTGTAAATTCTTCAGCTTTTAGTTCTGAAAATGTTCGTGACAATAACAATGCAGAATTGGGGTGGGGTAATTCTTTGTTTTCTTTGCGGTGGTCATCACAATGGAGCGACAAAACCTTTTCTAAATGGACTTTGTACTCTACAGGGTATGATGTACAGTCATTCAAAAGATATTCATTCCAACAATTTCAAGCCAATGATACATTGCAGGATTTTTGGGCTTACCTCTTTGATTCCTCCATCAATGAAAAAGGGGTAAAATTTGAAATAGACTGGATACCTTCGACACCACATTATTTTAAGTTTGGTGTGGGCGCATTCGAAAGATCTTTTTCTCCGGGGACAATCAATGTTAATCGTTTTGATAATCCTGAGCTTGTGGACGCACCGGTTTCACTTGTTTTTCTGAGAGATAAAATCAGGTTTGCTGAAGGGAAATTTTACGAAATTAACGCTTATGCTGAAGATGAATGGAATTTCAACGAGTTTATGGGTTTTCAGTTTGGTGTACATTCTTCTGCACTCTTTTGGGATGATCAGAAAAAGCCCTATTTTTCTGTTCAACCCCGATTAGCATTTTTAGCTAAAAATGAACCCTTGGTTTTTAAATTGGGGATTTCAAATATGATGCAATATGTCCACTTGCTGTCAAACAATGGTTTGGGGCTGCCTACGGATATATGGTTAGGCGCCAATAAGGATTTGCCACCTCAAACGTCATGGATTTTTTCTTCATCTTTGAAATACAATATTAATAATAGCCATCATTTTGGTATTGAGATGTATTACAAAAGGTTTCAGGACCTTACTAATTTTAAGGAAGGGGAACCCGTAAACATCAATGCGGAAGTAAATTGGGAAGAGTTTGTGCCCAGAGGAAAAGGCGAGGCCTATGGAATTGAAGTGTTTTATGAAAAAACAAGCGGTAAAACCAATATACTTGCAAGTTATACCTATTCCATTTCCAATCGTTTGTTTCCGGATATAAATGTTGGAAACAGTTTTCCTTTCGGCTTTAACAGGATTCACAATTTTAAATGCAGTGTTTATAGAAAACTATCTGAGTTTTCAGAATTTTCAGTAAACTGGACATATGGTTCAGGCAATTATTATTCAAAACCCGAAAATGTAATTTTGGATATTAACGGGAAAGTAGTTTTACTATATCCTGAAAAAAACAATGCCACTTTTAATCCTTACCACAGATTGGATATTGGTTTTGGGTTTTACAATAAGTTTTCGTGGGGAAAAACTAAATTATTTATAGGTTTATATAATGCTTATAACCAGCGAAACTTCTTTTATGCTGACGTAGCCAGAAACAGGCGGGATCCTCAGAAATTTGAAATCAATCAGTTTAGTCTTCTGCCCCTGACACCTAATATAAGCTACACAGTATCTTTTTAAGGGTAATCTGTTTTTTCTTTTTTCAGTACTTAAATTTAAACCTCTTTATGGGGAAAGAATAAAACAATTCGGTTTAAATATTTAACTAATATATTAACAACATTTTGTTTATATATTATAAAAATATTTAATATTATTTAAAAAAAAGTTCTTGATTTGACTGTAAGTATAAAATTAATACTAATTTTGCTGCAAATATGGTATTATTTTAAGGTCTCTATACATATCAGTTACCATCATCATCCTGTTTTTTATAACAGGATGTGTAGAATCGCTTCCTTTGACAGAAGAAGTGGAGGTGCAACATAAATTATTTATTGAATGCGAACTGCAGGCCAATGAAGAGATTACTGCTTATGTGAGTCGTCCGGGTTACCTGAACGGAAATTTGCAACATCTGCCTCCATTGGACACTTCAGAAATCTACCTGACATTATCTGAACTCAACAAGGATTACGTCGTTCATTTTAAATATAATGAAAGGCTGAAACATTATTTTATTGATTCTTCTTTTTTTAAAATACAGAAAGGAGTGAGTTATGTGTTAAAAGGATTTATTATAGATTCAGATAATGAAATAAATATAATGACAGAGACACCCGGCCGTTTTTTATACGACAGTGTGTCGGTAGTCAATGCATCCTTTGTAACCACAAGTGATAATAAGGTTCTTACCACAGCTACAATCAGAGTGTATTACAATCCGCTTAAAAATTCTGAAAATCATTTTCTCCATCTGGAGCTGTACAAAAAACAAATGACAGAAGAAGTTTCGTTATATCCGCAAACGGACAAAAGTGCATTTTTCAGACTAGCCCACCGAAACGGCATTTTAGTTGATATGACCAGAATGGAGAATAAAAAGTATTTCGACCTGCTGATTGAAGACGTGAATGTTTCCAGACCAGACAGCTTTAATTTTTATATAAGAAACACTACGAAACCTTATTATGACTACCAGAAATTTAAATCAAATGTTCCAAAAGAACCATTATCCTCTGGCAATCCTGCGATCGCCGCATTCAATATCAATAATACTGCAGGGTATGGTACTTTTTCATCATCCTTTTCCGAACGGATAAAAATATCTTTGAAATAATTTTTACGGAGTAGGGGTAAACCCTGTTTATTGTGTCTATTTTTTAGAACGCAATGAGTATTATAGTGAAAATTAATGAAGTATTAAATTTAACGGATAAAGTTCCATTCCTTCAATGTTTATCTGTTTATGAAGTCGAATATCTGGTCGCCAAGTCCAGTCTGAAAACATTCCGCAAAGACGAAAATATTTATAAGTTTGGGGATACAAGTGAAAAATTTTATCTTGTACTTTCAGGCATTGTAAAATTGTCGAGGGAAGGTTATGACCAGAAAGAATTTGTCGAAACTTTTGTGTATACAGGACAGTTTTTTGGAGAATTGACCCTTTCGGAGGAGCAAATAAGAATGCAGAATGCCATCGCCCTTGTGCCTGAAACGGTATGTCTCGAGATCAAAAAAGAGTTAGTGTACGAAATGATCGAAAAAAACAGTACTCTGGCTATATGTGTGATTAAACTAATCGGCAAAAGATTGGAATATGTTCAAAACAGAGCTTCCTCATTGGTTTTGCATGATGCGCGCACTAGAATAGTAGATTTTATAAAAAATAATGTAAGGCAATTTGGCCAGCAGGTCGGTCTTGAAATGTTGTTGAAACACACATTTACGCAACAAGACATTGCCGATTTTACAGGGACTTCAAGGCAGACCGTCACGACAGTCTTAAATGAATTGAGAAAAAACAATAAGATACAATTTCGTCGAAAGACAATGTTGATAAGAGACCTTGCGTCTCTTCAATAAGTTTTCTCATAGTTTAGTTATACCTGAAATTTAAGAAAAAGCAGACTCAAAAGTGAGTTTGCTTTTCTGTTTTATTGCTTATCCAATGGTAATAAAAATCTGAATTCATATTTTGGGATATAATTATGAGCAGTGTACAAATGGCCATTTTGTTTTTTTTTTATAAAAGTATTGAAATAAAAAAAATATGTTTACTTTTGCACCGCTTTATTAAATCAGGGAAGAGTGGCAGAGCTGGTTTAATGCACCGGTCTTGAAAACCGGCGTGGGTTACACCACCGGGGGTTCGAATCCCTCCTCTTCCGCAAAGGAGTGTATTTTACACTCCTTTTTTATTTAGGTACAGCGCTGTAATGAAAAAAATTTACGATTTTATTCTTTTTAAGTAGGATTTATTCGCCAATGTTTGGTAAGGGTTCGGGGTCATTTCTGTATCTTTGCCATTTATTTGATAAAAAAATAATGAATATATGAGCATGACAGCAAACGAGATCAGACAAAAGTTTTTAGACTTTTTTGCGTCAAAAAACCATAAAATAGTCAATTCTGCACCGATTGTAGTCAAAAATGACCCGACCTTGATGTTTACAAATGCAGGCATGAATCAGTTTAAGGATTATTTTTTGGGAAATGCCAGGCCGGATATTCCCAGAATTGCCGACACCCAAAAATGTTTACGGGTAAGCGGCAAACATAATGACCTGGAAGAAGTAGGTGTTGATACCTATCATCATACCATGTTTGAAATGCTGGGAAACTGGAGCATTGGTGATTATTTTAAAGCTGAAGCCATAGCCTGGAGCTGGGAATTATTGACCCAGGTATATAAATTAGATAAAGATCGGTTGTATGTTACCGTTTTTGAAGGTGATGAAACTGAAAATTTGCCACCTTCCAGCATAGCGCTGACAGAATGGAGGAAACTCGTCATTCCTGAACATATAGTTTTTGGAAATAAAAAGGATAATTTCTGGGAAATGGGCGAAACAGGGCCATGCGGTCCTTGTAGTGAAATTCACTTCGATATGCGTTCTGATGAAGAAAGGCAATTAGTCCCGGGTCATGAACTGGTAAATAAAGACCATCCTCAAGTCATTGAGATATGGAATAATGTATTTATTCAGTACAACAGAAAAGCAGACGGAAGCCTTGAACCTCTGCCTGCCATGCACGTGGACACGGGGATGGGATTGGAAAGACTCGTGCGGGTAATCCAGGGTAAAAAAAGTAATTACGATACGGATTTATTTACAGGAACCATTCATAAAATTGAAGAAATCACCCATAAAGTATATCGTTTTGGTGATACAAAGCCAGATATATCTTTCAGGGTATTATCAGATCATATTCGGGCTATTGCATTTACAATAGCCGATGGTCAATTGCCCTCCAACAACGGTGCGGGATACGTCATCAGAAGGATTTTGAGAAGAGCGGTGAGGTATTACTATACCTATCTGGACTACAAAGAACCTTTGTTGCACCAATTAGTCGATTCCCTTGCCAAACAATTTGAATATGTTTTTCCTGAACTTTTACTTCAGAAAACCTTCGTAGAGAGGGTCATCAGAGAGGAGGAAAAATCTTTTTTAAAAACATTGGAATCCGGTTTAAAAAAGCTTGAAGAGGTAAAAGTTGTGGATAAGTACCTGGATGGACAAACAGTTTTCGAACTTTATGATACGTATGGTTTTCCGATTGATTTGACCAGACTGATTGCCTCCGAAAAAAACTGGACCATTGATGAAGTCGGTTTTGAAAAAGCCATGTTGGTACAAAAAAACAGGGCAAGAGCAGATTCCAAAAGAGAAACAGGCGATTGGGTTGAACTAAGGGCAAATGAAAAATCCGAATTTATCGGATATGACTTTTTGTCCGGGGAAAACATTTTTGTTGTAAAATACAGGATTCTGAAACAAAAAGACAAGGAATTTTATCAGATTGTTTTAAATCAAACCCCTTTTTATCCGGAGGGTGGAGGTCAGGTAGGAGACACAGGATTGCTCATATTTGATTCAGAGGTGATCCAGGTGGTGGACACTAAAAAGGAAAATGACCTCATTATCCATTTTATTGACAGAATTCCTGAAAATATTGAATCGGCCATTGTAGCAGAGGTTGACAGGATCAAGAGAAAGGAAACAGAACGAAATCATAGTGCTACCCATTTGTTGCACGCAGCACTGAGACAAGTTTTGGGAAAACATGTTACCCAGAAAGGTTCATTGGTGAAAAATGAATATTTGCGTTTTGATATTTCCCATTTTCAAAAAATATCTGAAGCAGAAATTGTTCAAATTGAAAAAATAGTCAATGAAAAAATAAGAGAAAATATTCCATTGACAGAAGATCGTAATATTTCAATTGGCGAAGCTCAAAATGCAGGTGCAATGATGCTTTTTGGGGAAAAATATGGGGATACTGTCAGAATGATTACTTTTGAACCCTCCTTCTCACGGGAATTGTGCGGAGGATGTCATGTCAAGGCAACCGGTGAAATCGGAAGTTTTAAAATTACCAGTGAAGGTGCTATTGCTGCGGGTGTCCGGAGAATTGAAGCCGTCTCAGGTCAGTATGCGGACCAATATTGCAATGGATTTATGGAAGAAGTGTTGGCAGCAAAAACCTTTTTTAAATCAAACCAAACCCTGGCTAAAAATATTTCAGATCTGGTGGAAGAAAATACAAGACTGAAAAAAGATTTAGAGAAATGGATGGTGCAGAAAGCGGCCGTCATTAAAGAAAACCTCAGTAAATCTGCAAAGGTAGTAAATGGTCAGATTGTCATCAATTCAATAGTTGAAGACCTGGATTCAAAGGCTATAAAAACAATGGCCTACAATCTGGAAAAAGAATTGGGCGATGCTATCATTCTATTGGGATTTGTGGAAAACAATAAACCCGGTATTATGCTGACCATTAGTGAAAGTCTTGTAAAATCCAAAAACTACCATGCAGGACAAATGATTAAGGAATTGGCTGCTCCCATACTTGGCGGTGGGGGAGGTCAGGCGTTTTTTGCTTCTGCCGGTGGTCAGAATACAGAGGGATTAAATTCTTCATTGAAGTTGCTTGAAAAATTAATTTCCTGAGTTCTTTATGAATGGAAATGTATTAAAAGGAGGAGATCTTTTAGTGGACCTGTCTTTGCCAAAAGTGATGGGGATAATAAATCTTACAGAAGACTCTTTTTACAAAGAATCCAGGTTTACCGACGAAATACTGGTTCTTAAAAAGGTAGAAGAAATGGTGAATGCAGGTGCAGATATGATTGATATTGGTGCCATGTCTTCAAGACCAGGTGCAAAATTGAGTAATCCCGATCAGGAAAGCAAAACTATTGCCGGTTATATGAAAACAATCAGAAGGAATTTTCCTTCACTTTTTGTTTCTATTGATACCGTGTATGGCGTAGTAGCCAATTCCGCACTTTATGAAGGGGCTAATATGATTAATGATATTTCTGCAGGAAATATTGATGGTTCCATATGGGATATCGTCTCTTCTTTTCAGGCACCTTATGTTCTTATGCATATGAGAGGCCTTCCGGAAAATATGCAAAATAATACATTGTATGACGATATAATGTCCGAAATGCTCGTTTTTTTTAAAGATAAGATCAGAAAACTGAAAGAAAGAGGGATATATCAGATTGTCATTGACCCAGGAATAGGATTTAGTAAAGATATTGATTCAAATTTTTGTTACTCAGGAACCTTGAAAGTTTTTCAGTGTTTGAGTACCCAATATTACTAGGGATGAGCAGGAAAGGTTTATTTATAAAACCTTACATACATCTCCTGAAAATTCATTAAACGGTACATCTGTTCTTCATGCAGTTGCCTTGTTAAATGGCGCAAAAATTTTGAGAGTACACGACGTAAAAGAAGCAAAAGAAGCTGTAACCTTGATTGAAATGTTAAAAAAGGGATAATATCGACGGGGGTTAACATAATAAGTTAAAATTTCTCGTTATTTTTGTACAAAAGTTTTCCATTGCATCCAGAAATTGAGAATACACCCCCAAAAGGAAGAAGATTTAAAAGATTGTTTTACTTATTGGCAAAAACACTTTTTATATTTTCGTTTTTTCTGGTAATTACGTATTCCATTTTTCAGCTTCCCTACGTTCAGAATTATTTAAAGAATAAAATTATTCAAACGGTTGAAGAAAAAACCGGCAGTAAAATTACGTTTGATCATATCGCTGTCAATATATGGAATGGAATCACTCTTGAAAATTTTAATCTCGAATATGAAGGATTGCCTAGTTTGTTGTCTGTTGAGAAATTGGGATTGTCATTGCGAAAAAATATTTTTTCACTGTACAATAATCAATTGGATATCTCAACCCTGAGAATCGATGGCGTCTCTTTTCATATTCTGACAAAATACAATGAGACAGAATCAAATCTTTCCAGGTTTTTTAAAGTATTTCAAAGTAAATCGGAGGGTGGAAAAACCACTCAATTTTTACTCATGATTAAACAGGTTTTTTTCAGAAATATAAGTATTGTCATTGAAAATGAAAATAAAGGAGTTAAGAAAGAAATCAGCCTCAAGTCAGGGTTGATTGAGCTTGACAAACTTGATTTGGAATGCAGGGAGTTTTGGGTAAATCAAATTTATTTTAACGGTCCATCTTATAAAATGGATATCATGTCAGAAGCTTGTTTTCCTGACGAAACTCTTTCCATAGAACAAAAAGAGGAATCTGATGTAAACAAAGATTGGTTTCCCTTTTCATTCCGGATTCAGGATATGGAGGTGGAAAATGGGGTTTTTGGTATTTTTAATCATACGATTCCAATAGAAACAAAATTTGATAATGTACTTGATGTCAATCATTTTACCTGGGATAATATAAAAGTCAGATTTTCAGACGTTGCATTAAATGAAGAGGATGAGTTTTTTGGCATTTGTGACCAAATCAGTTTTTCTACGGGTAAAAACTTTGAATTAAAAAGGTTTTCCATAGACACTATTCAGATAAACAAAGATAACTCTATACTTTCAAATATGGTATTAAATACCGGAGGAAGTAAATTTGTCAGCGATATTTCATTGAGCTACTTTGATTATAGTGCCTTCCGAAATATGAAGGAAGAAGTGTTGTTTAATGTATTGGTTCAGCCATCCTATATAAATTTAAAGGAAATCGGTTACTTCAATAAAGGTTTTATTACAAATCCGGCCACACAGGGCATCAATGATAAAAAATTGGATATCTCAGGAAAATATTTTGGAAAACTAAATGGAATTAGTGGAAAAAATGTAAAAATTTCCATCGGAAACCAAATGTCATTTGGTGGATTTTTCAGTACAAAAAATCTGAATGATTATAACAATACATTGCTCAATGTCAGGCTGGAAAATTTTGTTTCTTCCATGAAACATATTAAAGCCCTTTTCCCTTTATTTAATCCTCCGGCCAACTTTTTCAAACTGGGAAATTTAAGATTTGACGGGAGATATGACGGATATCTTGAAGATTTTGTGGCATATGGAAAGCTGAAAACAGACCTCGGAAGTGTTGATCTGGACATGCGACTTGACTTAACCGGAGGTATCGACAAAGCTTTGTATTCCGGAGAATTGAACCTCAGTGCATTTAATCTCGCAAAATGGAGCGGAAATGAAAAATTCGGTTTAGTGTATTTCACCTCCAGGGTAAAAAAAGGGCAGGGTTTGACGTTAAAAACCCTTAAATCAGATCTTGAAGCGGTTGTGAAATCTATAACTTTTAAAGGATATGAATACAAAAATTTTATTGTAAACGGGGTTTTTGAAAAAAGTAATTTTGACGGATCTTTTGAAATTAACGATCCAAACATTGACCTTAAATTTGATGGCAATGCCGAATTCATGGAAAAGCAGGCTTTTTTGAATTTTACCTCTAATATCAAAAATCTTGATCTTTATGCTCTTCATTTAAGTAAAAATCCATTCTCTATAAAGGCGTCTGTTGATATCAATGCTTCCGGGAGCAATCTAAATGATGTGTTGGGAAATATTGACATTAAGGATTTGAATATCATGGCAAAGGACACCAGTTTTAAGATCAATGAAATGCATATGATTTCGCGCAATGTCATTGATGGTGGGAAAGAATTAAAGATTTGGTCTGAATTAGGGGATTTTCAACTCAATGGCTCTTATGATTTTAATGAATTGTTGCCCATGGTTGTCGGTATTATCAAATCCAACTATCCCAGTCTGACAAAAAATTTGAACGTTCAATCTAAACCAACCAAGTCTGCTCAAAAAATGGAGTTTCAAATTGCGTTAAACGATAGCAAACATTTTTTGAAACTTGCAGGGATGAATAATGTAAGGTTTTCAAAACTGGACATGAAAGGCAAGCTTAATTCCTATGAAAATGAAATTTCTTTGGCTGCAAGTATTCCGGGCCTCACCTTTGGAAATGATTCTTTGATAAATACACAGGTACTGGTTAGTTCATATAAAAATTCAGGTGATATTTTATTACATACGGACAAGGCCAATATATTTGGAGAGAAAATGGGTGCACTTGATTTTGAAGCTAATTCAAAAGGTGACAGTTTATTGTTTCAGCTAGCCAGTAATGAAGAAATAAAAAATATAAAACCTGTGGATATCAGAGGTTTTATGGTTCCTTATGAGGCAGGATATTCCTTTTCTGTCCTGGCAAAACAACTGTTTTTTTTAGGAAGTGAATGGCAGTTTTCAAAAAACAACAGAATTTCAGTAACCAAAGATTTTATTGATATAAATCGATTTGAATTGAGTGACGGATTCAGGGTTATTGGACTGGATGATATCAAAAACAGAGGAATTAATGCTTATGTTGATAATTTTGACATTGATGTTGTTAATAAATTTTTGAAAGATCCCAGATTTGTATTAAGTGGGCTTTCCAGTATAAATGTCGATATTTCTGATGTATTTAATAAAGATCGGTCTTATTCTGCAACGGTTGATGTTGATGACTTTTTATAAATAAAGACCCCTATGGATCTATATATATTAATGCAGATGTTGATGACAAAGGTTTTGTTATTGCAGACCTGAATGTAGGAGATTTTTTAACAGGTTCTGTAGAAGTAAATTCAAAAACCAGAACAATTGAAGGTAAAGCAAGATTTAAGGATGCGCCACTAAAAATTCTTCAATATATATTGGCTAAAGGTATTCAAAACACGAAAGGCAGTATAGATGCGACATTACTTATTGGGGGCACGCTCAAAGAAATTTCACTTGACGGTAAGGGAAGGGTGTCAGGTGGGCAGACCAGATTGATTTACACTGGCGTGACCTATTATTTTGACAATCAGACATTTACCATCACTGAAAAAAATATCGATCTCACGGGTGCGGTGTTGAGAGATGAAAAAAACAATCCTGCAACGATTGTCGGTGGACTCTATCACAACCGGTTTAAAAAATTTGGCGTCAATACTACCATTGAAGGGAACAATGTCATTGGTCTTCAGACAACGATACAGGATAATCCTGATTATTACGGATATGCCATCGGCAAACTCAGAGCGAAGTTTACAGGCAGTTTTGAAAATGTTGACATGGTGATAGATGCCACGACAAACTCAGGAACACAACTTTCAATTCCGGTGGGAAACAGTTCTGCCAAAGCTCAGAATAATGTTATCCGTTTTGAAAAAAGGAATGTTTTGACTGACAGTACAAAATATATTGCGAATAAAATTCTTAAAGGAATCGATTTGGAAATGAATCTTACCCTGACTCCTGAAGCAAATATAAGTATTATTTTTGATGCCGACAAAGGAGATGTTATCAGTGGAGTAGGAAGGGGTAATATGCAAATATTTATTAAGAGAACAGGGGCTTTTGATATATTTGGTGATTATCAGATTGAAAATGGAAAATACCTTTTTACCGTGGCACAATTGCCGGTGGCAAAACCTTTTGAAGTTATCCGTGGTGGCACGATAAGGTGGACCGGAGATCCTGTAAATGCGACTATGGACATACAGGCTGTTTATAAATCAAGGACGAGTCTGAGACCTTTTGTAGTGGAATATCTGGGTCTTGCATCAAGTCAGTTGTCAAGTCAGGCTAACCAGAGACAGGATGTGGATGTGATTTTGAAACTGGGTGGGACATTATACAATCCGGCGGTCACCTTTAATCTTGCATTTCCCAATCTGGTCGGGGATCTGGCTACTTTGGCCGACAGTAAGCTGAGATTACTTCAGAACAATGAACTTGAACTGAACAGTCAGGTTTTCGGACTCATTATGTTTAATAACTTTTTGCCATCCAACCGCGTTTCAGATGTTTTGGGAACGGGCGGTATACAAAGTATGGGAATCAATACGCTCAGTGAGTTTCTGAGCAGTCAATTGTCGTTATACATAACGAACCTTATTAATCTGGCACTCGTAGAAAATGGTCTGTTGGCAGGTGTGGATTTTGAAATAGGGCTTCGCAATAATATAGGCGTAGCCGCCAATTTAGGAAATAACAATATCTGGCCTGACGAAATAGAATTCAGATTAAAAAACAGATTTAAATTTCTGGATGAAAGGGTAACCTTAAATATGGGAGGAAATTATATATTTGAAAATCAAGGACTTACATATAATCAAATGTTGCCCGATTTTTCTCTTGAACTTGTACTGACAGAAAACAAAAAACTAAAGGCAAGAGTGTATGGAAGACAGGAATTGATCGTTCAGAATACCATCTCTCCTAAAGTTGGAATCGGTTTAACGTATAGAACAGAATTTGGTTCCATCACCGATTTTGAAGAAACATTGAAAAAAACCATTAAAGATTCTATTTTGCAAAAATAAAAAAAAGCTGAACTTACATAAGATCAGCTTTGTGTTGGTTTAACAATTACAGGTATCATATATCCTGCAAAAATGATACCATAAATGATGTTATATTTTTCAGCAGATATTTTTTCTTTGAAGCGACTTCAATATTCCCCGAGAGATAATAAAACCAGTGTGCAGGCATTTTCAGTTTTTATGCCCATTAATTGAAGTTTTTGTGCAAGAGATGGATTTTCAGTGCCGGGATTAAAAATAACTCGCTTGATCTTGTGGTTTTTTACCATTTCCTCAACATTATCCTGAAAGTCATCACGTACATACAATGTAAGTGTATCGATTTCCGTATTTTCAGGCAATAACTTGATAATAGGTGTATCACCAATCATTCCTTCTTTTTTGCCTAGTGCAATTACATTGTGTCCATAAGCTCTGAGTTTATTTACAGCCATGTGACTGTATCTGCCGGGATTTTCCGAGGCGCCAAGGACTAAAGTTATGGGATTTTCAGACATAATAATTTTTGAATTCTTATTAAACAAAATGTAATCTGTGAAGTTTACAATTTCAGACATAAACAATAATATAGTTGTATAATTGTCAGATTTTCAATGGGTTAAAATATATAAAAAACCTATAATAAAAAAAGTCGGGTATTTGCCTTGTTTTTGTTATCATTTATTGAAATATTATTCTACCTTTGTGCAACATTTGGCAAGTTATTTGATTCTTATACCACGAACAGAAAATCCATAAAAGCAGATACATTTTGAACTGGAAATCGATTTTTATCTTTATTTTTTTAACAACTTCAAATAGCTGGATTTCCGGGCAATGTGAATTTTCGTTGCTTCCTAGTGGTGGTGCCTGTCATGAAGCGATCTATTTATGTGGTAATGAGCTTAACGGGTACGAAGGCCGACTTCCTGCAGGTATGACAATTCCCAATGATTGGGTAGGACTGTGTAATTATTCAGGAAGTGCTGAAAACATTGTCTGGTTTGCTTTTACTACCTGCTCCCCGACAGTGACATTGCGAATAACTCCATCAAATTGTAATACTAATGCCGGAATACAGGCAGGGCTTTTTAAGAATTGCGGTGTCAATCATTCTGTTGATTGTAGTCCGGTTATATTGCCTAGTGTTATAGGCGCGGTGAGCACTTTTGATTTGACCTGGAATGGATTTATTCCGGGAAATATTGCTTATTTTTTTATAGACGGAATGGCAGGTTGTATCTGTGATTATAAAGTTGAAGTAATTGAGGGTGTAGAAATTTCACCTGCTGTAGATGTTGATCCCAATTTACTCGATGATGGTTTTGTAGTTGGCCAAAATGAAATCAGCTGTGAAGACAGCGGTGATACCCTTTCATATTCTATGGTATTGCCAACCTGTCTGATGAATTATGTTGAAAACTGTTATGTAGAAAAAATCAATATTTTAGATAGTGTTTGTTTCGTTTGGAATGTGGATCACGTAGGTTCAGGTTCCTATTACTTTGTCAATAATGATAGTGTTGGAACAAATGTAGACATTGTTTTTAATGGCACAGCGACGGATGAATTCAGGATTCATGTTGACGTTAATATCCACCCTTTTTACGGTGGTGGATGTGCTAAAGGAGATTGTGGAGATGTTCAGGATTTGCTGGTAAAGATTAAACCTGTTGAAAGAGACACCACCTTCATTGAAATATGCCCGAATGAATCCGTTTTTCTTTGTAATACTAACGTTGCAACAAACGCAATTCTGGAGTGTATGGATCCCACGGATTTTTGTAAAACACTTGTGTATGATGTGAGACTTAAACCAATGAGAATTAATGATTTGGGCGTCCAGTATCAATGTGTGGGAGATTATTTTGAATTCGGTGGGGTTCAATATTTTAATTCAGGCGTATATAATATTCCTGATCCTGTAGAGTGTGATCTTACCCACCGTTTTGAAGTCAGAAATGTGGTGCTTAATACTTTAATAAACAATGGCATCCGGCAGTTGGATTGTAAAAATGAGTTTATTACATTGTCCGCTACTACGATAAGCGATTTTCCAAATGATGTGCAATATGAATGGAGTTTTAATAATCAGGTTATGGGCACATCTTCTTCGCTTATTGTCAACAAACCTGGCAGGTATATCGTCAGGGTTATGATTAAAAATGCATTTGTGGATTGTACGTCTTCTGATTTTGTTGATGTTACCCTCAATATTGAAAAACCTGTTTGTACATTTACCGTTCCCAAATTAAATTGTCGGACAAAATCAGGCATAGTTAACTACAATGCCAATAGCATCCTTACCAACCTCAGATGGACAAATCCACTTGGCAACGTAGTGACATCAAATTCTTTGCCTGTCGATTCACTGGCCGCATCAACTGGTGTTTCTGTACGATTTCGTGCAGAAAGAACAGACAATGGCTGTAAAATCGACACTTTAATTGGTATTACATCAGATTTTATAAAACCTGATATTGAGATAGCCGGTGATGGGGATCTGACTTGCGAAAGATTAAAGGTGCCACTGAAAATAGTTACAAATCTTGCCTGGGATTCCATCCGTTGGATTAAGGACAATTTGGAATTTTTAATTCAAGACGTGGATTATTACAATGTTGAAGAAAAGGGAAATTATAACGCATTTATCAGGGCATCGAGAAACGGATGTACAAATGAAAATAGTAAAACTATCAAGGAAGACAGGATTTATCCGATAATTGATTTGGGTGAAAACAGGCTTTGGTACTGTAATACAAAATCTCTGGATATTACTCCATTGGTTGATAGGGGAGATAATTTTCAGTATCAGTGGTTTCAAAGAAATGGAGGAGAGATAAATGGCAGTCTTGTGGAACCGGATGTTACCATAAACCGACCAGGTACTTTTTATTTGCAGGTTGGTAATACCATTAATGGTTGCAAAAAGATTGACACTATTCAGATTGTTCAGAATGTAGATGTACCAGAAGAAATCGTATTGCAGCGTGTTGATCCGCTTTGTTTTGGCGAAAGCAACGGAATTCTTCAGGATATTGAGATTATAGGTGGCATTGCACCATACCGTGTCGCAGTAAACGGAGTTGAACTGAATGCTGACCGTATATCAGGATTAAATGCAGGTATATATGAACTTGAGGTAAAAGACAAATATGAGTGTGTTTACAAAGATACATTTGAATTGATTGATCCGGAATTATTAACCATAGATCCCATTGAAGATATAACCGTTTCTTTTAACGAAACAAGTAGTATTGAAGTTTTTACCAATTATGATTTGTCAGAAATAAAAGAAATCATTTGGAGAAATACAAGTGGAGAAATTGTCGGCAATGGACCTGTGTACTTTTTTGATAATCTTGTGTCTCAATCCTACGAAGTTGAAGTTATTAATATAAACGGATGTTTTGTGAAAACAAGGGTTAATGTCATTGTTGACAATGAAGTCAAGTTTATCATATCCAATGTAATAAAAATCGGCACAGGGCAGGAGTCTAAAATTGTTATCAGGAAAAACAATATACCTGCGAACCTTAAAAATGTTAGTGTTTATGACCGATGGGGTTCAAAAGTCTTTACAACACCACAAGCTATTTATATGGCTGGCCCGGAAGTTTTAGAGCTGGATTGGAATGGCAATTTTAATGGTAGTGAACTCCAACAGGGTGTTTATATATTAATGATGGAGTTTCAGGACTTTTTTGGTAATCAAAAAAAGATTACGACTGATATCACTGTGATAAAATAGGCCAATATTTCCTTTTTCATACCGTATTGATATAATAAGTATTGACGAAATGATATTATGAAAAAGGCAGTGTCGAAAAAAATTTTACTATTTACACCCCCTTTTACGCAGTTGAATACGCCATATCCTGCGACCATGTATTTAAAAGGATTCCTCAATACCCTGGGAGTATCTTCATTTCAGGTTGATCTTAGTATTGAAGTTTTTCTGTCCCTTTTTTCATCTTCCACTTTAATAAAAATTTGTCAAGAACAAGAGCAAAAGGTTGCATTGATGACAGATACCTCTCGTGATTTTTTTTACCGGAATGAGCAATATGTTTTTTGTCTTGATCCTGTAATATCTTTCCTGCAGGGAAAAAATCCAGGTCTGGCACAGCTCATTAATAAAGGAGATTATTTGCCAAAAGGGAGTAGAGCAGCCAATCGGGAGGATCTTGATTGGGCATTTGGCTCTATGGGATCACAGGATAAAGCAAAATATTTGGCAACCTTATTTATTGAAGAAATTGGATTATTTATCAAAGAACAAATCGACAGTGATTTTGAATTCAGTAAGTATGCAGAAAGATTAGCCCGGACAGCAAGTGATTTTTCACCTTTGTTGAGATCTTTGGATGAAAAAAATAGTATTATCCAGGATATTATCAGGGAAAAGGTTGTTTTTTATATAGGTGAACATCACCCTGACATGATTTGTATTACTGCTCCATTTCCTGGAAATGTATTTGCCGCTTTTTTTATAGCAAAAATAATTAAAGAAATACATCCGGAATGTATTACAGTATTAGGAGGAGGGTATGCAAATACAGAATTGAGGCGATTATCTGATGAAAGGGTATTTCGTTTTTTTGACCATATAACATTGGATGACGGAGAATCTCCCTTGCAACATTTGATAGAATATTATTTTAATGATTCCGGAACTAAACAAAAGAAAAGAACATTTTCTCTGGTTGGCAATGTAGTTACCTATCAGAATACTTCCCCACATTTTGATATTGCACAAAGAGATGTGGGAACTCCTGATTATACTGACTTAAAACTTGATCAGTATATATCTGTGATTGAAATTCTGAATCCAATGCACAGGAAATGGTCAGATGGCAGGTGGAATAAGATGACGCTAGCCCATGGCTGTTATTGGGGAAAGTGTTCATTTTGTGATATTTCTCTTGATTATATTAAAAGATATGAACCTGTTGATGCGGTTTTGCTTTGTGATAGGATTGAAGTTATTAAAAACCAAACAGGCGAAAACGGTTTCCATTTTGTAGATGAAGCTGCTCCTCCTGCATTAATGAAAGAACTTGCCATAGAATTGCTGAAACGTAAAATGAATATTGCCTGGTGGACGAATATCAGATTTGAAAAATCTTTTACGTATGATTTGTGCAGACTTCTCTCTTATTCAGGTTGTATAGCCGTGACAGGGGGACTGGAAGTAGCATCTGACAGACTATTGGCCAAAATGGAAAAAGGTGTGACGGTGTCGCAAGTGGCCAGTGTTGCAAATCATTTTACAAAAAGCCATATTCTGGTTCATGCTTATCTGATGTATGGATTTCCAACTCAAACCGAACAGGAAACTATCGATTCACTCGAGATCGTAAGGCAAATGATGGAAAATGGAATCATTCAATCCGGATTTTGGCATCAATTTGCCATGACAGCCCACAGTCCGGTTGGAATGAATCCTGAAAAGTATAATGTTGTAATGGATGGACCTGAATTTTCAGGATTTGCAGAAAACGATTATTATCATGTTGATCCGAACGGAGCAGACCATGAATTGTATTCAGAAGGATTAAAAAAATCGATGTTTAACTACATGCAGGGTACAGGTTTTGATGTTCCGCTTCAAAACTGGTTTTCCTCTAAAGTTTTAAAAACAACGATTGCTAAAAATTATATTCAGGCAGAACTTCAGACAATAATGGAACATCCAAAACAGCATCAATGGATGCTTTGGATTGGCGGAAACGTAATTGTTCAAGAGAAAAAATCGAATAAAATTATTTTTTCTTTATGTATGTATGCTGGTTCCTCTACCTTTCATATTGAAGGGGAAAGAGATGTGATTTTATTTTTATTGGATTTTACCAACCATCGATCCAAAAAAGAATGGATTCAAACGCATGACAGTAGCTACTTTTTCTGGTTCATTCTCCAAAAGGGTGGAGTCATGTACCTTTGATGATTTTTTAAATTCTTACCTTATGTACAATTTGAGGGAGGCCGGTTTGTTATTCGTTTAGGAGTTCCGTATTCCTTTCAGCAATACTATTGGATATCAAATAAATCGTTAACACCTATATTTTTTTCTACTCTGAAAGCCTCGGCATAATCTGTCATTATATCCCTTGCATACCACATGTTTTTTGCTCTTATGTGATCCCTGAAATTTTTTAATGATATGGGTGTTTGAGGTTCAGCAGATTCCGGATCATAAAATTGTGAACTAAAACAATCAATAAGTTCCATTTTTTTCAACATGAATTCAGAAATATCTACAACAAAATCAGCATTTGTATTTCTGTCCTGAACATAATGAAATACTTGTTTTGGCCTCCATGCCAATTGTTCTGTTTTGTTTTTTATGGTTTTTATTTTTATGAGACCGGATAAAAAAGCTGCCTCTTTCACCAGTTTTGCAGCCCTTCCATGATCGGGATGTCTGTCCTCCAATGCATTGGCGAGTATAATGTCAGGCTGGCACCATCGGATGATCTCTATTACCTTTATCAAATGATCAGTGTCAATTTGAAAAAAACCATCTCTCATGTTTAGATTTTCCCGGAATTTGGCTCCCATCAGATTGGCCGATGTTTTTGCTTCAATTTCTCTGCGTTCAGCATTCCCGCGCGTTCCCAGTTCGCCTCTGGATAAATCACATAAACCGACAGTATAACCTAAACTGATTTGTTTTAAAAGGGTGCCTGCACAACTTAATTCTATATCATCAGGGTGTACCCCGATAGCCAATATATCAATTTTCTTAGAATTCATAATTAAAGTTCTTCATTACCAAATATTAACTTCCGGATGTAATTCAATTGAAAAATTCTCCTTCACGGTATCCTGAATAAGTTCGGCCAGTGTGACGATGGATTCTCCCTTGCCATGTCCATAATTCACTAAGACAAGAGCTTGTTTTTTATGCACTCCGATACCATCTATTTCCATGCCTTTAAATCCAAGTTTTTCAATCATCCAGCCAGCCGGTATCTTAATACTATTTTTGTCATCCGTGTTATAATAAGGAATGTCAGGATGTTTTTTTAGCAGCGTTTTAAAAAACTCAAGTGAAATGACAGGATTTTTAAAGAAACTTCCTGCATTCCCGATTTTTTTAGGGTCCGGTAATTTACTTTCCCTGATGGAGATGACAGCTTCTGATATATCCTGAATGTTTGGTTTGGTTATATTTTTTGACAATAACTGACTTTGGATATCCCCGTATTGTGTCGTGATGGTGTGATTTTTTTTCTTTAGTTGGTATCTGACCGCCGTAATAAAGTATTGATCTTTGACTATATTTTTAAAATACTGTCCCTATAGCCAAAAGAACATTCATCTTTTTCAAATATTTTTTTTTCTCCTCTCTCCAGGTGGATAGCAGTCAAACTGTAAAAAAGATTTTTTTGTTCAATCCCATAGGCACCTATGTTTTGTATAGGAGCAGCGCCTGCTGTTCCCGGTATTAAACTCAAATTTTCCAACCCTCCAAAATTTTGTTCCAATGTCCACATCACAAATGAATGCCAGTTTTCTCCGGAAGCTACTTCAACAACAACATTTTCTTCATCTTCTTCAACTATGTCCAATCCTTTGATTTCATTTTTTAACAGAAAACCATCAATATCTTGTGTCAGAAGTATATTTGAACCTCCACCTAAAATTCTGAGAGGATGTAATTTTTGTTTAATCACCTGCAATACGTCATCTTCTGAATGAATACGGATCAAATTTTTTGCAAGATACGGTAAAGCAAAAGAATTGTAGGGGAGTAAAGAAACCTGGTTTTCGATTTTCATAGGATGTAATCGTTACTATAATGCACTGTTGGGATTATTTAAATTTTTTCTGAAAGCAATCATGTTGATGTCAAACTGAATTCCAATATTGAAAGATTGGGCTTTGCTTTCCTGATTGAATCCATATCGTGTAAACAAGTTGAATAAAAAACCACTGTTGCCTATTCCATATCCAACACCTGCCTGTATGATATAGGTTGGAAAAAATGTTCGGTTGACACCAAGATCTTCGTACTTGTTTTTGAGACCAAATAGTTCAGTTCTATTGTATTGAATGCCACCACCAATGGAATAGCCAATTGATTGTTCTGTTTGAAGCCCCGAATTCCCTTTAAAATTCAATTGTCCTATTATGGGTAGTGTTGCCATTCCCAAGCCCTTAAACTCTTTTGTATCTAAGCCCAGAGGAGCAATACCAATCTGAGATTCAACAGAAAATGAAAAGGAGGGTTTACCTATCCATATTTTTGGACCGAGTGAAATATTTGTCAGCACACTGCCTGCCGACCTGCCGGCTTCAAAATTATCCCTGGGATTTGTATATCTTTGATAAAAATCGTAATTAAAAGTAAGCCCTAATCCAAATTGAGCTGTACTTAATGTCTGAAGGTACAATACAAAGAAAAATATAAAGAGGGGACGTTGTATATTCATATTAGTTGCGGATTTAATTATTTTGGAGAATAATGTTATTATTTTGAAATTGAAGCCTTGCATACTGCGCATACAAACCATCAGGATTGTTAATGAGTTGATTATGAGTTCCTGATTCCAGGATTTCGCCTTTTTCAAGAACATATATACAATCTACATCTTTTATGGTTGCGAGCCTGTGTGCAATGATAATGGAAGTACGACCAACCATAAGGTTTTCCAAAGCATCCTGTACCAGTTTTTCAGATTCTGCATCAAGTGAGGAAGTAGCTTCATCTAGAATCAGAATACGTGGATTTTTCAGGATGGCCCGGGCAATGGCGATACGTTGACGTTGACCTCCTGACAATTTTATACCTCTTTCGCCTACTACGGTATCAAATTTATCAGGAAAAGACTCGATAAATTCCAAACTGTTTGATAATCTGGCTGCTTCTTTTATCTCCTCAAAATCAGCGTCGGTTTTTCCATAGCGAATATTTTCAAGGATGCTACCTCCAAAAAGTATTACATCCTGTGGTACGATTCCGATCTCTTTTCTCAAAGAATAAAGAGGAATGTTTTCAAGGGGTATATCATCAATATAAATTGAGCCACCGCCTGTATTGTAAAAGCGCAAAAGCAACTGAACTATAGTTGATTTACCGCCACCGCTTTGCCCCACCAAAGCAATTTTTTGCCCAGATAAAACAGTAATACTTATATTTTTAAGAACTTCTACATCATTTCTTGTCGGATAAGAAAAGCTTACATTTTTAAATTCTACCTTTCCGGAAATTGATTGGGCAGCTTCATTTTTACTTTCTGAAATCTGAATTTCTGAATCTCTGTCTAAAATCTCTAAAATCCTTTCTGTTGCGCCCAGAGCACTCAATATTTGAGTGTAAAGGGTTCCAAAACTGGCAATAGCACCTCCCAGAATGGTTGTGTAAATAATAAATGAAAATAAATCACCGGATTCCATCTCTTTGTTTTCTACCATCAAAGCGCCTCTCCATAAAATAAAAAAGATTGCCCCAAATAATATAGTAATGATAAAAACAAAAAAAACACCTCTTAATTTCGCAAAACGAAGGGAAATTTTTACAACATCATCTACAGAAGAAGCGTACCTGACGGATTCGTAGTATTCATTTACAAATGATTTTACCATACTGAAACTTTGAAAAGTTTCTTCAACTATGGTATTGGTTGTAGCCAGCTGGTCTTGTCTCTTTTTAGAAATGCTCCTTATATAACGCCCAAAAATCATGGCTACCACCACGACAAGTGGAAAGGTAAAAAGCATGATTAATGATAAGGAGGGCGTCCAGTATACAATAATGGCAACTCCGGAAACAATGACGACTACTTGTCTGATAAATTCTGCCAGTGTAACTGAAAAAACGTTTTGCAATTGTTCGATATCTGTTGTGATTCTGCTTGTTAATTCGCCGATTCTTCTTTCTTCAAAAAAAACAATTGGCTGTGTGATAATTTTATTATAAAGGTCTTTTCTAATATTGGCCATTCCTTTCTCTGAGACGACAGAAAAAAGAACCGTTCTAAAATAACTAAATACTCCCTGAACAATAAGTACAACTAAAAAAATCCATCCGTAATCATTGACAGACAAGCCGAATTTAAATTTTGGTTGACCAATTGCAGTATTTGTCATCTCACCAGGCAATCCCATAAGTACCATAAAAATCAAACTTCCCAGTACAAGAAGTATCATGGCGATGACAAATTCAACCCAATACGGTTTTATGTACTTAAAAACTTGTAAGACTCTTTTTACATTGTCTTTAGAAAATTCGAACTTTTTTTTGCTATCGTTATTGTCCAACTGAATAATTTTCCTCAAAGGTAATAAAAAACTTACTTTTTAGAGTTCTGGAAGACTACTAAGAAAGGTAAATTTTCCACTATGATGATTCTGGCAAAAACAATAGGACAATATTCCGTTGGTGGCAAGTAGAAATGGTGCCTGAATTACCAGATTGTAAACCCCAATCTGATCAAACACCTCTTGTGTTATATCCACTGTAAAAGCTTTACATTCAATGAGAATGTATGGTTTAGAAGTCTTATCGTAAATGACTATATCAAAACGTTTTCTTTTTTGATTGATAATAAATTCTTTTTCTACAGAAATAAGATTTTTTGAAAAACCATATTCAAAAATAAACAAATGGATTATGTGCTGACGAACCAATTCCTCCGGTTGTAATGAAATCCATTTCTTTCGCAAAATATCCCATATTTCCGTTTTTTCAGCTTTTTTTCTCGATTTGATCAAATGGCGAACTGAATCAAAATTCAGATGAAGAGGTTCCATTACACCTTTTCTTTAATGAATGATTCTTTTATTTTATTGCATAACAGTTTTACCGCTTGACGGTATCCGTTTTTGATAATGTCTTCCGTCTCCAGGCTAAATAATGAAAATCCGGCTTTTTCAAAATCACAAATTATGGAAAGTTGCACAGAAATTGTCCCTGTATCTGACGGATTAAGCAAATGGTCAGGCAATAATAATAATGGTTTTCGATCTGTCTCCACAATACATTCAATTAATCTTTCCACAGAATGGGCACCTAAGGTAATTTCCTTAATACCATCGTTAAAAAAATATTCTTTAAATATAGCGTTTTGTTGAAGCGAAAAACATGAAATTATGGAAGCATTTTTTAGTTGTAGTATTGAAAATTTATTCTGCAATGAGTAAAAATTGAAGGCCAAATTTTTAGCTATATTCAGTTTGTTTAAAGGTAGCAGTTCCCCTGTTTTAAGCTGTAGTGGGTTTTTTGCATTGAAAAGTTTTATATCGGTACTCATTACTTGATCATCGTCATACCTGTAATAACAATGAATAGTTTTACCCAAATGTAATACTTCCGTATTTATTTCCATAGAATTAACATAAAAAAATTGAGTAAAATGGCCAAATTCCATATCCTAAAAATTGTCAGATGTAGTAACAATAATATAAAAAAAATTAGCCCAGAATTTAGCGTTTTTTTAAAAAAAATACCTCCAGTTTAGCTTTTCAATATTTTTATTTTGCTGTATATCATTATACAAAGTTTTGTCATTTTTGGGCAGGTTTTGAATTCTGTTTGTCCAACCTGATTTTTTTGTTTTAACAAAATCCTTCGTCCAATCATAAAGTATAGTTCTTTCAGATTTTTCGTACTTCTCTAAAAGAGCTCTTAAAATTTCAGTATTAGGGTTCTTTTTTTCAGAAACCCATCTCAACAAATAGCTGTATTCAACTATATCAGGCCAATATTTGACAGAAAAATTCTGCAATAACAATATACTTTTTTGAATCCATTCTGGTTGATTGTGTAAAAAAGAATACCAAAGGTAATACCCTTTATTATCCTGAACATCATTGTAAATATACGTTATTTGAAGTATAAGCTCGTTAACAAGTTCTACCTGCTTTTGAGTGCTCAGTGTATTTATTTCAATACTTGCGTCGAAAAAATGTGATTGATTAAAGGATGTACTCCATGTTTTAAGTTCGTCATCAAGTTCCTGTAGAAGATCTTTATTCTTCTGGTTAAAAATATTGGAGTTTTTTATACTTAATCTTTGGTTTTTGCAGATGGTTGAATACCATAACTCAATTTTTTGTTCGTAGGTTGACCAAATTTCATGAGTATCTTTCGTTATATTTTTATGATCGTCAAATGAAAAGGACAATTCATGTAATCCTGGGGTATCTATAAAAAGTTTGTTGATTTTTTGTATCAGTATTTTACATTTTTCTTCCAGGGTTACCTTGATTTTAGATTTTGTAGTAAATAAAGATACTAAGCCTGATTTTGCAGTATGATCGTTATACTGATTCAATTCCTTTTGATAAAATTTCAATGCTTCAAATGTCTCTTTAATTTGCTGATATAACAAATTGATCTCATGAAGATTTTGTTTCAGGTCATTTTCAATAAAGTGGTAGTACCGGCTTCTCAGTTGCTCAAGTATTTTGATTTGTTCGGCAAGGTTATCCAAAAATAATTCCAGATTTTCCTCATCCTGAACATATTTTGGTGAAAGATTAAACTTCCTGTTTTCTTTTTGCAGATAATAAGAAGGTTGGTACAATTTAGAGGCAACAACGATGGCATCATAAAATGATTCAAATGTATTTTCATCAACATCAGGGAAAAGATCATACATGATGCCTTCAACCATTTCCGGCATATCAAAATTACTTATTTCATAACATCTCTCCAGAACAGATACCATATTTCTGTCGCTTTCATAAAAGTAAATGGATGACAATATGTCCTTGCATTGCTCTGATAATCTTTTATTGGCAAATGCCGATTCAAGAAACCCTATAGATTTTTCAATATTTTTAGGTGGGTATAATTTATGCTGTAAAGAAACAACATCCGATTTGGACACGGATGAGTTTGGATTGTAGAAGAGTGAAATTTGGTCTAAATGAGATTCCGATAGTTCAGAAATAAATTTCTGATAAAGGGTTTCTTCTGGAATGATAACAATACATTTTTCATTATTTTGACAGGATTTTATGATAGATGACACTATGGTCTCAAGAGCAAGATCATCATCTTTATAGGATATTGATTTTACCTGATTCCATTGTTGTAAAATATAGCGTTGTTCGGGGAATAATCTGTCAAAAAGCCCCATTTTTGTATTATTTTTAAAAAAAAACAAAAATACAAAACTAATCGTTAATGAATGTACTATTTTGTCCTTGAGATATTTTGAGCAAATACATTTGGATCGTATTTTTAATGCCGTAATATAAGGCATCACTTATCAGTGCATGTCCTATAGAAACTTCCATTGTTTCCGGAATGGCAGAAATAAAATCTGAAAGATTATTCAAACTTAAATCATGTCCGGCATTAATCTCGAGGTTTATGTTTTTGCAGACCAATGCAGCGTTGAAATATGGCAATATTGCCTCTTTAGGGTTTTCTGTGTAATGTTCAGCATAAGGACCGGTATATAATTCAATTCTGTCCGATGCCAATTCTTTGGAACGTTCACAATATTCTTCAACAGGGTCTAAAAAAAGGCTTACCCGAACCCCCCAATCATGTATCTGTTTTATTACTTCACTTAAAAACTTTTTATTCGTTTTTACATCCCACCCGGTATTTGAAGTCAACACATGTGGAGGATCCGGCACCAATGTACATTGATGGGGTTTGTAGGTTTTTATCAATTTTAGAAAATCAGCAGATGGATAACCTTCAATATTAAATTCAGTTGTTACCACTTCTTTTAAAGCAGGTATATCATCAAATCTGATATGTCTCTGATCGGGTCTTGGATGAACAGTAATGCCCTGAGCACCATAGGTTTCACAATCTTGTGCAAATTTGATAAGATCGGGAATATTTCCACCTCTTGCATTCCTGATCAATGCTACTTTATTGATGTTTACACTAAGATTTGTCATAAAGCGAATAACATTTTAAAAGGCATAAAATATACTATTGAATTTTATTTTGAATGATCCAGAACAATCTTGCCAAATTGTTTGGAGTTTTTCATTCTTTCCATAGCCTCCGGCAATTTTGTAAAAGGAAATACAGTATCAATGACGGGTCTTATTTTATGATCTGATATAAATTTCAACATTTCAGAAAAATCCTTATCCGATCCCATGGTGGAGCCAAACAAGGATATTTGTCGCCAGAAAATAGAGTGTGGTGAAAAATTATCTGTTTTACCGCCACTCGCTCCGTAAAAACAAAATTTTGCACCAGGAAGGCAAAGTTTGATAAGATCCGGCAAAGTATTTCCCATTATGCTGTCAATGATAATATGGACACCACCGGATAATGTATAAAGTTGTTTTGACCAATCTGTTTCAGAAGTATTAACACCTCCCGTGGCGCCTAAAGAAATTGCTTTATTGATTTTGTCCTGATATCGTGACGTAACAAATACCTCACAACCGATAGCAACGGCATATTTTAATACCCAAAGGGATACACCGCCACCAATACCTGTAATAAGAACTTTTACATCTTTAGTTGGTTGGCATTTAACCATAAAAGCCCTGTAGGCAGTGACACCCGCTAAAGGAATGGCGGCAGCTTCTTCACATGAAAGGTGTTTCGGAAGTTTATGTATTTGTTTTTTATCTGCAACAATATATTCAGCAAAGGTGCCTTGTGAGGGCATTCCCATAATGTGAAAATTGTCAGACTGGACTTCCTGGTTTTCTCCCCAGGAAATGCCAGGATTCATGATGACCGGTTCATTGTCCATATATCCTGAGCCGTCAGATCCCGGAACACAGGGAAAAACAATATTTGGATATTGACCCTTGCCAATCCAAATATCTCTGTGATTAAGTGATGAATTAACGATTCTGATTAATCTTTGATTTTCAGAAACAGGCTTAGGGTCTTCCAGATATTGTAAGGTGGGCAGAACATCTGTTTCGCTTAAAACCCATGCGCGCATGCATTAAAATTTTGCTTCCAGTAAATAAGGTAGCATTGCCCTCCAGGTTGGCCAGTCATGGGTGATGTCATATCCCCAGATATCCAGATCATGTGGAATTCCTTTATGATGGAGTAAGGCAGAGAGATATCTTGAACCATTGGGATCCTCATAATCTCCGCTTCCGGTAAGGATATGAATATGACTGGATTTTCTGATTTGACTTAAGTGCCATTCATCATTCAAATCATTAAGATAATGCATTGGACTGTTGAAGTAAACATCATCATCCCAATAACCTTTGGTGTATTTAGAAAGATCGTATAATCCTGACATGGCTATACACCCATTGATAATATTTGGCCGTTTAAAAAATAAATTAGCGGCATGTAAGGCCCCGAAAGAAGCTCCGCATGTAATAATTGGGGTGTCCTGACTGGTTCTGGTTCGTATATAAGGTGCAACTTCTTCGTAGACATACTGATTAAACTGCTGATGTCGTATCGCTTTATGCCGTCCTTCCATTTTATTGTTAAGCCAACTTTCGCTATTAATTGAATTTATGGAATAAACTTTTACTTTTCCGGATTCAATATAAGGCTTAAGGAAATCAATCATTAAAAAACGTTCATACTCCAGATAATCTGCCGCAGCAGTAGGCAGAAGTAAAAGAGCGAAACCAAAATGTCCGTATTCAACAATTTCCATGTTTTTATGCAGTGACGGACTGTACCACTGATCTATATGTTTATGCATGAATTTAATTTTGGGTGAAAGCTACCACAATTTACACTTTCTACAAAAAAAAGGAGGTAATTATTTAAAAAGTTATATATACTAATTAAAAGATAATAACTGTTAAAATAAGATTAAGGTGCCTGAAAAGCGAATCTTTTTTAATACCTGGACCGTTTCACTTTTATGTTGAATATATGGAATATGAATAGATTATTTATATACTTTTTTATTAATGTTTTTATTACTTGCTTACCTTTTTCAGGCGAGGGTCAGATAAAGTGGGTTACCTGGGAAGAAGCCATGGAAAAATCTAAAACTGATAAGAAAAAAATTGTAGTCGACATTTACACAGATTGGTGTGGTTGGTGCAAAAAAATGGATAAAACCACTTTTTCAGATGAACGAATTGTTAAATATATTAATAAACATTATTACGCCATTAAATTGGATGCTGAATTCAAAAACGAGATATTATTTAACGGTCAATCGTATCAATATACAAAATACGGCAACAGAGGGTACCATGAGCTGGCGACCATGCTTCTCAATGGAAAAATGAGTTTTCCATCCATGGTTTTTCTGGATGAAAAATTTACGCTGATACAGGCTATTCCGGGGTATCAGGATGAAATCAATTTTTTAATGATAACCACCTACTTTGGGAGAAATGCACACAAAAATACACCCTGGCAAAAGTATTCTGCCGATTTTAAAGTTGAGGATTTTGACATCAACGTAGCTAAAAAAAAGTAGAAAATGGCTCAGAAAAACAGGGTAGGACGTTATACATTTACAACTGTTTTATTTAAATGGGGCATTGATTTTCAACAAATAGGAGTATTTTGCGTTTGTTTGATGAACAATAAGTTTCAAACGCCATCGTATGTCCTCAGATACCTTTGAAGCCGATTCTATAAATAAAGAATCCCATTCTTTTCATTTCATTCCTCAATTTTCGTCAAGAGATACTGATTATCAATTAAATCCGCAAAAGTTTTCACCCTTTTTACATTTTTTACCTGATGTAAATGGACTGGTAAATGCTATAAAAGAAAGGAGTAATCATCCGGTAAACAGAAATGTTTTGGTGAAGGTTTTGCGGGATCAATACGAAGATTTAACACTTTCTGACAAACAGGAATTTAATATTCAACAGTTGAAAAGGGAAACGACTTTTACGGTTTCGACTGCTCATCAGCCTTGTCTGTTTACAGGACCGGCATATTACATCTATAAGATTTTTTCTGCCATAAGACTTGCAGAAGAATTAAAAGCTCGACATTCCAATTATCATTTTATTCCAGTTTTTGTAAATGGTTCTGAGGACCATGATTTTGAGGAAGTAAATTCAACTAAATTATTTCAGAAACAAATAATTTGGGAAGAAGAAAAAATTGGGCCGGTAGGAAGGTACGATATCGGATCACTTAAAAAACCACTCAATGATTTTTTATCTGTCCTTGGTGATGGGGAAAAAGCCTTAGAAATAGCGAAGATTTTGAATGAGGCCTATGAAAAATCTCAGACTTACAATGATTTTATTTTACATTTCCTCCATGTTTTAACTCGTGATTACGGACTTTTAGTACTTAATATGGACAATAAAGAGTTAAAAAAACTTTTTATTCCCATAATGGAAAAAGAGATTGTCGAAAGGAAAAGTGAGGGTTATGTCGTTGAAACTCAAAAGAAATTGCAACAATTAGGCTATAAACCTCAGGCCCATGCGCGGGAAATAAATCTTTTTTATTTTACAGAAGAAGGGGGTAGAGAACGGATTACTTTTCAGAATAATATTTTTCACATATTGAATACCAATATTCACTGGAATGAAAAAGAGATATTAGAACAATTGAACAAGTTTCCTGAAAACTTTAGCCCTAATGTCGTAACCAGACCTCTTTATCAGTCATTGATCCTGCCTGACGTCGCTTTTGTAGGAGGCGGAGGCGAAATAGCGTATTGGATAGAAAGAAAAGAACAATTTAATTATTTTAACGTATTTTATCCATGTCTTATCCGGAGGAATTCAGTTCTTTTGGTTCCAAAAAATGTTAGTAAAACAATGACGAAACTTGGGTTGACGGTTTCAGATTTTTTTCAGGATGAAGACAAGATGATTCACGACTATGTCCAAAAAAATGATAAAAAACACGGTACTTTTGATGAAGAGAAAAAAAAGATACTTGACAGCTGGAATAATTTAAAACAACATATGGTTCAATACGATCCGACTTTACTGGCTTTTATGGAGGCTGAAAAAGTAAAGATTGAAAAAATAATAGATCATGCAGATCAGAAATTAATAAAAGTATTGAAACAAACCCAGGAAACTAAAATAAACCAGATTAAAAGTATCAGGGATAAATTATTTCCCAATAACGGGTTGCAGGAAAGGACAGAAAACTTTTTTCAATATTATTTAACAACAGATTATGACCTTTTGGAAAGATTGAAAGAAAATCTGAATCCTCTGAATAAAGATATGGTGGTTTTAATCCTCTGATATATCTGCAAATCGGCCTCCGTCAAATAAAACCAGTAAATCAGATAATCGTGATTTCAGGTCTTTCCGGTCAACAATAAAGTCCAGAAAACCATGCTCCAGAAGGTATTCTGAAGTCTGAAAACCTTCAGGTAAATCTTTTTTTATGGTTTCTTTAATGACTCTTGGACCGGCAAATCCGATAAGCGCTTGTGGTTCCGCAATGTTTATGTCTCCCAGCATGGCAAATGACGCAGTTACACCACCCGTAGTAGGATCTGTCATAAGTGAAAAATAAGGGATGCCATTTTTTGCCAGTAATGTCAGTTTAGCCGCCGTTTTTGCCATTTGCATGAGTGAAAAAGCAGATTCCATCATTCTTGCTCCACCTGATTTGGAAATAATAAGTAAAGGGGTTTTATTTTGAAGACAAAAATCAATGGACCGGGAAATTTTTTCACCTACTACGGAACCCATTGAACCACCTATAAACCCAAAATCCATACAGGCTACCACCAGCACGTTTTTGCCCAACTTACCATGCGCTACAGACATGGCATCTTTGAGATTGGTTTTTTTATAAGCATCATCAAGTCTATCTTTATAGGATTTTAAATCTGTAAAATTCAAAACATCTACTGATACGACGTCATCAAACAATCTGGTGTGTTTTCCGTCAAAAATAATGTCAAAATAATCACTTGAACTGATTCTTGTATGGTAATTACATTTAGGACACAGGTATAGATTGTCCTTCAATTCCTTTACTGTAGTCATGGTAGCACACTGTGTACACTTATGCCAGAGACCATCAGGTGCCTCCTTCTTATTTTTTGTGGTGGTTTGAATTCCTTCTTTTAAACGTTTGAACCAACTCATTTATTAAACTTTTGACTTGTTGTATCACATTCAAAATGACGGACAAAATTACTAATATCAATGTTATTATGGTCTATTTAAAATAATTTTAAATATATAATTTATTAACATATTTGTAGTTGATTGATTTTTAGGTAGATAGTGTGGTGGTATTTTCTCAATGGAAATTGATAAATAAAAAAAGGGCCGACTCTCCCTAAAGAACCGACCCCGAGTAACAATTTGCTAATTACTCTAACTCAATCTCGGAAATAAACACCTCCAAAATCGTGCCAAAATTTTAATTTCAGCATATGTATAAACTAGCTGGCTTGAAAAGATAAATGGAAATCAGGTTCTGGTTAAAAGTTGTAAGAGGCACCAAACCAATATTCAACAACAGAACCCTGATAATCTCTGGCGAGTTCGTCTATAATAAAATTGATTTCTATTCCGAATTTCCATTTGTCGCCACCAGACATATAACCACCGCCAATGGCTGGGTAGTTGAGCGTTGCACCTGAATAGGTCGGGTTAATGTAGTCAAAAGTGGTGTAATGATATTCCAACTGACCGTAAAATTTGGAAAATATTTTAGCACGCGCATACACAAAACCACCGTAATCAACATAGACATTATCTTTTCCTCCTGTTATAAACACCTGGGTGTAAAATATTTTCCCCCCCAGACCTGAAGACAACCAATCGTTGAATTTATACCCGCCATTTATTTTTGAAGATAAAAAAAGATTTCTGAAAAATCCTACATTCCCAAGTTTTATATCAAAATTGTAATCATTCAGTAAAAGCGTTTCATCCTGTATTTTTTGTTTTTCCGTTTTTTTTGGGGCAGGGCGACGTTGTATTTGACCGTAAGCATCATTTCCAAGTGCAAAACAAATGATAAAGAGGACGATCATGTTTGTTTTCATTTTTCTATTTTTATTATAATAAGTCATTTTTAAAGAATATTGTTTTTATAACTGAATATTTTTGGATAAAAGAATCTCTATAAAAGTCAAATTATTACCTTTGAACTTTAATAGGTCATCTCCAGAAAATCAATTATGAGTTTCTTATTTATATTCAGAATAACTAAATAAGTTATTTGAAAACAAGTGGTTTTCTGATTTTTGACATTTAAACGAAATAATAAATGAATAAATATATTTTTTTCATTATACTTTTTGCAGGAAGTTTCATCAGTTTTTCCATGAGTCTTCCGCAAAAGACAGATAAAATAGAAGCCTGGGGATTTTACGGGCACCGTTTAATCAATCAAATGGCGGTGTACACTTTGCCAAAAGAAATGTTTGGGTTTTTTAAAAAAAACATATTGTACATTACCGAACATGCCATTGATCCTGATAAAAGAAGATATGCCACTAAACATGAAGGAGTAAGACATTATATAGACATCGATCACTGGGATAAAATACCTTTTCCGAATGTTCCGAGAGATTTTGAAGAAGCGATTATTAAACATTGTGACTTGTATTATGTGCTTGGTAGTGACACCGTCCAGATCAATAAACTGATTGAAAATGATACAGTGTACTTACGGTTTTTCCTTCCTGAAAATACAACTATTCAATTAGATTATCCTACTTTTCTGAAATATTGGAAAAAGGTAATCAAACCCATGTATTACGAAGATGAGTGGGCATTAAATAGTTATGATCTTGATGAGTTGTTTACTACAGATGTTTTTACGAAAGGAAAGGGTAAATGTATAATTATCGACAGATTTTCTGAATACGGAATTGTTCCTTACCATCTGGAGAGTATGCTTGAAAGACTTACCTATGCATTTAAAGAAAAAAATGAAGCCAAACTTCTGCGTTTTATCTCGGAATACGGACATTATGTAAGTGATGCGCACGTTCCTCTTCACACAACAAAAAATTACAATGGACAGCTTACTGATCAGGTAGGTATCCATGCCTTTTGGGAATCCAGAATTCCTGAATTATTTGCAGAATCCAATTACGACTTTTTTGTTGGCCAGGCACAATATATTGACAACCCAAGAGAATATATATGGGATATTATCATTAAAGCCCATAGTCATCTCGACAGTGTGTTGGGTATTGAAAAAAGATTAAGTCAGACTTTTCCTTTAGACAGGCAGTATTGTTATGATGAAAGATTAAGTCAGACGGTCAGAATCCAATGCGAAGAATATGCCGACGCTTATTCTAGAGCTATGGGGGCTATGGTGGAGGATCAGATGCGATCAAGTATATTGGCTATCGGCTCTTCATGGTATACAGCATGGGTAAATGCCGGCCAACCTGATCTTGATTCTTTTGAATTTGTGGAATATGAACCGGAACCCATCCTGCCATCCAAAACAGTTCAGGCCAGGGTGCATGATAATTAATGTTTTATATGAAAATATTTGAGTTAAACACCATGTTAAAGGGCCTGGCTATGGGAATTGCTGAAATAATTCCCGGAGTTTCAGGTGGCACCATCGCATTTATTACAGGTATTTACGAAAGACTGATGAAAATGATAACTTCGTTTAATCTTTCCTTCTTTCTTCTCATCAGAAAAGGTCGGTGGCAAACAGCATTTGCATCGATTGATCTTCCATTTATAGTGAGTCTTGGTTCAGGTATGTTGACAGGAATTGTTATTGGTATATTTGCTATATCCCATTTATTGATTCATTATCCGGAACCTTTGTGGGGTTTCTTTTTTGGACTTATTATCGCCTCTGTATTATTTATAGCAAAACAATACAACGTTTTAAAATTATCTTCCTTGATGACTATCATTCTCGGATTTTTAATAGCTTACAGCATAAGTGTTCTTTCTCCTGTAGAAGGCAATGATTCCTATTGGTTTATTTTCATTTCCGGAATAATCGCCATTTCAGCGATGTTACTTCCCGGAATTTCCGGTAGTTTTATGCTCGTATTGATGGGAATGTATAGTTTTATTCTTGGTTCGGTAAAACTTATTCTGACGGATTTTGACCTTACTGCGATCGGAATAATAAGTGTTTTTGTAGTTGGTCTGGTGGTAGGTGCTGCAACATTTTCAAGAATCTTTTCATGGCTGTTCCTAAGGTATAAAGATATTACTTTAGCTTTACTCACCGGATTTTTAATGGGCTCTTTGTTTAAAATATGGCCATGGAGAAATATCACCAAAGTATTTGTTAAAGAGACAAATCAGTTTTTGGATGTTACGGATGCTTCCATGTTGTCCTCTCTGGAGGCTGAAACATTTAAGGTGATTTCAGAAACACCGGTTTGGCCTGCTCTTTATTGGGGAGAGGCAAAAGTAATAATGACAATAATTGTTTTTGTGATAGGCTTTTTATTGGTGTTCAGCTTTGATTTTTTCAAAAAAGGGAAAACGTAAGTTCTTATGCTCAAATCCATCCGGAGTTTAAAAAATCCACTCATAAAACAAATCATCCAGTTGCAGGACAAGGCAAGAACCAGAAAAGAACTTGGTGTATTTATTATAGAAGGAGGACGTGAAATAAAAATGGCATTGGAAGGAGGTTTTACCATACAAACGATATTGTATGGAGAACATTTGTCCACCTATTACGATGTTGAAAAACTATTGTTGTGGACTGATAAAAAACCTGAAATCATTGAAATGAGCCGGGAAGTTCATCAAAGGTTGTTTGTCAGAGAAACGACTGAATCATTGATAGCCATCGCAGAAGTCAAGGAAAACCCAATAAATTCTTTCAAACTGCCTGAAAAGAAAAACGTTTTAATACTCGTTGCAGAGTCTCCGGAAAAGCCCGGAAATATTGGAGCATTACTGAGAACTGCGGATGGTGCGGGAGTGGATGCCGTATTTATTGCAGACCCCAAAACAGATTTATACAACGCCAATGTAATCAGAGCCAGTCTGGGGTGCATTTTTACTTTGCAAATATATTCAGGGACAACGCTAGAAATTATCGAAATATTAAAAAAAGAAGGTGTAAGTATATATTGTGCCTATCTGGAGGCTTCCCAATGGTATAACAAGGTTGTTTATGAAGATAAAACGGCTATTGTGGTGGGAGCCGAGGATAAAGGTTTGAGTCGCGAATGGATAGAAAAAAGTCATCAGAATATTGTTATCCCTATGAAGGGAAAGGTTGATAGTTTGAATGTTTCTGTGAGTACGGGCATTCTTTTATACGAAGTAGTAGGGCAAAGGTCAGAATAATTTGTAAAGAAAGTTCAGGACCAGGATGTTATGGAAAAATGGGGATATTATTAAAGACTAATTATCATTTTATTATTTATTTTAATATGTAAAATCATATATATTAACGCAAAAGAATTTTCATATTAAAAGTTATCCACATATGTTGTATTTTTTATTCAATATATTAACTTGATTTTTAATATGTTGCAAAGTTATCCACATTGTGTGGATAACTTTAGTGTGTTTGAATTTTGAAATTAGGGCGAAAACAGCGTACATTTGCACCACTGAATTCAGTTGAACTTTACTGTATATTCAAAAGTAACCAAAAACAGTTTAATTGTAATTTTACTTATAATCAAGACCTTATAAGTTAGAATAAAAAATATATATTAATTTTTTTAATATAATTTTTTCATTCACAGTAATTACATTACTTTTGACACATTATAATTAATTATATATATCCGTTACCTAAATCATTAAGAAATATGAACCATCTTCCATCAGAACCCATTCTCGTCGAAAATCCAAACCGTTTCGTCTTATTTCCCATAGAGCACAATGACATTTGGGCATTTTATAAGAAGACAGAAGCAAGTTTTTGGACGGCAGAAGAGATTGATCTGAATCAGGATATCAGTGATTGGGAACACAAGTTGAATGATAATGAAAGACATTTTGTAAAGCATGTACTAGCATTTTTTGCGGCTAGTGACGGCATCGTCAATGAAAATCTGGCTGAAAATATGGTTCGTGAAGTGCAATATACCGAGGCCAAGTTCTTTTATGGCTTTCAGATTATGATGGAGAATATTCATTCGGAAACATATTCACTCCTTATTGATACCTACATAAAAGATGCTAAAGAAAAACAATATCTTTTGAACGCCATTGAAACAATAGATTGTGTAAAAGAAAAAGCAGATTGGGCACTAAGATGGATAGATAACGGTTCTTTTGCGGAAAGATTGATAGCGTTTGCCGCAGTAGAGGGCATCTTTTTTTCAGGATCTTTCTGTTCCATTTTCTGGTTGAAAAAAAGAGGTTTGATGCCTGGTCTAACCTTTTCAAATGAATTGATTTCCCGGGATGAAGGTATGCACTGCGATTTTGCCTGTTTGTTATACAACAGCCACATTCAGAATAAACTTCCAAAGGAAACCATCAAAAAGATAATAACCGACGCTGTCGAGATTGAAAAAAAGTTTGTAACGGATGCCATTCCTGTAGCTCTTATTGGAATGAATTCTGACATGATGTGTCAGTACATCGAATTTGTATCAGACAGGTTATTGGTTTCATTAGGAAATGAAAGAGTATTTAATGTTGAAAACCCATTCCCATGGATGGACATGATATCACTTCAGGGAAAAACCAATTTCTTTGAAAAGAGGGTAGGTGATTACCAAAAATCCGGTGTCATGGCCGATAAAGACAAACAGGTTTTTTCCCTGGAGGAAGACTTTTAGTAACCAAACTTGCATCCTGAAAACAGTTTTCCTAACTTTTTAAATCCACAACTATGCAAGTTATCAAACGAAGCAATAAAAAAGAAGCGGTCAGCTTTGACAAAGTGACTGCCCGTATCAACAAATTGTGTTACGGACTAAATACAAAATACGTAGATGCCATTGAGATTTCCAAAGGGTTATTCAAGGTTAGTACGACGGTGTTAAAACCACAGATCTGGACAATCTTGCTGCTGAAACTGCTGCATCTATGGCAGCCAAACATCCCGATTTTGCTATTCTGGCTGCAAGAATAGCCGTGTCTAATTTGCACAAAAATACGGATAAGTCCTTTTCTGCAACCATGGACAGGTTGTTTCATTACATCGACCCTAAAACAAATGAACCGGCCGGGTTGATCAGCAAAGAAACAAACGAGATCATTCGAAAAAATGCAGACGTTCTCGACAGTGTGATTATTTATGACAGAGACTATAGTTTTGATTATTTTGGTTTCAAAACCCTTGAGAAGTCTTACCTTCTTCGTATGGAAGGAGAAGTGGTGGAAAGACCTCAGCATATGCTGATGAGGGCTTCTGTGGGCATTCATGGGAATAACATTGAGGCGGTAGTGGAAACATATAATCTCATGTCTGAAAAATGGTTTATCCATGCGACACCCACGTTATTTAATGCAGGCACACCTAAACCACAGTTGTCATCCTGTTTTCTGTTGTCTATGACCGAAGACAGTATTCCGGGCATATTTGATACATTGGCCAGATGTTCAAAAATTTCCCAGTCAGCCGGAGGAATAGGTCTTTCAATTCACAATGTCCGGGCTAAAGGTAGTTATATTAAAGGAACAGGGGGAACTTCCAATGGAATCATCCCTATGCTGAAAGTTTTTAATGATACCGCCCGTTATGTAGATCAAGGTGGTGGAAAAAGAAAAGGTGCTTTTGCCATTTATCTGGAGCCTTGGCATGCAGACATTTTCGACTTCCTTGAATTGAAAAAGAATCACGGCAAAGAAGAGATGAGAGCAAGAGACTTGTTTTATGCCATGTGGGTTCCTGACTTATTTATGAAAAGGGTTAAGGAAAATGGTACCTGGTCTTTGTTTTGCCCTAATGAAGCGCCAGGATTGCATGACACCTATGGTGAAAAATTCGAAGATTTGTACCACCAATACGAAAAACAAGGGAAAGCCAGAAAAACCATTAATGCCCAGGAACTGTGGTTTGCCATTCTGGAATCCCAGATTGAAACAGGTACTCCTTACATATTGTATAAAGATGCCTGCAATAATAAATCAAATCAGAAAAACCTTGGCACTATCAAATCAAGCAACCTTTGTACAGAGATAGTAGAATATACTTCTCCTGATGAAGTGGCCGTTTGTAATCTTGCTTCGATTTCTTTACCAAAATTTGTAGATACTAAAACTAAAACATTTGATTTCAAACAATTACACGAAGTAACCGGTGTCATCACCAGAAACCTGAACAGAATTATTGATATCAATTATTACCCAATAAAAGAAGCAGAAAATTCTAATTTCAGACACCGACCTATCGGTATTGGCGTTCAGGGACTGGCAGATGCTTACATTCTGATGGGTTTTCCATTTGAAAGTGAAGAAGCCAGAACGCTAAACAAAGACATATTCGAAACCATCTATCACGCAGCTGTGGAAGAAAGTTCGAAACTCGCTGAAAGAGAAGGCAGTTATTCTTCTTTCAAAGGTTCACCTGCCAGTGAAGGTATCCTCCAGTTTGATATGTGGGGTATAACTCCGTCCGGTCGTTATGACTGGGATGCTTTAAAACAAAGAATTGTCGAAAAAGGTATGAGAAACAGTCTCTTACTTGCTCCCATGCCAACAGCCTCAACCTCACAGATATTGGGTAACAATGAATGTTTCGAGCCATACACGAGTAATATCTATACAAGAAGAACATTGTCAGGGGAATATATCGTGGTGAATAAACATTTACTGAATGATCTGACACGGTTGAATTTATGGAACGAAGAGATGAAACAAAAACTTATGGCCTCAAATGGCTCTGTTCAGAATATTCCGGAAATTCCTGATGATATGAAAGCACTCTATAAAACAGTATACGAAATCAGCCAGAAAGCTATCATTGATCAGGCAGCCGACAGGGGAGCTTTTATTTGTCAGAGCCAGAGTCTGAACCTTTTTGTAGAAAGCCCTAATTTCGGAAAACTTACCTCCATGCACTTTTATGCCTGGCAAAAGGGCTTAAAAACAGGAATGTACTATCTGCGAAGTAAGGCTGCAGTGGATCCTATTAAATTTACACTTGACGCAGAACACCAAAGAATCCAGGCACTTAAGCCTGAGGAAATACCTTTGGAAAATGAAGTGATGGATCTTCCCGAAGGCGCAGTCTGTACAATGGAAGAAGGATGCCTCATGTGTGGTAGTTGATGTTATACATAATACAATAAAATCAAGCCGTCGGGGAATGTTTTCCTTTGACGGCTTTTTTTTTCTTGTTATAATGATAAGGAATAAATTTATTTAAAAACTGTGATAAAAATATTATTCTGTAAAATAATGTATTTCTGCTGAAATATTTTTAGAAATACCTGTCATAAGTAGCTCTACAAAATTTTGTTAAAAATAACGTATGGTTAACAATATTTAATAATTATTTAAGATTCTCACGTAGTACTAAAAATATTCCCAAAAGTTTTTCTTTAAGCAGAATAGTTTTAATTTTACGGTCTAAGACGAATAATTAACGCTTTTGACAAGCGACTCCTACCTTACGAATACAGATGCGGACAACCTTTACAGGTTGTGACATTTTATTATTAACTAACTTATTTTACACGATGAGACACTTTCACTTAGTACTTTTCTGTTTTCTGTTCAGTACCTTTTTTGCTATTTCATTAAATGGTAATTTCCATTTTTGAATGAAAACAGTACAGGTCTAAAAACCTTTCCTTCCAATGGTGAGGAAAATATTGGTACCATAAACATTAAAGAACTTCCTTTTTTGGGCAAACTGATTCTACCGTTTGAATCAAATACCTCTTTATATATGGACCCATGTCCAAATAATGGAGCTAATCCACATCCTGAACAAGTAAGATGGCCAGTAGGTGCCATACAAAATTTAGGAAATTTTGATTGCGGGAACCCGGGTCCAATAGTGACCGTTGAAGTTTTTAAAACCGGAGTAACAGGTCCGGCAGGAAACCCGGCAAGTGTAAATTGTGTTGTCTATCTTGGACTTAATACATGGAATTGTCTTCCACCGCAAGTAATACCTATGATAAGAACAGGAGATAATGGGCTATTTGATGTTTTTTCTGTGAATCTCAACAACTTGCCTCCCGGAAACCATCAACTCACATGTGCCTGCACAACCAATCCGGCTTTCATACCTTTCACTGATCCAGCTGGCGCCAATTATGCTTACGGAAACTGGGTAGGGGATTACGACCCGATTGATTGCGCCACGCTGGCTTCACCTTTTACAAACCATACCTTGACCATTGCCCCTACAGCACCAAATGATATTTGTGCTGACGTTGATGATATTGTAGTGGGGACCAATACTGCACTTACCAATGTTTGTTCCGCAGACGGAAGAGTATGGTATCGATACACTGTACCAAATAATGGACTTTTCCATAAAGTTGATATAGATGTTCAGCAAGGAGGTGGTACTTTGCCAAACCCACAACTTTTTACAGTACACGCCAATGTTTGTGGTAGTGCTAATATAAGCGGGAGTTTGCCGCAGTGTTTTGCACCCGGTACAGAATTGTTGATTGAAGCAGGTACTGCGTTAAATACCTGCAGTTCCAATGTGGGTACTTTTGAAATTGTTGTGACACTGGTCACGCCAGTCACAGGAGACATTTGTACTGATGCCCAACAACTCAATAATTTTGGTGGTAATAACGAGCTTGGGTGTGGTGAATCCGGAAGTTTTACAGGAAATATAAATGCCTGTCCTGATCCGGAAGAGACTTGTTTCGGAGCAACAACTAATGGAGTTTGGTATAGATTTACTGTTGATGATAAATTGCCGACGTTTACTATTACAGGAGGAACCTATGAACTTTTCGAAGGTAATAATTGTGGTGCATTAACTTCCTTGGGCTGCACCATTACTGACGAGCCAACTGATCCGGCAACAACCTATTATTTACTTGTAGGTCCTGCAGGTACTGTCACTGTTACAGCAGATTTTAGTGAACCTTCAAATGACGAATGTTCAGCTTCTTTATTATTGACAACAGCAGGGTTGAATAATCAGGACAACTTTTGCGCAGACGACGAAACTATTTCAGGTTGTACTACAGCTGATGATAATGTAGTTTGGTATAATTTTGTTATGCCTGCAAACCATGAGAATGCAACTGTTCAGGTAACCGGAACAGGCGGCAATCCGATTATTGCGCCTGCAATTGAAGTTTACAGCGGTACATGTGGCAGTTTGATGTCAGAAGGAAGTGATTGTGCAGGTAACCTCGATCTTACTTGTTTAACTCCGGGACAGACTTATTATATTGCTGTTGGTAGTGCTTTATTGAATGCAGGAGTTTTTGATATAGATCTTTCTACCTCAGACAATGGGGTTGCTAATGATGTATGTGCCAATGCTGATAATATTACGAATACTATTACTTGTGAATATTTTGATGTTACTACTACGACAACAGATGCTTGTCCAGAGAGTTTCTCCCTTGCATGCCTTGGAGGAAACTACAATACGGACGCAACGGTTTGGATGGAGTTTACTGTTCCTGCAGGTGTAACAAGTATGAACATCAGAAACGTGACACCGGCAGCCGCTTTTTTAAGTATATTTTCTTCCTGTACGCCAGGTGCTCCGATTACCAATGGTGGATGTATCAATGGGGCAGGACCGACTACAGATATCAATGTAACCGCCGGTTCTACTTATTTTATTGCCATAGCTATAGATGGTTCTGAAGGTGTTGTTGATTTCGAAATTAAATATAATGACCGACCTGATAACGACGATTGTGTGAACGCAGAAAACACACTAACAGGAACGCAATCAAATTTATGTGCTACACAGGATGTTCTCAATGCCAATTGTGCAAATACGTTGGATGATGCCTCCGTGTGGTTTGAATATACCTTTCCTGCCGTCACTACGCAAGACGCGTTTACGGTTACGGTGACACCTACCGGTTCACCTGCGATTAATACGCCATTGGTAGCCATTTATGAAGGATGCAACGCAAGTGATGTAGTGACTGATGATGACGGAAATGATTGTAATGCTACAGCAACTTTAAGATGTCCTGTACCGGGAACTACATATTTAATTATGGTAAGTTCTGAATTTGGAGATGAAGGTGATTTTACGATCGCAGTAACAACTTCAGACAATGGGGTTTCGAATGAAACCTGTGCTGAAGCTGACAATATTACCAATACCGTTACTTGTGAATATTTTGATGTTACTACTACGACAACAGATGCTTGTCCAGAGAGTTTCTCCCTTGCATGCCTTGGAGGAAACTACAATACGGACGCAACGGTTTGGATGGAATTTACTGTTCCAACAGGTGTAACAAGTATGAACATCAGAAACGTGACACCGGCAGCCGCTTTTTTAAGTATATTTTCTTCCTGTACGCCAGGTGCTCCGATTACCAATGGTGGATGTATCAATGGGGCAGGACCGACTACAGATATCAATGTAACCGCCGGTTCTACTTATTTTATTGCCATAGCTATAAATGGTTCTGAAGGTATTGTTGATTTTGAAATTAAATATAATGACCGACCTGATAACGACGATTGTTTGAACGCAGAAAACACACTAACAGGAACACAATCAAATTTATGTGCTACGCAGGATGTTCTCAATGCCAATTGTGCAAATACGTTGGATGATGCCTCCGTGTGGTTTGAATATACCTTTCCTGCCGTCACTACGCAAGACGCGTTTACGGTTACGGTGACACCTACCGGTTCACCTGCGATTAATACGCCATTGGTAGCCATTTATGAAGGATGCAACGCAAGTGATGTTGTGACTGATGATGACGGAAATGATTGTAATGCTACAGCAACTTTAAGATGTCCTGTACCGGGAACTACATATTTAATTATGGTAAGTTCTGAATTTGGAGATGAAGGTGATTTTACGATCGCAGTAACAACTTCAGACAATGGGGTTTCGAATGAAACCTGTGCTGAAAACTGACAATATTACCAATACCGTTACTTGTGAATATTTTGATGTTACTACTACGACAACAGATGGTTGTCCAGAGAGTTTCTCCCTTGCATGCCTTGGAGGAAACTACAACACAGACGCAACAGTATGGATGGAATTTACTGTTCCTACAGGTGTAACAAGTTTGAATATCAGAAACGTGACACCGGCAGGTGCTTTTTTAAGTATATTTTCTTCCTGTACGCCAGGGGCTCCGATTACCAATGGTGGATGTATCAATGGTGCCGGCCCGACTACCGATATCAATGTGACCGCCGGTTCTACTTATTTTATAGCTATTGCCATAAATGGTGCTGAAGGTACTGTCGATTTTGAAATCAAATACAATGATAGACCTGCCAATGATGCCTGTTTGAATGCGGAAAATACGTTGACTGGAACACATACAAATCTATGTGCTACGCAGGATGTTCTCAATGCCAATTGTGCAAATACCTTGGATGATGCCTCCGTGTGGTTTGAATACACCTTTCCAGCCGTCACTACGCAAGATGCGTTTACGGTTACAGCAACACCTACCGGTTCTCCTGCGATTAACTCACCATTGGTAGCCATTTATGAAGGATGCAACGCTGGTGATGTAGTTACAGATGATGATGGCAATAATTGTAATGGTACAGCAACTTTAAGATGTCCTGTACCGGGAACTACGTATTTAATCATGGTAAGTTCTGAATTTGGAGATGAGGGAGACTTTACGATCGCTGTAACAACTTCAGACAATGGCGTTCCGAATGAAACGTGTGCTCAAGCTTCTGCTTTGACATTGGATAATGATTTGTGCGAAACACCTCCCAATAATTTTCCGGGTGAGGAAAATACCGATGCTTGCCCTGAGTCGGCTACCTTAAATTTTGGTGGTTGTACCTTTGATGATGGACCAGGAGTTTGGTATACTTTTACTACGGATCCCAATGCAGAATTACTTGATATTGAAGTAACAGGTTTAAATGTAGATATTGGCTTGTTTTCATCATGTGCAGGTGCTTCTGTTGCTGGTGGATGTGGAACAGGTGGTGTAATTAATGATGTTGTTGTAAATGGCAATACCCAATATTGGCTTCTTGTTGTAGGAGACAACGGCGCTGAAGGGACATTTACTATAAATATAACTGAAAAAGCCAACCCACCTGATAATGATGATTGTAATAATGCGGATCAGGTAAATATTGGCGTTACAAATAACTTAACCAATAGTTGTGCAACAGATGATTTTACCCCTTGTACACCAGTGGCTCAGAACGATGCATCAGTATGGTATTATTATGATTTTGCAGGTCCGGGTAATGAAATTGTATTTACCATAACCGGTACAGGAGGGAGCCCAATAAATAATCCTTCTATAGTAGTGTATGACGATTGTACAGCCGGCTCTGATATGGATGATGCAGATGGTACTGATTGTGATGAAACATTTACGTTAGAGTGCCCGGTTCCAGGAACACGATACTACATTTATGTATCGTCTACTTCCAATAATGCGGGTGGTTTTTCCCTTGAGGTGGATGTCAATAATACAGCTCCTGCTAATGATAACTGTGCGGACGCTTTGCTTATTCCAAATAACCCGGTTTGTGAGTTTATTAGCGTAACTACCAGCACGACAAACAATGCGTGCCCTGAGGTATTTAGCGTTGCGGGTTGTGCATTAGATTATATGGATGATGCGGTTGTCTGGTATGAATTTACTACACCTGCGGGTACAACTTCTATTGAAATAGAAAATATTTCAGGCACAGCAGTATTATCAGTTTTAGAGGACTGCCCCACAGGTAATCCGGCTAACATACTTACAGACGGAGATTGCCTTAGTGGAACAGGAACCAATGGAACACCCATTGCTGTTATCCAGAATACAACTTACTATATAGCCATTGGTATTCCAAACAATACAGGTAACGTTGACTTTGACATCAAATATAACCTTGAACTGCTGAATGACGATCCTTGCGGAGGAACATTTACAGCAACGGTAGTAAATAATAACACTGCGCTGCCTAATCAGGATAATACCTGTGCCACTGAAGATGATGAAATGTGTATGGATCCGGATATTGATAAAACGCTTTGGTATGAATTTACCATCACTGCTCCGAACAACAATGTTACGATTACAGTGACAGGTACTGGGCCAAATGCTATTGTCGATCCATCCATTGCCATTTATGATGATATTGGTGCCGGAACACCTAATGTACCATGTACAGACAACCCTAAAAACGAAGATTGTGATGGTGACGGAATGGTGACTTTTAATTGTTTAAATCCCGGAACCTATTTAGTTCAGATAGGATCGGTTACGGCGGATGCAGGCATATTTTCAATCAATATCACCCAAGGTCAAAATACCGCTGTGGCTAATGATCAATGTACAGATGCCGACGACATTGTTATTGATGAATTATGTGTGCCTTTGGATTTTTCAACTACAAACATAGATGCTTGCCCTGAAGATCTCCCTGCCGGAAGTTTTTCTTTACCGTGTGATTTTAACAACGAAGAAACTTCATGGTATACATTTACTGCTCCCGGAGCACCTGGAGATTTACCAACAATGGATTTTACTTTTACCTCATATACAGGTTCCGGTACTCCTTTTATGGGTGTATTTCAAAATGGAGCTGATTGCACAAATTTAACAGCAGTTTCTACCACATGTAGAGACGGATTGAATGAAACGTTTGGAAATATTGGTCCTTTTACACCGGGTAATCAATATCTAATAGCGATTTCTTCTTATGGTGATACAGGAGGAGATTTTGACTTTACGGTTAAGTTTAATTTAGGCCCTGATAATGATGATCCTTGTTCTCCGAATATTTCAACAAATTTTGTGGTACCAACTAACGGTGTTAGAGTTGATGGTACTACATTATGTGCAGGTGGAGATCCATTCTTTCCGGATTGTCCTCAGGCTGATCAGTCAAATGTAGTGTTTTTTGAAATAACCATCCCTGACGGAGTTCGGGCCATAAATATAAGAATCGATTCAAGAAATACCAACGGAACACCAATTCCGGCAGGATCAACTGTTGTTGCAGGTTTATGGGAAACAGCTTGTAATAATACTACATACCTGGAAGCGGCATGTCTTGACTTGGGGGAAGAATATCAATTTGCCTGTTACGAACCCGGAACCTACATGATTCAGGTATCCACTTCAAGTGCAAATGAGGGTGATTTTAGCATATTAGCTACAGAAGTACCATATGATGCCAACTGTGCTTTTGCAGAAGATCACGACATCTGTTCAGATGCTCAATTGATAGAAAGTGGCGGAGTTTATTGTGAACCAATAAGCATTCAATCCTGTAATGTTTCTGCGTGTCCTGAACCCTTTACCTTTACAGCAGATTGCCCCTTTAGTACCATGCCGGTTGTTTGGTATACTTTTACCGTTGATGCGGGGATTAGTACCATAGATTTAACAGGTCTGACATCCGACGCAGGTAATTTATTTATGGCTTTGTTTGAAGATAACGGCTGTCAGAATCCGCCGACAGCTGTCTCCAATTGTATTACAGGCAACACAACGGGAATAGCAGTAAATGAAGGACAAACCTATTATCTGGCTGTTGGAACAAACAGTCCCACAATGGGAGGAAGTGACTTCAGATTTAGTATTCAATTTAACCTTCTGCCGGAAAATGATGATCCGGATCCAACCTCACCCCGACCTCCTTATGATTTATCCGGATACGGTAGTCACACAGGTTCCACTTGTTGTGCTATTGGTTTTGCAGATGATCCAAATCAGGACATAGCAAACATTCAATGTGGAGGTGCATCCCATGATAATGCAGTATGGTATACTTATACAATTGTTGATGAAAAAGCTTTAGAAATTTCCGTTGACGCGGCAGGAACAAATCCTATATCCGGAAACACAACGGTTGAAGTTATTTTGGGTACTGCTACAGCACCGGGTGGAGATTTGGTATCAGACGATTCATATCATTGCGGAGCACTTTCGGCAACCATAAAATTTGGTTGCTTGAACCCGGGTGATGTTATCTGGATTAAAGTAGCATCCAGAGATGCAGATTGCGGTGATTTTACCATTTCTGTAATGGAACCAAGAGGTTGTGAGTTTGCTGATACTTGCGAAGAAATCACAGGTGCACAGACAATGGAGACTGCTCCAACTGACTTAAACTGTGGTAATTTTGTTATTACCAGTATTCCGGGATGTTTGGATCTGGCCTGTCCTGAAGAAACCCTTGCCGATTGTGGCATAGACCAGAATCCTACTGTATGGTTCCAGATTAATGTAGACCAATTTGCCATACAGTTATTTACCTTTGTGACCACTTCAGGTAATTGGCAGCCTGTCTGGACCGTTTATTCAGGTACATGTGATAATTTAACATTGGTGCCGGGTGGTACTATTAACGAACCCACACCTTGCAGTAATGGTGATTCAAATCCGGATGCACACAATGTCGGTATACCACTCGACGCAAACGGTGAACCCATTCAAACACTATTTGTTGCCATTAGTGGTGAAGGGGTTATTGATGACCCTAACTTTACTTTATCGGCTTATACACAAGCAGCCTGCGTTTCATGTATTGGAAATGATGCCTGTTTGCCAGAAACCACCTTTGAAGTTACCGAACGATCCAGTGACAGACCTTTAGATGACCTTCAGTTTTGTCAAGCCGAAGATGTCAGGGTTTGTCTTGAATTTTATTACGACCCAAGTGAAACAGGAGTGGATTGGTTTCATGGTTTACTCCCGAATTTCGGGAGAGGTTGGGATATGGATCTTTTTGATCCATCCAGTGTAACGGTTTCACCTGGAGGTGCAGTATATTTAGGTCCAACGGATGGTGCATGTGCTCCAACTATAACGGAGACAATGCCTTTACTTTGTTCTTATGTTGATGATTTGGGTATTCTTAGACTCTGTAATATTAAATGTGGTAGTTGTCCATGTAATCCTCCATTGGCACAGGGTTCCGCATTGCCATTCGGTTGGTTTTGGAATAGTAATGGCGGTGCCGGTTGCCAGAATACTTGTAATCCATCCACCCGATACGGTGTCCCTGGAAGTCAGAGTGGTTTGACCGTAAATATCTGTATGAATTTACGTACCAGAGTATTTGATAATAACGATGATTGTCTTGAAAATAAAGATCTTCGGATTTCTTTTGTTACTACTTCAGATGGTGTTTCAGGTTGTTGGAATGACCCCATTGCTGAATGTAAGCTGGACGTCGCTCAGGTAGGACCTCCATGGGAATTGGATTGTACACCACCAGTTTTGGTGGATTATGAAGATGTTGAGATTTGCGATAATGGAACCCTGGATTCTGATTTTAGTACTTCTGATGGTTCAGCAACACCTATAAATATCGAGCCTATTCCGAATTCCAATGTTACAGGAATGAACCCTTATAATTTTCCTAATGGAAGCGGTACAGTAACGGATATGCTTGATAATATTACTACAGATGTACAAGTAGCTGAATACATTGTTTGGGCTCAAGATCCTACCCAACTTTGCCCTGGTCCAAGAGACACCTTCAGAGTAACTATTTATCCAAGTTTATTGGTGGTTTTTGATCCACTGTATGTGTGCGATGGCTTCTGCACAGATGTCGTTCCTCAAATTGCAGGAGGAACCGGAAATTATGTAGGTTATAACTGGAGTAATGGAGCAAACACACCAACTATTAATGTTTGTCCTACGGTTACCACAACCTATTTTGTAACCGTGACGGATGATTTGGGATGTTCTGGTGTTGGTTCGGTTCAAGTTGAAAAAAAGTTACCAGTTACATTTGACCTGGAACCTGATTTTGTGGAAATATGTCAGGATGGAGTAGATGAAAATATAGAAATACAAACCACGAATGTTGTAGCTAATGGATTTTATGGTATTTCATGGGTTGTTCCTTCTGGATTAGATGGCGCGCCTGTTGGAAATGGATTCACTATTTTTGATGAAGCTTCCATACCAAGTGAAGATCCTTATATATTGTGTGCTACCCTAATTGACCAATTTGGATGCGAAGGTGAAACCTGCATGGAAGTGCAGGTTAATCTTGTTCCGATTGTTGAACTTCTTCCTAACCCTTTACCAGCCTGTGGTGAAACAACTATAGATTTAGTTGTGGATTATGTTCCTCTTAATTTTGCAAATCCTGCTGCTTGGTTTTATCTTTATAATTGTGAAGATGAGTTGATTGAACAGATTTATTCAAATACAGGCCCTGATTTTACTGATATTGATTTACAGGTAGGTGCTTCAGAATATTGTTTCAGAATTGTGGTCGTAGACGAAGAGTCTGGATGTCAGAATTTTGATGAATTGATAATTCCTGCTATTCAGGGTACAGAAGCAATAGTTACACCTAATACCTCCATTTGCGCAGGTAATTTTATAACGATGTCTGTTTTAAATGCTACTTCATTTACATCATTTTTGTGGACACCAGGTGGTACCGGAGGGGCAAATTATACTGTATCCCCATCTGTTACTACTCAATATTCCGTAGTTGCAACTGATGCAAATGGATGTACCAGCGAAAAGGCTATTTTGATAACCGTAAATCCATTACCGGTAGCAACTATTTCAGGTAGTTTGTCATTCTGTCCTGGTGGATCTACTACTCTTAACGCCTCAAGCGGTGGTGCCTCATGGCTTTGGTCAAACACGAGCAACCCTAATCTTGGGACTACTCAGTCTTTAGGACCAATTAACACACCTGATACATATACAGTTGTGGTTACTGACGCCAATGGTTGCACAGGCAGTGCTTCGGTAAATGTAACTCAGGATGCTAATTTAAATATAGTTGTACCCGATCTGGCACTTTGCGACAACAATCCCGATTCTCTGGATGCAGGTCCCGGATTTACAAGTTACACATGGAGAGATGCCGGAAATATGGTTATCGGTACAAACAGAAAACTTGAAGTGACCATGGCAGGTACATACTCTGTTTCTGTTTCCGATGGTATATGTTCAGGAACGACTACTGTTGACGTAACCAATAATGTAACTCCACAACTTTCATTGGATACTGTGGAAGTGTGCAGGCTTAACACTGGTCAGGGACCAACAAATCTAAATTTTGTTGCACTTCAGAATGGTGTTTCAGGTCAATGGTTTAATACAGATCTTGCAAATGTAGATGTAAGTGACTGGAGTAATGTCAGCTTTTTGACTGTAGTTTCAAGGGATACGTTTACGTTTACCTTTATAAGCGATGGAGCTGTTGCACCATGTCAGAACATTACCATTCCGTTAGAAGTCGTGGTGAGGAATTGTGCATGCCCTGCTGTTGCGGTAACACCTCCTCCGGCTTTGTGTAACAGCAGTTCCGGAACGAATTCAACAAACCTTAATAACCTAAGACTTCACAGTAATCCGGGAATCTGGACTGTAATTGCTGGCCCAAGCCCTGCACCGACGATAAATTCAGGTATTCTGAGTGCCGATGGTGCTGCTCCGGGTACACATACTCTACGGTTTACGCTAGACCCAGCACCTTCAGGAAATTGTCCCGACAGTTCTGAGGTAGATATAGTGATTTTTGCTACACCTGTTGCTATTACTTCCGATACTGTATTATGTAATGCTACGGGTATCGGACCTACAGGAATCAACTTAAATACTCTTTTACAAACAGGATCAGCATTAGGCGGTACATGGATACAGACGTCAGGGCCTGCAGTTGGAGGAACCATTCCAAATATTTCAACCTTAGGGATGGGTGTAGGAATTCTTGAATTTACTTATACAACCAATACTGCCACGGCACCATGTACAGACGTTACCGTACCTGTAAGTGTACGTGTAAGGGATTGTACTTGTCCCGATGTTGTGTTAGGAAGAGACACTCTATGCAATGGAAGTTCAACTTTGCTTGATCTTGAAAATCCACTTACATTTAGTACAGATCCCACCGGCTTGGCCGGGGTTTGGACGGTATCCAATCCATTGACCATTACCAATAACAAGTTTTTCAATCCACTTGGGGTTCCAGCGAATGATTATACCTTTACCTACACATTAACAGGGAATTACCCTGCAAATTGTCTAAAAATATTTGACAAAATTGTGGTGGTCAGAAATCAAACCATTGTGGATAATGTAGGAAGCCCTTGTTCCGAAAATACAGGTCAGGGACCAACCACTGTCAACCTTTTCTCTTTATTAAGGTCAGGATTTACTTCAGGCGGCGTATGGACACAAGTAAGTCCGGCGGCACCTTTATTAACCATTCCTGCAAATGGTATTGTTAATTTTGATGGCCGTGCTCCCGGAGATCAATTCATTTTCAGGTATACTGTCAATGCTTCACTTCCTTGTACACCAGTGGATGTAATCGTTAATGTAAGGGATTGTAACTGTCCTCCAATCATCATCAATCCGGCTCCTGTATTGTGTAATAACGGAGGTGTGACCAACGGAATGGTAGACTTGAATTCTTTACTTGACGCTCAAACTGGTGCAGGGGTTTGGACTGTGACATTCCAGGGTAATCCTGTGACCATCACAGGTAATGTGTTGGATGTAAATGGTTTGGCTTCGGGTAATTACAGATGCACCTATACTTTGGTACCTGTGCCGGGAGGAACCTGTGAGAAATTTAAAGAAATCATTGTAAGAGTTGAAGATTATATTTCTGTTTTGATAATGGATGGTGAGGTTTGTAATGCAGCTGTTGGAGGTAATTCAACCAATTTGAATTTACTTTCCCTGATTAGTGGTACTGCACCACTCAATGGCCAATGGCTGGATCCAAACAGAAATCCGATAATCGGTGTTCCCGTTGTAAATTTTAATGGTATAACACCAGGTTTCCTGATGTATTATTATGCTATAAACAATGTTGATCCTTGTACTGACCTGGAAATACCTGTTCAGATTGAAGTGAAGGATTGTAATTGCCCACCGTTTACTTTAATAAATCCAATTGATGTTTGTAATAACGCAGGATCATTAGATTTAAAAACATTGGAAACTGTGGTCCCTGTGCCGGGATCATGGAGTGTAGAAAATAGCAGTGGAAACATTATTCCAATCACAGGAACCGTTCTTAACTTAAATGGTCTTCCAGCAGGTGAATATACTTTAATTTATACAGATGCCAACCCTGCTCCGGGATGTCCTGCCAACAAATCCGTTAAGTTGGATGTATTTGCGCCTAAAAATGCAGGTGTTGGAAGTACGGCTTCATTTTGTGCGGGAGTTACAGACCTTGTTAGTTTAACCAATCAACTTTCCGGACAGGATCCAGGGGGCGTTTGGACAAGCACCCAAACAACAGGATTTAATGCAACAGCTGGAACGTTTAATTTATCCAATATTCCGGCAGGTCTCTATACCTTTACCTATAGTTTTTCTAATCAGGCTCCATGTCCTAATACAAGTTCAGACGTATTTGTAAGAGTAAACGAAATTCCAGTTGCAGATGCAGGTCCTGATAAAAACATTGATTGTGTTATTAGGACTATTGAAATAGGAGGCAATTCTACCACAGGATCAACTATTATTTATAAATGGACGTTAAATAATGATTCTATAAATAATACCAGAACCATTACGGCATCATCAGGAGGTGTTTATACACTAGAAGTAACGAACACACAAACCGGGTGTAAAGCTGCGGACGATGTCAGAGTAATTCAATCGGATGATTTACCAACATTTGACATTGATTCTTCCAATGTAAGGTGTTTTGGAGAGAAAAATGGTTTTATTGAAATTATCAATCTGACAGGAGGGACTCCTCCTTACCAGTATTCATTTGATGGAGGAGCAACGTTTGGAAGTTCAGACAGATTAAATAATATTGGACCGGGATCGTATGAAGTACAGGTCAAAGAATCAAATGGTTGTGTAAATGAAGTTGTTATTCAAATAACCGAACCTGCACTTTTAGGTGTTGAGTTAGGACCTGATGTACGAATCAACCTTGGGGATTCTGTTAAAGTGGAAATATTATCCATAGTGCCTGACAGGGTTACCAGAATTGTATGGACTGCAAATGGAGATACCATTTTTGCAGGTCAGAATTTGACGTCGTTTATTGCCAAACCAAAGGTAGAGACCTTATATACAGTTACCATTTTTGATAAGAATGGTTGTTCCGCAACGGCTGATATTAAAGTGTCAATCATTAAAGTACGTGTATTGGAAATTCCTAATATAATCTTTACTGAGTCGCAAAACAACAATCAGATTTTTGTTGTGCAAAGTGAAGATCTTGACAGAATATTAAAATTCAGAATCTATGACAGATGGGGTAGTCTTGTGTATACAGCAGATAACATCGATCCTGTAAATGAAGTTGACAGATTCTGGAAAGGAACGTTCAATAATAAACCGGTAGAGCAGGGAGTCTATGTTTATGTGATTGACGTCTTATTCAAAGATGGATTTTTTGAGACCCGAGCTGGTGATGTAACCGTCATACGTGAAAAGAATTAATCAAATTTGGTACTATCATAATTGAGTACTATTTGAATATCACAAAGTGTTTAAGTTAGTATAAAGGGAAGAAGTAAAATTCTTCCCTTTTTTTATAGAGCAATTCAAACATGGATCATAATAAAAAGACCAGGATTACTAGCCTTTAGAAAAACGGTAGTCTTCATTATTACACTTTTTCATAGACCAAAAGTGTATATTATTAATAGCTTGCCTCTTGTTCTTTAGTAATCTAACTGCAAGTGTTGCTTTATTTGAATGTGTGTATATTATTGATAGTTAATTAATAAGGTGGAATTTTTTGTTAAAGAAATTAGAAGAAAATGTCTCGTTTAACTTGAAACGGGCGTTTCATTTATGGATTCAATAACCAAATATCAGGAAATTTCAAAAGGAGTTCTTTAAAAGCAGTAGAGGTGTCTTTTTGGCAAGGTAAAGAAATACCAACCCGATAAAAACGGCCGGAAGGATAAATATCCGCGGTAAAACCGTCTTTTTAAGTTTTGAGCTTAAACCTTTTGCATTTTTTTTATTTGTAAATGCACCTACAATAAAAATGCAAGAATTTTGGACTGATGTTTTGAGTAATTTTTTTGTGTCATTATGTCCTTTATCAGTTTTCTCAGGAGTTGGTAACTCATTTTGTATATTGTTTTTAAGACTTGAAATGGTTGTGTCTTTCTTAGTGCTATGTGTGATGCTGTCCTCCAAAGAAATCAATGTTGTCTCCAACACCGGTTCAGACTTTTTCGAATCTTCAGTTTCATTACCAGCGATATTCTCTATTTGCCGGTGATTATCCTTTTCATTTAAGCCATTGGATATGATCAAACGACCCAAAAGAACCAATGAAATCAAACTAATTACTAAAATAGGGAACAAATAACTTATTTTATGTTTAGCGGATGTTTCATCGAGGTATACCAGTTTTTTTGGTTGTTCAATAGCAAATTCTATGTTTTTTGGGTCAAGTATCTTGGGAGTAATTTTTAAAACAGGCCAGTCTTGATAACCATTGTCCCAAGATAGGTTTTCTAAAGGGAAAAAAGAAATATCTTTTTTATTTTTTACTATGGTTCCAATCCCCGGTATTTTAAATTCAGTGGATTCATTTTCACCGGTAGTTAAAAATTTATTTAAAGGCGAAATAATGTCAGAAAATGCTTTGGAATGGATACTCACATCCCATTCAGGTTTATACTCCTTTTGAAGAGTGAGAAATGTCTTAGGTGGTGAAATGGTTTTTTTATCCGTAGAATACGATGCCGCATTTCTTTGTAAAGTAATAGTGCCTAGATGTATATGCGAAAAACCCCCATGTAGATGAAGATAATAAATAATAATATCCTTAAGACTCGTTACTGACATCTGTTGAAAATAAACCAAATTTCAAGTGTATATAGAAATAATTGTGCCAAAACCAAGCAATAACAAGAGTAACTTCATATAAAAAAACTTTTGGCTATCTGAACTTCACTCCTTCCATCTTCAAAAGTAACAGCATATGAAAAATTTGGTTGAATACTGTAGGCTCCGTATTCTCCTTTTTTATTTATGGCAATAAATCCAACCTGAAATTTTTTAGCTTTTACAGGGTCTATGTTTACTATTCGTTCAATTGTTTTTTTACATGCTGATGCAGGACTCATACCATTTCTCATGTATTCCACTATGGTGTGCGTGCCGCAAATCCGTATAACTTCTTCTCCCTGACCTGAGCAAGTAGCAGCGCCTGTTTGGCCGTCTACATAGAGTCCACTCCCAATGATGGGAGAATCTCCAACTCTGCCGTGTAGTTTATAGGCCATCCCGCTGGTTGTACACATTCCTGCAAGATGTCCGGAGTTATCGATACAGATAGTTCCCATTGTGTCATGATTTTCCTTGCCATCAGGAAGTTTTGCAGGAACCTTATTTTCGATGTTAATTTCCGGGTTGTAATTGGAGGTCTTTAACCATTGATTATAGTTTTGTTTTGCATTTTCCGAGAGTTCATCTGGTTCCAGATCAAAACCATTCTGGGTGGCAAAATCCTGGGCTCCTTGTCCAACCAACATGACATGGGGTGTAGTTTCCATTATTTTTTTAGCTACGGATATCGGGTTTTTTATTCTTTGAAGGAATGCTACAGAACCACATTGGAATTTATGATCCATTATGCAGGCATCAAGGGTCACTTTACCTGTTCTGTCAGGATTTCCACCCAGTCCAACGCAACAATTTGTTGTATTTTCAATAAAGATTCCTGCTTTTTCTACAGCATCCAGAGCGGATGATTTGTTTTGAAGATGTTGTAATGCAACCTTATTGACTTCCAGTCCACTATCCCAGGTAGATAAAACTATCGCTTTAGGTTTTTTTTTAAATTTTTTTGCTTTGTTTTCCATCATTTCAATAAATGGCAAGGCACCAATAGTTGTTATTAAAAATTCTCTTCTTGTTTTCATTTATATTTTCTGATAAATTTTGAATGATGTGTATAATCTGACGAAATTACAATTTTTATACCTTTTTGCGAGAATATTTTAATTATTAATTAAATAGACTGGTTGACTCTGGTACCTGTTACCTCGGAATGATAAAAAACAATTTATTTGTGTTCTTGTTACCTATAAGTTAAGATTTTGTTACGAATCTTAGGTTCTTAATTCACTTTTGCATTGTCTTATATTTAAAATTAATGAAATTTTTCCCACTTTTTGTACTATTAATCATGTTTTCAGTGGTCCATGGGCAAATGAACTTACATTTTATTGAGCAAAATTCAGTCGAAATAGGAATAGATTCAACCTTCGGGAAACTTCAATCCCTCGAATGTATAATAGATTCAATAAAGGTTGACTATGATGCAGAAAATAATAACATCAATTTATCTAACCTGAAACCTTCCACAGTTTTTACGCTTTGTGCTACTTTTGAAAAAAACGGACTCATTGAAATTTTTGAAAAAACCATAATTACCAAGTCCTCTAGTTCCGGAGATATTAAAGTTTATTTTAACAATCCGATAGACACCAGTTTCAGAAAGTCAGATTATAAACCTCATGGAACACAATTCGGAGAATTACAGATTGTTTTGCGGGAAGTGATACGAAATGCAAAAACAACCATAGATTTTGCCGCCTATAATACAAACGAACTATTTGTAGTAAATGAATTGATCGATGCGCATAACAGAGGTGTCAGGGTACGTGTTATAACAGATGATGAGACTTCCAATACCGGCTGGAACTCAGGTGTGCCTTTTCCGATTGTTAGGGGTACTCTCGGTTCAGGGTTAATGCACAATAAATTTTTAATTATTGACAAAGACTCCGAACTTAATTCTTTGGTCATAACAGGCTCAATGAATTTTACTTCAAATCAAATGAGGAGTGACCCGAATCATTTGATTTTTATTCAGGATAAATCACTTGCTATAGGTTATACGATTGAATTTGATGAGATGTGGGGAAGTAATACAATTTTACCTAATCTCGGAAATGCCAGATTTGGAGCTAATAAAATTCAAAATACCCCCGTAAACTACATGATTGGCTCAGTTCCTGTAGAATTATATTTTTCACCTTCTGATAAAACAACCAGTAAAATTATTGATCAATTAAAAAAAACTAAGGAAAATATTTTACTTGGACTCATGATTTTTACCAACTGGGAATTACGGGATCAGGTTGTAAAATCTCTTCAAAGTAATGTACCTGTGAGGTGGATTGTAGATGATGATTCCAATTCTGCGGGTGTTATGCAAGCTGTTACATTGAATAAAGGTGAGGTGAAGGTGCACAGTCATCCTGACCTATTTCATCATAAATATGCAATATTAGATGACAGCGGTTCTAATCCGGTATTAATTACGGGTTCTCATAACTGGACATTTTCGGCAGAAACAATAAATGATGAAAATACTTTGGTATTTTATGATCAACGTATGACCAATATATTCAGGCAGGAATTTGAAGCACGATGGAAGGAATTGAACCTGACAAGTCAGGATGAAATACGTACTGGAAAAAATATGCTGATTTATCCGAACCCTTCAGAAGGCATGTTGTACGTGGATAGAAGTATTGTCAAAATTGAGATTTTTAATCTTCTTGGACAAAAATTGAAGGAAATAAATAACCCGGTAAGTCAAATCTTTTTTGAATTGGCCAATGGAATATATATTTTCATTCTTCATACTGAAAACGGCACTTTTTTGAATAAGGTTATGAAACTGTAGTATTTTATGGACCAAAATACGGAAACCAAAAGCGTCTTCCAATTTAAACAATTTAAGATCTACCAGGATGACAATGTAATGAAAGTTAATACAGATGCTATTTTACTTGCTTCCTGGTGTGAGATAAAATCGGATGGAAGAGCCATTGACATAGGCACAGGTACCGGTGTTATTGCCTTAATTTTAGCACAAAAAAATAAGAAATTAATCATTGATGCTATTGATATTGATGAAAATGCATTTCTGCAAGCTTCAGAAAATTTTCAAAAAAACGAGCTGGGGAAAAATATAACTCCTCATCATTGTTCCTTTCAGCAATTTTCCAGGACGAATAAAGCTATATACGATGTAATCGTCACCAACCCTCCTTTTTTTTCAGACGGACCGGTTTCAATTAATAAAAAAAAGGCAAATTTTCGACACGACATTACATTACAAAGGGCAGAATTATTGGAAGGTGTTTCAAAATTATTATCGGAGCAGGGTAGTTTTCAGATGATTTTACCGTACGAAGAAGGATTAAAATGTATTTCCATGGCTGAAAACGTGGGCTTGTATTTGAATAAATGCACCCGGGTATATTCCAAAAAAGAAAAAAAAACAGAAAGATTGCTGATGAAATTTTCAAAAGTTAAAAAACTGCAGCCTGATTATAACACATTGATTATTATGAGTGAAAACGGTAAAGAATACTCCCGGGAGTATAAAGAATTGACCAAAGAATTGTATCTGTTTCTTTGATTCTACTGGAAGTGTTTTTAACAATATGTTGGAAAATTAAAAACTGCTGTACACAAGATACATTAGTAAAATAAGTACCAAAGTAATAATAATAGCAACTTTAAAAAATTTGGCTTCCTCTTTTTTTTCCTGCGGAGACAAACTGTCTTTTTTACTTAGTATAGGTTTTGATTTATATTTTGACATATTTACTAATTTAAGACTCTAAGTTAGGATTTTTTTTAAAATTTAAGTCAGAGTTCTCAATATTTAATTTGCAAAATAATTTTAACCATAGATAGACAATTAGATACATATTATTATGGATAATATGTTTATACTATTGAACTTTCTTTGCCAACATATTTTTAAATCTTAGTATCTTGCACTTCATATGGAAAGAGAATTAAGCGGTTTTGTGTATAATCCTGCCAATTTGGACACATTAGATGTAGGAACCATTGAAGATTGGATTTCCAAAGAACCGTACAATCAGGTTTTGTATTTGTTGTTAAGATATAAGATGGCAAATTATACAGCAGACCATTTTCATTTTGGAATACATAATTCTTTGACTCCGTTTTTATTTGATACACATTATATTTTGAATAATTATTCTCAGGTAGAAATCGATATTTCTGATAAAGAGACTAAACATGTTTTTTCATATGAGCGTAAGACGATGGAAAACATTCATCATGCAATTGAATTAGGTATGGCTTCAGAAAACAATGAAAAACAATTGCATACAGAGGACAATAACTTGATGTTAAGCGAACCTTTTAAAAGTTTGGAAGGACAGAATTCATCTGAGGAGACTATTCAACCTGAAAGTAAGGCTAAAAAAGATATAGCATCTGTTCGCAGTAAGAAAAATAAGAAAAATAAAAAAAGTGAAGTTTTAGGTGGAAATTCATTTACTGATTGGTTGCAGAATCAAAAACCAATCTATTCTTCACGTACAAAAAAGGAGAAAAAAGTAGATCCGGTTTTGATTTCCGCTAAAAAATCTATTACTCCGTCAGATGAGATCATATCTGAACCTCTGGCTAAAATTTTATGTACACAGGGTCACTACCTTGAAGCCAAACTCATGTATAAAAAACTTACAATAAAATTTCCGGATCTGACAGAAAAATATGTAAAGGAAATAAACGAAATCAATGAAAAATTGACAAGTAAAGGGTAATATTTTTGAATTTTAGGTTTTTACAAGTTTAGACAGATAATTTACTATGTATTTTCCAAAAATATCAAATTCAATATTAACCAAGTCTCCTACTTTTACAGATTTAAAAGTAGTGTTTTCGAAAGTGTATGGAATAATAGCAACACTAAATTCGTCATTTCCAACATGTACCACAGTCAGACTCACACCATTAATACAAACCGAACCTTTGTTTACAAGTAAAGATTCATCAGCCTTTTCTATAAGAAAATAGAAAAACCAACTTCCGTTTTCTTCCGTAATTTTGGAACATTTCATGGTTTTGTCCACATGTCCCTGGACAAAATGACCATCCATATAGCTGTCCGGTCTTAATGATCTTTCGACATTTACCTTGTCACCAATTTTTAAATTTTTGAGATTGGTCTTTTCAAGTGTTTCATTTATAGCCGTTACTTTATAAATATTTCCATCAATAAAAACGACAGTCAAACATACTCCGTTATGCGAAATGCTTTGGTCTATATACAACTCTGATACAAACGGACAGGAAAAGGTAAAAGTAACATTACTTCCGTGATTTTCCATTTCGGTCAACCTGACCACGTTTTCTACAATTCCGGTAAACATAACTATCTGAATATTTGAATAAATCCGCTTAAGGAGGGTTCTTCTGTTAATCGGCCATCAATTTGTCTGACAAAAATTCGGCAGGTATAATGATATACACCCTCTGCAAGTTCTTTGCCCTGATAATTATTTCCGTTCCAGTTCAGTTTAGGGTCATGGGTGGAATAGACCTGATTTCCCCACTGATTGTAGACTAAAAACTCAACTTTCTCAATAAAATAGTTTGTTAAGGTTTATATAAATCATTTTTATTATCGGCATTTGGCGTAAAGGTGTTTGGCAAAAGGTATAACGGACAATTTTCCAAACAGACAATATTGGATGAGTCACTTTCATTTCCAAGGGAATCAACAGAAGTTACAAAGTAACATCCTGCCAACCCTGTTTCTGAAAAATGATTATAACTTGTTACCTCAACATCTTGAATGGTCATAATTTTTTCAAATTCTGATATTTTGTCAGGTGAATAATAAATATGATAGGAAAAAGCATCTTTGGATTCCAGCGAACACAAATCCTGCACATTTTCCCATTCCAGTTTATTAAAAAGTTCAGATAATGAAACTCCGGATTTAATCAGATCACAAGGGTTTTGTACAGTGAGAACAGTCGGACATGGTGCCACGTTGTCGACAGGGATGCCGCACACTATTTGACTGAAATTGAACAAGGTATCTTTTAAACCTTCAATATTATAAGAACCTTTAGTCAAAACCCTGTAGCAATATTCCAATTTGTTGGTCAAATCATTATCTATGTAATTATCTTCCCGGCTTGTACCCAGATAGATAGAATTTCCATTTTCAATTCTGAATATATCGTATTCATAATTACTCCAGGGTACGTCATAGGTCCATGAAATAATTGCTTTTTTATCACTGGGCGTAAATACTGCAAATACAGAAGATGCATAACTACTTATACCTACCTCTCCTGTTGCACACAACATTCGGATTCTGTAATAATACGTATTCGTTTTGGTATTTAATCCTTTATCAAAAAATAAAGTATCAAAATTATCAGTAAGTAAAACCGAAGAAATAGTTTTTTCAGGAATGAGTTCAAAATTATTCAAAGAAGTACTTCTGTAAAATTCAAATGTATAGGGAGGAGGAAATTGAATTTCCCCTGAAGAATCTAACAATGGTTTTGTCCAGGATACCTGAATTTCACCAATGGTTTCATCTGTTTCCAAAACAGAGACTTTGGTAATGAGTGGTAATTCTCTGCTTAATTGGGCACAAACTTCTTCTGAAGGCAGGCCCTCTGTTTTTGCAAATGGAATACCGGAAGTAGTAAACAAAGAAAATTCCGCTACTACTCTGTAACAATAAGTAAGACCTTTGACAACGTTAATATCCTCGTAAAAATAGGTTCCGGAATCTTTCTGTTTTATACCGATAGCTATTTTTGTATAACCTGAATTTTCAAGACCCGGATTACAGGTGTCTGGAAGAAATGGAAAACTGGTTATACTTCTGTAAACAGCAAAACCGGAAAATTTTGTTGTCGTTTTTTCATTGCAAATATAATTTTCGTCCCATCTGATGACTATTTTTTTATTTACCGGAATAGCTTTTAAGTTTTTGGGGTCAGGTCCAACCACTTTTATTCTCACAGTTTTTAAAGTTGCCAGTCCGGAAGAATCTCCAAAATAATTATCCACGGCCCTGAAAACAACCTGGTAAAAATCTTTTGAAATGTGATTACAGTTCGTTTGCCAGATTAATTTGGCATTAATTTGAGGAGTGGTAAAAACATTTGGGGTTATTAATTCAGCTGGATTCACCACTGAAAATGGCCCGCCGGTTGCAAACAATTTTACTTTTTGACCATTATTAATATCATCAACTAAAACGTTTAGTTCGATTTTTTCACCCGCCACTACGCACAATTCTTCTTCGGTGACAACAGAAGGAGGGTTATTGAGGCAAGACCTGACTAAAATTTGCATATCCCTGAGCACACTATTGATGAGTTGTCCTTTTCTGTACTCCAGAATGCGGATGGCAATATTGTATTCACCCTGTAAAACAGGGGCGTTCCAGATAATTTCACCGGTACGGCTATTAATGGTTAAATTATTGGTAGGTCCTGGCGCAATTTCATCAGGCAACTTATAATTGGGAACAGGTAAATTAACGGATTGTAAAGGTGTGGCAAATTCATAGACCAGACTATCTCCATCTAAATCATAACCATTTGGGTTGTGTGTGAAAATACGTCCGGCACATGCTATGTCCAGCGGAGGCTGAAGAAGTATGACAGAATTGTTCTGTCCCTGGAATTGTTGGTTTAATAATGTAAAGGTAGTACTGAGGAAAAAAGGGATATCTACTGAATTTGGGTAATTGATGTTTAATATAGTGCTGACACGGTTTGGGTCAGTAAAAAACATAGTGTAAGTTGCGGGTCCCGGATACGTATGTTGGGCTATATAGTAATTTATTTTTACATCGTTGGCAGCAAATTTAGTTTTTGAATTATCTCTGTTGATGTATTCTGAAGTATTATCTCCCCAAAACAATTCAAGGCTGTCTCTGTCTGCATCTGTGCTACTTGCTTTGGTGTAGGTCGTAATGGTTACTTCGATACTTAGATTGTTAATTTGCCGGAAAGTAATTTCACCAGCACGGTTGTGTGTAGCCAAACTTTCCTGTATAAACAGAAAAAGGGAAAAAAATCCGATGAGAAAAGATATGTACTTCAAGCGGATAAAATATTTATATAAATATATAACTAATTTCATATCAATTTGTTGAAAACAAACTATCTTTTCTTTTTCACATGAGGTGTTTTTAATTTTCTAGCTTTTTCAACAATTCTTTTTGTGGAGTATTGATATTTTCAAGTAAAAAAGCAACCTCTTTTGTTTGAGGATGCCCGGGATATTTATATAAAAAGGTTTTATACGCGTCTATAGCAAATTCTTTGTTGTTTAAATCCGTTTCATACGTAAAACCCTTGAGAAAAAGCGCCATAGCTGCATCCTCGCTTTTCGGGTAATACCTCCATACCCAATCATACAATTCAATAGCCTTTCCGGGAACCATACCCGTTTTGGCTGTTTGCGCTCCGGTCATTAGAAGTTTTACTGTCCTCTTATCATCAGGATATGCATAAGCAAATGTTTCTGAAAAGGATATAAATTGCGCAACTCTTGCAGAATCAGGCCTAAACTGTTCGGTAGTACCAAACATTTTGTTTCCGGTTTCATTTAAAAAAAAGTCAAACTCAGATACATCTCGTTTTATCCTGAGCCAGTTTTCTTTTGCTTCTTTATTTTGTGGCCATCGTTTTAAGATTCCGTCATACATTATTTTGACTTCCAGTTCTTGTTGATCTTCATCCAATGTTTTTGTAATATCAAATAAATACTGTTCGGACTTTGCATCCTGAGGAAACGATTTTACATATTCTTTTTTGTACACAAGGGAATAGAAACCGTCATTCATTTTTTTACACCATTCGATTCCTTTTAAAAGTATATCTTTCCGGTTGTCCTGAAAATTAGTGTCAACCAATAATTGACTGATTTTTAACATACCTATCTGGAAGTTGTTGAAGGATGGGTCGGTATTCAGTAATTTTTCATATTCAGTGAGTTCCGATTTCCATTCTCTTGATGTAGTCACATTCCCTATAATTGATTTTTCTTTGCAGGAAACTATAGCAATCAAAATAAAAAATAGTAGAAGTTTTGTTTGAGGTTGAAAAAACATTATTAAAATTTTAACGGCAAAAATAGAAATATTTAAGCAGAATTACTTGTTACATAGATAGGAAAAAACCAACTAAAAACGAAAATGTCGCGCAAGCACGTAATGTGATATATAATTTATTGTGGGTTAATGGTTCCTGTTTGATTCAGATTCAACTTTTAAATATTCCGGTTTACATTAAAAGGTGACCATTACACCACCTGAAATCTGTGTTCCGATATTCCTGTAACCATACCAGCGCTGAAAAGTCGAATTGATAAGGTTTGTTCCTTTCAGATAAATACCAACGTTTCGAACAGGAAAATATTCAGCAAAGGCCTCCACATCCAACAAGAAACTCGATTTTTTTAAAGCATTATTTTCATCTATGTAATAATATTTGTCCATTGCAGTAGTGGTAAAGGATAACCGGACTTTATTATCCAAAAATGATGACTTAACCCAGCCTGAAATGACGAAATCAGGGGTGTGAAACGGAGCCCTTAGGGTATCCATTTTAAAATTGTTGATATTGATTCTTCCTCCCAAAGTTACATTTTGTAATATTCTGAATTCAAGATTGCCTTCCAGAAAGAAAAACCGGGTATTGTCAAAAAATGCCTTATGACGAACAACATCAATACTATCAAAATTAAAAAACAATTGATCCCGTACATCTTTATAACCTACATTACACTGATACGTAAGAAAAGAAAATTCCCCTTTCACTCCGCCATATATTTCATTGGCAACAGAATTTGAAAGTTTATTCAAATTTGTATTCATAAATGGGTTGATGGACAATAAATTATAAATTGAATTGGTAAACGTTTTTTGATCAGAACCAATAAAAATCTGTACATGGTCTTTATAAACAGGGTAGGACAAATCAACTTTCGGAAATATGGTGATTTTATCGCTCGCTATAAGCGCTGACGCACCCAAAACAGATTTAAATTTTCCAAACCGAAGAATAAAGTGAGGAGAAGTTTTAAGATTAAATAATGACTTCAATTTTTCCGATTTTAAAAAGAATCCTTCCATGCGTACATTAATAACAAATGCCAGGCGGTCTGTTCTGTGTTTTTCGATTTGCCCGTCAATAAACAGGGATTGTTCCAATGTATTTTGGTCGCTGACATTAGTTGTACTAAAACCTGCAGTAGCCTTGTAATTAAGTTTGTATTTTGACAGACTGATATTTTGTATTCCGGCATGTAATCCAACTTTGTTGATATCCCTTACTTCAAACAAACTGTCGATTGAAACATTTTCATTCCACAAATATCTCTTTTTGAATGAGTTATTGAAATCTGCGGACAAAATCAAATTGTTTTTCCAGACATAGTTGCCATTCAACCGCAAGTCTATGTCTGTCATTTTATGATTGAGAATCCTGTCCCTGTCATTTACAGCAAAATATTTTCCGTACACTCCCCAGTCAAATATATCTTTTCTCACTTTGTGGTAGCCTGCTTCGGCAAATGGAGATTTTCTGGATCCAAATCCTGCTCTTGCAAAACCATTATTATAATCAGCAGGATCGTCCGTAGGCATGGCAAGTGCCTTAATCTCAGGATCAGCGTATTTGATGTCAACAGGTACCGGTGTTACCGAATATGAATACGAAACCTTTTCAGAAGTATTGGGGACTAAAACAGGATCCACTTTTATACGCTCAGCATCTTTCAACTTAACTTCAAAGTTTTTCACTACTTCTATCTGATTAAATTCAAGTTTGCTCGTATCTTTTTGTGCTGAAAGATCTGAGTGTAAAAATGATATCAGGACAGAAAAGATGTATATGAATTTATGATTGGATTTCATCGTTTACAATTTAGTCTTTAATATTTTTTTTGGTATGATTTTGAGATAAGAGACAAAAAACAAAACTATTCATTTTTTCTGTTGTCAAGTATTAACTGATTTGTGGGTTTTGCTTTTATTTTGCTGTTGTCCTTTTCTAACGTTTCGAGTACAGCCAATCGCTCTTTTGCCAACTTAACAAGGCCTGCATCATCCCCGAAATTTTCAAGTACGGCTTCAATAGCTGCGCGGGCGCTGTACAAATCTTTCTTATGCACATAGATGTCAGAGAGAAGCAACACCGTTCTGGCAATCCAATATGGATAATATTTATTGACTTCATTTGAGTTGTTACAGTGGATTTCAGCTTCTTCCCATTTATTTTGTTTTATCAAAATATCACCGATCCAGAACCTGGCTTCCGCAGCTTGACTAAGGTTTATATCATTTCCGATTTTTTGAAAACAGGTCAAGGCCTGGTCTAATTGTTTTTCGTTATACAACATTTTACCTGTAAAATAGGAAGCCAAAGCTTTGTCTTCCTGGTCTGCAGAATTCATGGATAAAATCTTTTCTCCATAATTTTGAACTCCATTTTTATCATTATTTTTAAATGCAGACCGTATGGCACCATTTGCAGCCCACAATTTTTCGCTTTCGACTTTACTGATCTGGAAGTATTTGTCATAGTAAAGAAAAGATTGTTTGAAATCCTGCGTATGGTTAAATGTAATTATAGCTGCCTTTTTAAGTGCAGATTCATAATATGAACTTCCTGAGTCAAGCAAAACAAAGGCATAATCATCTAATGCTTCTGCATATTTTTTTAAAACTGCACGGGACTCTGCCCTAAAGTAAAATGCGTTTGATTTATAATACCCTTTAGGAAACTTTTGAATGTAGGTGGTAAATGATTCAATGGCTTTTTCATATTCGCCATTGAGGAATCGTACTTCTCCAACTTTAAAATGTAATGAATCCGCAGAATAATCATTGGCTTTATAATTTGGAAGTTTTTCCAATATGGCCAGATATTCATCAGGTTTTCCAAGATCATTCATATAAATTTCTTCTAGGCCTGTTACCGCAGCTTGCGTTTCTTGAGGTGAAGGCTTGTTTGATAAAACTTCCTTATATTGTTTAATGGCAACTGTCAGATCACCTTTATTATATGCAATCAATGCTGATTTTAGTCTGGCTTCATTCGCAAGTTCACTGGTAGTTCCAAACTTTTTTACTAAATCCTGGTAAGCATTGTAGGCATTATCAAGGCTGTTTAAGGAGCTGTATGTATCTCCAATCTGAATATAGGAGAGATCGAGATATTCGCTATTTTTGAACTTTGAGGTGAGTTCTTTCAACACAACTATCTTTTCATAAGGTTCGTTTTGAAGACCTAACAATAAACCTTTTTGATACAATGCATAATCTTCATACTTCCATTTTTTATCAATCACAGTTTGATAATATTTTCTGGCCTGAACATAATCCCTTTCTTTGAAAGCACAATCGCCGGACCGTATATATGCATCACTTGTGATATTTTTCCATGGTTGGGAGGAAAAACTGTTTTGCTGAAATAAAGAAATGGTTTTTTGAAAATATTCAAGTGCTTTTTTATAGTTTAATTTCTTAAGGTAATTATAACCTTGTGCATAATTTGCCATAAAAGGAGAAGCTTCCGGAGAAACAGAAGGTATTTTACCAATGTTAAAATATTTGTCAAACTGCTGAATAGATGCATCATACATCATCGTATTTTGTTTGATCTGAGCAATCCAGAAAATGGCCTCAGTTTCATAGATTTCGGATTCCGGATATTGAAGGGATTTGGTATAATGCTGTTCAGAACTTGTCATATTTTGATCTGCATACGATTTGTGTCCTGCCTGAAGATGTGCTTTCTGCAAAACGGCTTTTAATTTTGGCGTGAGTTTTTTTTGTTTTTCAATAATAGAAATAACATGATACAAATCGGCACTTTTTTCCAGTACATCAGCGAGGATATCTCTGGATTCTTTATAATATTTTGAATTTTCCTCAATATTTTCAAGTGCATTTATGGCTTCCCTTTCAATGCCGGATTCAGCGGTCAGTTTGGCGTAATTAAAAGCTGCTTCATGCTTCATGGACGGAATATAGTCCATTTGACTGACATTTTTAAAAGCTATTCTGGCTGATTTATTGTCACTCTTTTTTAAATAACAATCGGCAAGATAGTAGTTGGCCAGTTGTCCGAATTCACTCTTTTCCAGATGTATAGCATCAAATTCTTCAATGGCAAGATCGTATTTTTCATTTTTGTAGAAGGTATAGCCAATCTGATAAAATTCTTCCACTGATTTTTCAGTTACTTCTTTACTATATGATTCAAAGTGGGGAGTGCCATCACCAGATCATTTTCCTTGAAATAGGCCTGACCAAGCAGCAGCCTGATTTGATTTCTGTTTTTTATGGTTTGATTTTTTAGAGATTGTTCACCGTAAACAATCAATTCTTTGTTTTTACCTTCCTTAAAATAAATCTGGCAAATGTAATAGGGGATATATGGCTTATAAATGCCCGTCTGTTCGGCTATCTGAAAATTTTGTATAGCTTTTGAGTTGTTGCCGGTAAAATATTCACTCAAACCAAGGTAATAATGGATGTGAAAATAGTACAATCCCATTTCTTTTTTTACAATGAGAAATTCCTGTTTTGCTTTTTCAAATTCTTTCATCACAAAAAGGCAGTATCCCTTATTAAACCGGTGTTCAACCTGATCTGCTGAGGGCAACAAATTGAACTCAGCCTTGTCGTACATGGCCACACAATTTTTATATTCTCTTTGGTTATAAAAATAGCGACCCATTTCTAAAATGGCGGGAAGAGCTACCGGATCAGGCAGGTGTTTATCAATGGAGTAATGCAGTTGATTTGAAGCTTGAGGTAGTTCAAGATAAAGTTCTGCGATTTCATTATTAAAACTAGCTTCGTTCTTAAGTTTTTGAAAATTACCTTCTACAGATGACTTAGGGGTATTAATGTAATCTTTATAGGTGAGGGCAGAAATACCGTACAAACTGTGATCGAAGAAATAAGAACCTTCGAAAAACTTTTCTTCCTTATTATCTCCTGCAAAAGGTGACTGAGATTGCCCATCACTCCAAAAGGATAAACAAATAAAAAGGGTAGTGAAACGCTTCATATTTTATGAAATTTACTATAATATAACGCAAAATTAATTATTATTATTTATAAATTTCAAATTTTGAATAGTTTATATGTTATATTTATTAATATATAGAAATAAATTGAATATTTTGAATCTGTAATTTATTATTTCACAGTTTTTTAAACAAAATATAAGAAACAAAAGGGTAGAGCTAAAAGGTTGTCAGCCCAAAATGAAAAAGATTCGTTGCTGAATATTCTTGGTGATAGAAATATAAACAAACAAAAAAAAATAAAAGTAAATGCCATAGAAAGGAAGACCGGCATCAATGTTATAAACTCATAGACCATATAAAAGTCTAATGAAAATGACAGCATTAATAAAAACCCTGCCAGAATAAAGGTGTTTTTTACACCCATACCTGAAGGAAGGGTTTTTATTCCCAGGGAGAAATCCTTTTCCAAATCTCTTATGTCAAAAAGAAGGGCTAGTGTAAAAATGAAAAAGAATCTGGAAATAGAGACCAAAAATAGTACATTGATATTTGTTTCTGAAAAATATAATGGCAAAAATGTCGTAACGTAAGTTAATGTCACTACCAAAACCATTATTTTTAGCCACCCAAATTGATTAAGTTTCTTTTTACCTGGCAATAAGGGTAAGACATACAAAAAGGAAATAACCGCAGCCGGTAAAAGGTAAATTGTTTTTTCTAATGATTGCCCGATCGTCAAAACAATCAATGAACCTGTACAAAAAAGGATGATAACTTTACGAATATTAAGGAATAGGTTGTAATCCTCCCTTTTTACCTTATGCAGATTGTAAATAAGCATTGTCGAAAAAAAAACATAATATATATAACGCCAATCTATATCCAAGCCAAGATACCTGTATTGGAACATGGTGAAAAAAATCAAACACAGACTTAAATGAAAATGATGATTACAATAAAAATCAAAGATTTTTTTCATTTTCTGTTTTTGTTTTTATTACTCACTACCTTTTTAGAATATTTTGTTTTAATACTCCTTTTGGGTAAAACGTCAGGTGATTTAGGTCTTATTATTTCTTTTTTAGGTGTGGTTGACAAAGATAACAATTCAAAAAGTTCCTCTTTAGATATCTTTTTACTTTGACCGGGCAACAGTTTTCCGAGGGTTACATTGCCTATCTGAACCCTTACCAAACGGAGTACAGGAAAACCGACATTTGAACACATTTTTCTTATTTGGCGGTTTTTTCCCTCCTGTAGTACTATCATTATCCATGAAGTAGGTTTATTTACCCTGAAGCGAATGGGAGGTTTTCTTTCCGGAAGAACAGGTGGTTTGGAAAGTTTTTTTGCTTTACAAGGTTGGGTAACGTACATTTTATCCTCCAGTTTAATTTCAACCCCCTTTTGTAAGGAGGAAACAGCAAGATCTGTTATTTCCCCTTCCAACTGTACCAGATATGTTTTTTCTTTTTTCTGATGTGGCAGGAGTAGTGACGCGTTGAGAGACTTATCATTGGTAAGCAACATTAAACCTTCTGAATCTTTGTCAAGCCGTCCCACAGGATATATGTCTTCCTTCACCTTAAGAAAATCTGCCAGAGTGATATGTTCCGGACGTTCTCTCGTGAATTGAGGCAAAACATCATAAGGTTTATAAAAAATTATATATTCAAACGTTTCTGTCATAGATAAAAATTGAAAAAGGTAAAAACCAACCTGTTGATGTAAATCCTATGGTAATAATTATTCAGGTTATTTTACAACAAAGGCTCTGCAAACATAGTTTTATATTTTATCTTTGCAACGCAAATTTTAATCCAAACCATCATATTCATCAAGCCATATGAACAAAAAAATCTTTATCAAACACTTTCTAATAATTGTTTTAGGAAGTATTTTCCTCATTTCCTGTAAAAATTCGAATAAAGAAATGTCTTTTGAACCTATTGAAGTAAAATATCCTGAAACGAGAAAAGACACACTTTCTTTTACGGAACATTTTGGAGTTAAGGTTTCTGATCCGTACAGATGGCTGGAAGACGATCTTTCTGCAGAAACAGGTTCATGGGTAGATGCTCAGAATGAGGTTACCTTTGGTTACCTGAGTAAAATTCCCTTTCGCGAAGCCTTCAAAAAAAGACTGGAAAAAATATGGAATTTTGAAAAAGTCGGAGCTCCGTTTAAAGAAGGAAATTATATTTATTCCTATAAAAATAATGGTTTACAAAATCAATTTGTGCTTTACAGAAAAAATGAAGGAGGTAAAGAAGAAGTGTTTCTTGACCCGAACTTGTTTTCCAAAGATGGAACAACCTCACTGGGGGATATAAGTTTCACCAAGGATGGTTCACTAGTTGCTTATTCCATTTCTAAAGGCGGAAGTGACTGGAGAGAGGTGATTGTAATGAATACAAAGGATAAAAAAATCTTGGAAGACACCCTCAAGGATGTTAAATTCAGCGGATTATCGTGGAAGGGTACCGAAGGGTTTTATTATTCAAGTTATGACAAACCTGATGGAAGTGAATTGTCGGCAAAAACAGACCAGCATAAATTATATTTCCATACTTTAGGAACTTCTCAAAAAGAAGATAAAGTTATTTTCGGGGCCTCTGAGAAAAGGAGATATGTTGGAGGATATGTGTCAGATGATAACAGATTTCTTTTTATCAGTGCGGCGACTTCCACAAGTGGAAATGAATTATATGTAATGGACCTTTCTAAGCCTGGTAGCAAAATAAAACCTATTGTGAAAAATTTTGACAATGATAATGAGGTTGTTGATGTAAAAGAAAACATGGTTTACATTTTAACAAATCATAATGCGCCCAATATGAAACTTGTAGGTGTTGACATCAACAATCCCGATAATAAAAACTGGAAAGATATCATTCCCGAACGTTCAGAAGTATTAAGTATCACCAAAGGGGGTGGTTCCTTTTTTGCACATTATATGAAAGATGCACTATCTGTCGTTGAACAATATGATTATACAGGTAAAAAAGTCAGGGATATCTTTTTGCCTGGTTTAGGTTCTGTAAGTTTATCTGAGGCAAAAAAGGATGAAAAAACGATGTATTTCTCTTTTACCAATTATGTAACTCCCGGGACAATATATGCCCTTGATATTTCTACAGGTGAAACCGTGGTACATATTACGCCTAAAATTGATTTTAATCCGAATAATTTTGAGTCTAAGCAAGTTTTTTATACTTCAAAAGATGGTGCCAAAATACCCATGATGATTACCTATAAAAAAGGTATAAAAATGGATGGCACCAATCCACTGATGTTATACGGATATGGTGGATTTAATGTAAGTCTTACTCCCAGGTTTTCAATTGCCAATGCCGTTTGGATGGAGCAGGGTGGTATTTATGCAGTGCCCAATATCAGAGGGGGAGGAGAATATGGCAAAAAATGGCATGATCAGGGTACACAAATGAAAAAACAAAATGTGTTTGATGATTTTATTGCAGCTGCCGAATATCTCATTCAAAATAAATACACCTCAAGTGCTAATCTGGCCATTTCAGGAGGTTCCAATGGTGGTCTGCTGGTGGGTGCCTGCCTGACCCAAAGACCAGAATTATTTAGAGTTGCATTACCTGCTGTAGGCGTTTTAGACATGTTGAGATATCATACCTTTACGGCAGGAGCCGGATGGGCTTATGATTATGGAACTGCAGAACAAAGCAAAGAAATGTTTGATTATTTGTTAGGATATTCACCGGTGCACAATGTAAAATCAAAAGAATATCCTGCAACATTGGTGACAACGGCAGATCACGATGATAGGGTAGTGCCTGCTCATTCATTCAAATTTATTGCGGCTTTACAAGCTGGACATAAAGGTAAAAATCCTGTTTTGATACGAATAGATAAAAGTGCCGGACATGGGGCAGGTACACCGACAAGCAAAATAATAGATGAGGTTGCTGATAAATACAGTTTTACATTTTATAATATGAATAAAAGTTTTAAATAATATATAAAATTTTGATTATGACAGAAGTTCAAAAATACATAAAAGATAATAAGGACAGATTTCTTGAAGAGTTGCTTGGGTTATTGAAAATTCCAAGTGTAAGTGCCGACCCGAAATACAAAAAAGATGTTCAAACTACGGCAGAATTTATTGAAAAAAGTCTTACATCAGCCGGCTGCAACCACGTAAAAATATATCCGACCAAAGGACACCCCATTGTTTATGGTGAGCATATAATTGATAAAAAATTGCCTACTGTTTTGGTGTACGGTCACTACGATGTTCAACCTCCTGATCCATTGGAATTATGGGAAAGTCCTCCTTTTGAGCCGGTTATCAAAAAAACAAAAATACATCCTCAAGGTGCTATTTTTGCAAGAGGTTCCTGTGATGATAAAGGTCAGGTTTACATGCATATAAAGGCGTTTGAGGCCATGGTGAAAACAAAACAACTGCATTGTAATGTAAAGTTTATGATTGAAGGTGAAGAAGAAAGAGGTTCAAGTAATTTGGGCACTTTTTGTTCTGAGTATAAAGAGATGCTGAAATGTAATGTTGTACTTATTTCTGATACTTCTGTACTGGCAAACGATATTCCTTCCATTACCGTAGGTCTGAGAGGATTAAGTTATGTGGAAGTTGAAGTTACCGGCCCCAACAAAGATTTACATTCAGGTGTTTATGGTGGTGCTGTGGCAAACCCTGTTCAAATTTTATGTGACATGTTGGCTTCATTAAAAGATAAAAATAAAAAAATTACCATCCCTGGGTTTTATGACGATGTATTAGTTGTCTCTGCAAAAGAAAGGAAAGCTATGAATATGGCCCCCTTTGATAAAAAACATTATATGAAAAATCTGGATGTTGAGGATACAATTGGTGAAAAAGGGTATACTGTTCTTGAACAAACTTCCATTCGTCCTACGCTTGAAATTAATGGTATGTGGGGCGGGTATACCGGTGAAGGAGCTAAAACAGTACTTCCATCAAAAGCTCATGCTAAGATAAGTATGAGACTGGTGCCTAATCAAAAAAGTGACAAAATTACAAAATTGTTTAAAAAATATTTTGAAAGTATAGCACCAAAAGGCGTTAAAGTGAAGGTAACGCCTCACCATGGAGGGGAAGCTGCCGTAACACCAAGTGACACTCCTGAATATCTGGCTGCGGCAATGGCCATGAAAACCACTTACGGAAAAGAACCTATTCCTGTCAGAGGTGGAGGAAGTATTCCCATTGTTGCGCTTTTTGAAAAAGTTCTTAAGGTGAAAACAGTACTCATGGGATTTGGATTGGATTCAGATGACATCCATTCACCCAACGAACATTATGGTTTATTTCATTTTTATAAGCGTATTGAAACCATACCTTATTTTTATGAAAATTATTCCAAACTTAAAAGATAAATTATTAAATATAGTTGTTTAAAATGAATAAAGTTTTTGGTGTTTCCATTATTTGGTTGTGTGTATTAACGAATAAAAGTTATGGGCAAACGCTTCATACATATATTGATTCAGTTTCTTATGCGGCAGGAGTAAGTATTGGCTCAACTTTTCTGAAGCATGGCGTAAATAATATTGATCTTGATTTGTTGACGATAGCCATCAGTGATGCTTTAGGACAAAATGGCAAAAAACCATTAATGGATAAACAGGCAAGCGAAAAGTTATTTAATCGATATGTAACTGACGCTAAAACTAAGGCGGGCAGAGATTTTTTAGCGGCCAACAGTCAAAAGGCGGGCGTCGTAACTTTGCCAAGTGGCCTTCAGTATAAAATTTTGAAAAAAGGAGACGGCACTGTTAAACCTACTGCTCAAGACCTTGTTAAAACGCACTATCACGGTACATTAATAGATGGGGCAGTATTTGATAGTTCTGTTGATAGGGGAGTACCTGCAGAATTTCAGGTTTCAAAAGTAATCAAAGGTTGGACGGAAGGTTTACAATTAATGGTTGTTGGTGATAAGTTTCAGTTTTGTATTCCACACGAACTGGCATATGGCGAGAAAGGTGCCAGTGGTAAAATAGGTCCTTTTTCTACACTTATTTTTGAAGTCGAACTCCTTGAAATTCTCCCCAATACTGAAGTTGGCCCTGGTATAAAATAATGAATAGTATGTTTATATCCATTATCACTGTCTTGCCCGAGTTACTTGAAGGGCCGTTTTCTCATTCCATCATCAAAAGGGCAGGAGATAGGGGATTGCTTGAGTTGGAAATTGTCCATCTCAGGGAATACGGTTTGGGTCCACATAAACAGGTAGATGATTATCAGTATGGAGGTGGTGCTGGAATGGTCATGATGTGTGAACCATTGGATAAATGTATATCAGAATTGAAATCAAAACGCAATTATGACGAAGTGATTTACATGACACCGGATGGTGTAACGTTTCATCAGAAGATGGCCAATATACTTTCTTTGAAAACTAATCTGCTCATTATATGTGGACATTACAAAGGAATTGATCAAAGAATAAGAGATTTACATGTGACAATGGAAATATCCGTGGGGGATTACGTATTATCGGGTGGAGAACTGGCAGCAGCCATTGTAGTGGATGCTGTTGGCAGGTTAATTCCCGGAGTTTTGAACGACGGAACATCTGCTTTGACCGATTCTTTCCAAGACAATTTACTGGCACCACCGGTGTATACCAGACCCTCAGAATATAAAAATCTCAAAGTTCCCGATGTACTTTTATCAGGAAATGAAAGCCATATAGATGAATGGCGCTACCATCAATCTTTACAGAGGACTGAGTCGAGAAGACCTGATATTTTAGACTAAAGAAGGAAAGGCTACTGCTTCAAACGAGCTAAATATTTTTCAGCTTCTTTTGCTTCGGCCGTATCCGGATATTTAGTGAAAATTTCTTCGAAGATTTTTATAGCATCTTCATTTTTACCCATAACATAACTCAATAAAGCGGCTTTATTAAGATAATATGGGGTGGTGAGTTCATTATCTGCTTTTTTAGCAGCTTTATTATACAGATCCAAAGCTTTATCTTTATCGCCCTGGTCGGCATAAGCATCTCCAAGGGCACCTGTCTTCATAATATCGGTAACTTCATCCGGTGCAGAATATTTATTTAAATAATTAATGGCTTCTTCGTAATTGCCAAGATTTAGATAACATATTCCTGCATAATATTTTGCTGTGTTTGCGGCTTTGGTGCCACTATAATTGTCAATTATACTTAAAAAACCTTCTATTTCAGGATTTGCGTTTTCAAGAGCAACTGCAAAAGAATCCTGCGCAAATAAATCTTCCGCTTTGTACATGGCGGTTACTGCTTCTTTTTCCTTTGGGGCAAGATAGAGATATTTATAACCGAAATAGAGACCTGCAATCACGGTAAGACCTCCAACTATATATGAAAGGGTTTTTTGATTATGGGCAATGTAACTTTCTATGTTAAATTTAGTTTGTGGTTGTACTTCAACCGCATCGATAACTAAATCGTCAGTTTTGCTTTTATTTGATTTTTTCTGCGACATTTTCTGATTTTTTAAAAATACCCGCAAAATTAACACTTTTATTTAATTACGACAGAAATACAAATAATTTATTTTAGATATTAAATAAAAATTTAATCCGAACGAAGAAAGGGTATTTCATAAATGCTTTCAAATGAGGTGAGGTAAAAAGAGAATTGGATATGGCAAGAGGGATGGTATTTAATCAATTATTCTATTTAACATAATATTAATTATAGGATGGAAGAATACTTTTATTTAACAATAACAAATTAACAATGAACATATTATGTAGCTTGTTTGCTCTAAATTAAAAAGGTTCATAAAAATCACATACTGAGCATTTTTATTTACAGGTCAGCTGTTTTTGTTTTATTATTTTCACTGATATTTGAACAACGGTGAAATTCTATTTCTTAAAAAATAATACCTTAAACTAAAAACCTGCTTTTATATAACTCCATCCTTGTTCTTGTCTTTCTACTATTTCCCCAATTCCCATTTTAACATACGTAGCTTCAGAAATGATAGATCCTTTAGACATGTTCTTTTGTTTCATAGTGTTTTCACACGCAATAAATTCTACGCCCATGTCTTTAAATCGGGTGATTGATTTTTGTTGGGTTGTTTTTTCTTTAATTAAAAAATCAATTCCCGGCCCATGTGCAACTATTGCTATTTTGACAGTTTCGCCCCATCCTTCTTTTATGTGTTTAATATTGTTCATCAATCCTTTCCACTCTAATGTATCCTGGCTGGCCAATTGAAATATGATTTTATGCAATTTTGGGCGATTGATAAGTTTATCCGTTCCAACAGACTTGTTTTGTGCAGTGGAATTACCAACCGCAATAATAAAAAGAATAGCTAAGAGAAAAATTAATTTTTTCATGGTATAATAATTAAAATTGTAAATAAAAATTGTTTGATATGTATGTATTATTAAATGATAATCTTCTTTAAAATTAATTAAATCACCATTGCCGATTGATTTTTAACAAAGTTAAAATGATTTTACAGCTTTCAATATAACATAAGTTACATAAGCCCGGGACGTAGAAAAATGAAGTTAGGTTTAACTAAAATTAACAGAACTTGCAGTAAAAAAAACTAAATAACCTGACCATAAAGCTATGATAACTGAAACCGTAAACAAGTAACAATTTATTTATTCTTATAAATAAAGGGGTATTATAACTGTTTAGTAACATTAAAAGCGTTTCTGGCAGGAACTGTCCAGCCGTACGTATCTTCAACCGAACCCTCACGCAGATCGTTGATATAGTTTTTTAGCATGGTTGAATATTTCCAGTTTGCCGGATCAAGTTGAACTATCTGGTCTTTGTATTTTATTTTATCAACTTGTGCAATGACCGCCGCTGTACCGGTTCCAAATACTTCCTTCAACTGACCGTTTTTACCGGCTTCCATAATTTCATCAATGGATATTTGTCTTTCAATAATTTTATTACCCTGATCTTTTAATATTTTCAACACGGAGTCCCTTGTTATTCCTGACAATATTGCCCCATCGAGATTGGGTGTAATAACCTCGTCATTAATCACAAAAAAGATATTCATGGTTCCGACTTCCTGCACATATTTTTTGTGTATACCGTCGAGCCACATTACCTGGTCATATCCTTCTTTTTTAGCAATATTTGCCGGGTATAAAGAAGCAGCATAGTTACCCGCCGTTTTTGCTTCCCCTACTCCACCAACCACAGCTCTGACATACTGATCCTGTGCATAAAGATTAACGGGCTTACTGTAATAAGGCCCTACCGGCATAGTAAAAATTATAAATTTATAGGTATCTGAGGCTCTGACGCCTATGGCTTCGTCCATGGCAATCATAAATGGTCTTATGTATAAGGCAGATCCCTTTTGTGGAGGAATCCAGTTTTGTTCAAGATTTACAAGCGTGTGAACGGCATTTATAAAAATATCTTCAGGGAATTCAGGCATACACATCCGTCTGGCAGAAAAATTTAATCTCTTTGCATGCATTTCAGGTCTGAACAACAAAGGAACACGATCCTTGGTAATAGATGCTTTCATTCCCTCAAAGATAGATTGCCCGTAATGCCAGGCAAGATTGCCGGGGTGAATTTCCAGTTTATGTACCGGGCAGATTTCGAAATTACACCATTGTCCATCAAAATAATCAGCCACAAACATGTGATCTGTAAAAATTTTACCAAAAGGAATATTATTAAAATCAACATTACTGACATTTGATTTGGATACGCTGTTAAATTTGACCAATTGACTCATTTTCGAAGGAATTATATGGTTATGTAAAACAAAATTTATTCAAAATTAATATTTCCGGAGAAAAATCGGAAAGATTTGCTAAATTCGCTCAAAATTAATTATAAAAATGATAATATTTTATTTATCTGTTAAATTTTTACTATAAATCAAATAAAATATTTTTTTTTGACTTTTAAAAGAATTAAATTTGGAAAGCGAAAAAATGGATTTGGTATTCAATATTGGAGAATTGTTGTCTGAAACTATGTCAGAACAACAGAAATATGGTGTTGTTTTGCCAATAAACGATTTTACCGAAGAAAATGAGATTATGCTGAACGCTATATTTAAGGCTGTAATGGTTGATATAACAAATCAAGTTAAAATATTAAAAATAGAAGAAAACCAAGAGATTCGTATTATGGACATGTATGCCCAGCCAGGATACTTGTTTATAATGGGAATTCCCCCAGAAAAAATTGGTTTTACAATGCCTCTTATCTCCTATCAGTTTACAAAAATTGGAAGAATTAATGTATTGCAATCAGATTCTTTAATGGTCTTAAAGTCAAATGTAGAAGCTAAAAAGAAGTTGTGGAATAGTCTAAAGTCAGAATTTTTGCCGTGATATTTACATGTTTGACTAAAATTGATCAGCAACACCAAAATATTATAAAGTCGAAATTATGACGGAATTAATCTTCGCTACCAAAAATATCAATAAGAGCAGTGAGCTTAAAGAAATACTTCATGGGACTAACTACAAAGTATTGGATTTAAATGATTTAGGGTTTAATGGCGAAATTGATGAATCAGGTTCGACAATCCATGACAATGCCAAAATTAAAGCATTTTACCTGTATGAAAAAACGCAAAAACCATCATTATCAGAAGATACAGGGCTTGAAGTGGACGAATTGGAAGGTGAGCCTGGTGTATATTCTGCCCGTTACGCTGGATTACAAAGAAGTGATGCAGACAATGTGAATAAACTTCTTGAAAAAATGAAACAGGTATCAGACCGAAGTGCTCAATTTAGGACAGTAATTGCATTGGCGACGAGTGAAAACGTATTTTATTTTGAAGGTATCGTTCGTGGTAAAATAGCAGAATCACCAATGGGTCATGGCGGTTTTGGCTATGACCCGGTTTTTATACCGAAAGGATATGATAAGACTTTTGGAGAATTATCTAAAGAAATTAAAAATAAAATAAGTCATAGAGCAAAAGCTGTTGAAAAATTAATAGAATTTCTTACAACAGAAGAGAATCAATGGTAAACAACAAACCAAAAGTCAGGCTTGCAATTCCGTTGAATGTAAAAAAAGCCACTCCTACCCTTCTTAAATCATTTTCTTTGACAAGAGAATGCTGATAAACGAGCATCGAAATAAATACAGCCGTTCCAATGTATAAAATGTAATCCAGTTGAGTGAAAAGAGATGAAGAATACCAGGTAAATAAAATGATGATAATTATACTTGATAGATGTAAAATACGTGAAACCAGCAGCGCTCCTTTCCTTCCCAACTTTGCGGGTATGGATTGAAGATTATGGTTTCTGTCAAAATTATCATCCTGTAATGAATAAATAATATCAAATCCTGCCACCCAAAAAAGTACTGAAAATCCCAATAATACAGGCAAATAGTGAAATATTCCGGTGATGGCAAGAAAGGCACCCACGGGTGCCAGCGCAAGTCCCAAACCAAGTATGAAGTGGCAATAAAAAGTAAACCTCTTTGTATAGGAATACCCTAAAATGATTCCTAAAGCGACCGGACTTAAAATAAAACACAAAGTATTTATTGAAAAACTGGTTGCTATAAATAACAGGGAATTTATGATGACAAAAATCAATACATTTTTTTCGTGAATAATTCCTGCAGGTATTTCTCGTGCTTGGGTTCTTGGATTTAATTTGTCAATATCACGATCCAGGAATCTGTTGAATGCCATAGCGGCGTTTCTTGCAAATACCATACACAATACAACTTTAATAAAGACCATCATGTCAAAACCTTGATTTTGGTAAAGAATACCGGAAAGGTAACCAACTATAGCAAATGGCAAAGCGAAAATTGTATGAGAAAACTTAATGAGGCTTAAATACTTTTGTATCATAATTGTACTTAAAAAAACCAACAAACAAAAAAGGCCAACTAAAAGTTTTTAGATGGCCTTTTTGTATTCTAAATCAAAAACTATTGAGGAGCATTGGGATTAACAACAATACCCTGAATATTCAAAAATGTTTGCGCAGGATCAGTATTGGCAGTAATAGTAACTTTTTTAGTGTCAAGTTTACCTTCCTTAGAACCTTTTCCTTTTGAATCAAACACAACTTTGATTTCTCCTTTTGCACCTGGAGCAATCGGCTCTTTTGGCCACTCAGGTACGGTACATCCGCAACTACCTTTAGCATCACTAATGATCAACGGTTCCTTTCCAGTGTTGGTAAATTTAAATAAATGGGTGACTTTCTCCCCATCGTTGATTTTACCCCAATCATAGTTTGGATTGTCAAATTTTAATGTGGTAATGGGACCCGTTGGAACGGCTGGTGTTTGTGCATCACCGGTTGTTGTTGCAGAAGGATCAACAGGCGTAGCCGTAACTCCACCTTCAGTGGTTGCTAACGCCTGATCTGTTGCAGCAGCAGCATCACTAGATGCATCAGCAGCTTTATCTTTACAAGATGAAAAATAATAACTGAAGATAAAAGCATTAAAAATAATAAATTAAACTTTTTCATTATACATGACAATTTAAAATGTTAAAAAATGTGATGCAAAATTAGAAATACTTTTTATGCCTAACAACCCTCTAACCAGAATAACAGCCCGATTAACAAGTATTTAACAGTAAAACGTTTTATTTGGAATCCAGCCATTTCAAAACCTTATCATGTTCCCATGTATTCAATATGTTTTCAGGATTGAAATTGATTTTTTGAACTACTTTTATTCCAAAAATAATATGCTCAATGGCATCGGCACTATGCGCATCAGGATTTATAGAAAGCAAGACATTTTTTTTTGCCACATAATCCAACCATGTGTAATCTATATCCAATCTGCGAGGATTGGCATTCAGTTCAATAGCTACTCCATTGGCACTACAGGCATCAATTACTTTTTCCATGTCGACAGGATAACCTTGCCTGGATAATAATAATCTGCCTGTTGGGTGACCTAATATTCTGGTAAATGGATTTTCTATGGCTTTAATAAGGCGATGAGTCGCTTTTTCTTCATCCATCTTCAAATTGGAATGGATGGAAGCTATGACACATTCAAATCCTGTCAAAAAATGATCCGGATAGTCTAATGCGCCATCATTAAGTATATCACTTTCAATTCCTTTTATCATAAAACTGCCGGATTTTTCACTATTTATCTGATCAATTTCTTGCCATTGAGCTTCAACCCTTTCCATTTTAAGACCATTGGCATAAAAAGCGGATTGACTATGATCTGAAACGACAATATAGTCATATGCCAAAAGAGTTGCTTTTTTTTGCATTTCTCTCAAGGTGTGGATTCCATCACTGTAAGTTGTGTGGTGATGGAAAGTGCCCTTACATTGTTTTCTTTCTATTGGTGGAAATATGAATTCATTTTTTTGTAAAAAAACGGTATTATCTCTTCGAGGCGGATGTACATAAGGAAAGCCCAACGCCGAAAATATTTCTTCTTCACCCGAATAAATTTTTGAATCAGAGTTAAAAGATGCTGAAAATTTTTCACTACACCCTAAAATAAAATTTTGAAAAACAAATTGTTCCTTTTGCACGACATTAAAAAATATCGGAATATCTGAGCATAAAAATTGCCCGGCGATCAACGTAATGTTGAGGTTTTCATAGTGTTCCAGTCCGGGAATTATGGTTGCAGTTATATTGATTTTTTGAATGATCGGTAATTGAAGAGATAATTCACCACTAATTTGAAATCTTTCCAAAGGATATAATGTAAAGAGTCTTTCGATCAACTCTGAGGCCAATATAAATGCCTTTGAATACAACCATTTATCTTTCGATTCCTGTGCATATTGCAGGTTTTCTATCAATTCCTGTTGGGTTTTCAAGCCGAATCCTTTGAGATTGGCGATTCTGTTTTCATTGCATGCGTAGATGAGTTCTCCAATGGTTTCAATTTCAAGTGTTTTCCATATCTGTTTAACTTTTTTTGGACCAAAACCGCGAATAGCAAGCATATCGAGTATACCGGGCGGAGTTTTGTTCAAATACACATCCAAGGCTTTCATATTTCCGGTTTCCAGCAATTCTTTAATTTTTCCAGAAATTCCGGACCCTACACCAGGAATAGCATCAATTTCTTGCAGGGACATGGAAGCAAATGTTTTTTCCACTTTTCTCAAGATCACATAAGCCTGACTATATGATTTTATCCTGAAAGGATTTTCATCATACAGCTCCATTAATTTTGCCAGAAGATCAAACTTTTTTGCAATGGTGGTATTATCCATATATTTTTATCTTTCTTAATGATACTGTCTAAAAACAATTTTATAATATTGTTGGTTTAGATTCCGTTAATTATATGATTACCTGAAAGTTTTTATATTTTCAGTAAAAAACATAATATGTCTGATATACCTCAAGTGACACCTTATAATTCTGCAGATGCTTCGAAAAAAAATCAGGTAACACGCATGTTTGATTCCATTGCACCTTATTATGATTTTTTAAACCGGCTTTTATCATTAGGTGTTGATGTTTACTGGAGAAAAAAAGCTATTCAAAAACTTAAAAACGTACCTCATGCTTATATGCTGGATGTTGCCACCGGCACAGCTGATTTAGCCATTGAAGCAACAAAAAATACTACAACCTGTCAAGGTGGTTGGCATGGATATCTCAAAGGAAATGTTAAGACTTGGAGATAAAAAAATTCAAAAAGCAGGACTTGAAAACATTATTGTTCTGGAAAATGGAGACTCTGAAAAATTGCGATATGATTCTGCATCTTTTGATGTGACCATGTCTGCTTTTGGTGTACGGAATTTTGAAAACCTTCTGAAAGGTTTGCAGGAAATGTACAGAGTATTAAAACCTGGCGGAACTATTATGGTTCTTGAGTTTTCCAAACCATTCGGTTTTCCTTTAAAACAACTTTTCGGGATTTATTTTAAATATATTCTACCTCTTATTGGCAGAATAAAATCAAAAGATCCAAAAGCTTATACTTACCTCTACGAATCCGTTCAGGTTTTTCCTGATTATGATAAATTTTCTCAAAAATTGTTGGAAGCAGGTTTTAAAGAAGCGACCTTTTTTCCATTAACAGGTGGTATCTGCACCATATATATCGGCAAAAAATGAGACAATTAATTACAGTTATTATTTTGTTATTTTCTACTTCTGTTTTTGCACAATTGGGAGGAAAAGATGACAGGTATTTTAAAGACTACCAGAAAAATCTTATTATTTTGGTATCAACCTTGGGTTTAATAATACAGGCTTTTCTCTGGCGAGATCTGGTTTTTTTATTAACAATGACAGTATCAGGGTAACAGAAGGTGAAAATGAAATCGGATTAAATATGCATATGGTCACCAATTTACGTATTGGAGACTATTTCGATTTTCGTTTTATTCCCGGGTTTTCTTTTGCACAAAGAGGACTTCAATTTACACAGGTAGAAGGAAATATTGTAAATACCAGAAAAATTGAATCTGTTTTTGTCGAAATCCCTTTACAGTTGCGATATAAATCAATGCCTTTTAAAGATAAAAGAATGTTTATGCTGGCAGGATTAAAATATAGTTATGATGTGCAGACCAATTCAAAGTCACGCAAAAATCTGCTTAAAATTTCTCCTCACGATTTCCAATATGAATTCGGGTTTGGTATCCAGATGTTTTACCCTTACTTTATTTTTTCTCCTGAAATCAAATTTTCGAAAGGTTTGTCTAACCTCTTAATTTATGATAACTCAAAAAATGAATCCAGGGTATTGGAAAGAATACGCACTGAAATTATTTCTATCTCTTTTAATTTTGAAGGATAATTCAGCCTCTCATTCTATCAAGAAGATTGGAAAGTAATTCATATTCATCCTCTGTAAGTTTTTTTCGGTTTTTGTTCAGTGTTTTAAGTTCAATTTCTATGTTATTGGTAACCTCCAAACCTTTTGGTGTCAGGTAAATATCCAATTTCCTTTTATTATCTGAATTAACTTTTCTTTCAAGGTAGTTTAATTTTTCAAGTTTATCAACGAGTCGGGTTACATCTCTACCTTTATCCAGCATTACTTCTTTTATGTAGCCGGGACCGACCGATTCCGGATATTTTCCCCTGGCTATTCTTAAAATGTTGTAATGTTGGGAAAGTAAACCTGCTTTATTAAAAATTTTCTGATATAAATCTCTGAAATAATTAGAAGTAAATAGCATATTTATATACGCTTTCTCTTGATTACTTTGAAATTTTTCCTGCTGAATATGTTTTCCTATTTCCATATTACTTTAATAAATTTTTCTTCGAATTAACCCGGCAATTTCATTAAATGCTACATCTGGTTCTATTATTAAATCAGATTTCAGATAAAAAGGTTCTCGTTCCAGTAGTAATTGTAAACAAAGTGTTTCCAGAGATTCGCTGTTTTTCCCCAACAACAATGGTCTTTTTGACATTGCATCATTATTAAGACTTTCAATTATTACAGATAAGGGACGCCTGAGGTAAATAATTTTCCCATTATTTTTCATCAATTCCAGATTTTGGTTAAAACAGGGCATTCCTCCTCCAGTTGAAATAATCCAGTTTTTTCCTGTCCATGTTTTGAGGAAATTATGTTCTTCTTCCCTGAAATATGCCTCACCTTTACTTTCAAATATCTGGGAAATTTTCATGGCGGTTTTGACTTCAATCCACTGGTCGGTATCTATAAACGGAAGATGTAATTCTTTTGAAATCGCTAAACCAGTTGTGGTTTTTCCTGATCCAGGCATCCCAACTAAAAAAATACTCATAAAAAGGTTTTGGATGTAATTGTTAAAACAGTAAATTTATTAGTATAGTTTTATGTAAGTCGGTTTTTGACAGGAAATAAATAACCTCCTAAATTATAATAAAAAGAGCCATAAGGTTATCTTTGTCCCCAAATAAATTTATTATTATGACATTTTCAATGATTTTTATATTACAGGGACAAGGTGGAGCCGGTATGATCAACCTTATTTTTATGGCGGTGCTTTTTTCTCTTTTTTATTTTTTCTTCATTCGTCCTCAGGCTAAAAAACAAAAAGAACAAATCGCGTTTATGAATGCCATCCAAAAGGGAGATGAAGTGGTTCTTTCCAGTGGTATTATTGGACAGGTGAATAAAATAGAGGACAGCGTTATAACCTTGCAGATTGACCCAAAAACTTTTGTAAGGGTTTTGAATTCTTCTATTTCAAAAGAAATGACGGACTCATACAGCAAAATAATTAAAACTGAGTAATTACTTCTTTTTACTGAAATACCAAACAACAAAAACTCCTAAAATTATACTTGTAATAATGATAAAAATGAAAGCAAATTTACTTTCATTGAAAGGGAGATATTGAAGATTCATTCCGTAAAAACTGGCTACCATGGAAGGTACAAGTAATATAATGGTTACGATGGTCAATCTATGAATAATAACATTCAGATTATTGGATACTATAGAAGCATAGGCTTCCATTGTGCCACTAAGGATATTGGTATGGACATTTGACATCTCCAACGCCTGGCTATTATCAATAATAATGTCTTCAAACATATCGAGATAATCTTCGTGGTCACTTATCCGTAACAGGTCAGTTCGTTTCATTTTCATTTTCAATAATTCATTTGTACTTAGTGAACTTACAAAATATACCAGGCTTTTTTCCACTCTGAGTAATTGCTGAAGTTCTTCGTTTCTGCTCGAATTATACAACTCCTGTTCAATAAGATTTCTGCGAAGATTCAATTTTTTAAGATATTCCAGAAATCTGAATACGTTCTGTTCGAAAATTTGAATCACAAATAACCTTTTATCAGCGGGGTTAAAACCTTTAACTTTGTTTTGTAGAAACTTTTCAATGACAGGGTTTTCTTTGGAACAAATCGTCAGAAAAAATTTTGGCGTCAAAATAATACCAATGGGTATGGTTATATAAATGGCTTCATTTTCTTTAGAATCATCGTTTAGGACTGGTGAATTGACTAAAATAAGTGTATTTTCTTCATCCCTTTCATATCTAGACCTTTCATCCACATCGAGTGAGTCCGTGATAAAGTCCATCGGAATGTCTGCATATTCAGCCAGAAATTCCAGTTCTCCGTGCCTGAATGGCGGACTTACATTGATCCAATCACACTGGGTCGGTTCTTGCAACCCGATAATTTCATTATCTTTAACTGTGATGTAGGTAATCATTGTGATTGTAATTGAAAAACTAAACAAAGGTAATCTCTTACATGAACAATGCCAAACTTTTTGAGGTTATTCAATAAAGACAAATTTGTTTTTCGTGAACATTTTTATTCTTAATTTACCTTTTTTATAAAATTAATCGTCTTCATCTAATAAAATAAAAAAATATCCTCATGCTTAAAAAGATTCTCAGGTATTTACTGTATACCTTTACAGGAATATTTGTTGCGCTGCTATTGTTTCCTTTTATTTTTAAGGACAAAATTGTAGCGACCCTTCAAAATGCAGTCAATGACAATCTTATAGCTGATGTTGTTTTTAGGGACGTAGATGTGTCTTTTATCCGGTCCTTTCCGGATGTTCATATTTCCATTCTTGACCTGAGTGTTACAGGAAGAGATACATTTTTTGAGGTACCTTTGCTAAATACCAGAAAGCTACGTTTTGACTTAAATGTATGGTCCCTCATTTCAAAAAATGTTACGCCCACTATTGACTATATCGGATTGGAAGATGGTTCAATTAATATTCTTGTTCTATCAAATGGTTTGACCAATTATCAGATAACCTCTGCGGATTCTACACTTCAAGAAGGAGAAACACCACCTTTTCATCTTTATATTAATAAATATGAACTCATCAATACAGATATAAAATATGTAGACCAGACAATACCACTTTATTTTTCCATTAAAAAGGTTAACCATACGGGTACAGGAAATTTTGCCAGTGATCAATTTGATCTGGATACCAAAACAAAAGGCGACAGCCTTAGTGTCAGATACGATGGTACAAATTATATGAAAAATATACAACTTTCACTGGATGCAGTTTTTGATATAAATCTTAAAGAAGAAAAATATACCCTTAAAGACAATGTATTGAAATTAAATGAATTGGATGTGAAAGGTGACGGCTTTATTCATTTTACTGGTGATGACATTACAATGAAATGGGATATAGAAACGCCATTTGAAGATATTAGAAATCTTTTATCTGTTGTTCCGGATGCATATACCAATGATTTTAAGCAGGTTAAAACAAGCGGAAAAGCCGGATTGAAGTTGAAATTGGACGGAAAATACAATGGGAAACTACTGCATTATCCTGCTTTTGATTTTGGTGTAAATGTAAAGGATGGCTACGTTCTCTATCCCGGAAGTCCCTTTGCGGTAGAAAATCTCAACATGGATATGAGGACCTTTGCCAATAAGCCGGATTACAAGGATCTTGCAGTTCAAATTCCGAACTTTGTTTTTACCATCAATAAAGAAACGTTGTCCGGCCGCCTGACTGTCAACAATGCAACCGGAGACCAAAATTTTAATGGGCTGTTGAAAGGAAGATTAAACCTGACAAATTTACAAAGATCATTACAGTTAACCTCTTTTGAAAAATTGGGGGGCACTATGAATTTTAATGTATTTTTTGATACAAAAATGAGCCATATTCTTTCTGAAGACTTCGAAAAGATAAAATGTTCCGGAACGGTGGCAGGTTCAGGTATTCTTGTGAAAATGGATAATAAACCGAGCATTAGTATTGAAAATTTCAATGGTGATTTCACACCAAGGGTTGTTCATTTTGATTTTCATAATACAAAATTAGGTTCCAGTACGGTGGATCTCAAAGCCAAAATCATTAATCCTCTGGCCTATTTTACCACAGAAGGGGGTATGCAATCCGATCTTGTATTTAATGCAGATAAAATAAATCTTGATGAATGGAATCAATCGGTGTCTGCAGAGAACAGCCAGCACAAAGAAGAAATTAGTTTGGACACAAAACAAAAAACTTTTATTAAAAAATCAGGCATGACCATTGATGGAAAAATCGGCCAACTTACCTCAAACGGTCTGGATTTTAATAATCTTGAGCTGAAAGGAAATTTTGAAGCAAATACGCTGGAAATTAATCGTTTTTCAGGTAACGTTAAAAACAGTGATTTTTTTGTATCCGGAATTGTTAAGGAAGCATTTGATTACGTTTTTAGCAATGGGATTTTAAAAGGAAATCTCAACATTCAGTCAGATAATTTTGACTGTGACATGTTTTTACCACAAAGTGAAAATAAAATAGCTGAAGAAGTAACTGCCCCTTATGAAATTCCTGAAAGAATGATGGTAGATATTAATGGAAATTTTTCCCGACTCAAGTATACGGATATTATTATGTCCGATGCCATAGGTACGATCAGTATAAGAAATAAAGAAGCCTTTATTACAGGATTTAACACGAAAGCGTTTGGAGGAAATATAAGTTTTGACGGGGTATATGATACAAAAGTCAAGGAAAAGCCCGGATATTCCGTAAAATTGGATCTTTCGAAAATTAAGTTTATTGAAGCCTTGCGACAAATCGAAGTTTTCAAAAAAATTATGCCCGTAGCAGAATACATTGAAGGTGTGTTTAATACTACCCTTGTAATGAAAGGGAATCTGACACAAAAGATGTCTATAGATTTATCTACTTTGGACGCATCGGGGTTTATCGAAACTTTACATGGAAAATTAAAAGCCTATCCTCCATTATCCAAATTGGGAAATACGCTTCAGATTAAAGAATTTCACAATATTGATTTGACAAATACTAAAAACTGGTTTGAAATTGTAAAGGGAATGGTAGATTTTAAACCAGTTCAAAAATCCTTCAATGGCATAGATATGGATATTTCTGGTAAACACAATTTTGGTGTCGGGATGGATTTATTATGTCATCTTAAAATACCAAGAGAAATGCTCGAAAAAAATAAAGTGACATCTGCCGCTAATACAGGGCTCTCTCTGCTTGAAAAGGAAGCTAATAAAATCGGAATCAACCTTAGTCAGGGAGACCATATATTTTTAGATATAAAAATCAAAGGAAAACTTTTAAATCCTGAAATTAAAATAATTCCTGTAAAAGGAGACGGTCAAACCGTAAAAAAAGGAATTGAAAATAAAGTCAAAGACGAGGGCAAAAAATGGAAAGATTCCCTTAAAACTGAAGTTTCAAAACAAAAACAAAAAGCAAGAGATACCATAACGAAAGTTGTTAATAAGGAAGTGGAAAAAGCCAAAGCCAAAGCTGAAGCAGAAACGAAAAGGGTTTTGGAAGAGGCAAGAAAAAATGCAGAAGATAAAGTAATTTCTAAAATCGATACCATGACAAAAGGTGTCATCAGTGATAGTCTGAGACAAAAAGCCAAAGAAACTATTGACAAAAACGCCAATAAGGAAATTAATAAGATAAAAGATAAGCTTAAAGACTTTGATCCTTTCAAGAAGAAAAAGGACTAAAAAATCAAAGCCCGTCATTTCAAATGTCGGGCTTTGTTTTTTCTATCAGAAAGATGGTATTTTAAAAAGGAGAATGAAATTCTATCCGGGGGAATAATGATGCAAAGATATATAAATAATTATTATATATACTATATGTTTTCAAAAATCTTCATGTATTATCAAAACATTAACAGTATTTTATCTTTTTTTAGGGTCACATCCTGCCGCATGATCGTCCCCTCTTTTATCGGCAACAATGGTAAAATCGGAAGTAGTATTTGCCAGGATAGCTTCTACCCTGCCGATGGTTTCTCTTGGTTTGCAATGATGCCCGATCATTTCAAGCACTTTTATGGTTTTTTCAGGTACTCCATCTTTTTCAAAATATAAAATGTCAGGCTGCCACTGGTGATGAAATCTGGAGGTCTGGACAGCACTAAATAAATCTTTTTTAAAATCTATGATATTAATAATCAGTTGAAATACTGAAGTAATAATGGTACTGCCACCAGGGGTACCAACAACCATAAATAGGGTTCCGTTTTTTTCAATTATAGTGGGTGTCATGGAACTTAACATTCGTTTTCCCGGTTCAATTTTATTGGCTTCAAAACCAATTAACCCATAGAGGTTGGGGGTGCCGGGTTTTACAGAAAAATCATCCATTTCATTGTTCAGTAAAAAACCTGCTCCCTCAACTACAGTGTAGGCCCCGTAACTGCCGTTTAAAGTCGTGGTTACAGCCACCGCGTTGCCTTCAATGTCGACTATCGAAAAATGTGTTGTTTCTTCCTTTTCAAAAATCCCTGGAAAAATACTGTCTGACAAACTAGCTTTTCGAGGGTTGAAATTTTTCATTCTACCCACAATATACGCAGAATCCAATAAATTTTCCTGAGGTACATTATAAAAGTCAGGGTCTCCAAGATGTTTTGCTCTGTCTGCATACACTCTGCGTTCAGCTTCTGCCACTACATGAAGATGCTCCGGAGAATGAAATTCCATCTTTTCAAGGGGATAAGGCTCCACCATTTTTAACAGTTGCAATAATGCTATCCCACCGCTGGAAGGCGGAGGCATTGAATAAACTTTATGTCCCTGTAGTTCCCTACCATTGGTTTTCTCCATACTGAATGATAATTCCTTAAATCTTCATGTGTAATTATACCTCCTGACCTTTTCATTTCCGCAACTATTAAATCAGCTGTCAGGCCTTCATAAAAGCCGGCTTTTTTGTTTTTTTGAATGCGTTTAAGCGTCTCACCCAAACTTTTTTGAATTAATAGATCTCCCGGCTTCCAATCATCTTTTTGAAAAACTGTTTTGTCAACGTTGTTTTTTTTAAATTTATTTTGGTTCTTTTTCAGCATTTCAGCTTCATTTACAGTAATACGATAACCATTTTCTGCAAGTCCAATAGCGGGTTGAAGGAGTTTTTCCCAATTCTTTAATTTACTGAATTTCAAAAAGGCTTCATACATGCCATCCACAGAACCAGGAACTCCTGCAGCTAGGGCGCCATAAAGGCTTGCTTCTGTTATTGGATTCCCTATACTGTCTAAGTACATATCTTTTGTTGCACCTGAAGGAGCTTTTTCTCTGAAATCGAGACATGCTACATTTCCATTCTCTTCTCTGTACAGCAGAAAACCACCTCCACCAATATTTCCGGCACCGGGATAACAAACTGCAAGCGCAAAATGAACTGCAATGGCAGCATCAATTGCATTTCCACCAGCCTCAAGAATATCTGTCCCGATTTGTGAAGCGAGAGGGTGAGCCGACGCTACCCCCGCCGGAACGTTGGTAACATGCTTCTGGATATCGTAAATCTTCTCTTCCTTCAACCCAAACTTGCATGAAAATAAAAATAATACAAGCAAGGTTAATATATTTGTCTTCATAATATAAAAGATGTTTTAAATAAATAATATATAATAAGTTTATAAGATTTATCGTTGATATTCAGCCAGGTGATTATTTTTGCATAAAATTATAAATATAACTTAAGATCAACTTAAATATGAAATGTTTTTTCAAAGGGATTTTACTATTGTTTATTTCGGTTGTAATTATAGGAACAATTCCATTACAAGGTCAAAAATACGTGAATGAATTTCTTAATATTGGCGTTGGTGCCAGAGCTCAGGGTATGAGTGGCAGCATGGTAGCCAATACAGCGGATGGAACATCGGCTTATTGGAACCCGGCTGGGTTAGCAGGTGTTCAGTCACCATTTCAGATAAATGCCATGCATGCACAATGGTTTGGGGGCATTGCAAATTATGATTTTGTTTCTCTTACAAAAAAGTTTAATGATGTGAAAAATGGTGTGGGATCAATTTCTTTTATCCGTTTTGGCATTGATAATATACCAAATACATTGAATCTCGTTGCTGAAGATGGTTCTGTAGACTACAACAGAGTTACTTTTTTTTCTGACGCTTCGTATGCAGGGCTTATCTCTTATGCTCAAACCATTGGCTCTTCCGGAAAATTTTCATTGGGGGGTAATCTGAAGATTATTCACAGGTCAACAGGAAAATTTGCAAAATCATGGGGTTTCGGTACAGATCTTGGATTGCGGTATCAAGGCAATCACTGGATTTACGGCGTCAATATACGTGACATTACCACTACTTACAATTCCTGGACATTTAATTTTACCGACGATGAAAAATTGGTGTTGGCTTTAAACGATAATGAGATACCCGTACAAAGCAGCGAAATAACATTGCCCCGAATTCTTTCAGGAGCGGCCTATAAAAACAACTACAAAAAAATTGGGTACCTCATAGAAGGCAATCTTGTATTTTCTACTGATGGTCGAAAATCTGCCCTTATTTCAGGTAAAAACTTTGCAATAGAACCAAGTTTGGGAATAGAATTGGATTATGTAAAAAGAGTGTTTTTGCGATTTGGAGTTAACAATATTCAAAAGGTTAAAAGTATAACGGATCCTGAAAATACCGACATTGAATTATTGCCTACCGTTGGTCTTGGTTTAAAACTTGGAAGGTTGCATGTCGACTACGCTCTTTCCAATATAGGAAGTGTGAGTGGAGTGTTGGTGTCACATATTTTTTCAGCCAGGCTGGATTTTTATCCGAAACCCAAACAACCATAAAAGGAAATTATTGCCTGAACTCTTCTGTTGTTACCAATCTGCAGATTTCAAGAATAGTGTCTACACTTTTATGCATATCCTGAACTGAAACCCATTCATGTTTACTGTGTATAGCTTGCTCTCCTGCAAATAAATTCGGACATGGTAAGCCCATATGTGACAAAATTGCGCCATCTGTTCCACCTCTTATGGCTCCTTGTTTTACGGGAATATTTACATTTTTCATTGCCTTTATGGCTATATCAGAAACATAGGAATGTTTTTCCAAAACATCCTTCATATTTCTGTATTGTGCCTTTTGCTCAATCTTGTAAGAACTTCCAGGAAACAATTCCATTACTTCATTGCAGGTTCTGTCAAGTAAATCAGCGTATTCTTTCAGGTTCTCGGTTTTAAAATCACGCAGAATAAAATCGATTTGGGCAGTTTCCAAATGGGCTACACACTTATTGGGATGGATGAAGCCGTCCATTTCTGACGAAGTTTCCGGTGATAGCGTTAATTTGGGCAATCTATCAATAATTGCACCCGCAATTTTAATTGCATTTTCCATTTTACCTTTGGCATATCCCGGATGAGCGCTGACACCTGTGATATGAATGGACAAGCGGTCAGCAGAGAAATTTTCGTCCTCAAAACATCCCAGATCACCTGAGTCCAGGGTATAGCCAAAATCTGCATCCAACTTTTTTAAATCCACATTTGCCACCCCTTTTCCGATTTCTTCATCAGTGGTAAACAATATTTTAACTTCACCGTGAGGAAGGTTAGGATTTTGAATCATTTGAAAAACCGCATCCATGATGACGGCTATCCCTGATTTGTCATCACTTCCAAGCAAAGTAAGACCACTTGCTGTAATGATTTCATTTCCTATTTTATCCAACAGAGCTGGATATTTAGTGGGTGAAATAACCTGACTTGTATCATCAGGCAAAATAATATCCTCTCCCTGATAGTTTTGTATAACAATTGGTTTAACATTGGTTCCACTGCAGTCAGGAGCCGTATCAATGTGTGCACAAAAAAAGACCTTAGGCAGTGGTTTGTCTGAATTGGAAGGGACGGAAGCATATATATATCCCGCCTCGTTGGTACTTGCCTCTACATTCATCTCTGCTAATTCTTTCATTAACAGGTTAGTAAGATCCCATTGTTTTTTTGATGATGGAAAAGTGGAACTTGTGGGATCTGCCTGCGTATCAATCTGAACGTAACGTAAAAATCTGTCTTTAACTGTGTATTCCATCTTGTTTGTCTTTATTATCGTTATTAATAAATGTTCTTTATATTTTTGAGATTTTTTTTTATAAAAAAATCGTTTTCAATTTTCAACCAACCATTTTTTGACAAAGTGGCACAAAAGTAAACACTTATAGTTGCATTCCAAAATTTATTCCAGATTCCATTTTTCAATTCGCAGTTTATACCTTGCTTCACTGACAGGAAAGTTTTTTAAGTCTGTTTCTGACTCCAGTTTTTCTTCGATTTTATCATCAAGCATAAGATTAAAAAAATCAATTCCAGTCATTTTTTCAAGTTCATCAACTTCCACAACATGTTCATATAAGTGTTTCTCAGATAAAGAATTAGGAATTAAAAAACCAACCATACTTTTTTTATCATCTTTGTAAATTAAGATTACTTTAAATAAATAATCAGGTATAAAGATTCCGGACTTTTCGATTTTTTTCCCTTTTTTATTGTTTGAAAATACAGTGCCTGAAATAATATACAATTCATCGTATTTGTAAACCCAGTCTCTTACTTGTTTTTCAAGTTCCCGCCAAACACCAAGATTACAATTTCTTTGTTGCGGTACTATATTAGAAAAAAGATAGGTTTCTTTAAGTCCTTCCATATCGAAGTTCATATCTGCTGCAGGTACAAGATGTCCTCTTTCATATCCACTGCCGGAATAATCATAATAACTGGTACCGCCCGAATTCAATTCAGGATCTGCTTCAAACGATAATCTATGTTGTATATTCCTTACTTTCAGATATTGTTTTTTCATAGGATATGCTACCCATTCAGGACATTTTTTATTTGGCAAATATGAAAGAGAATAATATTTTTTATGCAATACCTGACCATTTGATGTTGGTAAATATGTGCGCAATACATTATCATTTTCAATTACAACAGTTTTACTATTGAAAAAATAATTTTCCAATTGGGACCTATTGTAATATACCCAAACCAATAAAGTTACCAATAGTATCATAAAAATAAACAGCCGTACAAGAAAACCTGTACCCTTTCTCCCGCTGCTTGTATGATTCCTTCTTAATGCCATATTATTTATAATGGATGTCTGACCGGCAAAATTAAACTTATTGAGAAGTATAGGCCAAAAAAGCACAACAAATTAAATAAATTAATAACATATTTTTTTACCTTTGTTCTTCAATTACAAAGATATATATAAATATATTTAATGAATGATTCTTCTTTTTTTGAGAATAAAACAATTCTTATCACAGGTGGTACCGGCTCCTTGGGAAAAGCGCTGACAAAACATATTTTTGCATCCTTTCCTGAAATTAAAAAGCTTATAATCTATTCAAGAGATGAGCAAAAACAATTTCAGATGGCAATGGAATATCCACCGAATAAATATCCTCAAATCAGGTTTTTTATAGGGGACGTCAGGGATAAAGAAAGACTTGTAAGAGCCTTTGAGGAAGTGGATTACGTGATTCATGCTGCAGCTATGAAGCATGTACACATCGCTGAATACAACCCCGATGAATGCGTAAAAACAAACATTGGCGGAGCCGAAAATGTAATAGAAGCATGTTTGAAAACCAACATATCCCGTGTTGTTGCTCTGTCAACTGATAAGGCCTGTGCACCAATTAATCTTTATGGTGCTACAAAACTTACTTCTGACAAATTATTCCTTGCGGCCAATAATATCAAAGGGAAAAAGGATCTGAGATTTTCTGTAGTACGATATGGCAATGTAATGGGAAGTAATGGTTCAGTGATGCCATTCTTTATGAAGAAACGAAAGGAAGGAGTATTGCCAATTACGGATCCAAATATGACGAGATTTAACATTTCATTGCAGGGAGGTGTTGATATGGTAATGCATGCCTTGCAGTATGCCTGGGGTAGTGAATTGTTTGTACCTAAAATACCTTCATACAAAATCATGGATGTAGCAAAAGCTATTTGTCCGGAATGTGAATATAAAATAGTGGGAATCAGGCCTGGTGAAAAAATACATGAAGAAATGATTACTGTTTCTGATTCATTTACCACTTATGATCTAGGGAAATATTATGTTATTTTACCACAAGCGCCTGTTTGGGAATATAGAAAGTTATATCAAAACATTTGATGCTAAACCTGTTCCTGCTGGATTTAGCTATTCTTCTGGAGAAAATACAGAATGGGAAACAATAGAAAGTTTAAAAGAATTAATTAATATTCATGTTTCATCAGAAATTACAGTATGATACCTTATGGCAAACAAAATATAACATCAGAGGACATAAAAGCGGTTACAGAAACTTTGCTTTCATCATCATCTACAAGGGTCAAAATTCAAAGAATTGAAGAGGCTTTGCCAAATATATAGGTAGTCAATACGGCTGTGCATTGCCAACGGTACCGCAACCTTACATTTTTGCGCCTACATGGCTATGCAGGGTTGAAAAAGCCATAGCAAGTAATTTACAGCACCAATAACTTTTTCTGCCAAGTGCAAATTGTGTGAGTATTGTGGTGGTGAGGTAGAATTTGTTGACATAGATCCGAACACATATTTACTAGATGTAAAAAAAGTGGAGGCCTTACTTAAATCTTCACCGAAAGGAACATTTAAAGGAATTATACCTGTTGATTTTGCCGGAAGAGCTGTGAACCTTGAATATGTCCGAAAATTGGCGGACGAATATAACTTATGGATTATTGAAGATGCCTGTCACGCTCCCGGAGGATATTTTATTGACAAAAACGGCGTCAATCAAAATTGCGGAAATGGAATGTTTGCAGAATTGGCTATTTTCTCTTTTCATCCAGTTAAACATATAGCCTGCGGAGAAGGTGGTATGATTACAACGAATGATGAAGAATTATATAAACAACTGTTGAGATTAAGATCTCATGGAATCACCAAAGGTGAAGATAAATATTCTAATTCAACTGATTTTGCCAATGGCATTGAAGGAAGTGTAACCTATCCAGGATGGTACATGGAGATGCAGCAATTAGGCTATAACTATCGTTTAACAGATATACAAGCTGCATTGGGAATAAGTCAGTTAAAAAGAGCACATTCCGGCTTGGAACGTAGGAAAGAAATTGCCAGAAGATATGAAGAAGTATTTAAAAATAAGGATTTTATTAAGGGGCAATCGGGATTTGTAGATGGTCATGCATACCATCTTTACGTCATAGAAGTTGAAGACAGACTTGGGCTGTACAATTATTTAAAGACAAAAAATATTTTCCCTCAAATTCATTACATTCCTACTCATCTTATGCCCTACTACAGACAATATGGGTGGAAGGAAGGAGATTTTCCTCATTCAGAAAATTACTATAAACACTGTATCAGCCTTCCGCTCTACCCTACTTTACTGGATGAAGAACAGGATTTTGTGATTGAAACAATTTTGAGGTATTATCATGCATAACCTATGCCTTATACCCGCCCGAGGAGGAAGTAAAAGAATTCCGAAAAAAAATATTAAAGATTTTTTTGGCAAACCTATGCTTGCCTACCCCATTGAAACAGCACTGAAATCAGGTTTGTTTTCAGAAATTATGGTTTCAACGGACGATAATGAAATCACAGAAATAGCTTTAAAACACGGTGCAAACGTTCCTTTTTTCAGATCAGCAAAAACGGCCGATGATTATGCAACAACTGCAGATGTTATCCTTGAAGTAATAAAAAAATATAGTGAATCAGGAATTCACTTTGATAATATATGTTGTTTGTATGCCTGCACACCTTTGCTGGGAACACAACATTTAATTATTGCTTATGAAAAATTGATTACGAAAAAAAAACACTCATTATTTCCTGTTGTTGAATTTGAATTTCCGGTTCAGCGTGCTTTAAAAATTATTGATACAAATGTTGAATTTGTATACAGCGAACATGCTTTGACCAGATCCCAGGATTTGGAACATTATTACCACGATGCAGGACAATTTTATTGGATAAACGTAAAAAGTTTTTTGAAAACAAATAAAATAGTCGGAGATAATTCCGGTTGCATTGTTTTAAACAGAATGGACTGTCAGGATATTGATGTGGAGTCAGACTGGAAAATTGCAGAATTGAAATACACCTTAAAAAACAGAATGATATGAATTTATTTCAGACAGCGCAAGAAAACTTTTGGGCGGGTGAATTTGGCAATGATTATATTCAAAGAAATCAAAGTGAACAATTATTGGCGTCTAACCTGAACTTTTTTGTGACGGCATTAAAGCAAGCAGGAAAAATTAATTCCTGCAAAGAATTCGGAGCGAACATAGGTATGAACTTAAGAGCCTTAAAACTTTTGTATCCAGATCTATTAATGAAAGGTATTGAGATAAATGAAAAAGCAAGTTTGGAATTAGCAAAATTTATTGGTAATCAAAATGTCTTTAGGGGTAGCATTTTTGAGGCTCCTTGTGAAGAAAAGGTTGAAATTTCAATAATAAAAGGAGTTTTAATTCATATTAATCCTGACATGCTCCCCTTAGTTTATGAAAAGTTGTACGAGAATTCAACTAAATACATTCTTATTGCGGAATATTACAATCCATCCCCTGTAGCCATAAACTACCGAGGACACACTGACAGATTATTTAAAAGAGATTTTGCCGGTGAATTTTTAGAAAAATTCAAAGATTGTTGTTTGGTGGATTATGGTTTTGTCTATAGAAAAGATCCGGTTTTCCCTCAAGATGACATTACATGGTTTCTTATAAAAAAAGCAAGTAATTGATTTTTCCAACCTCATATAAAGCCATCAAAAAACAAATATTTTCACATCAGGAATATAATATTGTTCCCATTCGTTACGAGGACAGAATGTTGATTAAAAATTGGAGAAATGAACAATTGTTTCATTTGAGACAACAAAACTTGTTAAGTGATGATGATCAGAATAATTATTTCAAAAGCGTTGTATTCAAACTTTTTGATGAAAAAAATCCTGATCAAATTCTCTTTTCCTATCTCCATAATAAAACATGTATAGGTTATGGAGGGTTGGTTCATATAAATTGGATTGACAAACATGCAGAAATTTCATTTCTTATGGACACTTCCCTTGAAGAGGTTCATTTTGAGTTTCACTGGAAAATATTTTTATGCCTTATTGAAAAAGTTGCTTTTTCGGAATGTAAATTGCACAAAATATTTACCTATGCATTTGATCTCCGACCCCGTTTATACCCGGTCATTTTAAGTTCGGGATTTTACAAAGAAGCAACCCTAAAGCATCATTGTTTTATAGACAACAAATGGAAAGATGTTGTCATCCATGCCAAATTAAACTTTGACATAAAAATAAGAAATGCTGTCATTCAAGATGTACATGATATATATGAATGGGTCAATGATCCGGACACAAGAAAATATTCTTTTAATACCAATTTAATAGTGTATTCAGACCATATAAGGTGGTTTGAAGAACGTTTGTCAAATAACAAAGCATGGAGTTATATTGGCGAAGTCAATGGAAGTAAAGCAGCCTTTATAAGAATAGATAAACATCAAAATGGTTTTGTGATAGGAATTAACCTGAACCCGGAATTCAGGGGACTTCGCCTTTCAAAATCCCTTTTGAATGCCGCAATATCCTATTTTGAAGAACCGGGAGATATATTAGCATTCATTAAACCGGAAAATAAAGTTTCAATTGCGTCTTTTGAAGGCATAGGTTTTACATTTTCAGGTAAAACCAAAGTTGGAGATTCTGAAGCATTGGAGTATAAATTAATAAAAAATGAGTAACAGCGTTTTTATCATCGCCGAATTATCCGCTAATCATAACGGTAAGTTGTCAGTGGCAATTGACACCATCAAACAAGCTGCAAAATGTGGAGCTGACGCAATAAAAATTCAAACGTACACAGCGGATACCATTACGCTGAATTGTGACAGAGATGATTTTGTGATTAAAGGAGGAACCATCTGGGATGGCAGAAAACTGTATGACTTGTATCTGGAAGCATTCACTCCGTGGGAATGGCATGCAGAAATTTTCAGAGTAGCAAAAGAAGAAGGACTTGTTTGTTTTTCTTCCCCTTTTGATTCTACAGCCGTTGATTTTTTAGAGTCATTGGGCAATCCCATATACAAAATTGCTTCTTTTGAAATTACGGATATTCCATTGATTGAATACGTTGCCAAAAAAAATAAGCCGGTTATTATTTCAACCGGAATAGCAGAATTTGAAGATATAAAACTGGCTGTTGAAACTTGCAGGAATACAGGAAATAATGATATTACCTTATTAAAATGTACGTCCTCCTACCCTGCTCCTATTGAAGAAGCAAATCTATTAATGATTCCTGAGTTTAAAAATGACTTTATGGTTAAAGTAGGCTTATCCGACCATACATTAGGAAATATTGCCCCTGTCGTCGCAACAGCATTGGGTGCCACCGTTATTGAAAAACATTTTATTCTCGACCGGTCATTAGGTGGTCCTGATGCTTCTTTTTCTTTAAATATTGAGGAATTTAAGGCCATGGTTCAAGCAGTCAGAGAAGCAGAAAAATCACTTGGCAATACAACTTATGAACTTACAAAAAAACAACTGGAAGGCAAACAGTTTGCCAGAAGTTTGTATGTTTCAGAGGATATAGGAAAAGGAGAAAAATATACGGATAAAAATATCCGTTCTGTTAGACCCGGTTATGGAGCACACCCGAAAAATCTGAAAAACATTATAGGAGGTACTTCAGACAAAGAATGGAAAAAAGGGGATAGGTTTTTATACGATAATAAATAAAAAATGACCCCTACCCTGTATATATTGACGTTTATAAATACTATTTTGAGCTTTATCAGAATAGTATTATCTTCAAAAATTAAAATTACTTTTCCGGTCATTTATGACAAAAACCTTCATATTTTAGGCAATGGCCCTTCTCTTGCAGATGTTGATTTCCAAAACCTTAAGGGAGATTTAATGGCAGTGAATAATTTTGCTTTTTCTGAAAAATACCAAGAGACCAAACCATTGTACTATATCATTAATGCACCTGAATTTTGGATGGAAAATGTGGATGACGAATACAAATCCGGACGGAAAAACCTGACGGATGCGTTAGTGAAAAAAACGGATTGGAATGTTAACTTTTTGGTGCCTGTTGAAGCAAAAAATTCTGGGTTCACAAATGATCTAATGGCCAATAATAATTTTAGTATATTTTATTATAATATTACACCTATTGAAGGATTTTCAGTTCTAACTTCTTTTTTTTATAATAAAAAATTAGGAATGCCGAGACCGCATAATGTTCTTATTCCATCTATTATGAATGGAATCTGGATGGGTTATAATTCTATTTTTATACATGGTGCGGATCATTCCTGGTTAAAAGATATCTATGTTTCTCAGGACAACAAAGTCTTTTTGACACAAAAACACTTTTATGACTTTCATTCAGCCAAGCCTGAAGTAATGAAAAAACTTGGAAAAGGCCAACGAAAAATGCATGAAATATTGGAGAAGTTTGTGCTTACATTTAAAGGATATCATGAAATTAATGAATTTGCAAATAGAAAGAAAATAAAAATATTTAACTGCACAAAAGACTCCTTTATTGATGCATTTGAACGGTTTACCATGTAAAACAATTTCATTCTATGTTAATTTCAACAGTAATCTGCACCCATAACAGGTCAAACATTCTGAAAATATGCCTGGAGCATGTTCAGAAACAAGACCTTCCGAAAAATGATTTTGAAATTATCATCATAAATAATAATTCAACAGATACCACAGAAGATGTTGCTCAAGATTTTATTATAAAAAATGAACACTCATTAAACATAAGATATTATTTTGAAGGAAAGCCGGGTTTGTCCGCAGCCAGAAACAGGGGTGTTATTGAGTCTAAGGGCGATTTTATTAATTTTATAGATGATGACGCCCTTTTACCAAAAGAATATTTAAGTAATTTGAAAAAAAATATAGTACAACTTGACAACTCACTTTTTGCAGGTATTGGTGGTAAAATAATTCCCCGATATTTCGGACATGAACCTGAATGGATGAGCTATTTTACATGGGGGTTGGTAAGCAAACATGATCTGGGAGAAAAACAAATGAAGTATGAGAAAATTGGTTTATATCCTACCGGGTGCAATATGACATATAAAAAAACAATTCTTCAGAAGGTAGGATTATTTGATGAGGCTTTGCTTAGACGCTGTGATGACAAATATATAGCCTACGAGATTAAAAAATACGGTGGTGAAATATGGTATTGCCCTGATGTTGCTCTGGAACATTTTATTGATGAAGACAGGATAAACAACCGACTTGACAACATTTGTTTTGACTCGGGGGTACATGAAAAACTTAGAATTCGCAATAATGGATATTATGCCCAGATATTAAAGTTTACGGAATATATCTTCAAGTTTTTTTCTTCTTTTTTTACTTCTGGCCTATTATTCTCTAAAAAGTCAGCCAAAAAAAGGATTGGTTTTGGTGAAAATGAGGTGGTTGTTCTTAATAGGGTTTATTAAATAAACAGGTTTTCTTTATTTCCGCTAAAAATAATTGTTGTTTATAAGAGTTTAGATCAAATACAACTATTCTAAACTTTGCCATCGAGAATAATTAAAATAGCCTATTCCCTATTTTTTATTGTATAAATCACTTACTTTTGGAGTAAAATATATAAACTGTCACATATAATGATTTCTGATTTCAGAATGGCTTCTATAAAAATATTTAACCTCGCTTTATTGATTTTATTAACAAATTACGTTAATGGACAATTTAATAAAGCTATTTTACTTAATGGATGTGACAACTGTCTACAAATAGAAAATTCAGCTACAACCCTCCAGGATATAAAAGAACTGACTATTGAGGCATGGATTTACGCTAATTGTAGCGATGAAAATAGGATTATCATCGGGAAAGAATGGTGTAATGGTGAAAATAGTTTTTATCTTTCCATAAATGCAGGTAAACTATTTTGGAATACCTCTAAAAGCGGATTTTGTACTACTACGGATATTTTGCAATCAAAAGATGTTGTTATACCTGTTAATTCGTTTACTCATATTGCTGTGGTCAGAGACAATTCTAGCACCAAATTTTTTGTAAATGGCAACGAAGTCTCATCTGTTTGGATAAGAGGAAGCCATAATTCTATATATTCATCAAATGAACCTATCAGAATTGGCTGTTATAAAAAACTCAATGGTGAATTTAGCAATTATTTCAGTGGTCTTATTGACAATGTCAGAATCTGGAACAAAGCATTAACATTAAACGAATTGAGAAATAGTTTAAGTAATCTTATGACAGGTAATGAAACGAACTTAATAGTAAATCTTGAAATGGAAGGTATGCAAATAGGTCAAAATTTGAGTCTTCCAAATAAATCAAATGTATACTCAACTCTTATTGCAAAAGCTTTTATTTATAATAGTCATTCTCCTTATTGTATTTCAAAGGAGAATTATGATCAAATTGAAATTGATCTTGGACCTGATAAATTCATTTGCAACAATCAACAGTATGAATTAAGGCACAATTTACAATTTTACAAAGATATAATATGGCAAGATAACAGTAGTACACATAATTATTATGTTAGCAAAACAGGGAAATATAATGTGAGAATAGAAACTGAACTTTGTAGATTTCTTGAAGATACGATCTCTATTGCCTTCCACCCACCGGACACTACCTTTCTGCAGTATACCGTTTGCCAGGGTGAATTGCTTCAGATAAATGGTTTTACGTATGATTCACCTGGTACATTTTTACAGTCAATACAGAGTGTCTATGGATGCGATAGCCTCATTTCTATTGATATACGGCATTTCCCACTTACACAAGAAAATAAGTTTTTTTCTCTAAATGATGCTAAGTCCTTTACCATCAACGGAATAACGTATGAAAAAGAAGGAAGTTATATTCAATATTTTATTGATGAAAATGGATGTATTGCTATTTTGAATATTACGCTGATAGCAAACAAATATGAATGTTCTATTGTAGACACCGAAAAATGTTTTATCAACAAACCTTTTCCGACTGTTAATTTTGCCATTAATAAATTGTTTGAAAGTTCGGCTTCCACTGCAATCTACCAATCACCTCTTCTTTTTGATATGAACAATGATTGTGTTCCTGAAATCATTATGAGTGGCATTACAGGCTTTCAAACGAGCACGAGAATAACAAGCGGTATAAGTATCGTAAATTCTACCGATGGAGAAACTGTTTCAACGATTCCAACGCCTTATTATTCATGGGGCGGGCCAACTACTTTTGCGCTGGCGGATATCAATTTTGACGGATTAGCGGAAATTGTTGTAGCCACAGCAAATGATTCTCAAAATCCGTCAAACCTAAGGGGAAGACTGGTTTGTTACGATTCTTTTGGTAACCGCCTATGGATTTCTAATGACACTTATGGGGATTTTACCGGCAGTCTGGGTTCCGGAGGATCGCCTGCTTTTGCAGATTTTAATCAGGACGGAATACCTGAGGTGTACATTTATAATGAAATCTTTAATGCTCAGACAGGGGTGAAGCTTGCCGAAGGTGGATTCAATGGAATAGGTCAGGCTTCAAGAAGTTTTAATGCTTATTCTTACTCGACCACTATAGCTGCAGATCTTGATGATGATGTTAATACGCTGGAACTCGCTGCAGGTTACAGCGTTTATAAAGTGGAGATTACGAACACTGCAGGAAAAAATGGGAACAGTATGACGGCTTATAATTTAACCGTTGACAATAATGAAAGAGATGGGTATACTTCCATTGGAGATATCAATCTGGATAATAAACTTGATGTTATCATTTCAAGTCAGGGTTTGGGTAATAATTCTCGACTTTACGTATATAGTTTACAAAATGATGTTCCTGTATTGATAGCAAAAACTTCGATGCCTTCCAGTTTTGGGGGGTGTTGCCCTGAAGCAAGTGGTGCTGCTTTTGTAGGAGATATTAATGGGAATGGATCCCCTGTCATTGGGGTAACCCGGCCGTATTTATTGCTTACCTACAAATACAATGGAACAACCTCACTTCAGGAAAACTGGAGATTAAGTACGAATGATGAATCTGGCACAACAGGAATGACCATGTTTGATTTCAATCAGGATGGTGTTCAGGAAATTGTGTACAGGGATGAAAATTTTCTCAGAATTATCAACGGATCGGTACAACCACCAGTGGATTTGTCAACATTTAGCTGTGTATCCGGCACCGGATCTGAATATCCTATAGTTGGAGATATCGATAATACGGGTGAATCAAAAATTTGTGTTGCTTGTGCTTCTTCCGGATCCCGAAACAGGGGTAAGATGACAATTTTTGCTTCTCCACGAAACCGCCAATTCTGGGCTCCGTCGAGAGGGATTTGGAATCAATACAATTATCATGTTTTAAATATAAATGATGATTTAACCGTACCCCAAAAACAAAAAAACAATGCAACAGAAACAAACGGCCGTTTAAACAACTTTTTGGTACAGGCTTCTCTTCTCGACCCGGATGGTAATTTTTTACAAACCGCCACCAATATAGCAGGCGAAATCACCTGTCTAACCTTTGATTCGATTTCAAATCTATATAAAGTAACATTTAATGTCTCCAACTTACCCACCGCCACTGCTAGTTTTCAAAATACACTTAAAATTGCCTTTTTTAACGGAAATCCTGCGACAACAGGCACGCTGATCGGTGTATATAACGTCAATCTCCCTATGCCACCCGGCAAAATTATTGCAGGTCTAACCTACACATTTTCTACCTTTAATCTGTCGAATCTTTTTATGGTACTCAATACCGATGGAATGACTACAGGCATGGTGTACACTTCCGACCAATTTTTGGTCGATGAATGTGAATATCAGAATAATTTTATTGTTTCTGCTTCCATTTTGAAAACCAAGACCATCAATTCTTTTTTGTGTACCGGGGATTCTTTGTTTTTTGACGGAGTTTATCTAAAAAATTCCGGTGAATATACGCAAATAAAGACTTCAATTAATGGATGTGATACCGTTACCAAACTAAATCTGAAAGTTGTGAATAAAATCGAAATAACAACACCGGTTAATACATGTAAAGGGGATTCAGTACGTATCAATGGATTCTGGATATTTAGCGATACAATTATATCTTCACTAGACATTTCTTCCTTTGGTTGCGACAGTATTCATCAGTATGTTATTACATTTTCCCCTCCTCAGATCAATTTTCGGGAGATTAATCTTTGTTATGGCGATTCCATTTTTGTTAATAATAATTGGATATACGACAACTATACATTAAAAGACACGTTGCAGAACTTGCCCTGCCCCATTTTTTCAACCACAACATATTTATTTTCACCGAAATATTTTATAAACCAAAAGTATACTATTTGCCCGGAAGACAGTATTTATCTTCATAACACCTGGATTCAAAGTGCTGGAGAATATCAGTTTCCTTTTCAAACTGCAAAAATGTGTGACTCCATTATTACTGTTGAAATAACTCAGATAGATACACCCTCAGAACCAGATTTTGAAGTTGATTGTGACAAAAAATTGTATTATGCTGATATAGAGGAAAACCTCGCCTGGAGTATAAAGTGGAGCAATGGATCCACATCAACCAATACCATTTATCAGGATTCAACAGAAGGCAATGTAATACTTTTTCATCCGGAAAATGGGTGTGAAATTACATACAACTTCAACCTTAAGGTTATTCCAGGTCTGGATGACATGCAGTTTTTTGATGACACAACCATTTATCCCGGTAAACCATTGCAATTATCTCTGCCATTGTCTGATTCTGTATGGAATGTAAGATGGAGTCCAGCACGGTTGATGTCTTGTGATACCTGTTTTTCTAATACAATTACCACCAGAGAATCAGCAGAAATCATCCTGGATCTTTATCACGTCACCGGTTGTGATTTTCGTCAATCTTTTGATATCACTACAGATGCTTCTTCAGACATTAACATTCCCAATGTTTTTGCTCCGGATAGCGGTATTCCGAATAATTTGTGGACATGGTCCATACCGGATTGTTTTTATGTACTTGATGTGAAGGTCTACGACCGCTGGGGTAATCTTGTTTTTAACCGTAAAAACCCAAATGGCATTAGTTGGGACGGAACCTTTAATGGAGAAATTCTCCAGCAAGGTGTTTACACTTATTTAACTACATATAAAACCCCGGATGGCTTTGTAAAAAACAAATATGGTGATGTAACAATTATTTTGATAAAATAAAAATAGTGTTTTTTCGTTCTTGAAGCATGAAAATTTTATGTTTAATTTTTTTCTTTGGAATCTTTTTCTGGCCAATGGATTCCTATTCTCAAGATCATTTTGCGTTGCAAAATTTTTCTGCTTTTGTCAAAGATAAAACGGTTGTTTTAAAATGGACAATGAAACCGGGCAACACATGTTTCGGCATAGGAGTTTATCGATCAGAAGACAAACAGACATTCGATGAGATTGGAATAATTGGCGGAGTTTGCGGAAGTCCCGACCAAGCTGTAAATTTTACATTTGTCGATTCATTTCCTATAAAAAACCGACCTAACTACTACAGGCTAGTTCTTGGACTTTTAGGTGAATCCCAAATATTGAAAATTACCTATTATGATTGGGAAAACACTCAATCAATAACTATCCCAAATCCTGCAGACATCTATACCAGTAGAATAATTTTTAAAAATGATGACGAAAAAGAGGCTGTTTTATTTATTTATGATGCTTTGGGAAGATACATTTACAAATCCGGATTTGAGAAAACAAATGATTTTTCATTGACAGACTTTTTTAGAAATGACAGATACAGAGGAATCTATTATTTTGAAATAAAAAATAAGGAATTAAAAACAATATCCAATGGTTCTTTTGTTTATTAGTGTTGAATTAATCTTTTACCATGTTTCATATTACACTGTATACTTTTTTTCTTATTTTTCTTTCCACATGTCAAAATGAAAAAACGGACCTGCTTTCTTCCTCTGAGGTTAAAGTAATCAATAATTCAGGAGTTTTAAAAATAGTGCCTGGTGCTGAAAGACTACCTCAATATTATGACTTGATAAAAAATAAAAGAGTAGGGCTGGTCGTGAACCAAACCAGTATTGTACGTGGGGTACATCTGGTCGACAGTTTGATAAAAGCAGGCATTGATATTCAATTGGTTTTTGCCCCTGAACATGGATTCAGAGGAGATGCTGATGCCGGGGAAAAAATAAAAGATGAAAAAGACAGTAAAACAGGAATATCTATTGTTTCTCTATATGGAAACAAGAAAAAACCTTCCGTGAAAGAATTGGAAAATATTGATCTTATTTTATTTGACATTCAGGATGTAGGTGTTCGTTTTTACACCTATATATCTACTTTACATTACGTCATGGAGGCTTGTGCAGAAAATGATAAACCACTTGTCGTTCTGGACAGACCAAATCCAAATGCACATTATATAGATGGGCCAGTTCTGAAAAAGGAGTTTTCTTCATTTATTGGTTTACATCCCATTCCTGTAGTTTATGGAATGACCATTGGTGAATATGCAAAAATGATCAATGGAGAAAAATGGTTGAGCAATGGGGTGCAATGTGAACTTACGGTAATAGAAAACAAAAACTATTCTCACGATTCCTTTTATGAATTGCCGGTCCGGCCTTCACCCAACCTTCCTAATGCAAGATCTGTTCTTCTCTACCCTTCCCTTTGTTTTTTTGAAGGCACGGAGGTTAGTGTGGGACGCGGCACAGAAACCCAGTTTCAGGTTTTTGGACACCCATCGATTACCTCATCCTATTTTTTTGTACCCATGCCAAATCACGGGGCAAAATCACCCTTACACCAGGGTGAAAAATGTTATGGAACAGATTTGACCACAAAAACCATAGAAGAATTATTGAATGAAAAAAAACTCAATCTATCCTATCTTATAGAAATGTATTCTAAAATTAATAAAACAGGCAAACCATTTTTTCTGGAAAATTTATTTTTTGATAAACTTGCCGGAACAGATTCCCTGAGAAAAATGTTAATGGTTAAAACAACTGAAAAAGAAATCAGAGCTTCATGGAAAAATGAATTGGAAAACTTCAAAAAACTTCGTTTAAAATATCTACTGTATGAATAATAATAACTTAAAAAACTACCTGAAGAAACTTTAATCCTATTTCTACATCAATATCATGAAATTGTAAATAACTCAGGTTTGAATGAGTATGAACAACTTCAGGCCCTTCATCAATTGTTTAGTTTTTTGCTTGAAGAAATTACATTAAAAGAAAATATATCATTTCCTACTCTTTTTTCAAGATTGGCGTATGTTGGATTGCAATACAAGATGAATCAATCTTTTCTGTTTTATGCACATTGTTTCAGGAAATGTATTTCAAACGATATTATTCCGCTTTATGCGCGAATTTCTCTTGGAAAACATGTAATTCTGCAACTGTTAAAATTAACATCGGAAAATACTACCAGGATTCCTTCTTCTGGTTGGTCAAAAGATATTAAAAAATATTTCATCCGGGAAAAACCTGAAACCATTGGATTTTCACCATACATTGAAGCACTTGTTGTAGAGGTTGATGTTGAAAATTTTAAAATGTTATTTATTGATGAAAAAAATGGCGATGAAATAAAAACAGCCATTTTTAATGTTGTCCACCGCAATGAAATATTTAATCAAAATATTATTTCTCTAAACAAACATTTTACCTTACCCGTTCCTGTAAATTTTATTGACAATGAAATTACTAAAGACTTTGCCATTGTCCCGAAAGCTTTTGTCCTCCAGCCGGATCTTTTGATAGATGTTACTTCCATAGCAGAATGTTTTAAAGAAAATGGTAGTCATTCTGTAGTTTATCTATTAAATAAATTCAGAGGGTCTGATCCAAAAACACCTGTTTTATTGGGGAATATTGTGAATTTTCTTTTTGAAGAACTGGTCAACAACCCTGACGTACTTTTGGAAAATCTTACACCCATTATCTTCCAAAAATTCGGTCTTCCCCTTACCCTTCTTGAAGATGATGAATTAAAAATACTATGGCAAAAAGTTGAGACGCATTTTCGAAACCTTAAAAGAGTACTAGCCATAGATTTTAAGCAACTGGGAATAGATAAAAATAATTCTTTTATAGAGTCCTCTTTTTTTTCTAAAAAATACGGTATTCAGGGACGTCTTGACTTATTCGTTTTTGATGAAAAAACCAAAACTTTTGCTATTGTTGAGTTAAAAAGTGGCAGTCCCTGGAAACCAAACGCGTATGGAATCAGCTCGGCACATTTTGCACAAACTCAGATATATGAAATGTTGATTCATTCCGTTTACGGAAAGAAGACGGAATACATTAAAAACTATATATTATATTCTAAAGAAAATGAAAAAGCTTTACGTTTTTCACCTTCATTAAAACTTCAGCAATGGGAGGTCCTCAAGGTTAGAAATGAAATTGTCATTTTAGAAGAATTAATGAAAAATTTGCCTGAAAACCACGAAATATTTAATACAATCAATCTGAATGATATAGACTATTTGAACGGCTTTTTAGTGGGGGCTGTTAAAGAGTTTCAAAAATTATATCAAAACCTTTCTTCTTTTGAAAAAAAATATTTTTATAATTATTTTTCTTTTGTAGCCAGAGAATTTACCATGGCAAAAATCGGCGAACATGGTATTGATGCGTCACAGGGACACGCTGCATTATGGCTTGAAAATGTAGTGGAGAAAGAAAACAGATTTGCCATTATTACCAACCTAATGATAAAAGAAAATTATACCCAAACAGATGACCCAAAGATAATTTTTCAGATAGACAAAGATGCAAAAGTGTCCAACTTCAGAAAAGGTGATATTGCCCTTATTTATCCTGCCGAAGGAAACGATCAGGACGTTTTATATTCGCAAGTGTATAAATGTACCATCACTGATATACAAAAAGAGCAAGTTACGGTTACTCTTCGAAACAAACAAAACAATCAAACCTTTTTCCTTTCGCAATCAAAATGGAATCTGGAAGAAGACCTTATTGACAGTTCCTTTCATAAACTTTATGAATCCTTGTACAATTTTCTTAGATCAAATGAAAAATTCAAAGAACTTTTCCTTGGTTTAAAACCACCTCAGATTTCTAATCTTTCAATCGAAATTGATGTAGAAGATCATATCACATCGCAACAACATAAATTAATTCAAAAAGCGATACACTCAAAGGACTTGTTTTTAATATGGGGTCCTCCGGGAACAGGAAAAACCAATGTGGTTCTTAAAAAAATTATTAAAGAACTTTTTTTCAAATCTAATGAAAATATTCTTGTATTGGCGTATACAAACAGAGCTGTGGATGAGATCTGTAACGCGATGGCCAATATAAGTACTCTATTTAAAAGTAATTTTGTCAGGATTGGTTCCAAAGCTTCAACCCACCCTGATTTTTTAGAAAATTTATTAGATGTTCAAATAAAAAACTTTAATAAAAGGAATGAAATAAAATCCTTTATTCAAAATAAAAGGATTTTTGTGAGCACTGTTTCAAGCATTCTTGGCAAACCTGAAATCTTTTCTCTAAAATCTTTTGAAACCATTATCATTGATGAAGCTTCCCAGATTTTGGAGCCGATGCTCTGTGGCCTCTTGTCAAAAGGTGCAAGAACCATCTTAATTGGCGACCATAAACAATTGCCTGCTGTCGTGAGGCAAAACAAAAAAAGTACAAGAATTAGTGACGAAGAATTGTTGTCCTGTGGTTTTAAAGACACTTCATACTCTTTATTTGACAGACTTTTTCATCAATACAAAGACAATGGTTGGGACCATTCTTATGGGATTTTATCGGAACAAGGCAGAATGCACATTAACTTACAGATGTTTGTTGATAGGCACTTTTACGAAAATCAACACGCTCCACTTCCTACTATGGGAGGACAAAATTCAAAAACATATCTAACTTCACTGCACAGAAAAACCGACTATCTTCAAAACAGAATAATTTTTATTCATACACCAACACAAATATCAGGAAACGCTAAAATAAATACATTTGAGGCATCTGTTTGTGCTTCCGTTTTGAAAGACCTTTGTGAAATTTACGAAAAAAACAATATTCCCGTTACATCCCAGTCTTTTGGTATTATTACGCCTTTCCGCGCTCAGATAGCGCAAATACGCAAACATATTCTGGATGATACTCCTGAAATGGAGCCGAACGTAACTATAGATACTGTGGAAAGATATCAGGGAGGAGCAAGAGATGTAATACTTTTATCTTTGTGCGCCAACAACATGAATCAACTACAAAGAATAACTTCCCTGAATGTCGGAGGTATTGACAGAAAAATGAATGTTTCATTAACAAGAGCGAGAGAACAAATTATTATGATTGGGAATAAAAATGTTCTCGAATCACAATTTTTATACAAGGAATGGATACAGCAATCCAAACAATTCAGAATGGAAGATATCCTTAGGTATCAAGTACACGAAACTGATTGAACAATCAATCTGCCTGTGTTTGTCACTGAAATTTTATAACAAATACCATCAAGATCCTTAAGAATTACACCTGCGTTTTGACTTTCAAAAAATAAATCTCCACCGGTAATTTTTGTATGTACAGAAGGAAGAAATGGTAAACTTTCTGTTGAAACTATACCGGCAGCATTAATATATAATCTCCAAAGTGTATTGTTAGGCGCTCTCAGAATGAGTCCTTTGGCAGACTCTACAATCAATAAGTTTCCTGACATGAGTTTGTAGCTGGGAACTATAGGATTTGTCTCCTGCACAACCATTAATAACCCGCTATTGTCAACTGAAAGTCTAAATTTTGAAAAATCAGGCGATGTAAGCACCATTGATTTTGGATACGTGGCAACATCAATGTCTCCGGATATTTGTTTAGCCTTAGTATCGGAATTAATATTTTCTCCGGAAAAATTTACCTTACCTGCCAATAAAAATAAATAAGCTGACTGATAATAAATAGCCGGTTCTGTAATTTGCCATGAATTTTGGGGGTACCCTCTATTCCAGTCCAGATAGGATTTTAAAATGGGCTGCTGTTTAGGTGGTTGCAGCTGAATACAATCAGGGTTATATATACCACAGGTATTGGTCAGGCAACAAGGATCCAGGTCGTATGAAGGGTTAACTCCACCTGAAAGAAATCCAGGGGCAGGACCATAAGTGGAACGTCTTACGTCTCCCCATAAATTATGGCCGTGACGAAACCAATTATGGTAAACGGTATTAATTGATTTCCCGGCATTCAAATGCTCCATATTGGTCAAAAAACATAAACCAACCGGATTTCTACCATGTATATAGTGAATATAATTATTGGTTATCGCGTTGATTGCTGCATTATTTGACGGATTCAGACCAAATTCTTTATAAGCAGCAAAAAGGTTTCCCATGCTAGTTTTTGTTCTGTTGCTACCCCATGTATGATTTGCATCGGACAAAAAAGAACGATAGGCGTCATTTTGATTTGTGTGGGCAGGCAAATTGTCATTTGTGGTTTCAATAGAATTCCTAAAAGTGTTTTTTATATCCGATGATACGGAGGGTGTAACACCCGGCAAAAATGTATAGTATAAAAGGGCCAATTGAGTAGGGATTTCAAATGGGTACACTGTATTCCACTGCTTAAAGTTACTTTGGAGATAATTGGTTTCTACGTAAGTTCTATAAGTGGAATTACCTGTCAAATCGTATAAAAACACAGAAGCTACAAGTTTGCGCATAGATCTTTCATATACACTTGTTTCTTGTTCACCGGCGGCCAAAAGTCCTGAATTATTAAATATCGTGTTTGGATTGTTAACAGCCCAGGTATATGCTTCTACAGCAGCAGTGTCTAAAATTAAGGCATATTGCTGAGCGCCCGGAACATTAATTTTTCTAAATTGTGACGAAGCCAATGCAAACATAGCAGAAGCCGAAAAGGAAGCACTTGTTGTTTTGGGTCCGTAATACCGTAAAGAATTGTCAGCTGAGGGTGGACTTGCCGTTGTGTAGTTTTGAACACCTACCAAACTAAAAACACCACCATCGTTGTCTTGCATTTTCAGTAACCAATCCGTTTCATATTTTATTTCATCCAACAAATCAGGAATGCCGTTTCCGGATTCCGGTATTCCCATCTGATCACTTGCCCACGCTTGAGGATGTAACTGAAATGACATGAGTAAGTCAATCACACTAGCATACGCAAAATTTACATACTTATTGTAATCACCTGCGTCGTGCCAACCTCCTGAAACATTTCTTTTTAATCTTTCAACACCAGGATTTAAAAAATTTAAACATAAGGTATCTGCCAGATGACAAGCTCCATCTATAAACCCGGAATGTGCAAAGGTGCATTCTTGGCGATTCCACATCTCTGATAATAGTACGTTTTAAAAGCGGCTTTAAAAATATTGTGATAAACAGTATCATTTATATCAAAATTTTCGGAATGAGTAGAGCCTGAAGAAACATAATATTTTCCTGGCGTGGTAAAAGATGAAAAATCAAAATACCAAATCTGATCTCCACTTTGAGTATGGGTTGCCCCACTATTCCACTGACTGACATTTGCGGTAAATACTATTTGGTGGGTAATGGCATTACGCAAAACTGTGCTGGTTCCGGGTGTAAACATATCGTTCTGATTAAAACCAGTGATCGGATTGGATAAAATGGCTATTTTCTGTTCAGTGGGTTTATACCCAAACTGGTCGACTTTAAGAATAGGAACAAATAAGGAATCTAATGCTCTTGCAACCGCTTTTTGAACATCAATCAACCCATAACCGTATGTATTATTGGGTGTTGCAGTTCCGGGGATTCCATTACAAATACTACCACCAAACAGAGGAAGTGTGGTTTTTTCCAGTATATCTTCTATCTGATCCACCTCACCGGCCAGGTTTGGATTGGCTGAAATGATAAGTGCTACAGCACCGGCGACATGGGGCCCTGCCATACTTGTGCCGCTATAATTTGCATAGGTTCCATTATAAACTATAGAAGATCGCACAGCTACACCTGGAGCACATACGTTTGGTTTTAACCGGTTTGAATTGTCAAAAGTAACTGGTCCTTTGCTACTGAAGTTGGCAATACCATTTGAACTGTTTGTGGCACCAACAGAAAAACTACCTTCAAAAAAAGCGGGTGGGTCAAATGTGGTTGAACAGGTACCTCCAGAATTACCATTGGATACAACAATAACACAACCAGCATTTCTGAGGTTCATCATGGCCTCTTCCATCATGTAAATATTCAAAGCATTACATCCTTCAACAGGAGGGCAACCCCAGGAGTTATTAATTACATGTGGCATTTTAGTTGGATCCCCATCTTCCGGTCCGTCTCCGTAGGCATAAGGTGCTAAAAACCATTCAAAACATTCCACATAGGTTGACAACGAACCATATCCCCTTTCCATGTTTCTGCAACCAATCCATTTGGCCTCAGGGGCAACTCCAATAGTATCATTTGTAATATTTCCGACCATCGTTCCCATAGTATGGGTACCGTGATTATGGTCGTCACAAGGTATGGATAGGGTATACCCGCAAGGGTTGTTACCTGAGTGCATAGGATGATTTTCATCAATGGCATCATGCCAATTATAGTGGTGATTAGCTGTGATTCCATTCCATCCGCGGTACCTATCTCGCAATTGTTCATGATCCCATTTATATCCCGTATCCTGACCACCGATGACGACATTTTGGCCCCGAAAACCCTGAGACCAGACTTGAGGCGCTTTTATGTTCTGTAAGCCATAGGTCACTGTTCTGTCGCTATTTTTTTCCTTTTGAATATCAGCCATTATAAAAAGTCCATCTTCCATAATGATTTCAACTTCTTCAAAAGCAGCCAACTTTTTTATTAAGGCCTTATTTGCTTTAATGGCAAATGCATTTACAATATAATATGATCTATAATAAATTTGGTTTTGCTTTAAAAAAAGAGAAATAGAAGATTGTGACTTTTCTGCCACTTCCAGTAGCTCATTATAAACAAATTTTGTTTTATTTTCTTTGCCTTTTATGGTTTTGACCGCAGATATATCTGCTTTGGGTTTTAACACAACAAAAACAGATTTAAATTCATTTTCCTGTATATTAAGCAGTTTCGGATCAATTTTGGCCTGTCCGTAAACTTGCATGATGAAACTACTTAAAATTATAAAAAAGTTGACCCAAAATTTACTACACATACCTTATATATTTTAATGGATTCTGTCTCCCCTCAGTTCTCTGTTTTCCATGATTTTAGTTTCAAATTCTACCATTTCTTGCCATCTTTTTTTAACGGCCTCATCGCCACAATACAATTTTGCCAAGTCAAGAAAAGTTTTATAATGACCGGCTTCAGAAACCATAAATTCGTGATAAAATTTTTTCAAATCCTCATCTGAAATGTGCAGGGAAAGAAGACGAAACCTTTCGCAACTCCTGGCTTCAATCATGCCAGATATAAGTAGTTTGTCCAGGAGTCTTTCTATTTCTTTTCCACCTTTTCGCTGAAACTTCATAAGTTCAATGACATAATCATCGACCCTTTTTTTTCCGAAGGAATAACCTCTGTTTTTTAGTTCTTTAATTACTCTTCTAAAATGGCCCCATTCTTCAGCTACAATAGGTGTCAACTCTTCCACCAAATCAGTTTTATCCGGAAACTGTATTATCAAAGAAATACAAGTGGAAGCAGCTTTTTGTTCACAATAAGCGTGGTCAGTAAGAATCTCATCGATACTCTTTTCTGCAATATTCACCCAAAATGGGTCTGTGGCCAACTTTAATCCCAACACTATTTTTGCCTATTTAAAGATTTGATACACTTATATTGATTCATTAATACATCAATTTCATAAATATTATATTTTTCAAAACCTGTTGACCACATTAGCCCAACATGGTCTATCGGCACCTTATCTATTAGGTTTAACATTTCTTTTCCGACGTTAAACGTTAAATTATAAATTACTCTGCCGGAATATTCTTCTATACTTCCTCCTGAATTTTTTAGGTTTTTGAAATTAAGACGGATTCCATTAATAAATTCTATACGAAACATGTTGTTTTCAGGGATATTTCCGTAAGATTTTGCAGCATCTTTTGAATTAAGTATTAGTGTTAAGTCAAGATAATATTGGTTATTGATTTGTCTGAGTCTAATTTTTCCTTTCAATAAATTTTCATTCTTTAAATAAGATTTCAGTCGTTCAGGAGTATACGTGAAAAATGGTGCAAAATCATTTTGTAATTCGATAGTTTTTGATTTTACAATTTCTGTGACTGAACAATTTTTATCTGACTCAAGGATTATTTTCTTTATTTCAGGTTTATCCAAAACATCTGTTTTTCCTGTAATATCCAAGGTTACATTGCTTTCCGCTGGAGGCATCAGTGCCCGGTTTTGAATTATTTTTAAAAGATAATCTTTAGAATCAACATATTTTTTTAACCGCTCCCATTTTTTGTGGTTGGTTATGCTGTCATTGACTACAATATGATCAGCTAATGTTTTATAATGAAGTGCATTGCTGTATAAATCTTCATTATCTTTAATTTTAATCCTCAAGTCCTTTAATTTCTTTTTATTGTCGGAGATATGATTCAGATGATTTTTCTTCTTTTGCAATTTTTAAACTCAGGTTTGTAACATCCTGTTCCTTATGCAATAAATAGTTGGTGACAAAATACTCAGCTTCAATGATTTTAGAAAATACCAGGTAATATCCGATTGAATCGGAAACATTCGGGCGTATAAGATGGACCATGACGGTGTCAACATCCGTGACAAGACTATATACTCCATTCTCGTACAATTGAATTTTTTGTTTTCCTTCAGAATAAAGAATTTGTTGGCCGCTTACTAGAACAGAAAAACAAATAAAAATAATAAGATAAAATATTCTCATAAAATTAATTCGGTATTTGTTTTCCTTTTTTGAAAGGTTTAGTGATTAAAATGGCAAAATATTCAAAAAAAGTTTTCCTTTTTGTGATATCAAATACCTTTAAATAATGGTTTTCTTTTTTCAATGAATGCCCGGGATCCTTCTTTTGCATCTGAAGAACCTAAAGTAAAACCAAAGTCTTTATATTCTTCCTCAAAACCATTTTTAGTATTGTCAAAAAAATCGTTGACTAATGAAATTGTCTTTTTTATGGCTAAAGGACCTTTTGATTTTATTTTGTTCAACAAAGAAAGTGATAAATCAATTTCCCCGCCAGCTTCAGATATTTCATTGACCAATCCCCATTGTAAAGCCTGTTCTGCGGAAATCATTTCTCCAGTCAAAAGCATCTTCATTGCTTTTGTTTTTCCGATGTACTGTATCAGTCTTTGAGAACCGCCATAGCCCGGAACCAGACCAAGATTTACTTCCGGTTGTCCGAATTTGGCAGCAGGTCCTGCAATTCTTAAATGACATGCCATAGCAAGTTCACATCCGCCACCTAAAGCAAATCCGTTTACGGCAGCAATAACAGGTGCATGAAATCTCTCTATCTTAAAAAATATATCCTGACCCCTTTTGGATAATTTTGCACCTTCCGAACTGTCAAAATCCATAAATTCCTTAATGTCAGCTCCAGCTACAAATGCCTTTTCCCCTGAACCTGTGATGACAACTCCTTTTACAGATAAATCATTATTGTATGTTGTAAAAAAATATTCCAAAGCATCAAAAACCTTTATATTTAAAGCATTTAATGCTTCAGGACGATTGATTTTTAAGATAAAAATATCGTCTGATCTTTCAACAATTAATTCAGGATAATCCATGCCTAATTTTTTTGCAAAGATATGAATTTTCAAGGGATACAATAAACTTTTTTATATATAAACTGTATGATTATAAGATTTATTAAATCAAAGTCATTGTGAAAATTCCCATAGATATAAAATCAGGAAATGTTAAAAAATCTCCGGAGGTTAAAGATGTAATCATTGGAATTGATTTAGGTACCACCAATAGTCTGGTTGCTTACATTGATAATGGAAATGCTGTTGTAATTAAAGATCAGAATGGTGCTCATGCACTGATACCTTCTATTGTACATTTTACGGACAATAATGAGATTTTAGTCGGTGATGATGCCAGGTTAAAAATGTTGACCAAACCTGAAAGAACTGTCAAATCAGTTAAAAGACTGATGGGGAAAAGTTATCATGACCTCAAAGATTTTGCCGTTAATTGCAGTTATGAAATCATGGATGGCGGGCAGGAGGAATTGGTAAAATAAAAATGGACGACCATTTTTATTCGCCAATAGAGTTGTCTGCTGAAATTTTAAAGGCGCTCAAAAAAAGGGCTGAAATCCATTTAAATGCCCCTGTTTACAGAGCTGTAATTACAGTGCCGGCATATTTTAATGATTCTCAAAGACAAGCGACAAGGGATGCTGGTAAACTGGCAGGCCTTGATGTATTGAGGATTATTAATGAACCAACCGCTGCAAGTCTTGCTTACGGAATAGGCCTTAATACGACAGATAGTGAAATTGTTGCTGTTTATGATCTCGGTGGCGGAACATTTGATGTTTCTGTTCTTCAGATTGAAAACGGAATATTTGAAGTATTGTCAACCCATGGAAATACCAGTCTGGGTGGTGATGATTTTGATCAGGAAATTGTGACGTTTTGGGCTAAAAAATCAGAACTTGTACGGCAGTTACTGAACACTTCTGAAGGCAAGGTAATATTATTGGATATCGCTGAAAAAGCTAAAATCCATTTATCAGAAAATGAAATATTCTACTCTGAAATGAATGGGATTGTATTTGAACTAAATAAAAATCAATGGCATAAAATACTTGAACCATTTATCGAACTTACATTGTTATCCTGTAAACAGGCACTTCGTGACGCAGGTCTGAGCAAAAAAGATATTCAAAAAGTTGTTCTGGTTGGAGGTTCTACCAGGATTCCTGCTATAAAACAGAGTTTGTTTTCATTTTTGGTACGAAGCCGGATGACTCTATTCATCCGGATGAAGCAGTTGCACTTGGTGCTGCCATTCAGGCTGATATATTGGCAGGAAACAGAAAAGACATTCTCCTTTTGGATGTGACACCCCTTTCTCTCGGAATTGAGACTGTCGGGGGACTCATGGATGTGATTATACCCAGAAATTCAAAAGTGCCTGTGAAAGCCGGCAGACAATATACAACTTCAGTTGATGGTCAGAAAAACCTTAAAATTGCCATCTTTCAGGGAGAAAGGGATTTGGTTGAAAACAACAGAAAGTTGGGTGAATTTATCTTGAAAAATGTTCCACCTATGCCAGCTGGTTTTCCAAAACTGGAAATTAACTTTTTAATCGATGCTGATGGGATATTCAAAAGAACTCCGTTCAGAAAAAGAAGCAATTATAGAAATTAATCCTACCTATGGAATTTCAGAAGAAAAAATGGCAAAAATGTTGCTTGAATCAATTCAGAACGCCACTTCCGATGCACAAATCAAATCTTTAATAGAATCAAAAGTGGAAGCCAACAATGTCCTTCTGGCAACAGAAAAGTTTTTGATTCAAAATGATGAAATCATGACTGAAGCAGAGAAATCAGAAATCAGAAGGCTGGCCAACCAATTGACATCACATGTAACTGCGGATAATAAAAACAATATCGAAACTTCCATGAAACTTCTCAACGAATTTGCTTCTCCTATTGCTCAAAGAGCAATGGATTCACTTATCCAGCATTCCCTTCAGGGTAAAAATATCTACCCATAGAACCTTACATGTTCTTGGGTTCGGATTAGTACGTCACGAGATTTTATTTTTTTTAATACCTTTCATATTTGTATGTTTGTGTATTTATTTCATACCCGATGAAAATTCTTCATACAGCAGACTGGCATATTGGTAAAAACTTGTTAAAAGTTCCTTTGGATCAGGATTTTTTACATTTTTCTGAATGGTTAAAATCATATCTTTTTGAAGAAAATATTGATGTATTGATGGTTTCAGGAGATATTTTTGATTATGCCAATCCATCACATCAGGATTTAAAAACCTACTATAAACTTTTAATTGACATTCAGAAATCAGGGGTTCAAACCATTATTACAGGAGGAAATCACGATTCACCGGGGTTATTAAATGGCCCAAGAGAAATTTTGAACTCTTTAAATATTACCGTTTTGGGCAGTTTTATTAGTGATCATCCTGAAAGGCATCTGGTGCCCGTTTATAAAAATAATGAATTGATGTGTATTGTCCTTGCTGTTCCTTACTTAAGGGAAAAGGACCTGAGAATGTCAAAATCAGCCAGCGAAAACATTTTCGAACAAGACAATAGTGCTGCTGTTAAGGCCATTTATGATGAATTGACTTTATGGGCAAAAAAATTATATCCTGAAAATACCCCTCTTCTGGCTATGGGTCACCTTCATTTGTACGGAAGTCTGACATCTGATAGTGAAAGAGAAATTCATATTGGCAACCTAATGGGCTGCCTTCTCATATTTTTAATGAAAATATTGAATACATTGCATTGGGACATATTCACAAACCTCAGAAAATAAAAGGCCTCCACCCTATTTATTATTCCGGGTCACCGATATTTCTTGATTTTTCTGAAAAAGACTATTCGAAGCAAGTCATTTTGTTGGAATTAAATAAAGGAGAAAAAATTGAAATCAAAACTGTCCCGATACCCGGTCTCAGGAAAATGATAAAAATTGCAGGAAATATAGATATGGTAATGTCAAAACTTAAATTATTAGAGACCAAAGTTGAAGTATTGCCGACATTTGTCGAATTGGAAATAGAAGCTGGTGAAGATAGTTACAACGATAAAAAAAAGGTTACAGAAATAGTTGAATTGTATGAGAATTCAACATCGTTTAAAATTCTGAAAACGCGAATTGTTAATGAAAATTTGGAATATTCAATGCTGCATGATGATGTTCTTTTAAAAATTGAAGAAATGGATCCTCTACAGGTTTTTCGCCATTTATTGGAAGTCAGATCGATTCAGGGTGACAAAAATTGAAACTTGAAAAAGCTTATGTTGAATTATTGGAAGGTTTGTTGACATAAAAAGGAAGTTTTGAAAATAACAAAAATAGCCATAAAAAATATCCATTCCCTCAAAGGGTTTCATATTGTCAATTTTGAGGAGGAACCTCTTCTCAGTGCCGGTTTATTTGCCATTATCGGGCCTACAGGAGCAGGAAAGTCAACTTTGCTTGATGTCATTACATTGGCCCTTTTTAACAAAATACCCAGAATTGGATCTTTTTCAACACCTGAAATGGAAAAAATCGGATCAGTGGTCACCCATAATACGGATGACGCCTTGGCGGAAATAGAATATGTTATTTTTAAAAAAAAATACAGATCTACCTGGAAGATTCAAAAAAATTCGAAAGGCAACTGGAAAGATTACGAAATGGAAGTCGCTTCTTTACCAGACAATATTTTAATTGAAACTAAAAAGTCTGAAGTCCCAAAAGTAAATGAACAAATGATTGGACTAAACTATGAACAGTTTCGTAAATCTATTTTACTGGCTCAGGGAGAATTTGCTCAATTCCTGAAATCTGATCAAAACGAACGAGCAAAATTATTAATGGAAATTACCGGCTCTCAGATTTATCAGGAAATCGGAAAGGCCGCTTTTGAAAAATATAAAGAAAAACAAATAGAAAGTGAAAAACTGGAAAACACATTATTGTCCATACCCAAACTTACTCCTGATGAAGTAACTGAACTCAAAAATTTCCAACTCAAAACAGAAGAAAAAATTAAAGTTTTGAATGATAATATTGCAGATAAAAGTAATAAGGCAGAATATATTCAAAAAATGGTTAGTTTGACAAATCAGAAAACTGTTCTTGAAGGCAAATGGAAAATTTTAATAGCTCAAAAAGATTCTTTGCAACCTGAATATATAAAACTTCAAAAACATACATCTCTGATTCCATTCCAGAATGAAATTATTTCCTTTAATGAAATCAGTAACTTAAACAGGATATGGAAAGAAAAAAAAGAGACTCAGGAACAAAATAAAATAAATACCAATAAACAATTTGAAAATATTGCCAACATTCTTAAAAAAATATCAGGAAAGGAAATCACCGTAGAAAATGCCCATATTATATTACAGAATATTGAAAGGGAGTATAACGAAACTTTGCAAATACTTGAAAAAACACAAAAAGAAGGTACAGAAACAAAGGAAACGCTTCAAAAAAACCTTAACTGTATAATACAAAATAATAAAACGGAAATAGAGGAATTAATTTTGGAATCAGGTCAAAAACCGGCCATTTTATCAAAAGAACTATTAAAATTTGAAGCAACAGATTCTTTTGATCTTGATAAGTTGAAGTCTGCGTTTGAAGAAGACAAATCCTTGTTGTCCGGGTTAACGTTGAAAAGAGAAAAAATAATTTCACTCTTAAAGATTGAAAAAAACCTGAATGAAATTGAAATCGGAATTCATCAGCAAAAGGCTGTGCTTGAATCCGGAATAGAAAAGAATATTTCTTTACCAATCGTTATTCAGAATTTGTCAGAAAAAATACAAGTACTGGAGCAGGATAAAGAAAAAAAATGGAAAATAACCGAATTAAAAACATTACGTGAACAATTACAACCCGAAGAAGAGTGTCCGCTTTGTGGTTCAACCTCTCACCCTTTTTGTGACAATATCCGGATTTTAGATTACACAAAAGACAACCTTGAACTTGACGAACTCAAGATGGAGTTACAATTGAAACTTCAGCTACAAAGACAATGGAAAGAAGAGGAACAAAGGTGGTTGGGAATGATTCATTCCAATGAACAACAGGTTCAAAAAATAAGTCAGGAACTTAACAATGGAATGCAGGACCTTGCAATACCAATTTTACAAGATGGTTTTGAGGATGTTCAATTGAAAATATCATCTACACAAACCCATATGGAGGATGTAGAAAAGTCAATACAAAAAATATACATAAAGAACAGTCTTCTCTTACAATTACAGATTTTACAATTAAGGGAACAATATATTGAATTAAAAAATAAACTGGAAAAAACGGTAAAGGAAACTGATGCACCTTCTTTTTTTTCGGGTTTGAGAGAAACTCTTGAAATAGTAAAAAGTGAAATGATTAAATGTGTTTCATTGCTGGATGAAATCTTAAGAAATGTGAATGAAACAGATACCAAAGTTTTAATAAAGGAAAAAGAATTGTTGTTTAAGGTTCAAAAATTAGGCTACGAATCAATAGAAAATGCTTTAATAAATATACTTGATACAGAAGCGTTCAACAAAATCAATGAAAAAGTGCAAAAAGTTGAAAAACAAGAAATTGAATTAAATTCTTTGCTGAAGGAAATTGACAACCAGCTTTCAGCAATGAAAAACAGTGAATTGATTTTCGATCCTTTAAAATATGATTTAATACTCGATGAACTCAATCAATTCAAAACTGAAAGAGATTTGTTGCTTACCCAAAAAGGGCAGTATCAACACAGAATGGCAGTGAATGATCATAACATTAAGCTTTGGAGCCAAACCAATAAAGAGCTAACCGCATTAAAAAGTCAACATGAGGTTTGGGAACTGCTCAATGACCTTATCGGCGACAGAGAGGGAAAAAAATATTCTAAATTTGCTCAAAATCTGACGCTTCAGCACGTCATTAAGTATGCTAATCAAAGACTTGAAAAACTTACGGACCGATACAGATTGGATTATACAGAAATTAAAGAAGATTTATTTATTATAGATCTTTATCAGGCAAATGTAAAAAGAAGTGTAAAAACACTTTCCGGCGGTGAATCTTTTTTGGTCAGTCTTTCTATGGCACTTGCACTTTCTGACATGGCTTCCAATAAAGTAAGAATTGAAAGTCTGTTTATTGATGAAGGATTTGGTACCCTTGATCAGGAAACGCTTGACATTGCCATGGAAACAATGGAAAAACTTCAGTCTGAGTCAAACCGCACTATCGGGATTATTTCGCATGTTGAATCTCTCAAAGAAAGAATCATTACTCAAATCCGTCTTCATAAATCTGCTTCAGGGTACAGTACATTTAAAGTTGTCACTCTTTGAGACAATTTTTCATATATTATTACAAACTCTTTTAGTTTTCATATGACTTTGGTACTTTTGTTTTATAAATACGATAAATGGCAACTGAAACATATTGTTTAAACTGTGGTCAAGATCTGAAATCTGAAGATAATTTCTGTCCTGAATGTGGACAGAAGAAAAATGCTTATTTCCTTAAGTTTAAGGATATGATTTCACAGTTTTTTATAACCCTTTTTAATCTTGATTCTACTTTTTTTAATACCATGAAGTTGATTATAACTCCATGGAAACTGACTGAAAATTTTGTTGCAGGAAGAAGGGCATACTATTACCACCCTATGCGTTTATTCATTGTTCTTCTATTTTTGGTATATGGTTTTCTTTCTTTAGTCAATAAGGATTGGGCCAATCTTTCCATCGGATTGGATGACACATTAACGGCTGAAGACATTGAGTTTAAGGACAGTTTACAAGTTATTCTGAACAACAGTACAATAGCTCCAGATCAAAAAAATGCCATTTTGATGAAAATTTTAAAACTTAAAAATCTTGACAAAGACACTTTAGAGTTTTCCGGTATTGTGTTAAATTCGGAAGAAACAGATTACAAATTAACGTATAAGGATGCACTGACCATGGAACCGGAAGAACTTTTTAAAAAATACAAAATACACAAATTCTGGGATAAAATTGTGCTCCAACAGTCTATAAAATTATACAAAAACAACAACAATTTTCTTGTTTATTTAAGAGACAATATACTCTGGGCTGTCCCTTTAAGCATTGCTCTTCTTTCATTTTTTATGCTTCTTTTATACTACAGAAATCAATATTATTACTTGGAGCATCTTGTTTTTTTACTTCATGTTCATTCAGCATTATTTATTTTGTATATTCTTTTTATTTGGACAGGTTATCTTATTCCCGCAGCACATTCTCCAACGTCTTTTACTCTATTGACGGGAATAAGTTTGGGCGTTCCTTATTTTGCTTTGATTAAGTATTACAGGCAATCATTTGTAAAAACAGCATTAAAATATGTATTGATTTTATTGTGTTATGGAGTAATGCTTGCCGTTTGCACAATTTTCATTTTATTGGGGTCCATGTTGGCGTTCTGACAAGGAGAAAATGTTTGTCGAATGTATGATAATGTTTAATCCTGAATTAGATGATGTTTCATTAAAATCCGAAATCAAATTTGCCAGGATTCAAGATACTTTATAAATACTTTGGCGAGGTTTTCAGCATCACTGATGGCACGGTGATGAACACCTGTAAAAATAAAGCCTTCATTTTTAATAACTTTTTTGAGCCCCTGTTCTTCTTTTTCCCTTTTAATACTTTTATACGCTGTTTTCGCATTAAAATGATTGTCCAGCCAGTCAAATTCCATCTTATGCAGTTTACACTCAAGCAATAATTGTTCTTTATCATATTTTCCCCAGCTCACCAGGCAAAATTCATCATTAAAATCAATCCAGTCCATAAATTCAGAACAGATAACAGGGAAAGTTTTACTTCTATCAATATCTGCCTGTGAAATTGATGTCAATTTTTTACAAAAGTCAGAAAGTACCGGATTTACAGAGGGCTTGACAAATTTTGAAAAAATTGAATCCACTTCACCATACATATTGACCTTAACGGCGCCAATTTCAATGACTTCATTGATTCCATGAGGAGGTCTTCCGAGCCAACAGGTTGCTTCAAGATCGAAGATAATGTAATTCACGCAAATTTTTTAATCAACTACGATTTTAGTAATCCAACCGATTTCTTCTTCAAAAGGATAATTTGTCAATCTATTGTGGTAAAAAAACAACAATGACAAATCTTCAGTAAATATAGTATTTCCTTTTTACCTAAAACCTGTTTTGCATGATAACAACCTAAAAATGACAAACCTTCTTTTATTATATTTTTAATATCGTTCTGAAGCAAAGAAGGAGAACAAATCAATTTTCCCTGAAGATGCCAGTTCTGCAAAACAGGGAGCATTTGTCCACACTTATCTTCAAAATCGCCGTAAGGCAATTCAACTTTGGATGTATTTGATGTAATAAAACCGACAACGTCTGTGTAATCCATATCAGAAAACAACATCTGAAATGCAACAAATGCAACCAGATTGGACGATAAGACAACCTGATTTTTACTGAATTCCTGAACTACTGCTTCGCCCAACAATCTGGTGTAAATGCTCTCTCTCTGAGCATCATCCTTAATCATGCCATCTGTCGTAAAATAATCTTCAAGATGTACAATATGACCAAATTTATCTATACTTTCTCCATTTTCATTGATGGTATTGCCGAAAACATCCATCGCCTTTCCAAGAGAAATATATACTTCTGATTCTTTTGAAAAGAGTTTTTGCACGAATCTAAAATTGGATAAAAAACCCGATGACAATTCTCTGCTTTTAGAATACCTTTCTTTACCAATTTGCCTAAGATACTGATCAATAAGATTTTTCCCTTCAAGAACAAAATGATAATTAATATTCATCGTTACAACAAATATCTTTTTATTTTTACCTTGTTCCAGATTTAATCGTTGGGCTTCTATCAATGAACTAATAAGACCTAATTTAATTTTGCATTCAGTTGCGCCGCTTCTAGACCTTGTTCCTCCCGGAAAAAAAATATTATTTACACCTTTTGTCAATGAAAACGTGGTCATTCCTTTCAGACACTCGAGATAAATAGGGTTTTTCTTTCTTCTGTCCACCCTGAATGCGCCTAATCTGTTCATAAAGTACGCCGCCAATTCAACATTGTATAGATTCAGACCGGCACCATAAGAAAAAACCGGTAAGCCTAATTTCGTGTCAATCGCATAACCTACCATAATACTGTCAAGATTGGAATGATGAGTAGGCAAAATGACCATGGTACCTTTATCAAATAATGAAGCAACGTGATCTTTGTTGCCCACAATTTTAATTTTGTCCAGGAGGTCCTTTTTACTACCCCACCTCCATTGTCCGGGTTTAAAGTAACGATTGAAAATACGTTTAAAAAAGCTGGTGAGAAATAATCGGGAAAACCGGAATGTCTTAATATCAAAATGCCCAACAATTTCTTCAGAATACCGGTTAATGATTTTTTTAAGTAATTCTACTTCTGCTCCGTCCTTATCCTCAAGATTTTCAATTAGCTCAAGCGTCTTGCCAACATTATTCCAATGCCCTTTATCATCAACAGGATCAACTTTCCACGGGTTAAGTTTTATTCTTTGTTTTTCAAGATATACCGTCTTGGCAATAAGTTCAAAGATATTTTTATTATTGTCAAGTATTCTTTCTAAAACAAAAGCATTTAAATTTTCAACAAAAATCTTTCTTTCCTTACTTGCTTTGGCAACAGGCCAATCCTCAACTTCTGGATATAAATGTTTGATCATAAATTATCCTTTAATTACTTTGAACCAATTCATTAACATATGCCAATAACTCTTCGCGCCCAAGTTTTGTTTCTGAACTTGTGACAAATTGTTTTGGTAATGATTCCCATTCCGATAACAACTCTTTGTTGATCGAATCAATATTGTCTGACAACTGTTTTTTAGGCAGTTTATCTGCTTTCGTAAAAACAATAACAAAAGCAATTCCATTTTCACCCAACCATTGTATAAAAAGTTGATCTATTTTTTGTAAAGAAAGCCTTACATCAATTAATAAAAAACAACACAAAAGACTATCTCTTTTAAGAACATAATCCAATATCATTTTACTGAATAATTGTTTTTTTTCTTTGGAAACCCTTGCATATCCGTAACCAGGTAAGTCCACAAGATTCCAGGAATCATTAATATTGAAAAAATTCAGCATTTGAGTTTTCCCAGGTGTATTTGAAACTTTGGCTAAACTCTTTTTTTGTGTTAACATATTAATCAGTGATGACTTGCCTACATTGGATCTTCCAATAAAGGCAAATTCCGGTTTATCACTTACCGGGCAAAGAGAAACTTTCGGATAACTGGCGATATATTCAACCTTTGAAAAATTCACTGCGGCATCATTTTTGTTATATTAAACTTATCTTTAATAAATAATATATTATCAATCAAACACATGAAATATAAATTATGATTTTTAGTCACGTCTCTTGTTAAAGAAAGTTTAAAAAGTCGGCAAAAATACATATTTTTACAGTCTTTATCGTTCTAAAAGTGAATAGTTTCAATTAAAACCTATAAAAACAAAAGTTCATGAAATATACATTCTTTATTCTGATTTTCCTGTTTATAGGGGCAAAAACTACATATTCTCAATTTGAATGGGGAATGAAAGTTGGTATCAGTAGCCAACAACTTGGAAACACTTCCCTTCAATCCTGGCTGCAAACAGATAATTTGTCAAGCCACTTTACACAAGCCGAATACGGTCACCATTTTGGACTATACAGCAGAATAAAAGTAGTTAATATATATATTGAACCTGCATTATTATTTAATTCAAGTGCTTTTTCATATACGTTTAAAGATTATTCAGAAAACGGTTTGTCTACGATAGTAAAGAATGAAAGGTATAATCATGCGAGTATTCCGATAATGGTGGGTTTAAAACTTGGGTTTTTCAGGATATTCGGTGGGCCGGTTGGCAACGTATTTATCAATAAAACATCGGAACTTTGGGATTTTGAAAACTACCAGGAAAAATTCAAATCTTTTTCATATGGTATACAAGGAGGCTTGGGCCTGGATATCTGGAATTTTCGTTTTGATGTTCAATATGAAAACAACCTGAAACAGCTTGGCACACAGGTCAATATAGGAGGACGTGATATTTTATTATCTCCAAATGCATCCAGATTTTTATTTACTCTTGGCTATAGATTTTAAACCAATGGATTTTTTGGATGTTTGAGGTTACGTAAAAATTTTATTTACCTTTATATGTAGTGTTTTTCCATCTCTCTTAGTTAAGTTGTAATCTCTTATGCGAATAGTTTTTTTTGGCACCCCTGAATTTGCTGCAACTTCCCTTCATACCCTTATTACGAATGGAAAAAACGTAGTAGCCGTTGTAACATCATGCGATCAACTGGGAGGAAGAGGCGGAAAAAATTTGATAGAGTCGCCGGTAAAAAAAATGGCAGAAGCTCATCACATCCGAATTTTACAACCCAAAAGTCTGAAGAATAAAGAATTTATTGAACAACTGATGTCATTAAAAGCTGATATCTATATAATTGTGGCCTTTCGTATGTTGCCTGAAGTGGTTTGGACGATCCCTCCTTTAGGAAGTTATAATCTCCATGGGAGTCTTTTGCCCAAATACAGAGGAGCCGCTCCTATTCATTGGGCCATTATCAATGGAGAAAAAGAGACAGGAGTAACTGTTTTTAAATTGAAACATGAAATCGATACCGGTGACATCCTTATGAAAGTCAGTATGCCGATTTTTGAAAATGATACGACGGGTTCTGTTCATGACAGAATGATGGTTTTAGGAGCCGGTGTTTTACTGGAAGCCATGGATAAAATACAAAATAACGCACAATTCATGATTCAGGATGAAAAAGAAGTTACACATGCACCCAAAATATTTCATGATGACTGCAAAATCAATTTTTTTCAGTCTACTAATAAAGTTTATGATTTCATAAGAGGGATGAGTCCCCATCCAGGCGCCTGGGTGAAAATTGATGGAATTGAATGTAAAATTTTATCAGCTACCTTTCTACTAAACAAAGAAACAAAACCTGGTCATATCGATACAGATGGAAAAAAATATATGAATATTGAAACAAACGATGGTAAAATCCAAATTGAAACCATCAAAATGGCCGGGAAAAAATTAATGTCAATACAAGAATTTTTGTCAGGTTACAGATTACAACAATTATTTATCGGAGACTAAATTATTGAAGTGGGAATCTTTACAATAATTGTTTGTATAATATTTAAACAAGGTTTTTTTATAATGACCTCCAATATAATAAGCTAAAATCATTTGAAAATCATCAACATTGTAATAGTTTTGATGAACGCCTATTTTCTGAAAATTCTGATCCAATATTACCAATGCAGGAAAAGACATTTTTCCATTTAATAATTCAACAGCCAGTTCATTAAAATCGTAGTTGTCAATTTCTACCGTTCTGTACGTTTTATCATTAAATTGAATTTTATCATTACTAACGGCATTAATTTTCACCGGATAAAACTTCTGGTTTATAAATTTGGCGGTTTGGTCATCAGTAAACGTGGTTGTTTCCAGATGTTTACACCATTTACAGTCGTTATAATAAAAATAAAGAAAATAATATTTGTCACTGACTTTATTATTATTAAATATGGCTTCAGGTTTTACCCATTTAATCCTGTTTTGAGCACTGGAATTTAATACTAAAAATAGGGTAAGGAAGGAAACAATTAATAACTTGTAATGCATTTGCCTTTCAAGGTTTGTCGATGATTAAGGTTAATTAATCGAATTAATTTGACTGGTTTCTTATAAAATGAATACAAAATTAAATAATATTCAGCGTATTTCCATACTTTTTACCGTTAAGTAGAATACTTTAATAAAATTTTAACGTTTCTCTTCCAACGTTTTTAACCCATCCTTATATAAACGTGTTTTATTTCTGACAAAACCATTACATTTGTATAAAATTTGTAAAAATGCACGATATTGAGCCCTGGTACGGATGGAGGGATTATTATATTGCAGAGGAAGATAAAAAATCACCGTTTTATCAAAGACAATATGATGAATTCGTTTTTACAAATAAAATATACAATCATTTTATTCATCCTCAATGGGATTTTTTCGGATCTGAAACTTTATATATCAAAATACTATTTGTTGATTATCAACAGTCTTTTGCACTGATTGAGTGTATCGGAGAATGGAACGATTGTCTTGAGAATGATATAATGTTTCTTAAAAGAGAGATAATTGACGTATTGATTTCTAAAAAAATATATCATTTTGTATTGTTTTGCGACAATGTCTTAAATTATCACGGTGATGAAGATTGTTATTACGAAGAGTGGTATGACGATATCAAGGATCAGGAAGGATGGATATGTTTTGTAAATACTTTTGATCACGTATTATTGGAAATGAAAAAATATCGTTTACACCACTATGTCAATTTCGGCCAAAGGCTGAATGAAATGAATTGGAGGGGTAAAAATCCTGAACTGATGAAAGAAGAAATAGAAAATATAATTTTTAATAATACAAAAATGATAAAAACAGGTTGAAAAAAGAAATCGAAGTCCCATACAAAGCAGGTTTTGTCAATATTGTGGGCAAACCTAATGTTGGAAAGTCAACACTCGTAAATACGTTTGTTAAAGAAAAATTATCCATCGTCACATCAAAACCACAAACAACGAGACATCGTATTCATGCATTGCTGAGTGAAGACCATTTTCAAATCGTGTTTTCTGATACTCCGGGAATCATCAATGAGCCGCATTATAAAATGCAGTCGTCTATGAATAAGTTTGCTTATTCCGCATTTGAAGATGCTGACCTTATATTGTTTGTCACAGATATTTATGAAGCATATACCGGAGATGAATTGGTTTTTCAAATGTTAAAAACCACAGAGGTTCCTGTTATTCTCATCATTAATAAAATTGATCTCGATCAGGATGAAAAAGTAAATGAGATTGAAAAAAATTTAACAGAAATATATTCATTCTCAAAAATATTTAAGGTATCTGCCAAAGAAAAAATAAATACGGATTCAATTCTTGACACAATTGTTGATATTTTGCCTGTGCATCCACCCTACTATCCCCAAGATCAACTTTCAGATCGTCCTGAAAGGTTTTTTGTATCAGAAATTATTCGTGAAAAAATATTACAGATGTACAGACAGGAAATACCCTATTCATGCGAGGTGGTGGTCCACCGCTTCAAAGAAGAAGAAAAGCATGGAAAACCACTACTCATGATTTATGCAGACATATACGTGGAAAGAAAGTCACAAAAACCAATTATTATCGGAAATAAAGGTGAAAGCATTAAAAAACTGGGCATAGCATCGAGATTGGACCTCGAGAATTTTTTTGAAACGCATGTTTTTCTTGACCTGAATGTAAAAATTAAGGAAAATTGGCGGGACGATGATAAAATGCTGCAACATTTTGGTTACGAAAACAATTAAAATTCGCATTTTTGACATTTTATGACAGAAAGTAAAATATTCCTGCTGAAGTACCATGTAATTCCATTCCATTTTAGTAATTTTGCGCCTTCTTTTGAAAGCAAAATATAATTATGTTCCGCATATACATTTTATTGGTAACTTTATTTACTTTTTTTTCTTGTTCGAATGATTTTCAACTTACAGAAAATGCAAAAGAAATTCCTGTAGTGTATGGATTACTTTCACAGGCGGATACAGCTATTTATATAAGGGTTGAAAAAACCTTTCTTAATGAAGACATTGAACCCAAAATTTTATCACAGGACCCTAATAATTTTTACTATAACAATATCAGTGTTGAATTAAAAAATAGAAATACTTTAAAAACATATATGCTAAAAAGAGTGGATGGAAATACAGAAGGTTATCCACGCGATAATGGCGTATTTGCGCAATCTCCAAATTATTTGTACAAGCTGCGCACTAATGACCTCGACGGAGGAAAACTGGGGGATAATGTGGAATATGAACTTACCATAAAGCAAGAAGAAGGTACTTTACTGGCGAAAGCGAATACAGTTGTTTTACGTGCCATGGCGGAAAAGGATATTACTTCCCCTGCTGCATCCGGCGCACTTGCTATGGATTATACAAAAGATTTAAATATAGGATTTCGTGCTGATTCCAAAGCCTACATCCATGATATATTTATTTATGTCTATTACACTGAAGAAAAAAATGGGAATGTTGAGGAAAAAGTTATTAAGTGGCCGCTTGCAAAAAATTTCGAAGCCAATCAACCAGCCAATCTGAACATCAATTTCATGATAAATGGAAGAGCATTTTATGAGTTTTTAAAAGCTAACCTTACGGAAGATCCATTTGTAAATAGATTTTTAAAATCTGCTTCCATTGAAATTGCTTCAGGTGGTATTGAAATTAGAGACTATGTAAATATCGTTCAGGCAAATTTAGGAATTACCTCCAGTGGCGAAGTTCCTACCTATACCAATATTGAAAACGGAATAGGACTTCTGTCTTCCAGATCGAGACTGGTAAGAAATAATATTCCATTTACAGAAAATACCCGTGATTCTATTGCAAATGGTATTATTACAAAAAAATTAAATTTTAGATAGCAAAGACTAAAAAAGTAAGGTTTTTGATAAAACTTTTCACTCTTACATTTGTTTTTTACTACAAATTTTCACAATGTCTGATTTTCTTTACATCCTTCTTATTATTTTTTCTTTTTTTGGAATCGGTATTCTTTTGTTGAATATAAGGCATATTTTAACAGGTAATGAATTCAGAGGTACATGCGCCAGTAATAATCCGATGTTGAAAAATCAGTTGGGTGAATGTACAGTTTGCGGTAAAAAATCTGACGAAGTCTGTAAAATGCCCGATGTCCCACAAAGTACCGTCAAATAATGATGTACCATAAAAATTACTTTTCCAGAAATCCAAGCCTGTTACTCATCTGTTTTGTCTTTTTCTACTTCCCTTTTTATGGACAAAAACCTGTACAATGGACATCCGGTGAAATTTATGAAAAGCTAAATAAACTAAATACACTTGCATCCGTTCTTTATGTCGCCGCACATCCGGATGATGAAAACACGCGATTAATCTCCTATCTAGCCAATCACACAAAAGCAGAAACAACGTATTTATCGCTTACCAGAGGCGATGGCGGCCAAAATCTCATTGGTAAAGAAATCGATGAAAAATTGGGTGTGCTCCGGACTCAGGAATTATTGATGGCAAGATTAGTTGACAACGGCAAACAAATGTTTTCCAGAGCTAATGATTTCGGTTATTCAAAAAATGCCGAGGAAACTATTTTAATATGGGACACTGAAAAAATTAAAGCTGACGTTGCATGGGCCATCCGCACAACAAGGCCTGATATTATTATAAATCGGTTTGACCACAGAACATCTGGAGAAACACATGGACATCACACGGCTTCCGCCCAGCTTGCACTTGAAATATTTGATAAAACAATGGATTCGTCCGCATTTCCGGAACAATTAAAGTATACTGAAATCTGGCAGCCAAGACGAATATTTTTTAACACCTCCTGGTGGTTTTACGGAAGTCAGGAAAAATTTGAAAAGGCAGATAAATCAATGCTCCTGGGTTTTGACGTGGGGGTGTATTATCCCTTATTAGGAAAGTCAAATACTGAAATTTCAGCCGAATCCAGAAGTAAACATAAGTGTCAGGGTTTTGGGTCCACAGGTACAAGAGGATCTCAAATGGAGTATTTGGAATTATTGAAAGGTGACATGCCTGAAAATAAGGAAGATCTTTTTTATGGGATAAATACCACATGGACCAGGGTAAAAGGCGGAGAGGCAATCAAAAAACTGGTCGAGCGCGCTATAGCTGATTATGATTTTAGGAATCCAGAAAAATCTGTACCCCTTTTAAGTGAAATTTATAGTTTAATACTCAATATTTCTGATCAACACTGGAAAAAAATAAAATCGCAGGAGTGCAAGGAATTGATTCAGGCTTGTTTTGGCTTATTTTTGGAGGCCAAAGCCAATATTCAAATTGCTGCCCGTGGTGAAAATATAAATATTGATGTTGAAGCAGTCAAACGACTTGACCATCAACTTTCACTTGAAAGAGTCCACTCTGATTTTTTTGGAATTGATTCAACGGTTCAGACTGATTTGATTCAAAATCAAAAGATGTTTTTTTCATTTAAAACCAACATTCCTGAAACTGCTAACTATACATCGCCTTATTGGTTGCGAAAAAAGGGAAGTTTAGGCGCATATGAAGTTGAAAATCCTGAATGGATTGGAAAACCCGTCACCCCAAATGAAGCAAACATTACGTTTGTGTTGAAGTATAAAGATTTTGAAATACCTGTTCCCAAGAAAGTAATATATAAATTCAATAGTCCTGAAGAAGGTGAAGTGTACAGACCTTTTGAAATTCTTCCTGCTATCAGTGTTGGCTTTACCAATGATGTCTTCATTTTTCCTGATAAAAATAACCAAATTGTAAGTGTGAGAATAACCAATAATATAGATAATTCACAAGGGAAACTTACGATACCTTTGCCAAAGGGATGGTCTTGTCAACCGGATTACCACACGTTTTCAATCAAAGGGAAAGGTCAGAGTCAGGAATTTCATTTTACTGTTAATCCTCCAAAAAACAGACAGACAATCTCCATTAGTCCTGTGGCAGAAATTGACAACAATATATTTACAGATGTTATTGATGTTATAAAGTACGACCATATTCCCCTTCAAATGGTACAGCAAACATCCATCGCCAAATGTGTTAAGCTTGATATCGTTATTAAACCCATGAAAATCGGTTATATTTCCGGAGCCGGGGATGTTATACCGGATTATCTGGAAAAAATGGGATATCTTGTTGAACATATTTCCGGTGATCAGATGAAAGTGGATCAGCTTCAAAAATTTGATTGTTTAATTTTTGGAGTCCGTGCTTATAATACGATTGAAAATTTAAAATACCATCAGAACGACATTCTAAAATATGTTGAAAATGGTGGGAAAGTTGTGGTACAATATAATACGTCCGGATCTTTGATGGTTAAAGAATTGGGGCCCTACCCTTTTAAGATTTCAAGAGACAGGGTAACTTTAGAGAATGCAGAAATGCGTTTTATAAATCCTGAACATCCCTTTTTAAACTATCCGAATAAGATCATGTCTGCTGATTTTGATTTCTGGGTTCAGGAAAGGGGTTTATACTTTGCGTCTGAATGGGATAAAAAGTATCAAACGGTGTTTTCATGCAATGACCCGGGTGAATCGCCTAAAGAAGGTTCCCTCATTGTTGCCCGTTACGGAAAAGGCGAATTTGTATATACAGGCATCAGTTTTTTCAGACAATTTCCTGCAGGTATTTCAGGTGCGATGCGGTTGTTTGTAAATATCATCACGCCCAATCCTTCAAAAACAAATGAATCTAACCCTTAAAAATTCGTGGATAAAAATATATACATTAGTTCTGTTGATGAATTTATTGTATATATCTGTTTTTTTGTGGTTTATGTATTATTATAAACCCTAATTTGTGGCGGTATTAGATTGGGCAATTCTTCTTGGTACATTACTTTTCATTGTCATTTATGGGTATTGGAAAACGAGAGGCGTTGAAACCAGTCATTCCTATTTTAAAGGTGATGAAAACACTAAATGGTGGACAGTAGGGCTGAGTGTGATGGCAACTCAGGCAAGCGCCATTACATTTATGTCGACACCCGGACAGGCTTTTTTTGACGGTATGGGTTTTGTGCAGATATACTTTGGTTTACCAATTGCAATGGTAATTATCTGTATTACTTTTATTCCTTTGTTTCATAAGTTGAAAGTTTATACAGCCTATGAATTTCTTGAGAAACGTTTTGACCTGAAAACAAGGTTGCTGACAGCCATCCTTTTTTTAATCCAACGCGGTCTGGCTGCAGGAATCACCATTTATGCTCCGGCCATTATCCTGTCAACCATACTGGGGTGGAATTTAAACCTTTTAAATATCTTGTTAGGTTTATTGGTAATACTTTATACAGTAAGCGGGGGAAGCAAAGCGGTAAATATTACGCAAAAACAACAGATGTTTATTATCATCGGTGGTATGTTTTTTGTATTTTTTTATACGTTACATCATATTTCACCGGGCTTGCGTTTTAATGAGGTTATACAAATGGCCTCTGCCGCAGGAAAAACGGATATTATCGATTTTTCGTTTGATATTGAAAACAGGTACACCATTTGGAGTGGAATAGCCGGAGGTTTTTTTCTGTCTCTTTCTTATTTTGGTACGGATCAAAGTCAGGTACAGAGATATTTGTCAGGAAATTCGATACAACAGAGCAGGTTGGGTCTTATCTTTAACGGGCTGTTAAAAGTGCCTATGCAATTTTTTATTTTATTGACAGGCGTTATTGTTTTTGTATTTTTCCAATTTAATCAAGCACCGATTTTTTTTAATTCTGGTGTTACGCAGAAAATGGAAAATTCTGTCAATGCAAAGGAATGGGATAAACTGAATAATACAAATGACAGTCTTTATTTATTAAAAAATTCTATTATTCAAAACACAAAACAGGATAAACAAAAACATTATACACAACTGGAAAAAATCTGGGAGCAGGAAAAAGAATTGAAGAAAAAATCAACGGATTTGATTTCTGGTACACTTCCTGAAGAAGAAACAAATGACAAGGACTACGTTTTTATTTATTACATACTAAACTATATTCCAAACGGTTTAATAGGTTTGTTGCTTGCCGTTATTTTTAGCGCAGCGATGTCTTCCACTTCAGCTGAATTAAATGCACTTGCCACGACAACTACAGTTGATATTTATAAAAGAAATATTATAAAGAATGGCGATGATAAACATTATCTCACCATGTCAAAATTGTTTACGGTAATTTGGGGGGTACTGGCAATATTGTTTGCTTGCTGGGGAACTCTTTTTGAAAATCTTATCCAACTTGTCAATATAGTTGGTTCTATCTTTTACGGAACTATTCTTGGTATTTTTATCATAGCCTTTTATATAAGGAGATTTCAAGGGAGCGAAGTTTTTGCGGGGGCTGTTACGGCTCAAATCATGGTGCTAAGCATATATTTTACCACCGAAATAGGATATTTATGGCTCAATGCCATTGGGTGTTTTGCTGTTATTATTATATCAACATTATACCGGATCTTCCAACGTTTTTCTTTAAGATTGATATAATGATTTGTTGAAAATCTGTGCTAAAATTATATTAAATATTTTTATATTATTTGACCTGTAGATTAGGAAAAAAGCCTGATTTATTGTACTTTTGCATGTTATTTAAAAAAATATAAAATAGAATATATAAATGGCTAACGATCAAAGGATTATAAAGATTAATATAGAAGATGAAATGAAATCTTCCTATATTGATTACTCAATGTCAGTTATTGTTTCCCGCGCCCTACCCGATGTCAGGGACGGTTTAAAACCTGTTCACCGACGTGTTTTGTATGGTATGTCAGATTTGGGACTAGCTTATGGAAGAGCCCATAAAAAATCTGCAAGAATTGTTGGAGAAGTTTTGGGAAAGTATCATCCACACGGTGATACATCTGTTTATGATGCTATGGTGAGAATGGCTCAGGATTGGTCACTGCGATACCCTCTTGTGGATGGTCAGGGCAATTTTGGGTCCATGGACGGAGACAGTCCTGCAGCGATGCGTTACACAGAAGCAAGGTTAGCCCGTATAAGTGATGAAATGCTGGCAGATATCGGAAAAGAAACAGTTGATTTTAAGTTGAATTTCGATGATTCACTTGAAGAACCTACCGTTTTGCCTGCTAAAATACCAAACTTGCTGATAAATGGTGCATCAGGAATTGCCGTTGGTATGGCAACAAATATGTTGCCTCACAACCTCTCTGAGGTGATTGACGGAACCAAACTTGTAATTGACAATCCTGAGACTACCATTGAAGAAATTATGCAATTTGTAAAAGCGCCTGACTTTCCGACAGGAGGTACCATTTACGGATATCAGGGCGTTAAGGAAGCTTTTGAAACAGGACGAGGTAAAATTGTTGTCAGAGGCAAGTGCCAGATTGAAAGTGGTCACGGTGGCAAAGAAACAATTATCATCACAGAAATTCCTTATCAGGTTAATAAAGCTAGTTTGGTGGCCAAAATTGCTGAACTGGTAAATGAATCCAAAATTGAAGGCATTACAGATATTCGGGATGAATCTGACAGAAAAGGATTGAGAATCGTCGTTGAAATCAGGAGGGATATTATGGCCAGTGTAGTTTTGAGTAAACTTTACAAGTATACCCCTTTACAATCTTCTTATGGTGTCAATAATATAGCCTTGGTTAATGGCAGACCAATGATGCTTAACCTCAAACAGATTATTGTAGAATTTATCAAATTCAGGATTGAAGTTATCATCAGAAGGACTAAATACGACTTGCAAAAGGCTGAGGAAAGAGCTCATATTCTGGAAGGTTTGCTTATTGCTCTCGATGCCATTGATGAGGTTATCCGCATTATCAGACAGTCCAAAACGGTTGAAGAAGCCAAAGATGGTTTGATTGCTGCTTTTTCTTTTTCTGAAATTCAGGCAAAGGCCATACTTGATATGAGACTTCAGCGATTGGTAAGCTTGGAGATTGACAAAGTGAGGGAAGAATATGCTGAAGTTTTGGAAAAAATAGCCTATTACAAATCAATTCTTGCCAGTGATGAATTACAAAGAAGTATCATTAAACAGGAGCTTGATGAAATAAAGGAAAAGTTCGGTGACAAAAGGAGAACAGATATTTCCTATTCTGATGATGAAATAAGTATAGAAGATCTTATTCCGAATGAAGAAGTGGTAATAACGATTTCACATCTTGGTTATATTAAGAGAACCAAAACGGATGAGTTTAAACAACAATCGCGCGGTGGTAAAGGATCTAGGGGAAGTAAAACCAAGGATACGGACTTTATTGAACATTTATTTATCGCAAACAACCACAATTACCTCTTGTTATTCACAGAGATGGGTAGGTGTTTCTGGCTGAGAGCCTTTGAAATCCCTGAAGCTTCTAAAACGTCACAAGGTCGGGTTCTTCAAAATATTTTGGCAATACCTTCAGAGGACAAGGTGAGGGCATATATTAAAATAGAAAATCTGAATGATGAAGAATTTATCAAAAATAATTACATCATTTTCTGTACTAAAAAAGGTATGGTCAAAAAAACAATAGTTGAAGCGTTTTCCAAGACCCAGAGTAAATGGTATTAATGCCATCACTATTAATGAAGGGGATCAGTTGCTCGAAGCAAAACTGACCAATGGAACTCAAGAAATCATAATTGCTAACAGAGAAGGCCGTGCGATCCGTTTCAACGAGTCCAAGGTGCGTCCGATGGGAAGGACCGCATCAGGGGTAAAAGCGATGACTCTTGGATCAAAAGACGACAGAATCATTGGTATGCTTTCAGCAGATCCGACATCTGCTACCCACTCAGTTTTTGTTGTTTCTGAAAAAGGAAATGGCAAAAGATCACCGCTGGATGATTACAGAATCACTAACCGTGGAGGAAAAGGGGTAAAAACTATAAACGTAACAGATAAGACAGGTAAACTTGTTGGAATCTTGTGGGTTAGTGAGTTTGATGATTTGATGATTACTACGGCCGATGGTATAATAATCAGAACACCTGTTTCAAATATGCGGCTTATGGGACGTGCCACACAAGGTGTAAAAGTAATCAGACTATCCGACAAAGAGTCCATTGCTGACGTCACGGTCATCAGAAGAGAAGAAAGTATTGATGAAGAAGAATAAATTTAAGGATTATTTAACCATTTTAATATAATTATTAACTTTGTGTAAACAAAACTGAATTTTAATAATCGTCATATATCTGTACATTATTTTTTTATCATTAAAATGAAATTTTATAAAATGAAAACTCTTTTATACGTTATCTGTGGCTTGATGTTCGTATGTTCATTAAATGCCCAGGATGCCAAAAAAAATTTAAAGTCTGCTGCTAAAAATGTCAGCAGGTATTTTCTCGACCCTGCCGCTAATCCAGGTCTGCTGGACGAAGCTGTCACTGGCCTTGAATCTGCATTTACATCAACCGAAGTCAATACTGATCCGGAAGCATGGAATCTGCGAGGTGATTCATACAATGAAATTTCACAATCTGAAATCAATTTAAAGATTGTCAATCCTAATTACAAAATACTAAAACCTGAGGCATCATTAAAGGCTTTTGAAGCATTTCAAAAAGAAATAGAATTCAGTTTGAAAAAATATCATACCAAAGATGCATTGACCGGTATTCGTGAATGTGAGGATAATCTGAATAATAATGCCATTTTTTTGTTTCAGGAGCAGAATTATAATGAAGGTTTTCCATATTTTGAGGCGTCAATTAAAGCAAATGAAATTTTGTCAAAAATAAAGAAGAAAGCAGATTAGATGATCCATTGACATTGAATGATCAGCTTTTTTATACAGGAGTTTGTGCTTATTTTAGTGATAAAAAGGAAATGGCATTACCCTATTTTGAAAAATTATTTATGAAAGGTAATGCTCAACCTTTGGTTTATGTCGGCCTTTTTCACTTACCGTGGACAAAGACGAAAAAAAAGCATTTGAATATCTTGGTGCCGGTAAAAAACTGTATCCTGATGACAATGAAATTTTATTTGCAGAAATCAATTATTATATAAAAGCTAATAAACTTAATGAATTAGTTGATAAATTACAGATGGCCATCAACAAAGAACCTGAAAATGTTTCTGTCTATAATGCTTTGGGCAATGTATATGATCAATTGAATCAAAATGAAAGAAATGCCGGAAATACAGCAAAAGCAGATGAATATTTTAATCTTGCTTTTAAAAATTTTGAATCAGCTTTGTCAAAAGATCCTAATAATTTTGATGCTATGTATAGTCAGGGTGCCCTTTACTACAATAAAGCAGCAAGTATGGTCACCAAACTAAATGCGTTGAGTAATGACTATTCTTCAGCAGGAACAAAAAAATACAACGAATTAAAAGGCGAAATGGACGGATATTTTAATCAGGCCCTTCCTCTCTTTTTAAAAGCAGAAAAAATTAATGAGAAAGACATCAGTGTTTTAATAGCTTTAAAGGAAATATATGCTCGTGAGGGTGATCTGGAAAAGTCAAATGAATACAAAATGAGGCTGGAATCAATCGAAAAATAAAATTTATTATAAAGATTTTAAGGCAGCAATATGTATTTATTGCTGCCTTTTTTTTTGTAAATAATTAAATTTTACACTAATATATATTATAATTAAAAATAATATGTTATATTTGCACAAAATTCCGATTATGTTCCCATACTTCCGATTTGTCTTTTTTACAGTTTTTACCCTTTTTTCCTTCACCTCCTTTGGAAATGATTATTATGAAGTTACCATTAACAAAGGGGATAATCTGACCAGAGTTCTTCAAAAGTATAATCTGACGGTTCATCAATGTAATCAGTCACTTTTTGTTACAATCAATAAATTGAAAAACTCCGAAAAACTTTTGGCGGAAAAAAAATATTTCTTGCCTGTTAAAATATACAAGTATAATGGGAAAAGTATCCGGTCCACGTTGGGCCTTTCTGATTTGTTATTGGCAAAAAAAATAGAACAGTATAATATTGATCTTTTCGAAAAAAAGATACGGAAGACACATTATAAAACAAGTAAAGTTTTGTGGGTGCCTGATGAATTTATATCCTGCAATAAACCTGAAACTTCAAAAAACGTTTTCGTGGCAGAACCTTCATTAGCTCCCGACAAGGATACAGATAATGAAACTATAGAAGAACCAGAAAAAGTAACTACGATAAAAAATAAAGAAAGTGTCAAATCGTCCTTTAAAACTAAAGGAATTAAAAAGATAACAGTGCCTTTAATGGGCAAAGAATTTGAAGATGTTTGGATAGAAGATTTTTCTTTAAAAAATGAAGTATATTATATTATTAGTGGTCATGGGGGACCTGACCCCGGAGCTGTTTATAAAAGAGATGGGAATACGTATTGTGAAGATGAATATGCTTATGATGTCGCTCTGCGCCTGGCGCGTAATCTTATGGCTCACGGAGCCGTTGTCCACATGATAGTGGAAGATGAAAATGACGGAATTCGGGATGAAAAATTATTGAAATGCGATTGTACAGAAAAAATGTTTAACGGGTATAAAATACCTTTGTCTCAGAAAAAACGGTTAAGACAACGCGCTTCTATGGTCAATACTTTATACCAAAAATATAAAAAACAAGGTTATACAACCCAAAAGGCAATTGAAATACATGTTGACAGCAGAAATTCCTCTTTGCGTCAGGATGTCTTTTTTTATTACAATGCAAGTGACAAAAAAAGTAAAAAGTTGGCAGAAAGTGTTCACGATATCTTTGAATCCAAATACGATATACACCAAAAAAACAGGGGATATCAAGGTTTTGTCGAAGACAGAAATATATATATGGTAAAAAATCTGAGACCTACCACCCTATTTGTGGAACTTGCCAACATTCAAAACCCAAAGGATCAGGAAAGATTAATATACTATTACAACAGGCAAGCATTAGCCAACTGGCTATTTGAAGGCTTGAGAAAATAGGCAACTACACATCGTTAAAATTATTCAATAAGTTCTTATGTAATAGCCTTCTCATTCTTCTGAGGGATTTTTCTTTAATTTGTCTTACCCTTTCTTTAGACATATCATACATTTCAGCAATTTCTTCCAATGACATTGGTTTGTAATCCCCCAAACCATAAAAAGATTTGATGATTTCGGCTTCACGCGGCGACAATACCTCCAAACCTTCAAATATATCCATTCGAAGTGATTCTTCCATAAGTTTTAGATCCGGAGTTTCTGCGTCACCTTGTGTCATCATATCAACCATGGTTACAGAATTATCGTCATCTGAAATCGGTGCATCAACAGAAATATGTTTTATATTTCCTTTTAACATTTGTGCAATATCTTTTTCAGAAACATTCAGGATTTCTGCCAGTTCCTGATGAGTTGGTTCTCTTTCATACTTCTGAACAAAATTGAGCCAGGCATCATTTACTTTATTATAGGCTGTAAGGCGGTTCAGTGGTATTCTTACCATACGTGAATATTCTACTATAGCCTGTAAAATGGATTGTCTTATCCACCATACCGCATAACTTATAAATTTAAATCCTTTGGTTTCATCAAATCGTTTGGCCGCCTTCATCAAACCAACATTACCTTCATTGATTAAATCTGCCAGAGATAAACCTTGATTTTGATATTGTTTTGCAACGGAGACAACAAATCTTAGATTGGCTTTCGTCATTGTTTCCAAAGCATGTGCATCACCTGTTTTGATTTTTTTTGCAAGCTCCGTTTCTTGTTCCGGTGTAAGAAGCTCAATTTTCCCTATATCATTTAAATACTTTTCCAATGCCAGACTTTCTCTGGAAGTGATATTAGTTGATATTTTTAATTGCCTCATATTTTATCCTACGGTTACACAGCTAATACACATTAATGAACATAAAAGTTCATTCAAATGGTATTATTAATTATATTTTGACAATATATATCAGATTTTGATAAAAGATCTGATATAAGTTTTTTCTTGTACCGTAAAGGAAATAAAATACAGTCCGGAAGGATAAGAAGAAACATTTACTTCATTGACCCCATTTATAACTGTAAATTTCTGCACCGTTGAGTTAACTACATTTTTTATCTCAGCTCCTATAGCATTTACGTCCTTGACATTGATTATTAATATATCATGCACAGGGTTAGGAATGATTTCAATATTAAATGGTAATGTATTCACAACAGATGACCGGATAAATGAATAACATGTACTCAAAAAAATACATTGCCCAAAAGAAATTTCGACCAGATAAAGACCATTTTCCTGCGGTGTGTATGATGACCCTGTGGCGCCGTTTATTATTACTGTGTCTTCTTCGCATTTATACCATTGATATTCTGCCCCGGAAGCAAAAAAAACAGAAAGTTCATTTCCAGCTCTGTTGATATTTGTATTAAAATCAACAACATCAATATTAATTTTAAACAGAGTATCACAACTATTAGGATTTGAAACAAATACTTCAAAAATTCCTTCCGAAGAAAAACTAAAATTACCAATTGTAAAAACATCACCACTACAAATGGTTTTGAAAATTTCTTTTGAACCTGGCGGCAATACTGTTAATTTTGTTTCAATAGTACTGTCACATCCAAATTGGTTTTGTAATTTAGTGGTGTATGTTCCTGAAATACTAAATACGCTATTACCAACTCTTATAGATTTTCCGGAGCAAATGGTAAATTGCTGACTTAGGAAATTCGTCGGCTTTACTGTCAGATTAGTTGTAATTATACTATCACAGCCAAGGACGGAAAACAAAGTATCAACATAGGTACCGGGTTGTGAATATTGATTCAAACCTACCATAATTTGGTCACCTGAGCAGATCTGGAATGTTTGTGTATAAAACTTAGGTTTTACAAAAACCTGACTTTGAATAATACTGTCACATCCTCTTGAAGAAACCAAAGTATCTTTATAGTTACCGCTTGTTGCGTAAACAGAATTACCAATAGTTATACTTTCACCTTCGCAGATTTCGAAACGGGCAAACTCAATAATATTATTAATGACAGTCAAAATAATGGTTGAAGTACTGTCACAACCCAAACTTGAGGTAAATTTTTCTGAATAAACGCCTTGTGTTTTCAGAAATCTGGTTCCAAATTTAATAGAATCCCCGGCACAAATACTTGCAAACCGTTGGGTAAAGTTAGGATAAACTGCCAAACTAATAATAACTATACTGTCGCAGCCTGATATGGTTTGAATACTGTCCCTATATATTCCCGGTGCAAAATAGGTGACTCCATTGATCAGAATTGATTGTCCTTCGCAAATAGAAAAAGACAACTCCGCAATGTCAGGTTTGTCGAAAAAAATAAGATTGGATTGAACAATACTGTCACACCCTGCGCGATTTAATAATGAGTCTACATAAAAGCCGCTTTCGGTATAAATATTATTCCCAACTATAACAGAATCACCTTCACATAAATATAGTTCCTGGCTTTCAGATGAAACGTTATAAAAATTGATGGTATGGTTTACAATACTGTCACAACCTACTGAAGATCCCAAAAACTCTACAACTATTAAAGATGTAGTGTAGTTTTGATTTCCTATTCTCAAGGTGTCACCAAAACAGAGGTGATGAGTAATATTATATTCAAGAGGGTGCACCGTTAAATTGGTTATTATGAAATTTTCACATCCTTCTGCCGTCGAAATGGTATTAATATAAGTCCCGGTGACCGTATAAACACTGTCTTCAACAATAAAATTTTCTCCAAAACAAATATCAATATTTTGAGTAATTATTTCGATGGGTAATACATTAATCTGAGTAGTAACAATACTGTCACATCCATTCGAACTCAACAAAGTATCTCTGTATGTCCCGGTATTTCGGTAAATGTTTGTTCCAACCATAATTTCTTCTCCCGGACAGATTGTAAAACTTTGCTGCCTTTGCGTTGATTGAATTACCAACAGATTTGTAAACACAACACTGTCACAACCCACTGAAGCCTCAAGCGAGTCAATGTACAGACCTGTGGTACGGTAGACACTATTTCCCACAACTACTGAATCCCCCTGACAAATTTGAAGGCTTTGATTTTTTAAAGTATCCGTAAATACATTAATCAAAATACTTTGACAATCAGCATTTGAAACACAGCCTCCCGTTCCTCTAACAAAAAATAAATTGGATTGGATGGCCGTACCTGTTATGGAATTTCCGGTTGCAAAACTTGTAGTATTGCATGAATTCTGATACCATGACCATTGGTTGGCCCCATTAAGTTTTGCACCAGGTAAGGAAAGAGTAAACATTTCTCCCGGACAAACCATGGTTCCGGTAGTTTGTACAACTGGAATAAATGGTTTTAAACAATTAAATATATTTACCAGAAAACCGTCCGTATTACCTAATGATGTAAAATTTGACGTATTCTGTGAAGGATCAAAATCAACTATTCCTGTAAAATTACCTACAGAAAATATATTATTTATGCTATAGGCTTTTATTTTATTGAGCATATCATTGCCAAGCCCACCGAAAGAATAATGAGAATTATATGTACCGTTTTCATTCAGAACCAGTTGAAAAACATCTGATCCACCATTTGAAGTGGAAAATTGATTGGGAAAAATGTTGGGATTAAAATTGACAGTAGATCGGTAGACACCCCCGACAACAATATTGTCATTAGGCGAAATATCAACTGCCTGGCACTGATCCTGTTGAGTTCCTCCAATTTTTTTCACCCAAATAAAATTGCCAAGAGAATCAAATCTTGAAACAAAACCATCCCAGGACCCATCACTGACCAAGGTATTGTTTTGATTGGTGGCAGGATTGAAATCAACCAGATTGCTGAATCTGCCTACTGTTACTATGTCACTATTTGGGGCTATATCGATTCCGAATCCAGTGTCAAAGCCACCACCTCCCATCGTTTTCACCCAAAGAAAATTTCCTTCTGATGACAATTTATGAACAAATATATCCGTACCCCCATTGTGTGGTGTAAAAAATTCTGTTGTGCCAGGGTCAAAATCAACTATCTGATTAAATTGACCTGTGGAAATAATATCTCCATTGGCATCCAATTCAAAATCCAGAATGGATTCTGATTCAGTGCCTCCGATTTTTTTTACCCATACAAAATTTCCCTCACTGGTCAATTTAAGAACAAAAATGTCTAAAAGTCCGGTATTGGAAATCAAATTTTGCCCGGTTCCGGGATCAAAGTCGGTATTTCCTTCAAAATAACCACCTACCATAACCTGTCCTGAAGGAGAGACAAGTGCTTTTACCGGAAAGGAAAGTTGATTGGTGTTTAGTGCTTTTGCCCAAAGTATAGTACCTAAAGGGTCTAATTTGAGGACAAATCCAACGTTAGCACCATTAACTCCTGAAATTAAAAGCAATTGGTCAAACAATCTAAGGGTGTCCTGAAAAGTACCGGTGATGTAAATGTTATTATTGATATCGGAACTTATATTATTGGCAAAATCTGATTGAGAACCTCCAAATTTTCTTGCCCATTGTAAAACACCATTCGGTGAAAATTTTTTGACCAGAAAATCTTCTTTTCCGACGGAAGAAAAATTTTGGCCTGAAGACAAACTAATATTTCCTGTAAAATTACTGACGGTATAAATGTTCAATACATTGTCAACAGTCAGTCCAACGGTATTATCAGCCTGAATGCCTTGTGTCATCCTCGCCCAGTTTAAGTTTTGAGTACTAACAGGGGAATAGAAAAACAATAAAACAAAAAACAATAAAAATACGAACTTCGATTTCATTGAATATTTTTTTGTAACCGGTTAACATAATTCTCCAAAAGGAAAATTATAAATTTAAAGCGCTAAATTGTTTATATCCAAATTTATGCCGAAAATTATTTATTTCCAAAAAATAATTTCTATTAGATAATATCAAATGTTGAAAATATTTTACAAATATACTTAAGCAAAAATTATAACTAATATAATTAGTTGATATTTAAATAAAATGTTTTGCAAAAAAATCATCATTATTCCGCAATGATTCTTTATTTTTGCCAAAATTTACACGTGAATAAATATATTCCTTCCATCATTACATTAACAGGATTGTTTTGTGGATTTATGGCCATTGCGAGAGCTGACTATGCCATAAGTCCATTGCTCATTATTATTAGTTTTGTATGCGATGGCTTGGATGGATTTGTTGCCCGCCTGCTTAACACCTCTTCCGAAATTGGAAAACAGCTTGATTCCTTATCGGATATCGTTTGTTTTGGTGTGGCACCAGCTTACCTTTATTATCTGATGGCACCGGATGATTCTTATTTGTGTATGGTTGTTCCTTCTGTCATTGTATTGGCAGGCGCATTTCGGTTGGCAAGATACAACGTTCTTACACCAGTAAATTATTTCAGAGGACTGCCTATACCATCTGCCGCCTTTTTTTTCGTAGGAATCGTTCTGGCGGTGGATAACGAAAATGAATTGATAATAACTTATTTTGATAATAAATTCCTTTATCTGATTACACCTGTAATAATCAGTTTATTGATGGTAACTTCAAAAATAAGGATGTTTGGGCCAAAATCAGTTACTTCAAAATTCAAAGATTATATTTTCCCTGTTTTAACACTCATAATTTTTATCATTTCTTGGTTTTTGATTGACTGGGCTGCTTTGTCATTTACCATTTTGTGTTATGTCGTTTTGAGCATTATTTATACTTTTATGAACCAAAAGGTCGAAGTAAAAGTATAAGGAGATTTAATACTATTTAAAATTTTAATATAAACTTAATTAAAATATGAAACCTATATATTTTTTAATAGCTTTTCTACTTACAGGACTTCATTATCAATCAATCAGTCAAAAAAAGGCCAGTCAATATGATTTGGGTAAAATGTGGACTTTTGAAAATCCACCAAAAGATTGGTTTAAGGAAACCTACAATCTTGACATGAAGGATGATTGGTTCAATTCTGTCCGAAAGTCATCCCTGAGGTTTGCCAGTTGGTGCAGTGCATCATTTATATCTCCCGATGGTTTAATTATGACCAATCATCATTGTTCCCGGGATGTCGTAACGGTATTACAAAAAGAAGGCGAAAATTTTGACAAGCAGGGATTTTATGCGGAAAATCTGGCTGATGAAAGAAAAGCTGAGGGATTATTTGTTGAACAATTGATTCAAGCCATTGACATTACTGCCCGGGTTAAAGAAGTGACGCATAAAGCAAAAAATTACGAAGAAGAATTACAGTTGCGGAAAAAAGCCATTGAAGACATTCAGGCAAATTTTAGAGAAAAACCTGAATGGAAAGACCTGCGACTTCAGGTGGTAACTTTTTACAGTGGTGGGAAATTTTCCTTATATGGCTATAAAAAATATTCAGATATCAGATTGGTTTGGATTCCGGAACTTGACCTAGGTTTTTTTGGTGGTGATCCGGACAATTTTACATATCCTCGTTATAATTTGGATGCTACATTTTGGAGAGCGTACGATGAAAATGGAAAACCGGTAAATTCTTCAGAGCATTATTTTAAATTCAATAAAAACGGGGCCGTAGAAAATGAACCTGTTTTTGTCATTGGGAATCCAGGAAAAACTGAACGGTACAGAACTGTATCTCAACTGGAATTTGACAGAGATTATAGATATAACTTCCGTTATAAATATCTGAAAAACAGGAATGACATGATGATGAAAGAATACATGGCAATGAAAGATGATCCGGCTAAAGAATTTGAAGCACAGGAATTATTAAATACCATTGCCAATGTTGCCAACAGTATGAAGGCTTTTGGCGGTATCAGTGCCGGATTAAAAGATCCCAAATTATTTAACCGAAAAGTTGAAATGGAAAATATAATCCGTTCCAAGTCACCTGGCGTCACTTATTGGGATGATATGGCAAAATATTACCAAATTCTGAATCCACATGGTTGGGCTATTAGTGACCTTGAACCATCACCTTATAAAGGCAATGCATTTCTTGCTATGCATCAACTGCACAGATACAAAGAAATGGTGGCAAACAATGCGCCAATAGAAGAAAAAACAAAACTCCAGGAAAGCATAAAAGAGTTAATGACGACTTTTGATACCCCAAAGGAAAAAGAACTTTTTACTACGTTGTTAAAAGAAATTTCAGAAGACATTTATCCAGGGGATATGACATTAAAAAATTACTGGGTAAAAAGAATCAGGAAGAATTTGTCAATCATTTATTTAAAAGAACTAAATTTAAAGATGTCGAAAAACTTCAGAAGTTTTTTGAAAAAGAAGACAAAATCAATAAGGAAGATGATGTTCTGATGGAAGCTGCGGATATTTTAATTGGTAGATACAATGAAGCGGCTAAAATTTTTAGTTCAAACTCAAAAGACAGGCAAGCACTTGAAGCGAAGATTGCCAATCAGGTATTTCAGGTATATGGAGATCAGATGCCACCTGATGCCACTTTTACACTGAGGATTTCTGATGGGATAATGAAGGGTTATGATTATAACGGAACCAAAGCTCCGGTAATCACCACTTATTTTGGATTGTATGACCGATATTACTCTAACAACAAAACATTTCCATGGACACTACCGGAGAAATGGAAAAATCCTCCTTTGGAATTTTTACAAATACCCATGAATTGCGTTTCTACAAATGACATAATTGGTGGTAATTCAGGAAGTCCCCTAATCAATAGAAACAAAGAAATTGTCGGTTTGATTTTTGATGGGAATATTGAGTCACTGCCGGGCAACTTTATTTTTGATGAAGAATATAACAGAACCGTGTCTGTTCATTCAGGAGGCATCTATGGTGCCCTAAAATATATTTATAAAGCGGAGAGGATTATAAAAGAATTGGATTAAAACGAATTAAGATAAACCCCTGACATTAATTGAAAACTAAGTGGCCACTACTTTCCGTTTGGCCACTTTTTTTATATAATCTTCCATTGTATGAATAGTTTTTTAAAAGAAAATCCTTTATTACTCCTTTTTTTTGTATCAGCTATCGGTTATCTGGTTGGCAGAATAAAAATTAAGGGCACAGGTCTTGGTATCAGTGCTGTGTTGTTTGTTGGATTAATGTTCGGGGCAATGGATCCTCAATTTGAGGTGCCTGAAATTATTTTCCAGCTGGGATTGGTGTTTTTTGTTTATACCATTGGGTTGACTTCAGGTCCTGCTTTTTTTCAATCTTTTCAAAAAAACGGATGGAGAGATATTGGTTTTGTATTGACTATGTTAACTTTATCGGCCATTGTTGCCTGGGTGTTACATTATTTTATGGGCTTCAACGGACCTACTACCGTAGGCATATATTGCGGAAGTTCAACCAATTCACCTTCCCTTGCATCTGCTATCGAACTGATCAATCAGGGTTTTAATAACAAAGAAAATCATATTCAGGATTTGGTTATTGGATACACTTTTAGTTATCCGATGGGTGTACTTGGTGTAATGCTGGCTATTAAACTTATGGAAAAAATATTCCGCATTGATTACGAAGCCGAAAAAGCTGTATTGAGAAAAGACTATCCTCTTGATGAAAATCTGACCAGCCGAACGTTACGTGTAACAAACCAAAATGTTTTCGGAAAAACACTGCGAACATTGTTAAAAGATTATCAATGGAATGTTGTATTCGGAAGAATGGAAAGTTACAAACATGGTAGAATGATGATTACTCACTGGGAATCAGAATTACATGAAAATGACAAAATTACCGTTGTTGGAACAACTGAAGAACTAGACCATGTCCAAGAAATATTAGGTGTTTTGGATCCGGAAAGTTTGTCATTCAACCGTAAAGAATTTGACATTGTACGTATTTTTGTGTCCAACCCTGATGTTGTAGGCAAAACAATATCTTCATTGAACCTTACTGAAAAATATAGTGCTTTAATCACAAGAATAAGACGGGGTGATATTGAAATGCTTGCAAAATCCGACACCATTCTGGAAATTGGTGACAGAATCAGGTTTGTAGCCAAAAGGGAGGATTTACCGGCTATTCAAAAATTGTTTGGTGACAGTTATCATGCCGCAAGCAAAATCGACATATTTTCGTTCGGATTGGGTATAGGTTTAGGATTACTTCTGGGAATGATGGAATTGACTTTGCCGGGAGGGTTGGTATTTAAAGCCGGGTATGCAGGCGGTCCCTTATTGGTTGGTCTTATTTTAGGTGCATTAAAAAGAACAGGCCCGATTATTTGGTCACTTCCCTATGGAACCAATGTAACCTTAAACCAACTTGGACTCATTTTACTTTTAGCGGTTTTGGGTATACGTTCAGGTAATACCATGATGGATTCCTTGAGTCAGGGAGAGTGGCTTCCCATTTTTTTAGGAGGCTCTGTTTTGGCCATATCCGGAGCAATAATCAGTTTGTGGATAGGATTTAAAATATTTAAAATTCCTTTTTCTCTTCTCCTTGGTTTTGTATCCAATCAACCTGCAATTCTTGAATTTGTTACAGACATCACCAAAAACAAAGTACCCAACATTGGTTATTCTTTTATGTTTCCGATATCTCTTGTTATGAAAATAATTTATGCTCAGATTTTACTACTCCTTCTAACCTGATATCAAAATGAGCGTAGACGAAGTTGTTATTCAATTTAATGGAAATCAGGTTTTTCTTCTGAACTTTTGCCTGGCTTATATTATGTTTGGTGTAGCTCTGGAACTTTCATTACATGATTTTACATACATACTAAAAAACAGAAAGTCTACCTGGGCTGGGTTATTATCCCAACTTGTGGCCCTGCCACTTTTAACTATAGTTTTGATTTGGATTATAAAACCATATCCCAGTCTTGCGCTTGGGATGTTACTTATTTCCGTGTGCCCTGGAGGCAATGTGTCCAATTATGCTGTACATCTTGCAAAAGGTAATACGGCACTTTCTGTAGTGTTAACATCTATTTCGACGTTAACCAGTTCTCTACAGACACCATTTACTTTTTCTTTGTTATATTTATTCTTGCCAGACGAAATGAAGATGGAGAGTTCAGAAATGAGTGTACCTTTTTTTCAAATGGTAGAAACCATTTTGATTTTGATGATTCTGCCGTTGTTATTGGGAATGAGTGTAAAACAATATTTCCCTGCACTTCAATCCAAAATTCTGAAGTCGGTAAAAATAACCAGTATGTTGATTTTTATCGGAATAATAGCGGGTGGAATTTTTTCAAATTGGCAAAATATTCACCAACATTTAGGTAAAGTATTTTTTCTGGTAGTGATTCACAATTCGCTGGCACTTTTGATTGGGTTTTGGATAGCACGATCGTTTGGTTTGCCATTCAAGGACAAAATTAGTATTAGTATAGAAACAGGCATACAAAATTCAGGTCTCGCGCTTGTATTGGTATTTAATTTTTTCGACGGAATTGGCGGAATGGCATTAATTGCAGCCTGGTGGAGTATCTGGCACCTGATTTCGGCCTTTTCTGTGGCCTATTTCTGGAGATGGAAACAATCCAAAACCCCAAAAGTATAAAATCCTGTTTATTTATCGGAAATGATTGTTTTTAAATCGGCTTCAGAATAATTAATGTTTTTTAATACTTTTTTATCTTCTTCCCTGTACACCAGATATTCCCCGTTTTTTCAATAATATGTGAAAGAGTATTTTTATGTTCCCAGTAATAATCTCTTGTCAACACTGCTTCTTCGTAAGTAGAACAGGCCTTGCTCATATTGGATCTCTGAACTTCATCAAAAAGTTTTTTAAACTTTCCAGCTAATCCAAACTCCAGTACGGCACCGGATAAAACGTATTGTAAATAACTCAAAGCATCCGCTACTCCGACAATATCTTTATTTTCTATGGCTTCTTTTAATTCGTCCAATTCCTCCTGTAACAAAGAAACTCTTAAGTTGCATCTTTTTTCATCGGGAATTTGTGGTGTATCCAATACGGGTAAGTCAAATAAATCGTGGAATTTTTTTACGTCGTTTAATGCATTGGGTTCCTTAAAAGTGTGTAATAACATGTTTTTTTTTATTGAATATTTTTATAATCCAGTTGATCAAAAGTACCGCTTGTCATCAGTAGAATATTGTAGTCTTTATATTTTGATTGGTTTAATTCCTCCAGTAGTTTTTCTTTATCTGTCAAAACCACCATACCCGGGAACTGAAAACATTTTTTAACAAAATCCTTATCCAAAACAGGTTTGTTTTTCATTTTTAAAGTATGTTCACTGTAAAACACAATGACTGCATCGGCATCTTTAAGTGTATGGCTGTATTGAGGCAGAAAGTTGGAATCAAGACTTGAAAAAGTATGAAGTTCAAATACAGCAAGAAGTTTTTTATCTCCATACCATTGTTTATTGGCTTTTGTGGTGGCATTAACTTTTGAGGGTGCGTGCGCAAAATCAAGAAAAATTTTGCGATTATTATTTTCAGCAATCAACTGAAGTCTCTTCGCTGCGCCTGTAAAATCAGCAATAGAATTAAAAAAGTCTTTTTCAGAAATACCTAATTGTTTACATACCATCATGGCAGCGCTCATGTTTGACAAATTATGATTTCCAATGACCGAAATACTGAATTTTTCGCCATCATATTCAATAAAATCCAATGAATCTAACCGTTGTAAAGTTCTATAGGGAATATAACGTATATTTTTTTTGGTTGAATGGATAACAGATGCCACTTCCTTGTCTTCTTCATTGTAAATGACAATAGCGTTATCTTCTAAATTGTTGATATAAGTTAAAAAAACTTTTTTATAATCTTCATATACAGGAAAAACATTGATATGATCCCATGCGATACCTGTTAAAACCGTAATATGGGGATGGTAATGGTGAATTTTAGGTCTCAAGTCAACAGGGCTGCTTAAATATTCATCTCCTTCCAAAACAATCAAAGGAGCATCACTGATTCTAACCATATTTTTAAATCCCACAATCTGAGCTCCTACAAGGTAATCAAAATCAATATTACATTTTGACAAAACATGAAGAATCATAGAAGTTATGGTGGTTTTTCCGTGACTTCCTGCCACCACTACCCTCTTCTTGTTCATAGACAAAGTATAAACCAACTCAGGATAAGAATACACAACAACCCCTAATTCTTTTGCCCTTATTAGTTCAGGATTGTCTATTTTTGCATGCATTCCCAGAACAATAAATTCAAGTGCGTTGTGTATTTTTTCGGGAAACCACCCCATTTTATCCGGTAGAATTCCTACTTCCTTTAACCTGCTCAAGGAAGGTTCGTAAATTTCATCATCAGAACCGGAAACTTCATAACCAAGCTGATGCATATCAATAGCAATATTGTGCATAGCAGCACCTCCGATGGCAATAAAGTGAACTTTTTTATTCATTTAAAAAATATAAATAAAATATAACTTTTGTGCAAACATATAAAAAAAGAAGATATATTTTATATAAATGTATAATTCTTTTGCTTATGCTCTATTATGCAGACAAATAAATAAAACAAATTCAAAAAACTATATATATCCAATCATTATAATATTTTTGCATTCTAAATATAAAAAATCATCAATTCACCATTTCCATATAATTATATTTGTATTGAAGGCAATATCGGTGCGGGTAAAACAACTTTTTGTAAAAAAATACAAACTGACTTTGAATGTAATCTGATTCTTGAACAATTTGACGACAACCCTTTTCTTCCTTTATTTTATAAAGAACCCGAACGATTTGCCTTTACCGTTGAATTGTTTTTCATGACGGAACGTTATAAACAAATGCAGGCTAACCTGCTCAATCAAAATCTGTTCAGTCAGTTTACCATTTCAGATTATGCCTTTGTGAAAACATTGCTATTTGCCAAAAAAAACCTGGTGGAAGAGGAATTCAGATTGTTTCAAAATCTTTATCATGTATTTGATCAGACTTTTCCAAAACCTGATCTTTTGGTATACTTTCACAGGAATGTCAATGTACTGCAGGAAAAGATAAAAAAAAGAGGAAGAGTCTACGAAACCGAAATTTCTGATGATTATCTCCTCCAGGTTCAGAATGCCTATTTCGAATATTTCAGAAATATTCTATCTTACCCGGTTTTAATTATCGATGTAGACATGTTGGATTTTGAAAACAATAACGTTCATTATGAGCAACTCAAATATCTCTTGACAAAGAAGTACAATCCCGGTGTTCATCGGATCAGTTTAGTCATTTAGTCTTTCAAATATCATTTTTCATAGGTTTTATAAAATGATTAGGCTAACAAATGTTTTTTATCGTCTGATTATAGATAATTTTGTACCATAAATATAATTTAATGGAAAAAAGAAATACCAGTACATTTACTCCTTCCCTTTTGGGGTCCTGCCTTGGCGTGATTGTGTCATTTGCCCTTATTGCTTTGATTATTAGCTTGTCGGTCATATTCGGTTCTAAAGGTGAAACCACCTCTGTGAGAAAAAATTCAGTATTGCATCTGCGCCTGGAAGGTATAATCCCTGAAAAAACAGGAAACACCATGGACGAAAATGCTTTTTTAGCCATACAGGATGAGGCAATTGGATTACAGCGATTGTGTAATATCATCAAACATGCAGAAACAGATTCAAAAATAAAAGGTATTTTCCTTGAAAACAATTCGGTAACGATGGGTCAGGCTACTTTATATGCAATATCCAATCAATTGAAAGCATTTAAGGAAAGCGGAAAATTTATTTATAGTTATGCTGATATGCACAGCCAATCTTCCTATTTTTTATGTTCTGTATCTGATTCAATGTTCCTTAATCCACAAGGCATGGTCGATCTAAGAGGATTTGGCACTATGGTTCCATTTCTTAAAAACACGTTGGATAAACTGGGTATAAAAATGGAAGTTTTTTATGCAGGGGACTTTAAAAGTGCTTCTGAACCATTCCGCCTGGATAAAATGAGTGATGAAAATAAACTGCAAATCAAAGATTTTCTCAATGATATGAAGGCTTTAATGTTAGAAACCATAAAAACCAACAGAGGGCTTGCACCTGAACAAGTCAACACTATTATGAATGAGTATGGGGGAAGGTCAGCTAAACGGGCTTTGGAAAATAAACTTGTCGATAAACTTTGCCACAGAAGTACAGTCGATGAGATTATCAAAACCAAACTCGGAATAGAAGCGGATAAAAAAATTCATTTCGTGTCGTTGGAGAATTATAATAAGTCAGTAAAAATTAAAGATTCCAAATCAGATAATAAGATAGCAGTGGTGTATCTTGAAGGTGAAATTGCTTATGGCGAAGACAACAAAGGAGTCATTACCAAAAATAAGTACGGTAAAGTTTTTACTAAAATTCTGGAAGACAAGGAGGTTAAAGCCGTTGTTTTACGGGTTAATTCACCGGGAGGAGATGCATTTACATCAGAAGTTATTTGGGATTATATTGAGAAAGTTAAAGCCAAAGGAATTCCGGTGGTCGCATCTATGGGAGATTATGCCGCTTCAGGTGGATATTATATATCATGTGGTGCAGATTATATTTATTCCCAACCGAATACACTGACCGGTTCCATCGGCGTGTTTGCGATGTTCCCAAATTTTAGTTCACTTACAAGGGATAAACTGGATGTCAATTTTGATACAGTTAAAACCAATGATCTTGCCGTTGCTCTAAGTCCATTTCACCAATTGTCTGAAAAAGAAAAAAATATCATGCAGGAATCTGTTCTGGAGATATATGATTTGTTTTTAAACAGGGTGAGTACAGGTAGAAAACTGAGTTTGGACAGTACAAAAGTAATCGCAAGAGGACGAGTTTGGACAGGTTCAAAAGCCAAAACCCTTGGCCTTGTTGATGAGTTGGGAGGCTTGGAGGAAGCCATCAATAAATCTAAAGATCTGGCTAAAATTTCTGAATACAGTATTGTCGAATATCCCGGCATCAAACCTGATTTTTTATCTGAATTGATGCGTGAACTTGACAGAGGTGGTGAAGAAGAAGTAATCAAACATCTGGCTACGCCGGAGGAAAGAAAAATATATAATTTTATTCAGCAATCAAGAAAAATACTGACTCCTAACAGGGTACAAACGAGATTGCCTTTCATTCCGGAATTTAATTGATCAATAAAAAACTTATCGCCGTTAATATTCTTTAATTTAGGAAGAGGTGGCACCATAAAAAAAGACCTGAGTTTAGTTAGCTCAGGTCTTTTTTAATAATTATTTTATTGATGATGATTCACATCAAATATTTCTGTTTATACAATTTAAATCCTCATAAGCCAACTTCAATCTCTTACTGAATGAGGTTTCTGCAGACCTCAACCAAACTCTCGGGTCATAAGCCTTCTTATTGGGTTTGTCATCTCCTTCAGGGTTACCTATCTGGCCCTGGAGGTAAGCCTTTTTACCTTCGTAATAATCTTTGATGCCTTCCCAGAAAGCCCATTGTGTATCTGTATCAATATTCATTTTTATCGCACCGTAATTGATGGCTTCCCTGATTTCTTCCCTGGAAGAACCGCTACCGCCATGGAATACAAAATGAATCGGATTAATTCCCGTTTTGAATTTTTCCTGAACAAAATCCTGTGAGTTTTTCAGAATAATCGGTTTAAGAGAAACATTTCCCGGTTTATACACTCCATGCACGTTACCGAAAGCAGCAGCAATGGTAAATCTGTGTGAAATTTTGCTTAGTTCCTCATAAGCATAGGCCACTTCAGAAGGTTGTGTATATAACCTTGAACTGTCAATGCCCGTATTGTCTACCCCATCCTCTTCTCCTCCGGTCACACCCAACTCAATTTCGAGGGTCATACCCAAAGCTTCCATTCTGGCAAGATAGTCCTTGCAAATGCTTATGTTTTCATGGATATCTTCTTCGGACAAATCCAGCATATGAGAACTGTATAAAGGAAAACCAAACTTTTCGTAATTTTTTTCACTGGCGTCTATCAAACCATTGACCCACGGAAGTAAATTTTTTGCACAATGATCTGTATGTAATATAACAGGAACATTGTATGCTTCCGCGAGCTGATGAACATGCTGAGCACCGGAAATACCTCCCAGTATTGCGGCTTTTTGATCAGTATTACTTAGTCCTTTTCCGGCGTAAAAAGCCGCGCCACCATTACTGAATTGTATAATTAGCGGACTATTTACATCTCTTGCCGTTTCCAAAGCTGCGTTGACCGTATTGGTACCTATGACATTGACAGCAGGAATTGCATAATCATTTGAGTTTGCGTCATTAAGCAATTCGGTCACTTCGTCACCAAATAAAACACCTGATCTGAATTTTAAAGCCATATTATTTATTTTTAATGTAATTAAATCAATCCTTTTGCAGCCAAATATCTTTCAGCATCCAATGCCGCCATACATCCTGACCCGGCCGCCGTGACCGCCTGTCTGTAAATATGATCTGAAGCATCTCCCGATACAAATACACCTTCAATTTTAGTATGGGTTCTTCCCGGCACAGCCTTCAGGTATTTATTGTCATCCATGTCCAGCCAACCTTCGAATATCTCTGTGTTGGGTTTATGTCCAATCGCCACAAAAAAACCAGTGACATCCAATGTTTGTTCAGATGATGTAAGTACATTTCTTATTTTCACACCATTTACAGCATCTTCACCAAGAATTTCTACCGTTTCCGTATTCCAGTGAACTTCGAGATTAGGTGTGTTTATAACGCGTTCCTGCATGATTTTGGAAGCACGCATTTCATCTCTTCTTACCAATAAATGTACTTTTTTGCACAGTTTTGCCAGATAAGTGGCTTCTTCTGCTGCCGTATCTCCACCACCTACTATGGCCACTTCCTGACCTCTGAAGAAAAATCCATCACATACGGCGCATGCTGATACACCTTTATTCATCAGTTTTTGTTCAGACGGAATTCCAAGCCACTTTGCACTTGCCCCAGTGGCAATTATCACAGAAAGAGCCTCCATCTCATGTCCCGTTTCTGACCATACCTTCAAAGGAAACACAGAAAAATCAACTTTTGTAATCATTTCATACCGAATGTCAGTGCCAAACCTCAACGCTTGATTCTTAAAGTCTTCCATCATTTGTGGTCCCATTATACCTTCAGGATAACCGGGATAATTTTCTACGTCATTGGTGATGGTAAGTTGTCCTCCCGGCTCTTTTCCTGTATATAAAACAGGTTCGAGATTAGCTCTCGAAGCATATATGGCTGCTGTATAGCCAGCCGGTCCGGATCCTATAATCAGACATTTTAATTTTTCAGTACTCATATATATTGTATAATATTTTGAGGTACAAAGATACATAAAAAATCAAATTACTTATGTTCCCTAAGTAACAAAGGAATTCGAATTGTTTACAATTCAGATTGAATTTATATGTAAAATTGTTCTAACTTTGTAAAATTCTTTATTTGATATATGAATACCCATGGACGTAATAGGAGGAAAAATAGTAGACCTGCAACAAAAACAAATATATAACGGGGAATTACACCTGGAAAACGGCATTATTATAAAGATCGTAAAAAGTGAAATTAACTATGATCATTACATTCTTCCCGGATTTATTGACGCACATATACATATAGAAAGCAGTATGCTGGTACCTTATGAGTTTGCCAGAATTGCTATGCTTCACGGCACTGTAGCGACGGTTTCAGACCCACATGAGATTGCCAATGTCTGTGGAATGGAAGGTATTGAATATATGTTGACCAATGCTAAAAACTCCGGGTTACAATTTTTTTTTGGTGCCCCAAGTTGTGTGCCGGCCACACAATTTGAAACATCGGGTGCCATCATCGATCATCGCGATATAGAAAAATTAATGGTAAGAAATGATATCTGGTATCTGTCTGAAATGATGAATTATCCGGGTGTTCTCTACAATGATGAAGAAGTGCTGAAAAAAATTGAAATTGCCCGAAATTATAAAAAACCGGTTGACGGTCATGCGCCCGGACTGAAAGGTGACGATGCTGTGGAATATATTAAAAAAGGCTGTAGTACAGACCATGAATGTGTTTCACTTGATGAAGCATTGTGGAAACTGAAACACGGCATGAAAATACTGATAAGGGAAGGATCTGCAGCAAAAAATTACCATGCGCTGGAATCATTAATCAGTACACATCCCAATGAAGTTATGTTCTGCAGTGATGACAAACACCCCGATGATTTGTTGCTTGGGCATATTAATGACCTGGTAAAAATATCTGTATTAAAACACGACCTTTTCGACGTATTACAAATCGCATGTGTTAATCCGGTCTTGCATTATAATCTTCCTGTGGGTTTACTTCAAGAAGGCGATTCAGCAGATTTCATAATGGTAAAAGACCTCAAAAATTTTGAAGTAAAAGCCAACTACGTAAAGGGTATAAATTATATAAATGATTCAGGTACCATCCATAAAACCAAAACCCATTCTCTTATCAATCAGTTTAATATAGGATTTATAGAAGAAAATGAGATTCCGGAAATCGCGCCAGATCCATCTACCATTATTATAAAAGCGATTGATGGAAGTTTGATTACTGAAAAAACAAAGGCGGACGATTGTTCTTCTGAAGAAATATTGAAAATTTGTGTGGTAAACCGGTACAGAAAAGAAAAAATCCATGTTGGATTCATTACAGGATTTGGGCCTTTAAAAGGTGCAATGGCTTCATCTGTAGCTCATGATTCTCATAATATTGTTGCTATAGGCCGGAATACAAAAGATTTGACGAAAGCCATTAACTCCATTATCGAAACAAAAGGAGGATTATGCGTTGTGCATGGATTGGAAACCGAATGTTTGCCTTTACCAGTTGCCGGACTTATGCACATATTGCCGGCTGAACAAGTAGGAAAAGCCTATGAAAAATTGCAAAAATTGGCGATATATAATGGCTCTACCCTCACATCACCATTTATGACTTTAAGTTTTATGGCCTTACTCGTCATCCCAAAAATAAAAATGAGCGACAAAGGATTATTTGATGCAGAGAAGTTTACCTTTATGTAGAATTTTTTTATTTTTGTCAAAAGAATTAAAATGAATAAATGTCAAGCTGTTTATTTTATTGTTTTAATGACATTGTTATCGTGTGGTTCATATACCAATCACTATGATACATTCAGAAAAATGCATTACAGTGAAGAAGAATTGGCACAACAAAAAACTAAAAATGATTCAAGTTTTTTAAAAGCACACGATTTTGACGGTAATGTATATGTTTTTCTTGGTGATTGGAAAATCGATACATCACTTCATACCGTGTCAGGCAACGCTCAAAAATATAATGCTGAAAGGAATTTGATCAAATCAGGGCACCTAACCGTACTTTCTGACAGCGTTATTTTGTTTGAAACGAATCAAAAGTTAAATAAAAACGATGGAGGGATTATAGCAGCAAAAACATTACTGGTGATGTACAATGTTTTGATTACTGGTCTCTGTTTAAGCACTCCGAAAGCTTGTTGGGGCTCCTGTCCTACATTTTACACAAGTGACAATGACAATGTTTTTGTAGCAAATGCGGAGGGTTTTTCAAATGCCATCTCTCCAAGTCTGGAGTATGAAGACATTGATGATTTGGGTTTTATTGCCAATGGCTGTAAAAACTTTTCCCTCACCATGAAAAATGAAGCGCTGGAAACCCATGTAATAGATCATGTTAATCTTGCTCTGATTCCGGTCTCAGGTGATGGTTATGTATTTCATGGTACAGATAACCGTTTTTATACTTCTTCTTTATGTACAGCCCCACAAAAGGCCAGCATCGGAGGCAAAGATATCATTCACCACATAAATAAAAAAGATGGGAACGAGTGGACAAGTCTGGCAGACAAAAAAGATCTGGTGACAAAAGAAGAGTTGATACTTGAATTTGATGCTAATGCTCAAAAAACGAACAGTGCCACAGGTCTGGTGTTGACATTCAGACAAACACTGATGACCACTTATTTGTTGTACCATGCGATTTCGTATATGGGTGATGAATACTCAGATATCATGAGTAAACTGGAAAGGGACAAAAAATTAAAAAAGGAAGTCTACAATGCCATGTATAAAACTTTGGGCGGTGTGGAAGTATATTTTTTTGATGAACGTAAAAAAAATTGGGAGTACCAGGGCGAATTTTATGAAACCGGTCCGATAGCATCCAATACTCAGATTTTACCATTTACTTCTGATATTGGGAATACACCAAATAAAATAAAAATAAAACTGCTGTTCAACAAAGGGTTATGGAGATTTGACGATGTCAGACTGGCCAGGATAGATACATCTGTAGAACCTGAGTGGATTACCCCAAATATTCTAATGTTGAATGATACATTAGGTGCGGAAGAATTACTAAACTTAAGTTCAGACGACAAAAGGTTGATAACTTTTCCGGGTGAAGTATATGACTTAAAATATAAAATTCCTTGTGCGGAAGATAAATATCACGTCTTTTTATCTTCAAAAGGATACTATCTCGAATGGATGCGTTCAAACTGGCTCAAAGACAAAAATTTATATAAACTACATCAAATGTTTAAAAATCCTAAAAAATGGCTAAAGAAAGAAACAGAAAAATATACTTTCTATGAAAGTCAGATGGAAGAAGATTTTAAAAACAGCAGAATTCAACAATCTGACAAAAAATTACAAAACCTTTTATATTCTAATCATTAACGGATTTTAAGATGAAAGCAATAATATCTCCAACTGTAGCATTATTATATTCCATTATCATCGGTTTATGCCTTTTAGGGTGTACAAATAAATTGGCAGCTCCCTTATATACTGAAATGGGAATAGATCCTTACGGGTCTACTATCAAAGTTAAATATTACACAAGCGGCAAAAAACAATCAACCCTAAAAGGTGAAATTTTAGCCATACAAAATGATAGTTTGTTTATCCTGACAAATCGTGGTCAATCGGTTACTTTTTATGCCATTGAAAAAATTTCAAAACATGATATTATCAATTATTTTGTTTTTTATGCAAAATTAAACAGTAATCACGGATATGCTGTGTCTACCGCACTGGCATTGACTCATGGTATCTTTTTACCCATGTCATTGATTGTTAATGCTATTGGTATCGCAAGCATCAACGTTAGTCAGGACCAATATTACGCATTAAGCCGCAAAAATCTTGCTTTTGAACAATTATATAATTTTTCAAGGTTTCCACAAGGTATTCCTGATGGAATCGACCTGCAAAAAATAAAAATGAGGTAATTTTTATACCAAATTTATTCCAAATTCCACAGTCGTGAAGGATAGACACCTTTTTCTAGTAAACTATTTATTTTTTCAGATACAAAAGGTTTATCTTCCTGATAAGTGACACCAAACCAATCTGATTCTGTATCAAGAACCTGAACATTAAGAATTTTATTCTGAATTAAATGGTCAATCAGTTTAGGTATAAAAAATTCAGCATCAGGTTTTTCTCCTTCCATATTTAAAAAATCAACAAATAATTTTTCGCAGTAATCAAAGTAGGAAGGTAAAAACCCCCACATATTCATGGACACCAGAGAATTTTCATCGAGTTCTGATGTATCCTCGCCATTTACATAACGAATAACGCCATCATCCTCTCTTTTAATTTTTATACATTCCCTGACGGAAGCCAAAAATCCGTTTTCTCCTTTTTGACAGATACCTCTGTTAACAGTACCATGTTCTGACAAAGTATTTCTGAGGTAATACCCTACCACTGCATAATCAGTAGACCCCGATTCATATTGAGATTTTAGAAAATTTGCCAGAATAGAATAGGATTCTGTACCGTAATAATCATCAGCATTAATGACGCCGAAAGGTTCATTAATTTCATTTTTTGCCACCCAGATGGCGTGAGCTGTACCCCAGGGTTTTTGACGATCAAGACATTTATCAAATTTTTCAGGAAGCATATGTGTCTCCTGATATATAAATGAAACTTCTATTTTACCAATTAATTTAGGGATAAAATACGCTTTAAATTCTTCTGCAAACGACTCTCTGATGACAAAAACCACCTTTCCGAAACCCGCTTTTATGGCATCATAAAGTGAATATTCAATGATGGTTTCTTCATTAGGCCCAAACCCATCCATTTGTTTAAGTTTGCCATATCTGCTGCCCATTCCTGCTGCCAGTACCAATAAAGTTGGTTTCATATGTTTGTAAATTGTGATGCAAAAATATAAAAACAAATGAAATAACAGGATGGAATTCCAAATTAGAAATGAAATCAATTAGAAGCACTTGCGTTTTAAAAAAAACAAATGAAAATTTTAAAGTTAAAGAAAGTTAATAATATTTAAATGCAACTAATATATATATGTAACTACTTCATTTAATGACACATATTTTATTTTTGTTAATAAATGTAAACAAAAATTTTAATATATTTATTACCTCTGCGGGAAAAACTGTTATAACTTTGCATTTTATTAATCATCAAAATTATTTCAAAAATGAAAAAGTTAATATTAATTGCTTTACCATTATTTATCTTTTCTTGCAAACCCGGTATTGAATCTTTCAGACCTCAGATCGAAGAACTTGCTACCAACTGGGACAGCAATACAAAATCTGTAACCGATTTTGCCAATAATTTAACTACGGAAATTTCAGGATTCACCAACATAGCGACTACAATGACGCTTGCTGAAGATGTTGTGAAAGGATTAAAGCCTGATATGGCCGCCAAATACACTGAAGCTACAACAGCATTTTCTGCTGCTACTTCAGCTTATGGTCCTATCCAATCTGAATTAGGTGAGTTTACAAAAATGTGGGTAGAAAAAACAGCCGGTGTCAATGCTTTAAAAGACGGATTGGCGAATGGTAAAATTGAAGGTGATGTAAAAATGCAGATTGCAGATCTTACTGCTTTAATTGCGCAGGCATCTGAAAAAGTTACCGGATGGCAAGCAAAACAAGCCGAAGCTAAAGCTGCAACTGAAGCTTCTTCCGCTAAATTAAAAGAAGTTTACGACATGGTTAGTATGAAAAAATAATCATATTGACTAGTCCTAAATAGACGATACAGATTTTAGGATAAAAATAATACTTTTAAGCAGATGTCAATGATTTTTGGCATCTGCTTTTTCTTTTATATGATTTAATGGTGATGTGATTTTGAGCATGCATTTGATTTGGTGTTAAATAATTACATGAATAATGAGGTCTGCTTTCATTGTAAATCTCAATACTTTGTCGGACTATTTTTCTCATTAGTTCTAATTCTATGGTGTAGTTTTCTAATAAAAATTCATTTTTTATTATACCATTGATTCGCTCTGCAATAGCATTGGAGTATGGATCATATTGCTCTGTCATACTGCATTTAATATTGTTCTCCATTAATTTATCTTGATAATCATTGGAACAATACTGAATCCCTTTGTCCGAATGATGAATGAGCTCATCTCTCTTATATTTTCTATTTTTAATGGCCATTTCCAATGCTTGAACACTGCTTGATGTATTTAAGTTATCTGAAACATTAAATCCGACAATTTTCTTAGAATAGGCATCGGTAATTAAGCTTAAATACAAATGATTTGACCTTGAACCTAAATAAGTGATGTCGCTTACCCAAACCTGCTCTGGTCGGTGGATATTCATATTTTGTATTAGGTCTTTGTGTTTATGAAATCTATGGTGTGTGTTTGTTGTGATTAAATAATTACGTTTGGGGCTTATTGATAAATGATTTGCATTAAGAATTTGAAAGAGCTTATCTCTACCTATATTCAACACTTTAAGTTGAGATTCAAGAATATGATATAATTTTCGAGTACCTATTCTTGGCATTTTTAGTCTAACCTCTCTTACCATTGATATTGCTTTTTCAATCTTAATCCCATTGCGCTTTTTAGCTTCCATTTTTCTATAATAAACCTGTCTGTCTATCCCGAACAATCTACAAGCATTGATTATACTGTCATCATATTTTACTTTGTATTCTCTGATTGTTCGGGTAAGGAGTTTTTTCTTATCGGGATGTTATATTCCTTTTCTGCTATATCTATCATCATATCAAATATGATAGCTTTCTTGTCTGCTGTTTCAATTTGCTTTTCTAACAAATTCTTTTGTTTCTCTAACAGCTTGACTTTCTGTTCAAGCTCTAAAATTTTTTGTTCAGGACTCTTTGGCATATGATTAGGGGATTGATTTAACCAGTCAAATTTACCATATTTTCGCAACCAATTCAAAATAGTTCCGTGTGATTGTATCCCATACTTCCTTAATCCTCCCTTAATTGAGAGTTCTCCCCGTTCAACCTCAGATACTACTTGAAGTTTAAAAGCTAGCGTGTAATCCTTTTGTGTCCTTTTAATGTGTTGATTTTCTAATTCTTGCATAATGATACTTTTTTTGTGTATCGCTATTTCAGGACTAGACATATCTGATTATAAAAAGCCCTTGGATTAAAATGTAAGGGCTTTTTTTTACTAAAGTTAAGATTATGGAACTATATTGGTTTGTTCCGCCTCATAACCAAAAATATCTTTTAGTGGTTAGTTCCACTACTTTACCGTATTGGCAAGATTATCCATACCAATTTTGTCTTTGGAACCCATAACCCTGATGTTCCATTTTTTATCCTTAAGGTGTGTTTTGTGGAATACTTTAATATCTTCCAACGTAAATTTATCAATCTGATTATACACTGACATTCTTGAGTCTTTATTCATGCCCCTTTTTTGAGCTGACTGATAATTAAACAAAATGTTTGTTTTGGTTATTCTCTGCGACTCGATGTTTTGTTTGATTGAATTTTTACAGACTTCCCAGTTGGTTTCTGATTCTCTGAGTTATCAATGATATCCTTCGCATGGCATCATGGGCAATTGAAAATTTATCAGATTGTGTTCCAACAAAAAAGCCGGATTTATGTCTGTCTTCCGCTTTGGCTGGTGTGGAATAAAAACCAAACGTTGAGTATGCCAAAGCTTTTGCTTCCCTTATCTCCTGAAAAACAACGGAACCCATACCCCCGCCATAATATTCATTAAATGCGGTAATAACCGGCATCTTATCTGCATTAAATTTTTCGTCCCATCTTTGAAAGTATATATCTGCCTGCAGCATATCGTAGTCCACAAAATAAATTGTATTTTCGTCTGCTTTGGATTCCTCGTATTTTTTAGGCGCCGGATAATCTTTTAGATTTTTAGCCAATGGGTGAC
>JADKAS010000002.1 GCA_016715245.1 Saprospiraceae bacterium
GCAATCGTGACCAAACAATATACAGGAAATTCGACTTATTATCTTTATTGGGATGCAGGAAGGATTAAAGTATTTTCCAGCAACGGAACTGTAACATCAACATTGACAGATAATACAACAGTATATCCAACAGGAGAGACATGGTTGCACATTGTCTTTACATTTGATGACACCAATAATACAAGCAAACTGTATGTAAACGGAATTCTGAGAGCAACCGGTAGTCCGACGTACAGCCTTGCCTACAACACCAATCCTGTTGTGATAGGGGCAGGGTGGACAGGAAGCGTGTACAACAGTTACTACAATGGTAAGATAGATGATATAAGAATTTATGATTATGCTCTTACTCAGAATCAGGTTTTGCATGTAATGAATGATTTACCCACAGAAGTTTGCAATGGTATTGATGATGATTGTGACGGAATTGTGGATGAAGGCATCGGAATTACAAACACATTTAATAATTCTGGAGGAAATAATGCCTGGGAGCTGGCGAACAACTGGAGTCTGAATATTGTGCCTTCCAGATGTCATGATATTATTATACCTGGGTCATATAATGTGATTTTGACCGGAGATGCAGAGGGAGCTTCTGTTTGGTTACAATCAGGTGCACAACTAAATGTGAATAATTCAGGATTTTTAGAACTATTTTATGGTAACGGAATTTTTACTTTTAAAAATGAAGGGATTCTGACAAATTCAGGAATAATTATTTTGTATAAAATCCCATAAAGTTCTTAAATTTTCTTTTTGATTCCACACTGTTTTTTATTGATTCTTAGCAATCATTAAATTTACTTTCCAAAATTATTACTATAATTTCACTATCCATATAAGTAATTTAATAAAAAAGCAGATGCCAACATCCATCGACATCTGCTTTAATGTATTGTTCAGATCAGGTACTCTTCATCGGTTTTTGCAGATTTTCATTATTCATAAAAATCGACTTTTCCAGAATCTACATCGTACATGCCTCCAACGATTTTGATGGTACCTGCTTCTTCCAGTTCTCTGATGATGACACTTTCTCTTTTGATACGTTCCATGGTAAGTTTTACGTTGAGGCTGGCGACCTTTTCCACAAATTCAGCATTTTTACTGGTTCTGTTGTCCAAAGTTGATTTTTCTTCGTATACAGCAGGTTGAATTTTGTTTAAAAGGGTAGTGAGGTTGCCCATTTCTATATGATCACAGGCACCTCTTACGGCACCGCACTTGGAATGACCTAGTACAACGATGATTTTGGAACCAACCACTTTGGTAGCAAATTCCATACTGCCGAGGATATCTTCATTAAGGATATTTCCGGCTATCCTTACACTAAAAACGTCTCCAAGTCCCTGATCAAATATTAATTCTGCTGAGGTACGGCTGTCTATACAGCTTAGTATGATGGCAAATGGCCATTGTCCGTCACGCGTATCGTTGACTTGTTCGAGAAGGTCTCTGTTTACTTTAAGATTGTTAATAAACCTCGCATTGCCTTCCTTCAAAAATTGAAGTGCTTTATCAGGGTTTACTGTGGATTGAGATTCTGCACTATGCGCTTTCATGATATGTATGATTTATATTTGTTTAAAATTATTTAGGTTTTTCAGTCCAGGTGTGACTGTTTTCTTTTAAAGTGTTTTCAAGTTTGTATTTGTCTTTAAATCCTGTCAATTCTACCTTTATGCCTCTTTCGGGTCCCCCTGCTTGCACAAATTCTTTTATGAGATCAAGTACATCGTGGGCTATATATTCCGTTTGAGAAGCATTGATGATGACAGTGCTATTCTCAGGTAGATGGCCCAAAGTAAGTTTGATGGCAGCTTTATTGAGAAAGGATACTTCCTGCGCCAGGTCTATATGTATGATGTCACCTGAAGTATAAGTCTCTTTTCTGAAATAGTAGGCCCGTTTGAGATTGCCTGATAAAATAAAGGCTATACTTATTACCAATCCAATCCCCACACCTGTTAGAAGGTCTGTAAAAACTACCGCCAGCAGCGTAGCTATAAAGGGTATAAACTGAAACTTGCCTTGATTCCAGAATTTCTTAATTTTATCCGGGTGGGCCAGTTTATATCCGATCAAAAACAGTATGGCTGCCAGGGTTGCCAAAGGAATTTTATTCAGCAGTGTCGGAATGGCCAAAACACTCACCAGTAAAAATACCCCATGAATTATTGCTGATAATTTTGTTCTTCCACCAGAATTGATATTGGCTGTTGTCCTTACCACTACTGACGTCATGGGTAGGCCTCCAAGCAATCCACTTAAAATATTTCCAAAACCCTGCGCTTTCAGTTCTGTGTTCGTACTGGTATATCTTTTATATACATCCATCCTATCTGATGCTTCTATACATAAGAGCGTTTCTATGGAGGCTACAATGGCCAATGTGACAGCTACCGTCCACACAGTTTTATTGGTAATTCCTGCAAAATCGGGTAATGTAATTAAATTTCCAATGTCTGAAATGGATTGTAAAACAGGCAGATTTACTAAATGGGAGGAATCCAAAGCCAACGATGAACCGGTAACCATAAATATTTCATTTAAAATGATACCTGTCACTACGGCAACCAATGCACCTGGTAAGAGTTTTATTTTTTTTAAAGCAGGGACCTTATCCCACATGATGAGTATAGAGATAGATATTATGGTAATAATGGTGGCGCCCAGGCTAATATGATCAAAAGATTCGACAAGGGTGGTGAATGTGTTTCCTCCTGATCTCTCCTCAAATGCGAGATCGCCTTCCACATCTTTGTCATATCCAAAAGCATGGGGTATCTGTTTCAAAAAAATAATAACACCAATACCGGCGAGCATTCCCTCAATGACATTATTGGGGAAATAATTTGATATAGAACCGGCTTTCATGATACCCAGGAAAAGTTGTATGATTCCTGATAAAACTACAGCCAGCAAAAATAATTCAAAGGAACCTAGTGAAGTAATGGATGAAAGTACAATGGCGGCCAGACCTGCTGCCGGACCAGACACACTTACATGAGAATTGCTCAACATGCCAACAACCAAACCACCGATGATTCCTGCAATAATTCCTGAAAAAAGTGGTGCTCCTGAAGCAAGTGCAATACCAAGACAAAGGGGCAATGCTACCAGAAATACAACAAGTCCTGATGAAAAGTCTGATTTAAAATATTTTGTTGTTAGAAATTTGTTGTCCATATGTGTTTATAATTAATAAATTATTTTTTCCTATCAGAATTGTTTACTGATAATTTTAAAAACCCTAATCCTTTGTTGTCAGAGCATAAATGAGAAAATAAAAGGAATGAAGTCACCTTACCTCTAAATAATATAAGAGGTAAGTGAAGGATGTTATTAACTTACACTTCAGGAGGATAATCTATGGAAATACTTTCGATAGATTCTTTTATGTGGAGTAAAAAATAGAAGTTTTCACGATTCTGAGCTATATACATTTGGTTGAAATGTATATGTTTTTTTTTAGAGAAAACAAATCTTTTAATTTATTGCTTTCAATTTCGTTTCCGTCTTTGGATTGATTTTCTTCTTCGACAACCTCAATTGCAGGCACATCACCAGAAAATATAGTTATGGTTGACACAATGACGGAATGACACAAAGCCATCAAAATGAATAGTATGTAAATTTGTTTAACCATCTACTATCAAACAAGAAGTTGTGAGAAAGGTTCAATGAAAGAACAAAAGTACATGTTGAAAACCAATTTAATTTTTCAGTCTGATATAAAAAGAGCCGAATTTACATATTTTTAGTTTTTTGAAACTTTTTTGACTTCTTCTTTTGCTTTTTTGATAATAAAACTTATTTCATTCCTTGTAAGGTATCTTGACATCACCACTGAGGAAGTGTCAGCTGAAATACGAAAGTATTTCGGAAGGTTGAGGAAATGGGTTTTTTTCTTTTCCGAAGTAGGTTTGTACAACTGCAATCTTACAATGGAATCAATGGAAGATTTTGTACCTTCAATCTCATGTAAATGAATCAGAGGATTGGAAGTGAATATACTGTTGGTCACCGAGTTGATGACAGCTTTCAATTGTGATGTGATGACTTCCTCGGAAGCTTCAATTCTTCCGTTCTCCACGGTAACGAGAATAATCTTTTTACCGGGAGAAATTCTGTCTCTGATGCTGCACGTCAATTGGTATATATTGTCCAGCGATTCAAAAGGGCCATTGTCGTACACACCACCATCCATATAATTGCAACTGTCCACAATAGCGCTGGCACTGATCATAGGAAACATCTGGCTCAGGGTGACACTCTGACTCAGCGTTATTGTTTTGCCTTCTTTAGCCAGTTGGTCGAGTATGGAATAATAATTTAACCTTTCAGGTACGTCATAAAAATAAGGGCTTGAAATGGCAGGTAAACCTTTTGAAATATTATCGGATACCGGTAAAAAAATGGGAAGCTTAGGCAGACTATCGGAATACAAATCTGACCATTTTAAACGGTTCAGCCTATTTTTATTGCCAAAACTTTTTGATTCCATTCTCATTAAACTTTCATTTCGGTTCGTATATCGATTTCCAAAAAATTGTTTAAAAATATAATGGTCTGTAAAAAATAGTTTGTACAGAGATTTGGTTACGTAATCTACATTGTACAACTGCACTGCCTTTTCTTCCCAAGCCACCTTTTCCGTTTTTTCAAAATGTTTTACTGCCAGATAAAAAGCGGCTCCATTGCTGCTTCCGGATATGGTGGTGACTGCAAGAATATTGTTTTTTATTTCCGGTATGGAATCCAACGAAGATAAAACCGAAAACATAGCACATCCGGCCCTTGATCCTCCACCCTGACCTGCAAGAATATATATATTTTGAGGATTGTCTTTTCTGGCAGAAATCCATTTTTCTATGGCTGTGGAAAGAGGAACATTCTGAAAATGTGTCGGAGCAAGTTGACTTTGTCTGAATTCATAATGCGGCACTTTTGCATCTTCGCTGATGAAAGCATAAAATGCTATAAGGAAAAGAATAAAAAGCAAAACAATAAAAGATGTTTTTTGCCTTTTTGACAGCAAACGGATTTTACCCGCCAGGGTTTTTTCCTTACTTTTTCCAATCAACAGAAAATAAATAAGTTTTCCGATTTCTGCCATTTCAAAAAAGATAACTCTCAGAATGATGGCGCCGAATATCAGAATATCAAATCCCGGAATGGTTCCTATAGGTATAAGGCTGATACTTAAAAAAAGAACGGCAAAGGTTAAAATATAAAACCAACCTCCAAACTTTTCTTTAAGTTCTTCCCAGAATTGATAAAAGCCGGATATAAGTGCCAGAGATAAAATAAAATATAAATGTTTGTACCATACATCAGCTTCTTCCACTCTTTCGAAAATCCTGATAAGAGGTCTGAGTAGTTTTGTCTCATAAATGATAAAAAAATACAGGAATAAAACGATGATAATAAAAGCCAGAAATCGGTTGACTCCGGTGAAAAATTTTATATTTATATAAAAGCTGGTAGCCTTTCTTTCCTTATTAATTTTTTTGAAAGTTGGACCAATATTAAAATACAACATGGCCAGATAGGCTATCATTCCTATGGAAATAATAATAGAATAACAATGACTTAAGGGTTGGTTGGATAATAAAATACAAAGCCAGTAAAAGGAAGGTAATAAAGCAAGGATGATGTTGCCGATGTACAAACTTCTGGGAAGAAATTCTTCAATAGATTTTTCTCTGTCTGTAAAAAGAGGGTCAGTTTTAATATGGTGCACAAAAATGCCTGCACACAAAAATCCATAGATAAAAACGAGGTAAGTAGAAAAAAAAGGATCTACACGATCAAAATCGTAAAACACAAGGTGTTTGGCTTTGTCGACATTCAGTAATAAGAGGAAAATAACCAAAAATAATGAATACCCGATGACCAATGAAAGGATATAGGGCATATACCCAAAAGGAGATTCTTTTTTAAAATCGGGTAATATGGTGTTTTTTGAATTTTCCATCAATGTGTTTTTAATGTACGTTTTGGTTGAAAAACCAAAAATACAATATTGCTTTCATATATGTATCAGGTGTTTTTCCTGTTTATTTAAGTGTTTTACCTTTGAAATATATTTATGTATTGAAATAACTTTTTAAGAATGAACTGGATTATTTAATGGGTAATATCAAATAAAAATTAGGATGTTCTATGTTTTGTGATTTCATCATAAGATCAATAAGGTTTGATACAATGTAGCTTACTAAAAAAATTGTATTATTTTTATGAAGTAAAGGGAATAAATAACAGGAATACCATAATTTTATTTCCTTATAATTGAAACACATGATGTGTTTATAATAATTATTAAATGAATGAATACGAATAGATTGTTATTTATTAACTTTGGTCTTTCTTGAAAAGAAAAATTATTTTTTAAGGATAAAATCAAAAAATATGAACCCAACCATCAGAAACATCATCGGCGTTGTTATTGGAATAGTAGTCGGTGCCTTCGTCAATATGAATTTAATCAACCTGGGGCACAGTATTTTTCCGCCTCCACCGGGCATAGACCTGACTACTATGGACGGTTTAAAAAATTATATGCCCATGATGGGATATAAAGATTTTATTTTTCCTTTTTTAGCGCATGCTTTGGGAACGATGGTCGGTGCTTTTTTAGCGGCATTGATATCTGCAACCCATAAAATGAGGATGGCTTATATAGTTGGTTTTTTCTTTTTCCTGGGAGGGATGTCTATGATCGTAATGGTGCCCTCGCCTTTATGGTTCACTTTTACTGACCTTGTCATTGCCTATATTCCTATGGCCTGGCTGGGTGGAAGGCTGGCTGGTGAAATCATGAAGTGATAACGTAGAATTATAGATTTAAATGATACCTTGTGGGTGTAAATTATTCACACACTTAGTAACTTTATGTACTACAAAACTTAAAAACCAATACCTTATTATCAGGTAAATCCTCTATTGAATCTTAATGAACGGCAAGGAATATTCTTTTTCTTTTTGTTTCCAGCTCAGGGTATACATTCCTGAAGGAAGAAAAGAAACATCAAATGTACTTTGATCAGCATACACATTTTCTGAATCATTCCACATCAGTTTACCAAGACTATCCGAAATCTTCATGTCGCTGATTTTTTCAGGACTACCTGTAGACAGGATTATTTCTTTTAACGTCGGATTCGGATAAATACGCAGGGCGGAATGATATCCGTTTTCAGTTGACGAGGTGCGTGTGATCGTCCAGGTTTCACTGATGATAAAACAACCATTGGCATCCGTAACCACTACATGATAGTCTCCGATTTCTCGTGTGGTGATATAGGAGGTATCGGTTTCCAGTTTTTCACCGTTTTTATACCATACATATGAATAAGGCGCGGTGCCTCCACTAGTTAAAATATTTAAGAGGGCATCTTCTGTATCCGTAATCACAAGAACGGGATTGACTGATGAAAGTGCCAAAACTTCCGGTTGGGTAATGGTAAAGGTATCCACAGAAATACAGAGATTTTCATCCGTGACGGTCAGTATATATTCTCCGGCAGCCAGATCTGAAATACGCTGATTTACGGTACCGTTTGACCAGAGATATTCAAAGTCCCCTGTGCCTCCTTTTGTGGTGGTTTCAATCGTTCCCGTGGAATTTCCAAAACATAAATTATGGGTGACAACACCATTGGTATTGATTTTATCCGGTTCGGAAATCGTATAACTTTCTACACTGAAACATCCCAAAACATCCGAAATTGTGATGTGGTACTGACCAGCCGAAATATCGGCAAGCCCCAGACCGGTTTGTCCGTTGGACCAGAGATAAGAAAAATTTCCGTTTCCTCCGATGGCAAATGTTTCAATAGATCCATTGGATTCACCATAACATGTAGGTTGTGTGGTGGTGGCGTTGGCGGCAATTTTTGAGGGTTGATATATATCAAAGGTTTCTATTATTTCGCAGCCAGTAGCATCACTTATGGTTACCGTATAATTGCCTGCGGTCAGGTTGTCTATGTTTTCGTTCTGCAACCCATTCGACCAAACATATTGATAAGGTTCCAGCCCTCCGTTTGACGTGATGTTGATGTTCCCGTCCTGTCCACCGAAGCAGGTAACATTTTGTTTTTCAAAAACCGAAGCCAATGTGCATCCATAATCATTGCAGGATTCTGCCTCAATGGTTTTGGTAGCTACACATCCGTTACCATCTGTTACTTCAATGACATAGGTTTGATTTCCCAATACAGGGCTTTGGATTCCTAAACCATAATAGGTATAATTGCCGTTTCCTCCTGAGGCATTCGGTAAAAACGTAACAGCTCCTCTGCTTTGGCATTCCTGGGTTACTTCCAGTTGTAAGCGTGTAAACTGAGGTTCATTGTCAGATATTTCCAGGCAAATATTTCCCGAAAGGGATTTTCCATTTATCACGGAAGAACCGATCTGAATATAGTATAATTCACCGGAATTCAAACCTTCCAGGGTTGTAAAACCTTTACAATGATGTTGTCCGGAGGAACAATATACAGAATTCAATTCCGTACACGTGCCTTCATATACAGCTAAGAGGTTTGGAAAGTCAGATTTTACGTTGAGATAAACGGTTCCTGAAGACGGAGCAATAAATGAAAACCAGATATCATTATGGATATAAGGGTTACATTTTGTGCTGATACCTGAAAATCCGGCACCGGTATTGGGAAGGGTAGTACAACCCGCATTGAGATTCAGCCTGGTGGCAAGAGTACAGGTTGGATTTTGAATATTGGTAGGTTGTTTTTGGCTTACTTTTGCACACACCTTTCCTTCCAGCAAAGAAAAATATCCGGTAATCTGAATAAAATAAGTGTTGCCGGGCATTACATTTTTCATATTCAGTTTTTGCCCGTTAAAATCCGCTGAAGTTTCGACAAGATTGGCACAGGTACCTTCGTACATGGTAATGACATCTGCAAAATCAGCCTGACTTTCAAAAACAAAATCCCCTTGTGTTTCAGGGGTAAAACTATACCATATATCCGCCCGTGAACGATGGTTTACGGAAGGAAGAGGCCCATCCAAAAGCGCTACGGTATTATTAGCTTCCACACAGGGTAGACCAACTGCTACAAGAAGGGCATTGGCACACAATTCATTTTGAGGAAATACCGAGTTTTTATTTTTTTGTACAATTTTTATACAACCGTTACCTCTGTCAAGTCCAAATTCATTTTTTTGACCCGTAACCCTGAATATGAATGACTGACCGGCATCTGCGGAGAAAAATAATTCTTCACCTTTAAAACCGAATTCATCTTTATTTTCAGAACCCACGGCCACAGCATTCAAACAATCTCCCCTAAAAACTTCCACCATATCATTAAAAATACTGGAAGTAGAGACAAGATATTCAGAAGAAGCAGGTGCAGTCCATGAGAAATAAACTTTTCCGGTTGTGTTGGGAATATTGATATTAAATTCATCGGCAAACAAAGCATTGGTATTATCAAAGGCCACACATTCTTCGTTTGTAGTTATTATTTTTGCTTTGGCACATTTATCATTAATGTCGCCTTCACCGACTATTTTAATGTTGTCCATACCCAGCCACCATGCCCATCCGGCATCGTTGTATTCCCAGATCAGCCTAATATTTTCGCTTCTGAAAGGGGATAAATCGATGCTCTCTTTGACAAATTGATCTACGTTGGGTCCTCCGACATCACCATTGTAGGTTTTGACCGGTATCCATTCTTTCCCATTGTCGACGTAAAGCTGAAGGTATTCATTTTGTTCGTAGATTCTGAAAATGAAATCGTATTCAAGCGTATATTGGCCGTATTGTTCGCCGTTAAAAAAAGGAGAATACAATCTGATTTTGGAAAGAGGTGCATTTTCACCTAATATATCATCATTAAAAAATGCAAAACAGGTTCCGTCAATAGAACGGTTGTCGTAAAAAATTCCAAACTGCCAGTCATCCACACCGTTGACAATTTCAGTCTGCCAATTTTCCGGTTTGGCACATCCGTTGAATGTTTCTCCGAGGACGATGTTGCCGTTTCCGGAGGCAGTCACCAAAATATTATCAATTCCTGCCCACCAACCCCATTGGCTGTCGTCATCGTATTCAATAATAATCCGCATACTGTCGGATGCATAAAAACTTATATCCGTTTTCATCTCAATATACTTATCAAAAGCATCCCCTCCGGCGTTGGCACCTTTAAATTCCCGCAGTACGATTTCTTCTTTTCCGTTGTCGATCATAATTTTCATGCTTTCCGTTTTGTCCCTTCTGAAATGAACCTGTGCCTGAAAAAGAATGTCTGTAAATCCTGTTCCACTGAAATAAGAAGAATAAAACCTAATGTTAAAAGGTGGTGTTTTGTCGCCGGTATTGTCGTCATCGATGAATAAAAAACATGAACCGTTAATGGACAATCCTCCAGCTTTTGGATTGGAAGGAAAACCTACACCCCAGTCCACGTCCTGATTACCTTCAAGTTCGTAAGACCATTGAGGGCCCAACGCGCAGGAATCAAAGTTTTCACTGAAAAGAATAGTTTGACCATATATCATTTGGCCAAATATAATGAAGAGGAAAAGATAGACGAGACGATTCATATTGACGATTTTATAACAATTGTAAAATTAATTATATTTTTTAGAATATATTAATAATAATAAGTAATTTGCGACAAATTTTTTTTGGTATGGCCACATTACAACCTTACATACCCTCAAGTGAAAAACCCTGGGACAAAAAAAGAGCAATCCATTTGTTGAGACGACTTGGATTGGGAGGAACTCCGGCTTCCATCGCATCAGCCTTGGTAGCAGATCCATAGACTTTTGTCGAAAATACCCTGAACGGGATTAAAAACAGAGCAATGCCGCAAAGTCCGGTCTGGGCAAATTGGTCAGCGCAGGATTATGAAGATTCCGGGGATGATGATTTGGTTTTTACCCATCGTCAGGAATTGTATGATTCTATCGTTACCGATATGATTAATGACGGACTCAGGACTAAACTTTTTTTGTTCTGGCACAATCATTTTGTAACCGAACTTCAGGCATATAATTGCAATAAATACCTTTGGAATTACTATCGGTTGTTGAATACCCATTGTTTGGGGAATTTCAAAACCTTTGTCAGCGAGATGGGAAAATCACCAGCCATGTTGGTGTATCTCAACGGTAATCAGAATGAAGCCGGCCGACCCAATGAAAATTATGCCCGGGAGTTGATGGAATTATTTACTATGGGTGAAAACAACGGGTATACACAAAACGATGTCGTTGAAGTTGCGCGTGCACTCACCGGATGGAGATGTAATATGTATGAATGTACAGACGTGACATATGACAATAATAAATTTGATAAAAATGACAAAACCATTTTTGGAAAAAAGGGAAAATGGAATTACAATGATGTACACAACCTTATATTTACAGAAAGAAAAAATGAAGTAGCGTACTATATATGCAGTAAATTATATTCCAATTTTGTCTACCATACCATTGATGAAGAATTTGTGGTACAATTGGCCAATCTTTTTATTTCCGGTAACTGGGATTTGCTGCCTGTGTTTAAAGCCATTTTCAAAAGTGAGCATTTTTATGACGAAAATATCATTGGAGCGCAGATTAAAAGCCCCATGGAATGTTTTGTCGATTTAATGCGAAGTAGTGGAATCCCGGCTGCCAATCTTGGAGATCGTTACGGTACTGTTCTTGACGGTTCAGACAATCTTGGAATGGACCTTTTTAATCCGATCAATGTGGCTGGCTGGCAGGGGTATCACGAGTGGATCAATGAAAACACACTTACGCTGCGATGGAACTATTGCAGAGACATCGTAAATTCATTTACCAATCAGACCAACCGAGAAACACTCCGGTCCCTGGTGATAACTTTATGTACGCCTGATATTTCGGATCCTGATCTCATCACCCGGAAAGTTACTGAGCATTTTATAGGCCGACCCATTTCAGATGAACAACACGAGACTGCAGTGCTTTATCTCAAGGGAGATATTCCTGAAAACTATTTTGAAGACGGAACATGGAACCTGAACTGGAACGAAGCCCCATTTCAAATTGGCAATTTGCTGGTGTATCTGACCAGATTGCCGGAATTTCAATTATCCTAAATCCAGTGATATGTGTAACGAAAAACATACAGACAGGCCCGGAAAAAAGTTGGATCACGAAGAAGCACACGAACAGGAACATAAAAAATTCAGCAGACGGGATTTTCTTCAGTCGGCAGGATTGATGGCTACGGGTATGGCGGCTATGGTCAATGGCATTCCTATGTATGCTTTGGGCAATACATTTCAGATGATGCCATTGAGTATGCTGGAAAGTGACCGTGTTTTGGTGCTGATCCAATTGAGAGGTGGCAATGACGGACTCAATACCGTGATTGACAGGTTCAACAGTGAATATTACAATATCAGGCCTTCCCTGGCGATCACCGAATCAAATTTATGGGCACTCGACCAGAAAAACGGTATGCCGAATGCCATGAATTCCCTGAAACCTATGTGGGAAGAAGGGAAGATGAAGGTAATTCACAACGTAGGATATCCTGATCCGAATTATTCCCATTTCAGGTCTTCTGATATATGGGCTACTGCTTCGGATGAGGATGAGTATGTTTCTTCCGGTTGGATAGGAAGATATTTTGATTATGAATTTCCTGCTTTTCAGGATGCACAACCTACTATACCACCCGCTTTGCAAATAGGGGTTCAGACAGATCTCGTTTTTCAAAGCAGCCAAAGAAATTTGGCCCTGGCCATCAGCAGTCCGAATGAGTTTTATAAACTTGCCTTGTCCGGTCAATTGTATGATGTAAACATCGATGATATAGTGCCTGCGAAAAAGGAATTAAAGTTTGTTCGTCAGGTCGCCAATAGTGCCTTCAGGTATAGTCAAAGTATCCGGGATGCTTATAATTCCGGAAGAAATGAAGAAGCTTATCCGGATAATAATCTGGCGCAACAATTGGCCATTGTGGCCAAACTCATCAAAGGCAATCTGGGCACCAAAGTCTACCTCGTATACATTGACGGATTTGATACACACGCCAATCAGTACGACAACCATTTAAGATTATTAAACAGATTGAGTACTTCTGTTGCTGCTTTTTTTAAAGATTTGCAGAAGCAGGGATACGATGACAAAGTCCTGGGAATGACCTTTTCAGAATTTGGCAGAACTATTTACGAAAACGGTTCTGCAGGAACGGATCACGGTACCAGTGCGCCTATGCTTTTATTTACCAAAGACATCGGAAAGGAAGTTGTCGGCAATCCACCGGATCTTATCAATACTGACCAGTACGGAGATCCATATTTTGAAAGAGATTTCAGGGATGTATATGCTACCGTTTTAAAAAACTGGTTTGGCATGCCTCCTGAAGTAGTTGACTTTGTCGTCGGTAAAGACAAAGAAATCATGAATAATCTTATACCTTCGGTTCAACCATCTGTCGGTACAGAAGCCTTCAAAGCATTGTTAGGTCACAGGAGTGTTGCAGGAAAACCCAACCAATTGGAGTTTTATTATTCCGTCTTACAGCAAGGACAGGTTATTATTGAATTGATGGATACATCCGGACAGGTGATCAGGACACTGAAAGATGAGTTTTCTGAAAAAGGATCTTTTACGTTTGTTTTAGATACAAAAAAATATGCCATACGAAATGGTGATTATATATACCGTATGAAAACCGGAGGCAGGATATTTGAAAGAAGGTTGAAAGTAGAGTAGGGTTGTTGCCTGAAAATATTGATTTTTTCGGTTGTTATGTTCGTGTATATTTCCGTTAAACGTCTATAAAATAATTTCAAAAAATGACCCTTAATTCAACTAGAATATATAGCTTTGTTTATGGTTTTTAAAGTGGTGAAAATTAAGGCAACCCTATTGGATGTAGTGAGAAATTTTTGATGGCTTAAAACGATTTTGTATAAAACTTTGAAAGTAAGGTGACTAACTCATATCTATAGACAAAAAAGAGAGACAGTACTACGTCAATGACATTTTTTGTTTCCTGTCAAGCCCGACTGTCTGAGACAGTAGTCAGGCAGGCAGTTAACGTGGCAGAGGACATACGGCAGAAATACCGGAAAAAATATAGAGATGGAAGACAATAGGGTAGCTTTTTTTAATGCCAATAAGAATAAAAACACTCATCGTAGATTTGTTTGGACACTCCTTGATATTTTTTAAAAATATAGTTGAAAGAGAGTTGATAATGTAGAAAAAATATATTTTTATGGTGCTGATTTATAAGTTATCGGTCAGCATAAAAGACGACATGGTATAATGACAGCACTAATGCCCATAATATGCAATTACGGTTTTGACAATTTAGGACTACACAGAATTGAAGGACTTGTTGAAACAGACCATTTACTTGTTAAACATAAAAGTTAATAAAAATAAACAAACAACTTGAATGTTATGAATAAACAAACCAATTACTTTTTTCTTGCAGGACTTTTCTTTGTGGTATACCTGGTAATGGAATTTACTGAAATATATGGAGACTCAGGTTGGTTCAAAGCTTTTCTAATAATTCTATCCGTGACTTTTTTAATAAGTGGAATTTCCAACAGAAGGAAGAAAAACAATGATAACGAACAGACATAAAATAGAATACCGAACAGATAACAGGCGTTTGGCTCATTGGCGAGTGAAAAGGTTAATTGAACATTCTACCTCGCATCAATCCCGATAGCTCCTAGATTCCGCAACTTAGCTAGTTGATTTAAAAAAATGATGGTTTTAGGGTTATTTTGACAATGGAATTTCCTTTTACTAAGTGAAGTGCCTTCTTTTGGTTTCTTTTTTAGTCTATAGAATAGCTTAGTTGTGGTAAAAAACGAATAAAATTTAAGTACAGGACACACCTATCCCTGTCTTAGAGAAGATTTATTGCAGTTTTTTTTGTGATCTTATACTTGCAGAGGTATTTTGCCGTATACCCTTAGATACCATTGTCTGGATGCTTTTTTCCAAACTGCTGGAATGGCTATGAAATTAAAAATAAAACGTTTCATTCTGTAGTGAATGTTTACATTTTTATAAACCTTCGATAGATTAGATATAACCACGTTGTAAAGGTTGCGACAAATCGCACTAAAATATAAGAATACAGTATTTTTGACAAGTTTGAAAATGGTAGATAATTCCAACCAAAATCGTTTTCAAAATATCAAATTGTTTCTCACAAGCGCCTCTTCGATTATAGCATTTGATAGCTTCATCCAAGGATGAAGAAAAGTCATTTGTCACAATGGCATGATAGTCGTAAGACTCGTTGGTAAACATGTTGAGCTGCCCGTCTTTTCTCAGTTTTTTCTTGACCAGGAGCCTGTATTTATTATCTCTATTGCCTTGTTGTGCAAAGGGTCTGTACTCTATTTCCCCTATATAAACATCTTCTCCTGTTTGATCTTTAGTTTTAATCCAATCCTCAATCAAGGCAAAATATTTTTCCACATAACTGTTTCTTGCCCCGATATAAAAGCATGTAACGTTTTTCTCACCAATTTTACAACATCATACTGGTAAGAAGCGGCATCTGCCCTGAATTTGTCAATTCTTGAGATGTTATTGTCTTTCAAATGTTGGAACATTCTTTCCAAGGTATCCAATTGAAAGGCCTTAGCGTCACTATTTCCGTTTCTGTTTTCAATATATAAAACGTTTTGCTCGTTTAAGATACCTACGCCAGGTTGATAGCCATAATCACGCTTGTAGGTCATTTTACACCCTTCTTTTCCGTGAAAATAATGGTGTTATCATAATCAAGGACCACTTCATCTTTATTAAACTCACCAAGCTTCTTCAGTAACTTAATGTTCATATCAGTCATGGTCTGGTTGATATTATACTGGTGTTCTACATTACCTCGTTTCGTATTACAAAGCAATTGGTCAGTACAAAGATCACCCATCCTACGAAGTAAAGTGTCAGGGCTACATAAGTTAAATATGGGATTACTTCCAAATTGGTTAGCAAGAATGGTCTTAGCATCCTCCATGCAGTTTCCACCACAGAAATAAATACTTGAAAAAGAATAAAAAATATCTCTCCAACTATAGGAGGACTTTGGGCTTAAAGAAGGTAAATTATCATATAAAATATTGCCAATTTTCAATTTATCAAATTCTTGGAGAACAAAATTTACTCCTCCAAATGCGTTAATATTATTAGAATATCGTACTTTCATGACACTTATTGTTAGCAACACCAATATAGGTGAATAAGTACAAAAGGCAAAATGTTATTAATCAACATTTTGCCTTATTTTTTAACAACTAGTTGCGGAATCTAGGAGCTATCGGGATGGTGAAAATCCGCCCTACTAATATACGGAACCGTTAGACAGAAGTAAAACCAACATCAACAGTAACACCAAAAGATGATCGAAATAGCTTCAAAGACAACCTGGAAAAACATATCTATTGACCATCCGAAGCAGATTGTCCTTGTTTTACAGTTTTCTGAATCACAGTATTCAAAATTAATTCAAGGGCTTATTATCCCGATGGTCGCAGTTTCTGCCTGCTGAAGGCAGATAAATGCAACTGCGATCCACTGCTTTATGAATTTTTGATTCATTTCCACTATGCTAAATAATCGAAACCTATTAACACATTGCAAATGTTTAATGTATGGTATCGAAGTCGCAGACTTCGACAATCTCACAGATTGTGTTTATCATTCATTCCCCATTCTTGCCTCTGTAAAAAATATATTTTTATAATGTGGTACAATAAAAAATATTATATTCAGCTTTTTACATAATAAATATAAAATTTTAAATAAGTCAGAATAGGTAAAACCAGATAACCGCGGCCATAATTAAAACAGTCATTCAAAACAATTTTTTAAAATTTAAACAAGAAGGAATGAATACAAAACAAGTGATTTTTACAATAACTTTTTTCTTTTTGAGCTACGGCTTTCAACTCATGGCTCAGAATGTAGGGATAGGCACCACCACTCCGGATACTTCTGCCCAACTGGATGTAAGCAGTACTAATAAAGGTTTTTTACCACCGAGAATGACGACTACTGACAGAAATGCCATCGCAAGCCCTGCTAATGGCTTAATTATTTATAACACCACTACGAATAGTTTGGAAATCAGAAACAACTTGGCCTGGGTCTCATTGAGTCCCTCAGCCGACGCAATGCCGACTATTCAAATAGGCACCCAGAAATGGATGAGTAAAAATCTGGATGTAGCCTTCTACAGAAACGGCGACCCCATACCGCAGGTTACTTCCCCCACAGCATGGGCTGTCTTATCAACCGGTGCCTGGTGTTATTATAATAATGATCCAATCCAAGGTAACAAGTATGGAAAACTGTACAATTGGTATGCTGTAAATGATCCAAGAGGGTTGGTACCACAGGGATGGCATATCCCCAGCGATGCAGAGTGGACTACACTGGAGATTACTTTGGGCGGTGTATCAGTTGCCGGAGGAAAAATGAAAGAGGCCGGAACACTCAATTGGGCAAGCCCAAATACAGGTGCTGATAATAGCAGCGGCTGGGCAGGCCTGCCTGGCGGCTTCCGTGACAGCGGTGGTGCGTTCGACTTTGTCACCGATTACGGTTACTGGTGGAGTGCTTCGGAGGCCAATTGGCCTCTTGCCTGGTTCCGCTACCTGTTCTACAACCTTGGCAGCCTGGACAGGTACGACGCCTATAAGGGATCAGGGTTTTCTATTCGCTGCCTCAGGGATTAATTTATTTGATTATTTGTTAATTTACCCCGCGAAGCGGGGATGAAATTTTTTAGAATTTGGCATTATTCAGAGACTTACCGGTATATTTATCCCGTTGAATACGCAGCACTATTCTACGGGGTAAAGCAACCTATGATTTGCTACCTGTCTGCTGATAGGCAGATTGGTTATTTTTATTTTTACGAAGGAAATCAGTAAGGATTTTAAATACAATGGAGATATCATAAGGTACCTTGACTATTCCCAGTCCCATGTCTGGAGTTCACATAATCACAAATGGTGTGTTTGGTCCTTCAAAAATAAAAGTGGCTAAAAACGACTATAAATGCGTTATTTTTACCTACTTTTGGTAGGGAAATGGTAGGTTTTCCCGTTTCAAGGGGAAACTACTGTTATTCTTAATAAAGGTCAGATTTCAAAAGCATTAAACATAAACCTAATACAATAAATATGAAGAGGCGAAAAATTATAGTGATAATGGGTATAATATCTATCCTGACAGGATGTATTCCGTCTTTAAACCCACTTTACACTGACAAGGATTTAGTTTTTACATCACAATTACTTGGTACCTGGACAGGGGCAAAGTCAGAAGAAAGTTGGACATTTGACAAAAAAAATGAAAAGGAGTATATCTTGACCCATTCAGTGAAAAATAATCAAGCGACTTTTTCGGCACATGTAGTGAAAATAGGAGAATTTCTTTTTCTTGACCTATATCCGGAAGACTTTTTATCAGACAACTATTTATATCAAATGCATCTATGTCCAGTTCATACATTTTCTAAAATAAAAATCACAAACGAGCAATTAACCATTGAAATGTTTGACCCTAAGTGGTTAGAAAAAGGTATTGAAACAAATCAAATTAATATTGATCATGTAAAATCATCTGAAGGTACAATTTTATTGACGGCTTCGACAGAAGATCTCCAAAAATATACATTAAACTACGCTGACAGCATAGGCGTTTTTCAAGAACCACTGGTCATGAATAAAATTTAACTGTGGCTAACATTTAGCCGTGTAGAGAAAAGCCCTTAATCTGGGCTAAAAGTCAAAGAACGGAAACCTGATGAAAGTTAAAACAGGTAGCCGAGGGGTGTTAGAATTTTTTCTTAATAATATAATTGCTGGAAACACCCGGGGGTGTTAGAATTTTCTTCATAATATAGAATTGCTTAATACACTAAGGACCGTTAGCCCTTCTCTCTTAGTAACTTGTATGTAAAACATGTTTCCAAGGGGCGTATGCCCTGTTATCTTCATAACCAGCATATAAACCATTCTCTTCCACGAGACAAAACACCAGGAATCAGACTCATTTCTTAATTTTTTGCAGTCCCAAATTATTTGGAATAAATTCTTCTACAATGGCGGAATGTTGGTAACACAAATTCCTTACAAACTACCAACAAAATGTGTATTATTGAACGAAGATAGATGATTAGGATTAGTCAACATAAGTCAAAAAAAATTGGTAAATTTGCTGTGAAAAAATGTGCTCTCTTTTTTCAACAAATGTTTAATCAATATTAAAAGTTAACGATAGTCAGAATAATAAAAAAGGAAAATAATAAAAAAGAGAGTATGTCAGTATATAAAGTAAAATCATTGATTATCATATTTCTGACCACCTTGGTATTCTCTTGCAATGGTCAAGACTTTAGAAATGATGCAGCAAACACGCCATTACAAGCGCCAAATGGAACTCAAAATTCAATTTTAGTATATAAATCAAATGAGCAGATAAGTCAAGTAGTGAGGATGATGTTTCAAGACAGTAAAGGCAATATTTGGTTTGGAGCTGAAAATGGTGCATGGAGACTTACGGATGATTCATTGATTCACATAGACAGTATTAAAAGTGAATCAGGACAAGGAGTAACCATTAAAGACATTACAGAAGGTCACGATGGGAAAATTTGGATTGGGCATACAAGTGGCATTAGCAGTATTGATGGAGAGTCAGTGAAGAATTATTACGAATCGGATGGTTTAATAAGTAATGCTGTATGGAGCATAGCAACAGATGTGATTGGAAATATTTGGATTGGGACTATAGAGGGGGCTTGTGTATTTGATGGAAAGACCTTTAAAAACTTCGAGCTACCAATGGGCATAAAAGATACCACTGTTGGAGTATCAAGCGACAAGATGATAAATAAGATTTTTCGGGATAGGAAAGGGAAATTATGGATATCTTCAAATGCAGGTCTTTTTTCATATTCAAATAATACATTGACTAATGTTTCTAAAAAAGTAGGAATCAAATCAAATTTTGTAAGTATTGGATTTGAAGATAAAGCAGGAGTTTTATGGCTCTCATCAAAAGAAGGATTATATAAACTAACGGATGAGGTAGCAAAAAAAATCACAGATGAAAGTATCGAAATAGGAAAAGGCATAGGAAGTATTGCGGAAGATAAAGATGGGAAAATTTGGTTTGTAGTCAATCAACATTACTTATATACCTATCACAATACTGAATTAACAGAATTTAAAAAATCAGAAGAAAATAAGGGGCCTGTAGTTTTTCAAATCTACAAAGACCAAGCGGAAAGGTTATGGTTTGTGGGTTATGGAGGTGCCTATCGATTAGAAAACGGACGATTTATCAATATTACAAAGGATGGGCCCTGGTAAAAATACGAACGTAGAACAATGCACTTGACGGACAGACTTGCTAACGCTGCGTCCATCGTCAGTTATTGGACGTTGGTGTTCATTGTAAAAGACGACCGTGTAAAAACCCCAATATTGACAAAATGACGAAGACAGAAATAGCAAAAACATTCTCAAACAGAGAATTTGAAAAGACGTATCAGTTCATTTCAGACAAGGCAGAATGGACTGTAATTGAAGAAGCCATATTTATAGGTAAAAAAGCAATTCTTGACAACTGTGAGCAAGTTGATAACTACTTTACATCTGTAACAACCGACTTTAAAACATTAAACATCATTGCTGAAGGGAATAAAGTTGTAATTAATGGAACAGCAGAATTTTTAAGAGACAACAAACGTGTTTCTTTTGTTTCGGCTTGTGATGTTTATGCGTTTAATGAAAAAAGTGAAATTTAAAAAATTATTTCATATGGCATTCAATCAAAATAACCTAATATAGAATGGAACATAAAGAAAATGAAACGGACACAATTATTCTAAAATCAGGAGAAGGAAGAGTTTATAAATGTGGGACAATGACAGCCGTTTTTAAGGCAGACGAAAATGAAACAGCAGACAAATACAGCATTTCCGAATGGTGGCTTGAACCAAACTCTGATGGACCTGGTGCTCACCAACACGAAGGCAATGACGAAGTATTTTACGGTATTGAAGGTGTTGCATCAATACTCGTAGGCGACAAATGGGTAGATGTTGAAAAGGAACTTTTTTAGAATACCAGCAAAAACCATACACGGTTTTGCAAACAGGACAAATGAAAAATCAGGATTTCTTAACTTTTTTATTCCGGGTGGCTTTGAGAGAAATATGCCATCAATTGTAAAATGGTATGAAGGCAACAAAGTATGAAAAGAAACATTAGCAGGAAAGAACAACGAACCGCAATCACAAACGTTGTACCAATGCTAAAAAGACGATGACGAAAATATTAACATTAATCATTTAATTTGGAATTATGCAGATAACATTCGGACAAGTGAAAACAGAAAAAGAAAAATTATTTCAATCCACCCTGGACAAAACAGTTGACGGTAAAAAAGTATTCGGAACATCATTCGCCCTTAAAAAAGATACTCTAATTTGGCATGGCTCATCAGGTAATTTGACCATAGACCAACCTTACTTCATTGCAAGCACAACTAAATTATTTACGACTGCGATAATTCTAAAACTGAGAGCAGAAGGCAAACTAAGTCTTGAAGACAAAATCAGTAATTATATTGATAAATCAATTTTATCAGGACTGCACATTTACAAAGGGAAAGATTATTCTCAAGAACTAACAATTAAACACCTGCTCTCTCATACATCAGGACTTCCTGACTATTTTCAAGGCAAAGGAACAAGTGGAATAAGTTTGGAAAAGGAAATAACAGAAGGCAATGACCAATTTTGGACTTTTGAACAAGCAATTGAAAGGACAAAAAAAATGACCACTCTTTTTGCACCTGGGACAAAAGGGAAAGCAAACTATTCAGATGCCAATTTTCAGCTTTTAGGAAAAATCATTGAGAACATAACGCATAAATCGTATTCCGAAAACTGCAAAGGCTCTATTATCCACCCACTTGGTTTGACAAAAACCTATCTCTATCAAGACTCAAATGACAAAACACCAAAGACACTTTATTACAAAAGCAGCGAATTGAATATACCTAAAGCAATGACATCTTTTGGGGCAGACGGTGGAATAGTTTCAACATCTGCAGACATGCTTATTTTTATTGAAGCATTTTTCACAGGCAAATTATTCCCATCAACCTACATTGACGAACTGCAAGACTGGAACAAGATATTTTTTCCTATGAAATCTGGTATTGGCATTCATTTATTCAAACTTCCTTGGTTTTTTAATCCTACAGGTGCAGTTCCATACTTCATAGGGCACTCAGGACTTTCAGGAGCTTTAGCATATTACAGCCCGAAAGATAATATTTTTATTGTCGGAACAGTAAATCAGGTAGCACACCCAGACATTTCGTTTAAAACAATGATTAAATTAACTCAACAAATAATGAAGAAATAAGAAGTACTTGCGGTAACACATACGCTAATACTGTTCTAAAACACTGCGACTTTTCCTTAACTCACAGAGAAAAATTTATCGAATTTCAATAGGTCATTGACTAACATGATTTCTATCATCTGTAGATTAAAGTAAAATTGCAATCATTGACTAAAATAAATTAGTATGAATCTAATACATATTCATTTGCTAATCACCCACTTGCCGATCTTCGGTTCAATTCTGGGCGGACTTGTCCTTGCTCACGGACTTTGGACAAAGAGCAATCAAACAAAAATTGCGACTTATAAATCTTGATCATCTCCTCTATTGGTGCGGGTGTAAACTTACGTAACTTTGGACAGGTTATATTTCGACATATTAAGGTAGAGGTTTTTATAACTTTAGGGTGTAAATTATCACCAAACCATTTATAAAATCTCCCGCCATTATCCCGACAAAGCCTTGCTACCGGCAAGGTTGCTGCTGATGAAAAGTTGTGAGAAGATGCCGCAAAGTGGGTAAAGACTTCAACCCATCTCCACACCTTTCATCATAAGATTCTCCGGGTTTGAAATATAGAATCCGTTCCGGGGATGATATTCGTCAGTGGGCTGGTTCATAAACCGGGAAAAGGTTCGATTTAGTTTATCAAATCGTCAAATTTTCTATACTGCCAGGGACTATGTGTACCTTGAAATACTATCTTTGTGTTTTTAACGAATCAAATCAATGAAACCAATCATTTTTGCCATTGTCTGTGTATTTTTTTCCTGTCAGAACAAAAAAGAGTTGCCTGCTGCAGACATTCAGGGTACGGATACCTTAGCAACCAACTTTGCTGAAATGGCAAAACAAACCGATACCATTGAGATTGATGCGGAAGATGCGGCCACGTGGTTGAAGGAGGTTGTCGAAAGTCATTTGAACGACAGTGGTTTTCCGATGGAAGATATCTGTACCCCGGAATATTACGAATACAAAACAGATGCTACCCAGGTAGGTTATGATGGCGGTATGACGGAAGAGGATTTTGTTCAGAAGTGGTCATCCGCCTATGATGTCCGATATGCAGGGATTTCTGTCGGATTTTTGATTTCCGCACAGGATTGGGGCAAAATAGAAGTCACCCGATGTGTTCCCAAATCAAAACAAATACCAGGAGAAATTACTTTTGAGGTATTTCTGACAGATGTTCCATACAAAATGAATTATAAAAGGGATATTACGGTTATTCCCGTAGGCAAAGCATACCTTATTAAAAATGTTGCGGAGTTTAATGAATAGATTTATGGTTTGAAAAACCAGGTGATCAAATGGCTGTGTAACCAGACATAACTTTGTACAGGTTATATATCCACATATTATTTTCTTCCAAAAATTTGACCGCTAAAAGGCAAAAATCGTAAAAACACCCTATGATGATTTTGCTGCATTCTACTGTTTCTGTTTTTCGGAGATGATTTGTTTTTTTAGTAAGGCCACGGTTTTTTACAGTGCACCTTTTTTTCTGAAAGATACGATGCTGTCATTAGGTTCTCTCTTCAAGTGTTTATTCCACTTTACGTAAGCAGATATAAAATAATTCTTAATAACAACTTCACGTAATAATAATTATTCACTTGTTTGAGGAGTCCATTCAAATGAAATTAATAATATGATAACAATCTATTAATGCGACTTGAAGGATTTTAGATTTGAATATAAAGTACTTTTGCCCAAAATATATACATTATGAGAATGGGCCTAATTTTATTTATACTTTTGGGAGTTATGTTTGTAAATCAAACAAATGTACACGCCGGAGTTTTTTCCGGTAATTTTAAAATTGACGCTCAGGATAGTGTAAATCTAAAATTTACGGAAGCTGTTTTAGTAGATGATATTATTACTATTCCTATTTATATAGAGTCGGATGATGATATTAACTCCCTTGATTTTTCATTAGTTTTTAATAATGAAAAATTTACCTACCTTTCTGTCATTGATCATACCGGTCATATACAATACACTGATTTTTTTAATCCTAATGATTATACATTGAGGTTTACCTCTAATAGTTTCAGCCTCTATGCTATTAATAAAAAAATAATTTCCATCAGGTTTAAAGTTTCATCTCCATGCGTTGAAACAAATGATGTATTCTCAATGATTTCTTATCTCAACGGAGACCTTTGCAGTTCTAAGCTGCCACAGGCAGTCATTTGTCGTACTTCAACGGAAGAAAATGATGAAGTTAAAATTCAGGTATATCCGAATCCAACAAGCGGGCAAGTTCATATTATTGCTCCTTCTGATGCAGTTGTAACGATGATATCTTCAAATGGAACGATGAAAAAAACATTTGAAGCCAAATTGAATGCCAATGAAATATATACTATAGCTACCAATAATTATCCTTCAGGAATGTATTGGTTACTTTTGGACATGGATCAGAAGAGTACCGGCCAAGTGATTATTATTAGACACGATTAACATAAAATATAGTTAAAAGAAAACCAATTAAAATAAAATAAATGAGCACGAAAATTTTTGCAGTATTGATACTTTTATGTACCTATTATGTCAGCAAAGCCCAAAATGGGTTGGAAAAAATAATTGTCGAAAAATTTTATATTTCCAATGCTAATGATGCTACTGTCAATGATATAGGTGGCATTCTACCTGTAGGTTCTGTTACCTATCGGGTATATGTGGATATGCTTCCCGGATATAAATTTCAGTCGTGTTATGGTTCTGAAATACCTGAAAGACTTCTCAGGATAGAAACCACCACCAAATTCTTCAATAACGAAGACAGAGGCAGCAGATTTCCGACATTTAATAAAACCAATTTAAAAAGAAACACTTTGATGCTGGACTCCTGGGTATCGGTTGGAGCAGGATGTTCAGGACATTTTGGCGTGCCTAAATATCTGGATAATGGTGAAGAAACTGTAGAAAACACTGATGGAGTTCTACTTAATAATGATCCGGCTGCAGGAATTCCGTTAACACAACAGGATGGATTAGTTCCAGGACAACCCGTAGCTGTACTGTCCGCAGGAATTGAAGAACAGTTGGCACTACTTGATGATAACAATGAAGCGACAACAGGTGTCTTTGCTACATTAAACGGTTTGTGGGAGCAGCAGGGGTTCAAAAAGCCGCGGATAGCATGGAAAATATTGTTTTAATAGGGCAGTTTACAACAGATGGTGATTTTTCATTCGAACTTAATATACAAATTGGCACACCAACTCCTGGTCAAGCTGAACAATATGTGGCGAAAAATCCTGAAGGCAATGAAAGAACTATTCCCAGTCTGATTTACCCTGATGTGAGTTCGGCTACAGAAATAGAAAATCTTAAAAATGTGGATTTTATCGTCTACCCAAACCCTTCCAACTATAAGATTTCTTTCGAAATTAATGATGTTACATCCTCAAAAAATTATTATAAAATTTATGATATGTTTGGGGCTATGGTAGAAAGCGGAAAACTTACAGTTGAAGGAGGCAAAATCTATAAAACAGTTGATGTTTCACATCTGCCGGAAAGTATGTATTTGATTCAACTTTCTTTGGATGGAGTAATTATGTCAAGCAAATTTATCAAGTCTTAGGTTTTTCATTCTTATATTAATTTTATTTCCATGTTTAAATATATAATCCTGGTCTTAGCCGCGCTTTGCGTTTTTTTTCCCGATGTAAGTGCACAAAGCATTATCAGAGGGAAAATTTTTGACAAAAACGGGGAAACATTAATCGGAGCAGCCATCAGCCTGAAGGAAGATCAAAATATAGGCACCGTTACTGATTTTGATGGAAACTATGAATTGTCAGTTCCAGAGAGTGAAGCCTTAATATTATCTATAACTTATATCGGGTACCAATCCATTGCAGATACTATTTCCATAAAAAAAGGAGAAGTGCTATTGAAAAATTATGAGAGGGACGAAAATTCAACAACCCTGAATCAAGTAGGCATAGTTGCAAAGCAGGAACGATCGAACACCATTGACATCGAAAATATAAAAAAGAAAGCTGCTTCCACTATCGATTATGTTTCTGCAGAAACAATGAAAAAAATAGGAGATACCAATGTAACCACAGCTGTGTCCAGGGTTTCAGGGGTATCTACAAACGGGAGTTTCATCACAGTAAGAGGTATAGGTGACAGGTATGTACTGACTGCAATAAACGGATCGCAAATACCGACATTGGATCCGTTTACCAATAATATAAAACTGGATATTATTCCTTCCTCATTGGTTGATAATGTAATTATTTCTAAAACTGCAAGCCCGGACCTGCCCGGAGACTGGACGGGAGCGTATATTTCTGTCGAAACAAAGGATTATCCTGAAAAAATGTCATTAAACATTGAAACCACTGTAGGATATAATCAGAATTCCAGTTTCAGAGATATTCTGGCTAATCCAACCAGCTCTACTGACTGGTTGGGATATGATAATGGATTCAGGGACAGGAATCACGGAGATTTTAAAAATTATAAAACTGACCCCACCGATTATGAATTATTTATGATGCTCGGGCTTGACCCTTTCTACAAAAGCCTGGGCGTAAATAATGATTGGAATGGGTTAACTGACCAGGAAGTCAAAGAAAACTATTATAAACTTGGTTTGGTTGAACTGGGACTCCTTCCAAAAGCACTGATCAATGACAGGCAAGCTGTGGAAGATGCAAAACTAAAATTTGCAAGTAGTGGACTTCGCAATCAGGCTTTTGAAAAATTAAATGCCCGTGCTGCACAAGAAGGACAATCCCTACCTAATAACTGGCTTACGTACAAAAAAAGAGCATCCACCAATATATCTCAGAGTTTCAGCTTTGGAAATCAAACTAAATTATTTGGCAAAACATTGGGATATATTCTGGGAGGAAGATATGGACAAAGTATCCAGTATGACCCGCATTCAATAAACCAAAGAACGCTTACTTCACTTTTTAATGACGGACAGCCAATTATTAATGAGAATTCCAACCCTCAGATAGCAAGATATACCAATGGTTGGAGTGCTTTGCTTAATCTTGCCTATAAATACAGCAATAATCATAGTATTTCTATTTTACTTATGCCCAATTTTCTTGGTTCAAACAATCTGAGGGAGGGTGATGTTTTCAGAGCAGGTGCAGATTATTCAAAAATTTATGGCTCAAATCAGTTTTATGAGCAAAGAAAACAAATGATCTATCAGCTGAGATCAGAACACTTTTTTCCTGCATATAAATTGAAAATGGAGTTGAATGCATCTTATACAAATGGAGAGAGTATCGTTCCTGACTTTAAAAGATTCAGATTTTTTGAATTTGACAGTACGACTTATTGGTACGATCCCACAGCTTTTTTTCAGGACCCATTGACCCGAAACTTCAGGTATCTTCTTGAAGATTTATTGGATTCCAGAATACATTTTGAATTACCCCTTTCAAAAAGCACCTCTTTTGTGCGAAAAATCAAATTCGGGGCAGCGTATAAACAACTGGATAAAAAATATGATCAGTACAACTATGACCTGGGTTTCGATGCCGGAAGTAGTTTTGCTACCAATAAAGACTTGCAGCAATTTTTTGATTTATCGCACTTTCAATTTAAAAAGGATATTTTTGAAGAGTCAAGACTGGACTATTTTTACGGTAACCCTGATTTTGCCCCCAACCATACTTTTGGCAGATCTTCTATATTGGCCTTTTTTGTAATGGCTGATTACAATATTACAAAAAAACTCAGGGTTAGCGGGGGGCTAAGATATGAAAATACAGATCAGAAAATTGACTCTGATGCTTATGACAAACTTAATCTTCCGAGGAATGACATAAGGAGAATATATCAGGGGCACTGGTTTCAAATCCTGGTATCTTAAAAAGTAATGACTTCCTTCCAAGTGTTAATGTAATTTATAAATTGAAAGAGGACGATAAAAATCCAATGAATATCCGGTTAAATTACAGCAAAACTCTGGCAAGACCAAGTCTAAGAGAATATTCAGAATCCATAGTTTTCGACAATGAGCTGAGAGCGGATGTTTTTGGCAACGCAAATCTGAAATTGGTAAAAGTCAATAATTATGATGTAAGAATGGAAACTTATTTCCCGAGCGGTGATTTTGTATCATTAAGTCTCTTTTACAAAGACTTTAAAAATCATATTGAACTGATTGATTTGAACGGTGGATTTTCATGGAGTAATTCTGATTTTTCAACCGTAAAAGGAATTGAAATTGACGGAAGAAAAAAATTGGGTAAAAATATTGAGTTTACCACCAATATTTCTTTAATCTCAAGTAAGTCAACCGTTATTGGATATGCATTGATGCTGGATGTGCCTACAAAAGTTCAGACGTGGGTTCCAATTGATACTTTTGAAAGAGTTATGTATGGTCAGGCACCCTATGTAATCAATACTATGGTAGCTTATAATTATGAAAAAATTGGGTTAAATATTTCATTGGCCTACAATCTTCAGGGACCAAGACTGGCAATACAGGGAGCAAGAAATGTCAGTGATTTATCCAAAAATGTTCCCGATATTTTCGAAATGCCAAGACATTTATTCGATCTGAAAATAATTCAAAAGCTTACGGAGAGGTTTGGAATAAGCCTCACGGTCAGGGATATATTGAACAGTCCTATCCGAAGGTCATATAAATATACTGACAGCAGTGGCAATAATCTTGGTTATCTGGTGGATTTTGACAGTTTCAGATACGGAACAAATTTTTTACTGAGTTTTTCTTATAAGATATAGAAACACCCTCTATCATGCTAAAACAATATTATTCTCTCTTAATTATTTGGTTTTTCATCGTGGTTCCTTTACAGGCCCAAATAAAAAACGTATTTGTTGAGACCTACTACATTGCTGATAGTGATGATCTTACCAATACAACAGGTGGTCAGCTTCCGGAGGGCTCTAAAACATACAGAATTTTTGTAGAGATGGAGTCCGGCTCAAAAATGGTGAAAATGTACGGAGATCAGAATCACCCTTTGGTTTTCAGCAGCAGTTTGCCATTTTACAATAATTCTGAAGGTGGAGTATCGCTGGCATATGAACTCAGTAAGGCAAGACTGAAAGATAATACAGTAGCACTGGATAGCTGGCTTACTTTGGGACAAGTCACAAAAACCGGATCCGGTACACTGGCAGGAGTACCAAAGGATCTGGATCCCAATGGTTCCGTAATAGGTGGCAGTAACAATGATGGAGGTAGTGCTGAAATTGCCTCCGGTTTGTTGAAAAACAATGAAACAGCCATGGGTATACCATTGACAACCTCCGATGGATATGTAAACTTGGCCTCTCCCCCCACATTGTGGCTCAATCAGGGATTTTATGATGTGGTGACTTCGCAGGAGACTTCGGTTTTTGGGACAAGTAAGACAGGAAATGTTTTCAGGTCCAATGAGGCTTTTATTTCAAATTCAGGAACTTCAGGACCTTTGGATAATTCCAATATTGTGCTCGTAGGGCAAATAACCACTGCAGGAACATTGACATTTGAACTTAATTTTCAGATTCTTACTAAAGAAGGGGAATTAAAAAAGTATGTGGCTAATGACAGTATTTTATTAAATGACGAAATATTATTGCCTTTACTTAAATATCCGTTTGTATGTGGTTGTTCAGATCCGGGTTTTTTGGAATACAGCAGCAATTTTGCCTGCAGTGACAACAGCAAATGCCTGACACCCATAGTTTTTGGTTGTTTGGATTCATTGGCCTGTAACTTTAACCGTAATGCTAATTTTCATATATCCACTCTTTGTTGTTATATTGGTTATTGTAATGATATTGACCTTGAAATAATATGTCCTGATTTACCTCCAAGATCTCAGCATGACGGATTAAAAGCTGATTTATTTCCCAATCCCGTAAGTGAGGTCTTATATATTGACCACAATTTTCACCCTGCACAAAAAACTAATATTTTGATTTTTGATATGGTCGGAAATATAGTTTTGGAAAAAACCCTGACCTCAGTTGACAGAGAAGAGTTAGTTGTATCTGAATTGCGTTCCGGATATTATACTTTGAAAATTTTTAATAAACAGGGAAGTGTTACTGAAAAATTTGTGAAAACATATTAATTAATCAAGCTGAAAAACAAAAATGAAATCAGGAATAAATGTCAAAATTATCATTTTTTTTGCAATACTTTTTTTATATAGTTGTACGGACAGTGACGATGTGATAAAAAAATTTGAAACCGGTACTGTTTCGGATATTGAGGGTAATCAATATATTACTGTTAAAATAGGTGATCAATGGTGGATGCAGGAAGATCTGAAGGTTACAAAATTAAGAACCGGACAATCTATTCCGTTTTTCGGAGAGTTTGATAATGAATTGTGGTCAAAAACAGAACTTCCGGCATATTGCACTGGAGAGACAGGTCATTTATACAATTTTTATGCCATACAATCCAATACCATTGCTCCTGAAGGCTGGCATGTAGCTACTGATGAGGATTGGAAAAAACTTGAATCATTTTTGGGAATGGATCCCAAAGAATTGGATGGAATAAACTGGAGAGAGGTAATGGAGAAGGCAATAAACTCAAACAGGATTATCAGGAATCCGGATGGCTCCCATATGAAAACAACTGGAGTAACAATGAAAGCGGATTTAATGCACTTGCCTGTGGATGCAGATTGCCTGATGGAAGAAAGTGTAGTCCTTCGCAAGCAAAACAAGGTTTTGGTGGACCTCTACTTCTTTTGAAAATAAAGCCTGGTTCAGGAATCTCGATTATAAAAAATCAGGCATTTTAAGGTACTTTGTTGATCAGAATTATGGTATGGCGATCAGATGTGTTAAAGATTAATACGCTTGATTAAATTATCTGCAAAAGATGTTATCTTTTTTTAGAGACATTTTCAGGCGACCTTTGCCCTTCTAAATTATTATACAAAAAAACTACCACTACCAAATAAATTGATGACAGTCATAATTGTCAAATAATAAAATTCAATATCCTTCCCCAATCCTCTTTTTTTAAAATAATGTGTATTGCGTATATGTAAATGTCTGAAATACAGTAATATGTGATTTTTTAAAAACTTGGAAATATGTATATTATTAAATGTTTAATTGAATGTTATTTCTAACGGTTTTTAGTGTTAACAATCTTAAAAAAATATATACAAAACCTCAACCTGTGCCTGGGTTACTTAACAAATACTTACTATTAAAACCCATCAGAGTTTACATAGGCCCAGTAATTTTGTCTTCGAAATCATGATTATTATTTAAATATATAAACCAAATTTTTTTAAACTTAAACATTAAAAATGAAAACAAAAATCTTTTCAATTTTGACTTTTGCTGGTCTGATGGTGACTGGTTTGAGCTCCGCTTTTGCTAATGTTAATCCCGGTGCAGCTTGTGGTTGTCCGGCTTTGGCTTCCCGTACCACTGTAAATATTTCTTCTCTTACCAATGCGGCGGGAGACTTTACAGCAAAAAACACCATTCTTGACTGTTCCAAAACGTATGTTCTGGACAATAACAACGCTAACACAACAGGAAAGTATTATGTAGGAAAAGGAAAAACAATTACTATCCAACCGGGAACAGTAATTAAAGGTATGCCTGAGACAACACCCGGAACCAGCAGAAACGGAGGAATTCTTGTTATTTCAAGAGGTGCGAAAATTATTGCAGCAGGAACTGAATCTTGTCCTATCATCTTCACAAGTACGCTTGATGTCAATGTAGATGGTACTTATGGAATTACCAACAAAGGAAAATGGGGAGGACTTATCGTTTTAGGAACAGCTACCAATAATCTTACTGCTGCAAACAACAGCGGATTAGGTGTTGCGGGTCTTCCTGGTGTGGGAAGAATCGAAGGTTTTACATCTCCTGAGCCAAGAATTTATTTCGGAGCCAGCTCTTCAGAAACTGACCCAGACTTTCAGGCTTATGATGACAATGACAACTCCGGAATTTTGACGTATATTTCTATCAGACACGGTGGTGAAGTTATCGGAGCCAACAATGAAATTAATGGTCTTACATTGGGTTCTGTAGGAAGAGCTACAACTATCCACCACATTGAAGTAATGTCTAATCTGGATGACGGAATAGAATTTTTCGGAGGGACAGTAGACCTGAAATATGCTTCTGTATTATTCAGCGATGATGACTCATTTGACTGGGACCTTAACTGGTCAGGAAGAGGACAATTCTGGGTATCTATTAAAACTGACCAGGCTACTGCAGCCGGAGGAGATAATGGTTTTGAATCTGATGGTGATGACAATAAAGTAGGTTCAGGTATCATGTCTAACCCTAATGTATATAATGTTACCTACCTGGGTTCATTAAACATTAACGGAGTTGCAACAAATAAAGGATTTGCTATTGAAATGAAAGAACAAACCAATGGTACCATCAGAAATTCAATTTTTGCCAATTACAGAGACGGAGCAAGATTTAATAATGATACTTCCAGAGTAAATGGTATTGACGCTTATGACAACTGGCGAGCAGGTACTCTTAAAGTTGAATGTAATACTTTTGTTGGTATGACAAATCCTTTGATCTGGAGAACAGGTCGTAATGGTGGAACAACTATGCATGATTCAATAATAACATTAGCTAATCAGCCTGCTATATTTAATAAATTTTTTACTACAGACGGTAATGTAAGTGTACCTACATTAGGTGGCTTTGACTTTACACACGCTATGAATGTCAGTACCAACGTGGTAAGTGATGTAGTAGATATGATTCCTACGGTTAATACAGCTACAACATGTACAGCAGCTCCAAATGATGGATTTTTTACACCAGCACCTTACAGAGGCGCATTTGAAGCCGGTAAAAAATCATGGTTGTCCAATTATTCTATGAATGCTTGTTTGGATCTTGAAAACGGATTGGCACCATGTAATACAGATGCAAATCCAGATGGTACAACCAATGTTTCTGACCTTAACTTGTTATTGATACAATTCGGAATCATTTGTGATTAATATTAATCTCTAAAACGTAATAAAAAATAATTAAAATGAACAATTTCTTTAATAAAATAATCACCTTGTTCTGTGTATTGATGGCTTTTTCAGCTGTCAATGCCCAAACAGGACTTGAAGGCATAGAGGTGGAAACCTATTATATTTCCACTGCGGCCGATTTTACCAATCACGGCGTGCCGCTAGGATCAAAAACATACAGAGTGTATGCCAATTTGGCAACAAATTACAACCTTATATCCATGTACGGAGGACCGGTTGTACCAGGATTGGATGTGGATTCACTTGTATTCTTTTCATCGACAAACTTCTGGAACCTTCCTAGTGATGGAGTTAATTTTGCAAGAAGCTTTTCTGATAATTCTTTGGATGATGGAGCTCATCTTATAGATTCATGGTTTTCTTTCGGTGGAGGAGGTGGATCTAAAAGAGCTTGGTTAAAAACATCTGACACAGATGGTGGTGTTGCTGGCACTCCTTTGACAAACTCTGGTGGTGGTATGGGTTCTCCTTTGACCACTCATGACGGAAGATTCAACGGCGCTCCTAATGCTTTAACCCCAGCTGCTAATGGAGCAGACCTTGAAGCTACCCCTTATGATGTATTTTACAATGCAACTGTAGGTAACAGATTTTCTACTACGGGACTTCCTGCAGGATTTTCAATTAATGCAGGTGGTAGTGCTGCAACGGGACCAGATGCCAGCAACAGAGTTCTTTTAGGACAATTTACAACTACAGGCGCTTTTGGTTACCATATAAATTTAGTGATAGGAACACCCACTCCGGGTGTATCTGAAACTTGGGTTGCCAGTTCACCTCAAGGTGGTGAATTTACACACCCTAGTTTGATTCTTGTTCCGAATACACCACCAACGTGTGCCATAACGACTCCTGCTACGAATATTTCAGTTATAACCGGTACTTCTGTGACCATTGTAGCTACTGCAGCAGATACACCTCCGGGAACTATAGCTCAGGTAGAATTTTTTGATGGAGTTACTTCTTTGGCCGTTGACAATACTACACCTTATGAATATACTTATACTGCAACAGTTACCAGAAGTATCACTGCAGTAGCAACAGATAATCAAGGTTCAAGTACTACTTCAAACGTAAGAGTAATTTCCGTAGGTGCTAATCAGCCCCCGGTAGTTGTTGTATCGGCCACTCCAACATCTGTAGTTGTTACGAACAATGTAACTTTATCCGCTCCTACTCTTTCAGATCCTGATGGCACAGTGGCTTCTTTACAGTATTATTACAGAACTACGCCTGGTGGAGCAGGTACTGCCATCGGCGCATTATTGACGGCTACTCCCTGGACACAAGTATGGACCACGCCAAACGTGGCAGGAACTTATTATGTTTATGCAGTAGCAACAGACAACTTAGGTTTAAGTACAACTTCTGCCAATTTTGTCGTAACTGTTGTTGCTAACACCCCTCCATCTGTCAGTATTGCTATCCCAACACCTCTCCCGATTACTGCACCAACATCTGTGACTATCAATGCAACAGCAAATGATGTTGATGGAACCATCACAAATGTTAAGTTTTTTGTGAATGGTGTTCTTGTTGGTTCAGATAACACAGGACCAAACCCATACACATTTAACTGGACAAGTACTCCTGATTTTAAAAACTTTACTGCCAGGGCTTTTGACAATAATGGTGACTCTATCACTTCAAATTTGATTACTATCGAAATCATCGACCCTGCAGGTGCTCCTTACAGAGTAGGTGACGTAAATCAAACTTGTATTCCTGAGACATTCTGTATGCCAATCATATCTGCGGCTACATTAGACAACGTAATAGGTTATGACGTGATTATTAATTACGATAAAACTAAAGTGGAACCCACAGGAAATGTTATTGTTAGAAATCTTTACGTTGACTCTACATTGGTAGAAGTGGTAAGCAGTATCGAAAGCGCCAACGGTAAAATGAATTTTTCCGCATATTTTAGGTCAAATGCACCTTCAACAACGGAATTTAATGGTGTTGCAAATCAAACAGTTTTCTGCGTAGAATTCACAAAATTATCCACTTTTCTACCAGTAGATACAGTAGAATTTACCGTTTCAAAACTTCAGGAAAGTTATGCCAATGGCATTTTGTTGAAATCAGTAGATCCGGGTGATTATATTACCTACAGAGATTCATTGTTTGATTCTTCTTTAAAGTTCTGGACGGATAATAGTCCTATCGCTTATACTCCCGGAGTCAATTTGATTACCAATATCTATGGTACTGACGCTTCATGCGGAAACAAAGCTTCAGTAGGTACAACGCCTGATGCCAATGGTAATTTTGTTCATAACATCAATAAAGGTAGAAGTATAAGTATCGAAAGAGATATAGCTTCCGGTACTTCAGTACAGCCTGTAGTAAATGGCGCAGATGCATTATTGGTAAGAAGATTGTTGATCAATGACGTAAGTCTAAGACCAAATGTATATCAAATCATTGCTATGGACGTTAACCTTGACGGAGTTATTTCTGCCGGTGATGCTTCTCAGATCAATCAAAGATCAGTTTTGATTTTACCTGAATTTAAGCAAGCATGGAACTATAACGCTTCAGGTCAGCCAATCACACCTGCACAACTTTCCAAAGACTGGTTATTTTTACAATCTGCCATAACATCAACTCCTGCTTTTGGTATATCAACAACATTTCCTAATGACAATGGTGTTGGATATTCCAAACAAAGAGTACCTTCTATCGCATTCTGTGCACCAACACCGGTTTCAGATTTTGCTACTTGTCCAATCATTGGGGACGAATTCTATAAAGGTATCATGTTGGGTGATGTCAATGGTAGTTTCCAAAACATTGCGCCGAGTGTTACACTGAGAACAGTTGGCAAAGTGATTTATGACTTAGGTAAAGCAGTTAAAAATGCAGATAATACAGTAGATGTACCTGTGCGTTTTTCTTCATCAGAGGAGGTTTTTGCTCTTGACTTTGCCATGAATTTTAATGAAGATAAAATGTCATTTGATAAAGTGGTAACAAACCTGACAAATGTTCAGGCTTTAAGTCACTTAAATACAGAAGACAGAACGCTAAGATTTACTTCTAACAGCCTTAACAAATACGAAACCAACGTAACCATTGCATCTGTAAGGTTTAATTTGGTGAATGGAGAGATTAATAAAAATGATCTTGAAAATGTCACTTCTTATATCAATGGAGAATTGGTTGAAACAGAAGTATTGGAAGGAAGAAGTAAAACTGAACTAAATACTAATGTGGCCATTTACCCTAACCCGACATTAGCTAATTTTTATGTTGAATCCATTGAAGATGCCAATGTTCAAATGTATGATTTGAGTGGCAGAACAAGTTGGATCAACTTTAAGAGTTTCAGCAAATCAAAGCCTTGAGGTAAATACAGATATGTTTAACAGTGGTGTGTATGTTGTTAAAGTATCCAACGACCACTTTGTTGCTACTAAAAAAGTTGTTATTAAAAAATAAAAAGGGATAGAATTCCAAACAATCGATTATCGGGCTGCCTGAGCGAGTTTTCAGGCAGCCCGATTTTTTTTGTCGGGCCTAAAATAAAAATGTAATAGCATTTATGAGATTATTGACTAAACAAAGTTGATCTGTTCAATGATTAAAGCAGGAAAATATCCAGGATGATTTTTTTGTATGGCGATAATTAAAACACACTTTTTATTGTTTCACTCAGTATCATTTTACTCTATTCTAAATGCATAATTTATCATTTGAAATATAAGAATGTAACAAGCACCAAATCAGGACCAAAGGGTAAGTTAAAAGAGTTCATAAATTTGCCCATAGTGACAAAAAACCAGACGCAAATTCAGTACAAACTTCAACGTTAAAATAGCAATTGAAGTCATTAAAAACATGAAGAGCTTACTTATAAATGGACTTCAAAACCACATTTTAAAACAACTTCAGAGCTTTACACTAATTAGGATGTTCTTTTCCAAAAGTCAATATGCAAGCGGTAATTTGGATTAAGCAAAAAATATACACGCAAAGCAAAATGGATATTGAATATATATTAGGAAGATGATAAAATGCATAACAAAATTTTAGTTTATTTTAAAAATATGGTCAAAAACGCAGCAGAATTTTGGTATATTCCAAAAAAATAGCCTAAAAAGTTAAGAAATTTTAACATATCCAAAAGAAATGATCAAAAATGCGTACGGATTTTAGTATATCCAAAAAATATAGACAAAAACTCAGCAGGATTTTGACATCTCCAAAAAATATAACCGAAAAAGTTAAGAAATTTTAACATATCCAAAAAATATAGCCGAATTCCTTAATGGATTTTAACATATCCAAAAAGATATGACGAAAAACGCATGCAGATTTCAGTATATCCAAAAAATATAGACAAAAACTCAGCAGGATTTTGACATATCCAAAAAATATGACCGAATTTGTTAAGAAATTTTAACATCTCCAAAAAGAAATGACCAAAAACAAACGCAGATTTTAGCATATCCAAAAAATATGCTCTAAAATCACTTTAAAAATACCATAGAGGTTTAGGCAAAAGGTTTGAAGACTATTCATTTCCTTTCCGTCAAAAAAAACCTTCCTGATTTTTATCCTGCATAAAATCTTTTTATTACATTTGTAATATATATACCAATCGGAATATAGGTTGACCGTTTAGTTAGCGTAAATAAAAATGTAAAGATCAAGGCAAAAAACGTAAATGAACCTATTGGTTCAAAGTCCCGTCAAAAAGACGGGATTTAACGAAAATATTTATATTTTTATTCGCAAAATATCGGTTGAACCTATTTTTCGATTGGTATCAAGGTGTCAGAAAAAAATCTGAAAGTTGTCATATAAAGCATCTGTTTTCCAGACTCTTCGACTTTTTAAGAAATAATAGGATACCTGAACGTAGTCGTGCCGGAACGGTTATCACACGTTTAAATTTTTACATCAAAATATGAACCTTATTAACAAACTTTCGTATATTTATATTTTTAATGTGATATGGAAATCAATAAGTTAGAAAATGATTATGGAAAAAGAGTGGCGGGAATAAAATAGTTGGGCGTCATGAAACAATAATAATAAAGCCGATGACAAATAAAATATTATTAATAATTTTTCTATTTCACATATCCAATGCTGGATGTAGCTACAGTAAAAATAAGCATGATAACAATAATTCAAATAAGCAAAAAATGGAGCAAAGCAATCAGCCAAACCCTGAATCATTAACAACTTCTTTTTCAGACTCAGAAACGATTGTCTTGCAAATTCTACCCGATGTCAGAATTGGTAAAACAATCGTAAATGGAAATGAAGCATATCGGACTTATGGACATGTTTTTATTCCAAAAACAAATAATCCTGGATACTATATTCATTGTCCTCTTAACTATTTTCAACAAAGTGTATCACTTCCAGAAAAATGGATTTTAGATGATTCTGGAAATAAACTTCACCTGAGTAATACTGATAAGTTGACTAAAGTGATTATCACTAAAAAAGTAAATGGGAAAGAAGAAGAAATTGAATTACCAGAAGAATACTTAGGTAGAATAATGAATTACTTTAATTTAGATATTTCTCATAACGAACAGAAGTATAAAGGTTTTGATTGTTATGCATTTGCAAGCTCGATAGCAAATGTTAAATACTATCCATTAAGCCCAGATTTTGAATATCAAGATAAATCACCAAAAATTGGAGATGTTGTCGTCATTACAAATGGAAATGATTTACCTGAGTCAATAATGCATTGGGCAATATTTTTAGGAGACAATCAATATTTGTCAAAATTTGGTAGAAGTGGCGAAGGAGCTGAAAGCTTATTGACAATAATGGATTTAGAAGGAATGAAAAAGCTGTATAATTGTAAGTTAAATTATGTAGCAGTTCCTAAAGCGAAAGCTAAGAAATGGGAAGGATATAAGCCATAAAAAAGAAACACGAACGCCCAACAACGTGCATAACGTCCATGCCCAGTAAAAGCTGGTCACGGCGTATGCACAAAACCGTTGGTGGCAATGTTAAGACCCACAGTATGCAAAAACTAACATTTGAACGAAATAAATACGGTAAAGAAATTCTAATTGACACGGTGCATACTTCTGAATTTGCTGTGGACAAAATGGAAGTGCTTCCTGATTTTTATACTTTGGCTTTTTTGAGAAATGCGAGTGGACAAATTAAAATTAATAACCAAACAATTAAGCTAAAAGAAAATATTGTACTTTTCATACCAGTTTCGCAATTGGTAGATATTAGTAATGCGAATTTTACAGAAGGTTACTTTATTTTTTTTGAAGGCGAATTTTTGGACAAATTTTTTAATGAACAAAATTTTATTTTTAAATTCTCTTACTTTCACAATACCGACAATCCGCTTTATTTACAAATAGACAATTTGCAAAAAGCAAATATTTATTTATTATTTGAAGAAATTCATAACGAAATTAGAAACTTCAAACAAGATAGTGAACACTTAATCCGTTCCTATCTTTATCAACTTTTAATAAAACTAAATAGACTTTATACTACCTTACATTTAGATTTGAATTCAAAATTACTAACCAACGACTATTTACTCAAATTTCGTTTTGCGTTAGAAAAAGAAATTAAAAACCATAGCAATGTTCAGTATTATTCTAATTTAATAGGCATTAGTCGTACTTATTTGAACAAACTTTGCATAGATTTTTATGCTAAAACAAGCACCCAAGTAATTAAGGAACGCCTTGCTTTGGAAATCAAAAAAGAATTATTGTACACTTCTAAAACCATAGCAGAAATTGCTTATGACTACAATTTTTCCGACCCACCTAATTTTATTCGTTTTTTTAAGCAATTAACTTCACAAACGCCACAACAATTTAGAGAGTTGTCAAAATGACAATCCTTTTTTCAAATAGATATTAAAGGGTTTTGTCACTCCCCCCATCTTTGCATCATCAATTTAACAATAAAAAAATGATGATGACAAAATCAATTATTGCCTTAGGTATAGTAGGATTAACAACACTCATAAGTTGTTCCCCTGTAAAAAAAGCTCTTGTAAACAATATAGAGCAACCCGTTTATGAAATTGCCGTTCGTCAAGTGAAAGACGGCAAAAAGGCTGACTTTGAAGCAGCCAGAACAGCTTTTATTGAAAAGTTGGCGGTGCAAAAAGGCGTGAGCAACGACCGTGAGTTTAGTTCTTTCTATTCTTTACCTACTCCCGACAAGTTGGAAACATTTATTGGTATGACACAATATCGATCCTTCAAAACGCCCAAAAAAGTGCAAAGCAACATGGGTGTAGTTTCCAAATTCATGAAATTTAAAAAGACAATGGATTTAAAAGCTTATGTGTTTGTACAACCCATTGAAGGCGGTGATTTTAACTTGGCAACACTTGCCAAAAAACAAGGACAGATTTTAGAAATCGCTGTTCGCAGAGTGAAGGAAGGAAAAGAAACGGAGTTCCAAAAAATGAGAAAGGCCTTTGTTGAAAAGTTAGGTAAAGAAGATGGCGTCATTCAAAGTTGGGAATTTAAAGTAGTTGGTGGAAATGATACTGAAAGACTTACTGTTGGGATGACTGTATATGAAAATCAAGAAAAATTCCAAAAAATAGGACAAGCAACACAAACTTGGGCAGAGAGTGCTTTTTTTGGAACATTTGAGCCAGTGGCTCTTCAATATGCTTTTTCAATTAAGTAAAAATCAAAAAAAGAAAAAAAATGAAGAATACATTTCTCGTTCTATCTCTTGTGTTGTTAACAATTAATGCTAATGCACAAAATGAAGTAAAAAAAACTTATTGGCAAGCCAAAGTAGATTTTTTAGAGCCACTAGTAAACCAAGGTTTTGTTGCCCGTTTTGATTATGGAAAAGGTCGTCATCTTATTGGGTTAGTGGGCGGTTTAGGAGGTAGAGTTAGCGAATTTGATAATGAGCAATTTGATACTTACCAAGACATTACCAAATATCGTTTGGGGCTTGAGTACCAATACTTTTTGAGCAAGAACAAGCAAAATCGAGGATTTTACATAGGTGGAGATATTGATTTTGCAAGCAGAACGGTTGAGTCTAAAATTTCAAATGAATCAGTAAAAAAATATTGCAGTTTTCACACCAGGCGTTTGGATTGGATACCTATGGAAACCCTTCAAAAAAGCAAATTTGATTGTTGATTTAACCATAATACATCCACGCTACGATTTAGGAAATATCGATTATGTAGCTTTTCAAACAGTAGCAAAACCCTATGAACCACAAAACCTATTCAATTTCTTAGGTCCTTGGAGCATAGGTTGGAGATTTTAAAATTTCTTAAATAAATAACATAAAATAATAATAAAATGACATCACAAAATTCAACTTCAACAATCGTAAAAGATTTTAATGGTGTAAAAGTGCATACCTTTTTAGCACCATACGAAGCAGCGGCAAACGCAACGCACATTATCGAAACAGAAAACAAATTGGTTTTGATAGATACTCATTTCTTAACGCCATTGGCACAAGCTTTTAAAGGATATGCCTTGTCGTTAAATAAACCTATTGACAGGATTTTTATTTCACACGGTCACCCCGACCATTATTTCGGTTTGGCTTCGGCTTTCAGTGAATATGCAGCCTTTACGCTACAAGGTATAGACAAGGTAATTGCGGAATGGGGCCCACAAATGATTAAAAATCAGAAACCAATGTTTGGTGATTTAATACCAAACGAAGTAGTTGTACCAAAGCATACACTTATGCCAAATACTGAAGAGGTGATTGATGGTTTAACTTATCAATATGAATTGGTGGAAGGGGCAGAAAGTGAAGCTCAATTACTTATAAAACTGCCTCAAATAGGTGTAATCATAGCACAAGATTTGGTTTACAGTGGGGTGCATTTATGGTTAGGTATGGGTTGGTTTGACAAATGGATTTCAGAGTTAGAAAATGTATTAAAGGCAGACGGATACAATTATATTTTAGCAGGACATGGCTTGCCTTGTGGCAAAGACGAAGTTATGAACTGTATTTATTATTTAAAAATAGCCAAGGAACTGTATAGTGAAAATCCAACTGCCGAAGAATTTAAAACGCAACTTTTAGCTAAATATCCTTACAGAGAAAGCCCTATGATGTTTGATATGTATTTAGGTTTTCTATTCGGGCAAATGTCAAGTCATTAATCTTAAATTTATTAAAAAAATGATAGAAAAACATAAAGAAATTGCTCGATTAATTTCTCAAAAAGTGGTCAATGAAAAAGACTACACACCGATTGAGGAATATTTAACGGAGGATTATGTTTATCACGGTATAGGTGGCATGATGTCCAAAACACCAAAAGGGTTTATGGAAGCTATAAAAGGATTTCATGCTGCCATTCCCGATTTAAAATCGGAAATTATAGATATGGTTGGTGAAGGAGACCGATTGGTACTTCGCTTCAATTTTACGGGAACACATCAAGGGGAGTTTTTGGGCTTCCCTTCAAGTGGTGCAAAGTTGCATTTTGAAGGTATGATTATGCGAAGATTTGAAGGCGAAAAAGTTGCCGAAGACTGGGATTATTTTGATTTCCCAACAGTTGTTTCACAAATTCAAGATTCTTTAAATACAATTAAATCATGAAAAAGAATGTATATTAAGCTTTTGTCCAAAACATCTAAAAACAACTGAATTGGATAAGAATTATTTAAACAAAACGCTTAAATGGTAGTTCACTTAGCAAAAGGGATAACCAAGAACCTTGTCATAAATATCATGATATTCCGCAAGGAGTTATTATACTTTATTGGCGTTTCAGGTCTTGTTTATAGTTTGTTTCAATTGGGTTTTAAATGGGTGGATTTGCCCATCCTACCCATCGCTATGCTTGGTACCGCTTTGTCCATTCTACTGGGTTTTAGAAACGGTTCAGCATACGACAGGTGGTGGGAAGCTCGTAAAATTTGGGGAGGCATCATCAATATGAGTCGTACTTTAGCTGTACAGATCGAAACATATTCAGATGATCAAAATTTGATTAAAAGTACTTATTATCGGCATTTCGCATATATCCATGCATTGCGTTTAAACTTACGAGGTCAGATGAGCGAAGTTGAAAAATCAATATCCAAATATATCTCTACAAGAGAATGGAATGGCATTGAAAATTCTGCAAACATTCCTACACAAATATTGAGAAATCAATCTCTTGCTTTTAAACAAGCCACCAAAGACGGGATCATAAACTCAGATTTTAAACTTTTTGAGCTTATGGGAAGCATTAAAGAATTGTATGATTTACAAGGAAAAGCTGAACGAATCAAAAAGACCCCCTTCCCTAAATATTATGAACTATATGTCAATGTTTTTTTCTATGCGTTTATTACGCTATTTCCTTTCTCTCTGGTTGGAAAATTTGGTGAATTAAGTCACAACATTGGTAGCAATATCACCTGGTTGATCATACCCGTAACGATTTTAGTAGGGTTTGTTTTTGCCGCCATTGATAAATCTGGTTCTGAAACTGAAGACCCTTTTGAGAATAAAATTTCGGATACGCCTATGACCGCTATTTGTATTGTGATTGAAAGAGATTTAAGGCAAATGCTGGGCGAAACAGAAATACCCGAAAACCTTAGTCCCAATGAAATTGGCGTAATTATGTAAATATTTAATAACGGATAATTATAGCAAACAAAACATTTTAATATGAATTTTACCATGGCAGATGCATTTCTTTTCAAAAATAATAGACAAGCACAAATCGTACTTAATGATCTACATAAAGCAGCAAAGACAGATGGAATAAAAGTCCTAAAAGCACTTGGTGTTGGTATTTTTAAAAAAATAGAACCACATCATGTTAAATCTGCTTATTTGCCTATTTCCAAAGAGCAGGGGCAATGGATGTATGATATTATTGTCAAAAATCAATACAAACACATTGTAGAATTTGGCACTTCTTTTGGCATTTCCACTATTTATTTGGCTTTGGCGGCGGAGCAAACAGGCGGCAAAGTCGTTACCACAGAAATCGTATCCGAAAAATGCGATCAGGCAGTAATCAATTTTGAAAAAGCAGGCTTGGAAAATTACATTGAATTAAGACAGGGCGATGCATTAGAAAGTCTCAAAAACTGGAATCAATCAGTTGACTTTTTGTTGCTTGATGGATGGAAAGACTTGTATTTGCCTGTGTTTAGATTATTAGAAAATAATTTCCACCCAAACACAACCATTTTTGTTGATAATACGAATTTTAAAGGGGTAAAACATTTTTTGAAGGTTATTCAACAGTCTTCTAAGTACCAGATTGAATCGATGCAACTTGACAAAGGCAATTCGGCAATCATAACAATAAAAAATTAAATTCGATGGATAGACGAAAATTCATTAAAAATTCAATAATAGGAAGTTCAATTATTATGGCAGGAGGAACAATTCAATCATTTGTAAGTGAAAGTAAATTATGGGAAAATGGGGATGCCATAATGCCTGTTTTATTTATCGGACATGGTGCACCACTCTACACTTTGGACGATAACAAATATAGCCGAGCATGGAAAAAAATAGCAGATGAAATGCCAACGCCAAAGGCCATCGTTTGTATTTCAGCCCATTGGCTCACTAAGGGTAGTTTTGTAACCGCTATGGAAAAACCTAAAACCATTCATGATTTTGGAAGAATAGATGATAGGCTGTTTGATATAGAATACAATGCACCTGGTAGTCCTGAATTAGCCAATGAAATAGCAAAAACACTGACCGATTTGCACGTAGAAGAAGACCATCGCTGGGGCTTCGACCATGGTTGTTGGTGTGTGGCTCGTTGTATGTATCCAAATGCAGATATACCGATGTTGCAATTTAGCATAGATTACCACAAGGGTGCTTCTCATCAATATGAAGTGGCAAAACAACTTTCCTTTTTACGAAAAAAAGGGGTACTTATTCTTTGTAGTGGCAATATTGTTCACAATCTTGGCCAACTCAAATTTCCAGAAAGCAGCACCTATGAATGGGCTATCGAGTTTGACGAAATATCAAAAAAACTGATAGAAAAAGGCGATCATCAAAGCCTAATCAACTATCAAAATTTGGGTAAATCTGCCAATCTTTCTATCCCAACGCCAGACCATTATTATCCTTTGCTTTATGCCCTTGGTTTACAATCAAAAAATGATAGTATTAGTTTTCCTATCGATGGCATTTCTTATGGCAGTACCAGTATGAGAAGTGTACTGATTCAATCTAGTTGATGATTTTGCATAATAAAATATAGTTATCAAAATGACAACCATTATTTCATTTAGATAATATTGAAAGCAGAACCTATTTGCACCTTTGCATTAATATTTAATCAATAAAAACAATTAAAAAATGTACAAATTAAAAATTTTATTAAGCGTATTCGCTATAAGTTTAGCTCTTTTCTCTTGCAAAAAAGATGAAGTAACACCAGCTGCTGACAAAACCGATGATGTATTAGAAATTCCAGTTCGTCAAGTTCCAGATGAAAGTACTTGGTACAACGCCTTAACGACATTGAACCAAAACTTGGCTAACGAAAAGGGAATAATTGCTACCAAAGAGTTTAAGTCAATTTTCAGTGTAGCACCGTATAATACTGCCACAGGTCAGCCTTATGACAAAGTGTTTTTTGGACTTAGCCAATACGAAAGCCAAGCGGAATATGATGCTATCGTAGCGAAATATTCAACAGGAACGCCACCAAGTTGGCTAACTAACTATTTCACAACCAATACACCTTTAACACAAAGCAGTATTTTGGTTAAAAAGTATAGAAATACACCAAACATTGACGTTAAAAACTTCTTATCAGCAGGACAGGTTTTAGAAATTGCCATTCGTGATGTAAGTGGATATTCAGATTTTAATGATTTTGATACCAAAAGAGCAGCTTTTGTCAATCTCTTAAAACAACAAGATGGTTTTGTAAAAGAATTAGAGTATCGTTCAGCAGATGGTAAGCATTATGTAGGTATGACAATTTATGAAAATGCTCAAAAATTCCAAGCTATCGGAACTAATCCAGCTGTAATGCAAAGTGCAGAAGCAGGGGCTTTGTTCAGTGCATATCCACCAATGGTAAATCAATTTGGTTTGGCTTATCCGTAAAAAAAATAAATAGTAATCAGTATAAAAAAGCAAATGAGTTGAAAGACTTGTTTGCTTTTTAGTGTTATAGAAATGACGAAAAAAACACTGCCACCAACAACTAAGCGTTCGTCGTGTCCAGCGGACATGCGATGAACGCCAAGTTGAACGGAACCTTCTGTTGCGTGGCCAGTCTTATGGAGTTATCGATGTTTGATGTATGCAATTGAGTGTACTGTGGTATTTTTCGATTTGATTGCAACTTTATTTTCTTATACAGTTTAAGTCATTGAGTGGTCTTTCGGATACTCAATATGGAACATACTTTCCCCACCCAAATCATCTTGTTATGGAAGTAGATTTTCTTAAGCGACTTGTAAAACTACTCGGCGGCCCATCGCAAAGGTGAGCAGTGTGATCATCTGCCCCGTTTTGCAACATGGGCAGCATTTGTGGTAGGTTCCTTTTAGCACGACAGGTAATGATGTTAAACTTATCCCTGTCAGTTTGGATTGTAAGTCGGTCAACTTGGATCGCTTCCATGTTGAGCTCAGGAAACCGTAGTGCCTGATTCTTACAAACCGCTTAGGCAAGATATGTAAAGCAAATCTGCGGACGAACTCTTCATGACTAAGCGTCATTGTTTTCTTTTGACCTTCTGTCCTATAGTCCTTGTATGAGATGGTCACCGTCTGATCGTCGATAGCCAATATTCGATGATTGGAGATCGCTATCTTATGCGTATATCTCCCCAGATATTCCACCACTGACTTGGGAGATCCAAAAGGTCTTTTGGCAAATACTACCCATTCTTTTTTGAATAATGCGTCGTAGGTAAATTGCTCAATTACAAGTTCCGATGCTCTAAGAATAGCAACATATTTTGCCCGATACACCCTGCTCATCGCTTTGACAGGGAATAGAAATTTGCCATCCGTTTTAGATGGCTTCCAGTCCCTCTTGATCCACAAAACCACCAGGGGATGATGCAGTGGATATGTGGGTGAAGTGACAAATTCTGACCCCAAGTGTGCAAAATCGATATCATCCGCCTTGTTGCCTTGCCTGTAAATGCTTCTATTGTCTCCCATGCTGCTCGGAATAAGGCATCATAGATAATCTTTGGCTGATGCAGCGCAAAGCCATTTAAGTCATCCGGCAAGGTAAATACTGCGTGAAAATAAGGAACCGGCAAAAGTTCTGTTTCTCTGGCTTCGATCCATTGTACACGCTTATGACCCTGACACTTGGGACAATGTGATTCCTACAGCTGTTGTAACTAATCTGAATATAACCACAACTATTACAACCATCCACATGACCACCCAAGGCAACCGTGCGACAATCCTTGATCGCTCGAAGTGTTCGGACTTGCCAGCTGTTGAGGTCTGATGATGTTACTTTCTCCCATGATCGAGCCAGTACGTGCGCTACTTCTTTTTCGGGGCGCATGCTGCAAATAGCGTATCCAAAGGGCTGAAAGGTTTGCGACGTCCACTTTGTGCAATGTGTAGATAAATCAACGTCGTCTCGATACGCTCATGACCCAGCAATTCTTTAAGGGTCATGATATCCATACCATCTTCCAGCAAGTGAGTGGCAAATGTGTGCCTCAGTGTGTGCACATTGACATGTTTGATAATGCCTGCTTTTTTAGATGCTGAACTTACAGCCCATTGGACACCCTTCTGTGAGTACCGATTATCGAAGTCACCACCTTTACGGTTTTCCAAAGGCTGACCATTGAATAGCCATTCGTCCGGTCGCTCTGCGTCGATGTACTGTTTTAACCCTCGGATCAAGTGATCACTAAGTGGGACATAGCGATCTTTTTTACCCTTGCCCTGTACTACTAGCACTGTTTTACGATCAAAATCAAGATCTTGTAATCGTACGCTGCGTGCTTCCTTACATCGCAGACCACACCCATAGAGCAACCCAATCAGTATTTTATGCTTCAATAAATCCGGAGTGCATAGCAACCGCCACATCTCTTCTTTGGATAATACTACCGGCAGCTTGTTTGGCCCCTTGATACTCGGCAGTCCGATATCATGGGGTTTTAACCCTTCTACCTTGCACAGCATACGCAGACCATATACCGTGTGTTTGAAGTAAGAATCAGAAGGTGTGTTGTGTTGCTCTTTGAGTAAGTGGAGGTAATCTGTCACCTGATCTTCTTCGAGTTCGGTAGGCAGACAATCGAAGTGAAGTGCCATCTTGGCGATGTGTCGGGCATAGTTTTTGAAGGTACTACTACTACGCCCGAGAACAGAAAGTTTTTTCTCAAACTTGTCAATGAGTTCTGAAAAACCCGTAACTTGTGCTCGTGCTTGAGCAATAAGTGTGTGTTGACCTAGATCTTCAGGTCGCTTTTTTTTGTTGACATTTTTAAATATTTTTTAATTGAAATACTAATGCCAATAATCAAGCCAAGAAGCTACCGAAGGTTTAGTTCAACAGCAGTTTGGCAAAATGGCGGGTTCAGTGCTAAATTGAACATTTGGAATTCTATTGAACATTGTGCAAATTTTGTACATTTGTTCTTCGATTTCCGCCACTTCGCCAAGCTGCAAAACGTGTGTGTCTTGAACAACCTATGAAGATAGGTTGATACTGTATGATAGATGAGAGTAGGTCTCTAGGTGGCGACCGTCAGGGGTAGCTGCCAAACCGCCTTAAGGTGCAAATGCCGAAAGACAAATGTGCTGAACGTTAAGGAAAAACGGTTGCATTGACAGTCGTAGGTGAGTGTACAGGAGTTGAACGAAAGTGAACCAATGATGAAGCCTCGTAAGGGCAATAGAAGTTATCAAAAGCAGGCAGTTACGTTTGTGCTTGCGATAGAGTCATGTGGCTACTCTACATGATTAATGTATCGGGTGACCTGATTTCTGGATACATGATAACCGGGGTTAAGTTGGCAAGAACTGTATATAGGCTATTATATGGAACAAGAGAAGTCAACATCGCACTGTAAAATCGAGAGAGGAAACAGTCAGAAAAGGGATAATCTGAGATGTTGGTGGCAGACCAAATCGTAGTAGTGATGAAGCCTCTGTAATGGAGAAGGAGCGAAGGGTTTGGCATGTTTAGTTTACAAAACAATTGACAACCGATCAAAAGGGATGACTGATTATTTTGAGACAAAATCACAACCAATCACCAAACTGATGGTGTGGCAGGCGTACAAGGAAGTAAGAGCCAATAAGGGAAGCTATGGCATAGACAGAATGAGTTGGGAATACTTAGATAAGAATCGAAGTAGGGAGCTCTACAAACTATGGAATAGGCTGACATCAGGCGCGTACTTTCCAGCACCTGTCAGACAAGTAGCTATACAGAAACGAGGTGGCGGCGAGCGCCTTTTGGGCATACCGACACTGCTTGACAGGATAGCACAGCAAGTAGTAAAGAGACATCTGGAGCAGATAGTTGAGCCATTGTTTCATACGGATTCCTATGGTTACAGGCCCAATAAGAGTGCACATGATGCAGTTCGTCAATCTAATGCAAGAACATTAAACCATGATTTTGTAATTGATATAGACATTAAAGGGTTCTTTGACAACATAGATCATAATCTGATGATGAAAGCAGTGAAACATTTCTGTAGCGACAGATGGGTACTGATGTATGTAAAGAGATGGCTTGAGGCGGGAGTAGTGAGTAAGGAGGGCATTTACAGAGACACGATGACAGGTACACCACAGGGTGGCGTTATTAGTCCGCTGTTAGCCAATTTATTTCTACATGTAGTCTTTGACAAATGGATGGATAAACACCATCCTGAGAAACCATTTGAGCGATATGCAGATGACATTGTGGTACATTGCAAGACGGAGAAGCAGGCTTTATTTATGCTGAAAGTCATAAAGGTGAGAATGCATCATTGTCATTTGGAATTGCATCCACAAAAGACAAAGATTGTAAATCTAAGAGGTGAGTCCATAGAGATTTATCCAAAGAAGTATGATTTTCTGGGATTCAGCATTAAGCCCACGGGCGTCAAGACAAAACAAGGAGTTAAGAGCATACCTGGTACATTTGTGAGTATTAAATCGAGAACTGGTATACTGAGCAAATTCAATAGCTGGTCGATTCACAAGAAGCGAAAGCCCATTGAGTTGTTAGCGAAGGAATTAAATCCAATGATACGTGGTATCATCAACTATTATCACAAGTTTGAGAATGGTAGTATGCGTTACGTTTGGAATCAGCTCAATGCCAGACTACTAAAGTGGGTAAAATGGGAGAAGGGATTGTATAAGTATGCAGCCATACGTTGGCTTAAAACAAAATACAAAGAGAATCCTGATCTATTTGCCCATTGGAGATTGGTATATCCTTAAAGGTATATTATCTTTGTGTGATTTACAAACATGAAGAGCCGTATGAAGGGAGACTTTCACGTACGGTTCCGTGAGAACGTAGGGGTGAGATTCCCCTGCGTGACTCGATTATGCAAAATTATATTTTAACCTGAAATTATAAAGATTATTAATCTTAAAAAAATAAATTACCTTTGAAGGAGTATTTTCTACTTATAATTTTAGCTTTAGGCTTTTCGTATTGGACAGCTAAATCAGGAGCTTTCAGTTGGGCAACACCTGCAGCAATCATACTTGGAATTGTAGTAGCGTTAAGCGGAATAATAGCTTTGATTTTTAAATTCGTTTTCTCTTATTTAAATTTTAAATTTAGCATTAATCCACCTTTTGCAGTCGCAATAATAATCGTTTTTGGTTTCATTATTACTGCATGGCTCACCGATATGAAAACCTTAGTTTTTGTGCCAAAAAATTACAATAATAATTATCTTATTGTGATACATGAAGTTAAGAGGGCAAAAAAAATTTGGCCTTCTTTAACTGGATTTCCCAGAACTTACAAATTAAAATTTCCTAAAACAGGAATTTTAACAACATCAGGAAAACCTTTAGGTAATGGTTATTCTTTCACAATGTGTAAAGTATTAGAAGAGAATGGGAGTTTATATTTGCCTAAAAAAGAATCAAGATATTTTTATTCAACTTCAGTAATTCATAATGGGTTTCATGTAGAAATTCTGTATTTGGATGAATCAAGTCCATCAAATAATAATGTAAGCTATGATTTCTTAAGCCAAATAGATTTTACAAAATTTGAAAAAATAGAAGAAAATTGATAAACTTAGAATAACAATGTACACCATGACCATACTCCCTATCGGTCGTACGGCAGGTGTACTTACCGACCGTTCATGAGACATAAATGTACTTTACATATCTTCATTAATTTCCCCTTATTTTAGGTTAACGATAAAACCTGATTCATAAAACCGAATAAATTCGAGCAAATTTTTTTTATTCCAACTTGAATAAATAATCTTTTTGTGTTTATAATACTAATATTTTACCGGCAAATACTTCTTTAAAGTTCTTATCATAAAAAGTAATAATGTAAACACCTTTCGCCAGAAAAGAGACATCGGAAATTTTATTCGTTAAGGAAGAACCTGAAAAAACTTCCTTCGAACTGATATCAAATATTTTAAAAGAAAATGAACCCTGACATTCATGAATGACAAGTATGTTACTTGTGGCATCAAAGTAATAAAAAGAACAGGGCAATATTTCTTCCGAAGCACTTATTTTTGCAATCACTCCTGACCCCGTTGTTTTGCAATTATTACTGTCTGTGACAGTGACAGAATACAGTCCCGATGCCATATTGTTCAATTGATTGCCTGTATCCATGGTATTCCATAAATAAGTATAGGGTGGCGTTCCGCCAATCCCTTCAGCTTCAATACTTCCATTATTTTGGTTGCCTGTTTCCGGAATAGATTGTATGGAAATTGTTAAAGGATCAGGCTGACTTAAAAATAATTCCTTTACAGATGTTTGCAGTAAACTATCTGTAACCGTGATTTTATAGTTTCCGGATTGGAGCTGTTCTATTTTATAAACTTCTGATCCGTTTGACCATTGATAAAGATATGGAGGAAGTCCGCCAAAAGGTCTGGCCTCTATTACTCCGGTTTGGTCGCCATAACACTTGATATTTTGTAGAATATTTACATCCAGGCTCAAAGGGAATTCACTGATACGTTGTATAGTTGTGCTGGCTGAGACCGTACAATTGTTCTGATCTGTGATAGTCACTGTATATGTTCCCGCATTTAATAATTGTATATTTGGTGAATTGTCACCGGTATTCCAAAGATACGTATATGGTGGTGTTCCACCGATAACTTTGGTTTCTGTTTTTCCGTTTTTTTCGTAGGCAACCTCAGGACTTGATATGAATTCAACAATGATTTCTGAAGGCTGACTAAGTATTATTTGTGCCGTAAAATTGTTTTCAAGGCTATCCTTTATTACTACAACATAATTTCCGGCTTTGATATTATTTTTTATTTTTTCAGTACCACCATCAGACCATTCATAAGTGTAGGGAGCGATACCTCCCTGAGCAAATACTTCCAGTTCCCCTGTACTTTCTCCAAAACATATAATATCTTTATTTATTTTTATTTCTCCTGTCAGAGGAAATTTACTTTCCCTTTTGACGTCAACACTCCTTATGAGAATACAATTATTTTTATCAGAAATTGTCACCGTATAATTTCCTGATGACAGGCCTGAAATAATATTGGTTGTCTCATTTGTATTCCAGAGATAAGTATAAGGAGGTGTTCCGCCCATAGCTCTTATTTCTGCCTGCCCATTTTTATCATATCCTGTTTCCGGTGATGTGGTAAAATCTGAAATTACTGCAGAGGGTTGTCCCAGAATAATTTGTACGACAAAATTATTTCCTAAACTATCTGTCAATGTCACAATATAATTTCCCGCCTTAATATTTGTAATAATTTTAGTGTTTTCGCCATTTGACCAATTGAATGCATAAGGAGATAGACCTCCCAAAGCAGTAGCCTCCAATTCCCCTGTACTTTCTCCAAAACAAAATATTTCTTTATTGATTCTGATTTCACCGGACAACGGATCTTTGCTTACTCTTTTTACAACCATACTTCTGGCAATAGTGCAATTGTTAATGTCTGTAACTGTTACCGTGTATGTGCCTGCCGATAATCCTTTAAGTGTGTCATTAATATCACCGGTGTTCCATAGGAAAAAGTATGGTGAAGTGCCGCCTGATATTGAAATATTGACAGAACCGTCTTTCTGATATTCTGTTTCCGGAATTAAGGAAGTATTTAGTTGTAAGGGTTGTGGTTGATCAAGTCTGAAATCAGAGATGAATGAATTTCCTGCGCTATCCGTTATTGTAACGATATACGTCCCTGCCAAAAGATTTTTAATGGTTTTATCCTGTTTACCATTTGACCATTGGTAAGAATATGGTGGCTGGCCACCAAACGGTTCTGATTCCAACCCACCATTTGCCTCTCCATAACATTTGATATTGTCAATTATACGGAAGAAAGCACCCAGAGGTTTTTTTTGTTTATAAATGTACAATTCCCTGCCCGCTAGTAAATCATCAGCTTTGAAGATGATGTCAGCTGTGGCCAGTTGCCTGAAGTCACTGGGAATTGGTGATCTTCCATTAAATTCATTATTGACAATAATGGGAGAAACAGAATCTTCCTCACCAGTGGTGGTAAAAATTTCAATCTTAGTATTATTTTCTTTAAACGCTAAAACAAAGAACATGTCTTTGAAGGGAATCAACATTTCATTTTGTAAACCTGAGGTAGAAATAAATTTAGCAATTGCAGAGGAACCCATTACACTTCCATCTGTTTTTATAAGCAAACAATGGTCTTTATCATTTCCTAAAACATAAGCATAGTCTTTAAACCTGATGATGGAAAATGGTGTTCTTTTAATCGCATGGTTTAAATCTATAAGTACTTTTGTACCTGAGCCTGTTCCGTCTGAAACCCAAACATCATCTACGTTATCTCCACCATTTAGTGAAAAAACAGCCCTATTATTAGGTATAGATACAATAGAGGCAACAGTTTGTTTTAAATCTTTGACGAGTTTCGTATTTGTGCTGGTTCCGTCTGAAATCCAAAGTTGATCAGAAAAACCTGACCGCAATGTGAAATAAAAAAAATTGTCATGTACGGCCACCAAACTTTTGTCAATGGTATTGCCTAAAAAATCCAGTTGTATAATCATCAGAAATCAACTCAAATAAATTGGAGTTAACTGAATTTACATCTTTGACAAGATAGGTGCCGGCAACAGTTCCATCTGATCGCCACAATTCTTCTCCTGATACGCCACCATTGGCGAAAAAATAGAGTAATCCCTTGTGTTCTACAAAATTAGAAAGAACAGTAGAATTCGTACCAGGACTTATATCTTTGACAAGATAGGTGCCGGTAAGGCTTCCGTCGGTTGCCCATAACTCATTGCCATACCCGGCTTCATCTGCTGCAAAAAAATATTTTTCTCCAACGGCAACTGCTTTATCCGTATTAGAACGATTAAAGGGTAATTCATTACCAAAAGTAGTAATTTTTGATAATTGAGCAGAACATAATTGTGTTAAACAGATAATGACGATGGCAAAAATTGTTCTCATTTTTTTATGATTTAATCATCAAAGATATTTTACAAACTATAACTCCATATGTACTTATAATTAATAAATTATTAATAAAGACTCCGTAATGTTATTCCTATGGTCTATAATCGATTGTACATTTTCGGAAATCGAATCGAGATGAGATGATAAAATATTATTCGCAATAAAGAATAAAAAACCTTTTTATCAAAATATAATTTTTTATTAAATAGGTAAATATTAAAATTATTTTGGATGGAAACATCCAGCTTGATTGTTGATTTGATTAGTTTTCCCTGCTGGCGTTTGCACCAGAGAGCACGATTTGTCTTACAGTATAAGGTACAAACGCTTGATTTTACTACGCATGGTAAATCACGTTTTTTTTACCGTGCGTCTTTTTTTCAGAAAAGTGTATCGTCATAAAATCACTTTCCAATGCAACCATTCAACAGACCCTCTGCAGTTCATCATTAACGTCTGATAAACTTAGCCGGACTTTTACGCCGTTGGAAATTTTTTTCCTGCAGGGTATATGATTTTGATATGGTATTAGATTTTTTGACTGCGATTAATCCAATTCGGGTGGATAGAAGAAAGAAAAAAAGAAAAGATGAATTAGTATTCCGGATTCGAAAGTAATTGGATACATTTGTACGGACAAAAACAAAAAGAGGCAGGGTAGCTACTACATTACCGTTTTTTGATGTTCATCATGTACACTTTCAGACATCATCCATATTTCAGAAAATAATAAACAATCATATGCAAACTATATTAGGATCAGGGGGTGCTATTGGAATACCATTAGCCAAAGAATTAAAAAAATATACGGATCAGATAAGGCTGGTAAGCAGAAACCCAAAAAAGATAAATGAAACTGATGAACTTTTTCAAATTGATCTGAATGATTTTTCTCAAATCGATACAGCCATTGCCGGAAGTGAAGTAGTGTATGTGGTTATCGGCTTTGAATACAAATTAAGTGTATGGCAAAAAATATGGCCATCGTTTATGAAAGCCGTCATTGAAGCCTGCAAAAAACATAAGGCTAAACTTGTATTTTTTGACAATGTATATATGTATGATACATCAGCCATACCGCACATGACGGAAAATTCTCCGATTCATGCACCGAGCAAAAAAGGAGTTGTAAGACAACAATTGCACGAAATGATCATGCAGGAAGTGGAGAAAAACACCTTAACCGCCCTTATTGCCCGATCAGCTGATTTTTACGGACCGGACAATAAAAGCAGCGCACTGAATATGATGGTGGTTGATAATTTTATGAAAGGGAAAAAAGCACAGGCATTTGGCAATATCCACAAAATTCATACCTATACTTTTACCCCGGATGCAGCGAAAGCAACAGCGATACTCGGAAACACAAACGATGCTTTTAATCAGGTATGGCATGTTCCGACGACAAAAGAAAAATTAACTAATCAGGAATGGATTCAGCTCATAGCAAATGAACTGGGAGTAGAGGCAAAAATTCAAACCATTCCGGTGTGGATGATAAAAATACTTGGTTGGTTTATTCCTGTCATGAAGGAGTTTCCCGAGATGATCTACCAATACGAACAGGATTATTTTTTTGATAGTTCTAAATTTGAGAAACGTTTTGGGATATTGGCAACGCCACCTGGAGAGGGAATAAAAATTCTTATTGAAAATTTGAAGTCGCAAAACGTCAGCCACTGACAGTTGCTCCTGTAAAAAGATGTTCACTCAGGTTGGTCTTTCTATTTAGTAAACTTGAAATCAGTTTATAAAGGGGGAATCGACTAAAAAAATTTGGACACCAAACTTAAAAGCTTGTTGAACAATTAAATTAGAAAAGAATTCCGGCAACGAAAAGCCCATTTGTTATATCCATGGCTTCAGGCTCCACATACATATCAATATTTATCGGGATTGCAGTAACCGAAAGTTTTGTTTTACAAATTAATTTTTAGGGTAATGCCGGTCATTGTAATTATGCTACCGCAAAACTCTTTGATATTAATCATATAACCTTGGTTTAGCACAAAAAAGCCCAAGCAAATTCTTGACTCTTAAAAATTAAAGAACGGACCTGCTCCCCTCTCTTTTAAAAGAGGGGTAGAGCCAGCCTGCCGACGAGGCAGGGGTGGAAAAAAGAAAGGAGGGGGGAGGGTGATTAAAATACAATGATATAGACAACTTGTAGTTTGTGGTATTTTTATTATAAAGTTAAATACATGTCTTGCACTTGACGATTCACCAATTCACCAATTCAACAAACCTCTATTTATCATGATGAGAATATCGCAATACATACTGATTACACCTGATGGTTGATGAATAGACAACAAAGAAAATATAAAACTCGGAATAGTAACTTTGGTAGGAAAACAAATGATTATATTTGTTCTGACAAAAATTTGATGAAGGACTTGCAACAAAAAAATAATCAAAATCAGACATTGACATTAGTCAGCATGTAATCAACTCTGTCAAAAGCATAAAAACGTAATTATGAAATATATATTAACCATTGGTCTTTTATTTTTAATGAAATTGTCGTTTGGACAAGCTCAATCCATTACAAAACTTGATGAAACGAAAGTGTTAATTTCCGAAATCGATAAAAAAGTGAAATATTTGATGGAGGGTGCAAATGTTGAAGGAGTAGGTATAGCTGTCTTAAACGATAATAAAACAGTATTCATAAAATCTTATGGATATAAAAATAAACCTAAAAATGAAATCCTTGACACGGCAACGATAGTTTACGGTGCATCTTTAAGTAAGGCGGTTTTCGGATATTTGATAATGAAACTTGTTGAGGAAAAAACATTGGATTTGGACAAACCATTGTATAAATATCTCAAAAAACCAATAGGGGAATATGAATATTTTTCTGATCTAAAAAGTGATGAAAACTGGAAATTAATTACACCACGAATGTGTTTAAGTCACACCACCGGATTGCCAAATGTAAGATGGTTTCATCCGGTAACGTCTGAACAAGACACTCTTGGTATCATCAGAATATACTTCACACCGGGCACAAAATATGCTTATTCAGGTGAAGGGTTTAAACTATTACAATTGGCGGTCGAGGAAATCACTCAAAAAAATATCGACGAACTTGCTGTTGAAAAAATATTTGTACCGTTTGGAATGACCAGAACCGGCTATATATGGCATAGTTCTTTTGGGGATCATAACGTGGCTGTAGGGCATATGAATAATGGGGATATAGAGTTTAAGAAAAAAAGGACAGTTGCCGTTTCAGGTGGTTCTTTGGTGACTACTTTAGCTGATTATTCCAGGTTTATTGAACATGTTATGCAACAGAAGGGCTTACGGAAAAAGCTTTATAAAGAAATGTTTTCCCCACAAATTAGCATTCATTCAATATCACAATTTCCACCTGTCACGGAGGATACAACAACTGAAAATGACGCAATTCGTTTATCTTACGGTTTGGGTTGGGGTTACATTCAATGTTCTGATGCCGGAAGAGCGGTTTTTAAGGAAGGTAATGGAGGTCCCTGGCGAAATTACAATATCAACTTTATTGACAAAGGTATTTCCATCATTATCCTGGTAAACAGTGAAAATGGAGAAAAAATATTTCAAGGAATTATAGACACCTTAATAGGAGATACCTGCATTCCCTGGAAATGGCATGGATATACGCCTTATGACTATAAAAAATAAATTATACATACACCTGATTAAAACTCTTTTATTTCATAGGCTGTAATGAAAAAAAACAAAATAAATTATACATCGACGTTGTTTATGGTATTTTTGATTTTAGAGGTGCAAGTTTATGTCAAAGCTGTCGTTTGTAAGCTATCACTTGATTTTATATTGTGAATTATATTTTGATGACTTGAATCTTCTTTTTTATGAAACTTTGTTTCTGATTTATTGCTGACTTTTTCAACAGACCCAATTACAACGAGGTATCCCGTATTATTGAATTAAATTATGTTTACCTTGTTCAATTTGGTATAGTTTCATAAATTTTTGTTTTGAAAGTGTTTTGATGAATTTATTAATTAGTTTTACGCTAACCAACTAAATATTATTAAAAACAATAAAAAATCTTTAAAAATGAGCCTAACTAAACATTTCCAAAATTTGTTTGAAAACCTGCCTTCATGTATAACCCGAGCCATGATGGTTGTATTATTGCTTATATCCACTCATCTTTTCATCCATGCACAAGCTACCCTAAGTTTACAGGGCATACTCAAAAAAGCCAACGGTGTAGCTCTCGAAGATGGAGACTATCCTATCACTTTTAAGGTGTATGTAGTGGACTCCACCCAGGTAAAATGGATGGAGACCATACCTGATGTAGAAGTAATCAGCGGAATATACAGCGTAATACTTGGAGAGATCACACCTATCAATCTTCCCTTTGACAAAGACTACGAACTGGGAATTTCTATAGGTACACAAGAAATGAAGCCAAGAGTACGACTCACCTCAGCCCCTTATGCTTTGGCACTTCGCGGAAGTTCTAATCAGTTTCCAAGTGCAGGTCTGGTACTAGCAGATGAGATCAAAGTGGCCCAAGGAGTATTGGCAAGTGGTGGAGCACCAGGTGTCAATGGCGTTGATAAAAATGGATATGCTTTTACCGGAAATAACGGAGACAATGACAGTGGTTTATTTTCTACTCAGGATGGAGAAGTTTCTCTTTATGTCAATAATGTGGAAAAACTTGAAGTACATGCTACAGGAGCTACGGTTTTGGGAACTTTGGGAACAAATCTGGTAAACATAAATAATAATGGGGGTATTAACTATACATCAACACAAGGAAGTTTCCAGGATTGGAGGCTGGCTTATGTGGATGATTTTAGTAGCAATGCAGACGGATGGCAAGTTTACAACCCAACGGGCGGTCAAACTTTTGGATGGAATAACCCAACACCGGCAGGCCCAGCCACAAGGACTAATTATAATACTTTTGTTGGATGGGTTGTAGAACAGGCTGCAGTTTCTCAAGTATTAAAAAAACAATATACCATAGCAGGTACATATAGTGAAATAAAAGTTAAATTCAGGTATTATGCTTTTGGTTCTTGGGAAGGATGGCAAGGTGATGCAGGGTTCGCAGGGTTTGCAACGTCAGCAAGTGCTACCACTTTTAGGATAGGCTGGAATTTTCCATTAAGCTATCCAACTAGTTTACAAGGGTTAAACACCACTGCATTTGGTGATGCAACAAAAATTAAACCGACAAATGTATCAGATCAATGTACCGAGGTAGAGATGACTGCCATGGCTAACGGAACCAGTTTTTGGCTTATTGTAGGAGGCGCTTTAAACCATCCAACAATAGCGGATGAATCTTTTGGTATTAGTCGTGTTGAAGTGTATGTAAAATAAATTAAATGCTGGTTTTGTAAAGTTAATCCACTTAACTCATCTTCTAATCATTAATTATCATGATAGTCAGATATACATTTTTTATACTCCTATTGCTTTTAGGGCTGCATACAGACATTTTTTCACAAAGTAACAATTGCAATCCTGCTACTGCCCCGGATTCAAGTAGTTATGAAGGGTCAGCCTTCTTAAATTATGGCACCATAGCCAAATCAAAAAGCCAAAAGTATCAGACAGCTGTCGCCATTGGCCAAAATTTTGTGGGTTTTACAGAAAATAACTCCAACAGTACTTTTTTGGGATTTTATGGCCGGTACCTGCTGCCTCCATTTCCATTGAAGGTAAACGCAACCCAAGGTGATCTGCTGGATAGGATCCAGATAACCTGGACAGTGGACGGGCTCGGACCCTCACCCAATGAAGGGTTTAACATTTACAGAGATGACATCTTTTTAGCCACCGTAAATGCCAATATCAGAAACTATAATGACTTCAATGTGATAGCCGGAGTAGCCTACACATATTCTGTGCGAGGGATCAATGCTTATGGTGAAGGCGCTCCAAGTCATGCGCTTGGATTTCAGGTGCCCAATGGTGTCGTCACAGGTTGGATCAGAACCAAAAGTGGTGGTCCTGTACCGGACGCAGTGGTCACATTGATGCCCATGCAAGGTTTTTCAGCCAAATTTGATACATTGGACAAAGCGATTGCTTTTCCTCAGGCTGGTAGCACGTTTATTACAACCAATTCTGACTGGACCATGACGTATTGGATGAAGACGGATACAGCGTTTCAAAATGCTGATTTGCTCACTTATCCACGAATGTCTTTATTCATTAAAACGATTAATAGTAATTCAGGCAATGAAGGAATTGAAGTGTACAACAGCACCATGGGCTCACCCATCATTACGGTAATGTTTGTTGATAGCATTAAAAATGATTGGAACCATATTTCTTTGGCTTATGAAAATGCTACCGGACTTTTAAAATTATACCTCAATGGCAATTTAACAGGGCAATCTTTATTTGATGATAGCATTATGCCAGGTGAAGAAACGTTTGAACTAGGAAACAATGGTACAGGAGGCTGGGTAGGTAATCTTGACGAAATAAGAATATATAATGTATTGCTAAATGAGCTGGATTTTCCGGAAATCATGTTTGGTACAGCTTCATCTCAAACAAATGGTTTGACCCATTACTGGAAAATGGATGAAGAACTGGGTGAAAAGTCTTATGATTTGAAAAACAGGGTGAAACTCTTTTTTTGCGGGGCAGCATTTGATATAGACAGACCATCTGTAAGAACAGCCGGTAAAACAAATAGTCAGGGTTATTACAGGATAGAATCTGCATCTTATGGTACGGGTACTACTTTTCTGGCAGAACCTGCGAAATCCTTTTATTTGCAGAAGTCAGTAAAACTGACCAGTAGTCAAAATTCAAATATTTCTATTCCCAACTTCGGTCTTCCACAAAAGTCGACAATAGAGGTTTGGGTCAATAGTGCAGGATCTTCAGGAATACAGACAATTCTGAGCAAAAAATCAACTACCAATGACTTCAAAGTATTTCTGGAACCATCCGGCATCGATCAGATACTTAAAATAACACTTAACGGTGCGACAGAAGCTTTTGGGATTTTAGGAAATGGATTTCAGCATCTTGCTATTACGATTGATAGTACTTCCAATGTTGTACATGTATACAAGAATGGAACTATGACAGGCAGCCATACTTTCAGTGGAGCAATGGGCAATCTTGCTGAAGGCACCTCACCGTGGAGAATGGGAACCCATGACAATGGATCCATCCTGACGGATTATTTTAATGGATTGATTGATGAATTTGCGGTATATGACACCATACTTTCATCTGTACAAATAAACAATCACGTTCAAAACACAAGAAATATACAGGAAAAGGGATTGTATGTGTACTTCCCTATGAACGAAGGATCTGGCAATGGGATAACCAATCTAGGGTCGAAATTTTTGGATCCCGGCACCTTGATGAATTGTGGATGGTCGTCTTTTGCACCCAATCAAGTAACGGAACCACATGAATTTGCACCTAAAACACGTCAGGTAACGCTTAATCCCAGTGTGACCTCAGTAGATCAGGTGGACTTTGTAGATAACTCTACCGTGCCTGTTTCAGGTTATATTCGGTATAAAGATACAGATTGTTTTGCCAATAATGTTGAAATACTGATCAACAATACCCGGTTTAATCCTCCTATCTTCACGGATTCAACCGGTCGATTTGTGATTGATTTTGATCCCGGCACTACAGCAAAATTGACACCAAAATTTGAAGATCACGTGTTTATACCTGCATTTTGGCAGGTGACCAATGTAAATAGCCCTATTGCAGGCATCTTATTTAATGATCAGACCAAAAGAAAAGTATCAGGGCAGATAGCAGGAGGATTGTGCAAAAAGGCCATCATTGAGTCTGGTGAGTTTGCTTACATTAAAGTAAGATCAGTAGATGGATGTTTTGAAAAAATTGGTTGAAATAACTAATCAGGAAGGAAATTTCGAAATTGAGAATCTGCCACCGTTAGAAAGGATGACCGTAGCAGTGATTCACGACAATCCTTTTATAGACAAGTTTTTTAATGATCAAGGAGCACCAACAGTTAATCTGAGCAAACAAGACACAACACTTGAGTTTATATATTTTGCTCAACCACAAATAGAAGTAGTAAGTGGCCTGGAACCACTTTCTCCTACTTGTAATGTAATCGTCATGGACCAATATGAGAGAAAAGAACTGGTTATAAAATTAAAAGAGCAGTATGTTGTAACCACATCAGACGATGGTGTTTGTTATATTGACAGTGCCAGCATCAGAATCATCAATGGTTTTGCCGATACCACAGTAGAGGAGACCATTAGCAATGGTGTATTATTGTATGAATACATAGTAGGTAAGCCTAATCCAACTCCACCATATTTAAAAATTCTGCAATTAATCAGTACTACATTAGAAGGTAACAGAGGAGAATTTACTACACAAGGAGTGGTTACCGGTATTTTTGAAAAGTTGTCTACCTTCGTAACTCAATTGCCGGAAACTCCAACTTTAGTACTGCATGATCCACCCGGGGATGGTAGCTATGCTTTTATAGAAAAAGGGCAAAAAGTATGTGAGAAAATTACACTCAGTTCAGAGTTAAATGTTGGAGGAGGAATACAAACTATACTTGATCTTGTTCCTGATATTAAGGTCCCAATTTTTTTTGGTGTCCCAAATGTAGAATTTGAATCCGAAATAGGTCCAAGTGTTACCGCATTAACCACCATTTCTAAAACATCCAATAACTCTATGGAAGTTTGTAAAACTTTTAATCAACGATTTTCAACAAGTGAAGATGACCTCATCGTAGGAGCACAAGGTGGAGATCTTTTTGTAGGTGCAGGTTTGAATATTAACTTTGGTTTTGCAAATGTGATATATTTTGATTCTACACTTTGCCAACCAATTGACACCTTAAGTGCAACAATACAACCAAGGCAATACGGTACAACTTTTATGTATTCTGAATATTACATTAAAAAAACCGTAATTCCATATTTAGATACACTAATTACCTTAACGAGTGATACCACTGAAATCAACAGATATGAAACTTCTGTGCTTCAGTGGAAAAACATGTTAAAAAATGATTCAATTAGAACCGCTACAGCTAAACCCCTTAAAAACATAAGTTTTGATGCTGGTGTCACTTATGAATATTCTGAAACCATTGACTCTTTATTTTCTGAAACCGAGGCTACAAATACTAATATTAATGGTAGCTACGATTATAGCCTAATTATTAAGGGAAATGGTGCAGGAGGAGGAGTTGTGCTAAAAGCTAAGATAGAAAGTATTAGTTCGAATTCTAAAGATAACAATAATGAAAAAGGCGTTACCACTGGCTATGTCTTGAAAGATGACGATGTATTAGATGCTTTTTCTGTAGATATAGCCATAGACAGTACATATAAAACTCCTATTTTTAAGGTTGTTGCGGGACAAAGTAGTTGCCCCTGGGAGCCAGGTACCGCTAAACGGGAAGGAGTATTACTTACTTCTGTAGATGGCCCCGTAAGGACAGATGTCCCGGCAAATGAACCGGCAGTATATCGTTTTTTACTGGGCAATATCAGTGCCACCAATGAATCAAGGTCTTATGCCTTTAAAGCAGGTCCTAAGAGCAATCCTGATGGCGCAAAAATTTCCTGTAATGGTGCACCGATGAATCAGATTCAATGGTACACTATACCATGGGGCACGACTATTCCTGTGACAGTCACTGTAGAGAGAGGACCTGTTGAATATAGTTATGACAGTCTGGCGATTGAACTTTATTCCGCATGTGAGGAACAACGAGAAAATGAGATAGGTGGATTACCTGATTCGACAGTCAATATTTATTCAGCAGTATATGTGAGTGCATTTTTTATAAGACCATGCAGTGAGGTGGTGATCAATGAACCGGAACAAAATTTTGTGATGTTCCCTGATCCGTTGACCGCCGGTCCAGATGTAATTAAAAAGGTAGTAGTGTCAGGTTACAATACTGATCCTAAGTTTAAAAGTATGAGCCTGCAATATAGAAGGAGTAATGGAGACGGAACCTGGATTTCTTTTCCTGATTTATGGGAAAAGTACAATCCTAAATGGGAAGGAAGGGCCGGAATTGTCGGTCCTTATGATACATTAAGTCATAGAAATTATGATTTTTTTGATTGGAATACATTAGGTTTTGATGATGGAGATTATGAAATCAGAGCAGTTACCAATTGTTCGGGTGATGCTTCTGATAAACCCGGCTATTCTGACATCATCAAAGGAAGAATAGATCGCAGTCCACCTGCTTTGTTAGGTGTTCCACAACCTTCAGATGGTGTCTATCATGTTGGAGATGAAATATCATTTACTTTCAATCAAAATATCAACTGCCAAAAATTCATGCAGTCGCTAATCTTAGGTTCTACCTTAATAGATGTGGCAACTGATTCAGTCATTGGAATAACCAGATCATGTGTTGATAATAAGATTGTATTGACTCCTGATTTTGAAAATTCAGAATTTGAAAATAAAATCTTAAGAGCTGAATTGCATAATATCGAAGATCTGGTTGGCAATATAAATATGTATGAACAATGGGAGTTTTATGTCGACCGCAACGAACTAGCGTGGCTGACAGATAGTATTTTATTGACCAAGTATGATGATGAGACTAAATCCATCACAACCAAAATTCAAAACCGGGGTGGATATCCTGTGGGATACACCATTCAAAGTGTGCCGTCATGGATTCACGTACATCCGAATACAGGCACCCTTACCCCAAATGAGATTGATGAGATTGTATTTACTATGGGTGATTTGGCAGCGTTAGGCAACTATACAGATTCTATCATACTCCATACAGAGACGGGATTTAATACATTTTTTATGGGTGGTGATGAGGTGTTGAATCTATCGGCTCATGTGATCTGTCGCCCTCCTTCGTGGGTGGTAAGCCCGGAAAATTTTGACAATTCTCAGTTCAACTTCTCGATGAATATGATAGTTAGGTTGAATATCGAAGGCACACTATCTTTAGATGTAAATGATCTGGTCGGTGCCTATGTGGATGGTCAACTCAGAGGGGTAGCCAGAGTAGAGTTTAAACAAGGCTTAGGATATATGGTTTTCCTCACGGTATATAGCAATAACGTGGTTGGAGAGACCGTTGATTTTCAGATTTGGGATGCTTCAGAATGTGAGTTGTATGCCAACATTCTCGAATCTTTCCCATTCAATGACAATCAAATCATTGGCACTTTGGGCAGCCCTCAAGTCCTGCATACTAGCGGAGATATCCTGCGCAAAATCTACTTACATCCCGGATGGAACTGGATCAGTATGAACCTTAATCTCAGTGATTCTTTGATTAATCCGGCGCTCAGCAGTCTGTCAAGTCCTAACAATGGATCGACCATAAAAACCCAGGGTAGTTTTAGCCAATATACGACCAGCATAAATCAGTGGGTGGGTAACCTTTTAGATATTTCGCCCCTTAAAATGTATCAATTTATAGGTTCAAACGATGATTCTCTGTCTGTTACAGGTACACAATTGGCTGCTAATACTTCGATACCCATATCATCAGGATGGAACTGGATTGGCTATTTACCAAATGTTAAACTTCCTGTAGGCGTTGCCTTGGCTTCTTTGAGTCCGACCAATGGTGATATCATCAAGAGTCAGTTGGAATTTGCTGTATATGATGCGACACATGGCTGGGTAGGCAGTCTGAACTTTATGAAGTCGCCAAATGGGTATTTATTAAAGTCAACCAATACCGACACCTTGTGGTACCCGAATATCAATAATTTTACTCATGGGGACAACGCAGCCAGCAGAACGCTCCAAAACGTTGATGACAAATCGAGAACGGATGTGGATTTAATACCTGAAACTGTATCATCAGATATCAACTGGGATGTCGATCCTACTAAGTACGAATATAACATGAATGCCATCATCGTCGTAGCAAAAGATCAGGTGCCAAATGTACTGAAAGAAGGCGATGAAGTAGGTGTTTTTGTCAATAATGAAGTACGAGGAAGCAGTAAAGCGATGTATATACCGACACTGCAAAGTTATATGATATTCCTTACCGCTTACGCCAATAAGGAGGACGAAATAATGCATTTCAGATTTTACCATAAGGAAGAAGACAAAGTGTATGATGTCAAAGAACAAACACCATTTAAGATCAATAGTATCTGGGGCCTGGTGGATAACCCTGAGATTTTGCATATTTCTACAATTGTGTCTACAGGTGACCCCGAAGTCTCTGATAGTAAACTTACAGTGAATCCTAATCCATTTGCCAATAGTACAAATTTAAATTTTATTGCTGATAAAAATGAGACCCTACATATCACGATAAGAGACATATACGGCAATGTTGCAGAGACACTAACCCCACAAGTGCGATCAGGATTAAATGTTATTGAGTGGAGACCTTTGTCATCCGTATCTACTGGTGTTTATATGATATCTCTAAAAGCATCAGATCAAACATACGTCAAAAAGGTCATTTATATAGATTAATTTTCATTAACAACTAATTTATTCGCCATGAAAGTTATTCTTTATAATGAAAATAGGAGTTGGAAACATGAATCAATGAGTTGTTATAATTACCTGCCACTTTCTTTTTTCAAGGAAGTCACAGGTGGTAAATCTTTCATCTTTTTCATTGCATTAACGTTGGTTTTTTTGACAAACGTAACATCATTGTTTTCTCAAAACCCAAACTGGACGACACCCAATAGTGGAGCATTTACATACAATGCCAGTGTGATAGCAAGGGTGCATTTTAATGCAGCAACATCTAATCACATGAACGACCGTATAGCATTTTTTGTCGGGAGTCAGTTGAGAGGACTCAGCACTCCGGTTCAAGTAGGAAGTAGTGTTATTCATTTTATCACTGTAAATGCCAATCAAATAACAGAGGTTATGCAGGTTAAGATTTATCACCACTCCAGCAATTTGGTATATGATGTTGTGACTCCCTTTTATTTTGTTGCCAACAATATTTATGTCAATATCAATCAGCCGATGATATTTAATGTTTATACCCACAACAATACACCTCTCAATATTAACCCTATACCACCGCAACAAACAATCCAGGGCCTGGCCTTTAATAATATCAGTTTGAATAATTTTTTAGTCCAGCCTGATCCTTATCCGGTAGAATGGACGTTTACACCCAATGCCAATCTTCATGTCAGAATAAACAACGGAATATTGAGTGTAAGTGTATTGCCATCTTTTTCCGGACAAACAAGTTTAACGGTGAGAGCAACGGAATTAGGACCATTTCCCCCGCCTGTACAATTTGCAGAACGCACAATAATCTATAATGTGACAGCAGCCTATGATGGTCCGGAATGGAACCCTATACCTAGCCAGGGTATTGTAAAGGGGAACAACTTTCAAAATGCCGACCTCAATGTGTATGAATATCAATACGGAGGACCCTATATAGAATATAGTTATGAACCGGTATTATCAGCAAAAATTCCTCCGGTATCAGCACCAAATTGGATACAACCGACTAATTTAGTAAACAGTATGCTTATGACGGCACAAGTCAACTATACACCGTATCATCAATTTATTCATCCCAATGACAGACTTGCTGCATTTGTCAATAATCAATTGCGGGGAGTGGCAAGTGTTCACCCATCCACTGGTCTGTTTTTTTTATCAATAGGATCTAATTTGTCGTCCGGAGAAGTTATTAAATATAAGCTGTACAGTGCTGAAATGCAGGAAATAATTTCCTTAAGGGATTCTTTCATTTTTGTTTCGGGCAACATAATAGGTATGCCTACCAATCCGGTAAACCTTGATTTTACACCTATTCTCCCTATGATCAATAGTAGTGGCATGGCAAGTTTTGTTATCCGGGATACTTCCTTTGTGGGAGAAGTGGCCATTAAATTTACTGCCTATGACTCTCTGTATCCAGGCTACCTTAACGATCAAACAATTACTAAGTTGTGTATTGTTAACCATATAGCTGATTTGGATACTTTCTATCGGGATGCTGATGGTGATGGATTGGGAAATCCAAATATTTTTATCAAAGCATGTTCTTTATCAGAGGGTTATGTGGCGAATGATGATGATTGTGATGACAACAGTGACCTGGATCCTGTAGTGACGTTTACATTGACAGAAAATTCCGGCATACTACCCAATGATGGCAATCTATGCAACGGTGGTTCAGTAACGATGTCTGCAACAGGAGGTATCGCTTACTTATGGAATACAGGCGCAACCACAAATTCCATAACAATGACCCCTTCCGAAACAACAAGCTATCGCGTCACCATTACGTTACCGGGCGGCATATGTTACAATGTCATCCCATTTGATGTTTTTGTAGAAACAAGTTTGATCAAAAGTTCGGCGAATGAAGGCAACGGGAGTTTGAGAAATGTACTATTTTGTATCAGTGAAGGCGATACAATACTTTTTAACTTACCTCTGACTACACATTCTCATTTGACTCAACCGCTTTTGATCGGAAAAAATGTGATGATAGAAGGCCTTAGTCCCTTAGTAAGACCTATGATCAGGATTGATTTTTTACAAACCAACTCAGGGATAACCATTGAAGAGGGCAAGACTTTGACACTAAAAAATATCGATATCAACACGCTTTGGGCAGGAACATATTCAACATTTTCAGGTCCTGGGCAAATAAATATTCAATCATTGGTCAATGTAAAATCCCAATGATTTGAAAATTAGACATTAGAATAAAAGTTCAGAAAAGAATAGGTTGATTGCCTTCCAATGACACTAAATCTCCTGGTTTAGTGTTATTTTCCCAAATGATCAATAGATGAAGCTTCTTTTTGAAAAAACTTTTGGAATCGGTGACAGAGCAAATACCATTTTTCCAAAATAAAATAAAATTTTCTGCTCACGAGACGTTTGTCCCATCCATCTTATATTTTTTTGCGGTGGCATACAAAACTAACTATAAGAACATAAAATATCTTGTCCCGAATTGGTGCAAAAATAAACAAATTAATAAATTTGCAGGTCAGAGTCAAATGTAGGTTTTGCAAGGAATGGATAATCAATATTGAGAATTATCTAAAGTCATTATTATTTAAAGGTTACACAATCTTTATAAGGCAAGTTAATCGACACAACGACAATAACTGAATATCCAACAGACTCGCTACATTTTTCTTTATTGTAAATTAAATTAATTTTAGCCTGAATGAATAGCAATAACACCTTTCAAAAGATCAATCAAGACCGTAATTTTATTATTGATTGTTATATAAAAATGTTGTTCGGCATACATGAAGATGAAATAGCAGAACTTATTAAAAGTGATAATATTGATGAAATAGAAAACAAACAACTTTCTATTGATAAAATCATTCAATCATTGAGTATTTATTTTCAATTAATGACCATGGTGGAAGAAAATGCAGCCACTCAATACAGAAGAAAAATGGAATCTCAGGAAGATATATATTCCATCAGAGGTTCTTGGGCAGAAGCTTTAAAACTATGGACGGATCAGGGTATTAGTGAAGATGAAATGTTACAAACTATTTCATTGACCCATGTAACCCCGGTATTAACAGCACATCCTACTGAAGCAAAACGAGTTACCGTTATAGAAATTCACAGAGAATTATATTTACTTTTGGTGCAAAGAGAAAATACCTCCCTGAGTAAGTTAGAACAGAATAACATTAAAGAAAATATCATCAATCTTTTAGAACGATGGTGGAGAACAGGGGAAATCTACCTGGAGAAACCGGATATAAAAGATGAACGCGCCAATATTATATACTATTTAAGTAAAATTTTTCCGGCAGTACTGGAGAAAAGCGACCAACAACTGAAAAGTTCTTGGGTTGAAATGGGCTTAAATTCAACAAAAATCAAGAATCCCGAAATTTTTCCTAAAATTAGTTTTGGCAGTTGGGTAGGTGGAGATAGAGACGGACATCCTTTTGTAACTCCAAAAATCACACAGGACACTTTATCCTTGCACCGAAAAAATGCTCTTTTACTTATTAAAAATCAATTAGTTAATGCAGCTGTTAAACTATCTGTTTCTGCTATTTACAATCCCATTCCATTTATTTTATTAGAAACTATTGAAAAAAAATCTAAAGAATTGGGATTAAGCGGAGAAGAAGCCCTGAAAAGAAATCCTTATGAACCTTGGAGACAATACCTCAATTTACTGCTTGCTAAGGTAGAAAATACCATTTCTAACACCAGTATCAATTCATCCTCCTACTATAAATCAAGCAATGATTTAGGTAATGACCTTAAATTTTTAAGGGATATTCTTATAGAAAATGGTATGAAAGGTATAGCTGAAAACATCTTGTTCCCAATAGAAAGAGCGGTGAGTTGTTTTGGGTTTCATTTGGCAAAATTAGACATTAGACAAAACAGTGCTTTTCACGATAAAGCCATTTCCCAAATGTTAAAAGCCAATGGGGAAAAAGATTATGACTTTGAAAATTGGAGTGAAGAGAAACGGCTTGAATTTGTAAACAGGCTTTTAGAAAATCATACCATTCTCACCGATATTACGGTTTATTACGGTGCAGAAGCTGATCATGTTTTAGACTGTTATCGCGTTGTTCGTAATCATATCAACCAATATGGTTCAGAAGGTATTGGATCTTTTATCATCAGTATGACCCGAAACTTGAGTGATTTGTTAGTGGTTTATTTTTTCATGAAAGAAACACAGCTATTAAATACCAATATTAAGGTAGTGCCGCTACTGGAGACCATTGAAGATTTAAACAACGGGCCTGTCATTTTAGACAGTTTCCTGCAACATCCCATTACACAACAAAGAGCTTCAAAAATTGACCGAAAACAAGAAGTTATGCTGGGCTATAGCGATAGCAATAAAGACGGGGGAACCATTGCAAGTAAATGGAATTTATATAAAGCAGAGCAGGAACTTCATAAAATTGGTAATCAGAACAATTTTAATATTTATTTCTTTCACGGAACCGGAGGAACCATCAGCAGAGGAGGGGGGAAATACCATCGTTTTTTAGAAAGTATGCCTGTAAATACAGTAAACGGAACGATAAAGATAATCGTTCAAGGTGAAACTATCGCCCAATTATTTGGAAATCCATTAACAGCAACCTATAACCTTACTGCCTTAACTGCCGGTGTTGCAAAACAAACTATTTTAAGTAAAAATGACGTAAATCAACATACCTATCCAAGTGAAATAATGGATTTTTTAGCTCAAAAATCTTTTGAATATTATAGGGAACTGATAGAAACTCCCGGATTTATTAATTTTTACGGAAAAACAACTTGTATAGATGTACTGGAAAAAAGCAAAATCGGTTCACGACCTGCGAGACGAACAGGAACCAGAACACTTAAAGACTTAAGAGCCATTCCCTGGGTGTTTAGCTGGAATCTTTCTCGTTTCACTTTAACCGGGTGGTATGGTATAGGACAAGCTTTAAAAATATTAAAAACAGAAAATCAACAAGCTTTCCAAACTTTAAAAGAAAATATAAAAAAATGGGATTTTCTTAAGTTTTTAATGATACAGACCGAGACAAATCTTATCCTTTCACATACAGAAATAATGAATTTGTATGCGCATTTAGATGAAAATACGGCTGAAAGAGAGTTGTTTATGTCAAAAATTTTATTAGATTATGAAGACGCTTTTGTATTGATAGAAGAACTTTTTGATGATACGTCTATGAACAGAAGAGAAGGTCAGTACGATAACTTAAAATGGCGAAATGACAAATTAAAAACCTTGCATCATTTACATATCAATTTTCTAAAACAATGGAGAGATATAACCGATGAAAATAATCCTGAAAAAGAAAAATATCTCACTAAACTACTTAGTATCATCAATGCATTATCAAGTGGTCTAAAAAATACCGGATAATTTTTTTTGTACTTATTTAAACGGAACAAAGAACAAGCTATTTATGAAATGGTGGTTGATGTGGTAAAAACAGACAAAATGTATAATTTGAACTTTGGTGCTCATTTGAAACGTCAGGTTTCTACATCCGCGACTTCAAAAAGACCCAAAATGCAATTGGGTATTTCCTTTTTTCTCCCGAATTAAAATAAGTAAAATAAGTTTTCCAGCCTTGACTTGAGGATACATAACTGAATAATCAATGCTAAGAATTACCGTCAGCCAAAATTATCTGTATAAATACATTTTTGAGATAAGCATAAGGAATAGGTTATTTTGCTGAAATATTAACCATAAAAAAAGGAGTAATCCTTACGAATCACTCCTTTTGACGCTTTCATAGAGATAATTTTACCACGAAGCTTCTCACTATTCACCTATTATTAACCCGCTAAACTTAATCTTTCCAGTGTATACATATCTCTTACTAAAATTTTACAGCTTTTTCCTCCGCCGTAATGGATGATATTGTCTCTTTTTAATTCATTTAAAACCCTTGCCACCGTCTGACGGCTGGTATCCGTAAGGTAGGCAATATCTTTGTGGGAAATTCCCTGATTAATCAGTTTTTCATCCATGCCGATGTTGATTCCTTTTTTCAATGCAGAACTGAATAAAAAGTGGACGATCCTTTCTTTGGCTTTCATAAAAACAAAGTTCTGAAGCCTTTCTTCCACTGCCTGCAGTTTTCCGAGGGTAATTCCTATCAGTACATTAGAAAAAGTACTGTTTTCGATGAGTATTTCCTTGAAAATTTTCATAGGAATACAAATGACCCTTGAATCAGAGGTGGTCTCGGCAAAATCCTTCCGCTGGCTGCCCTGAGAAAAAATATTTTCACCAAAAAAATCACCTGTATAAGCGATTTCTTTCACCATTATTTTGTCATGACCTGAATAACTTCCTATTTTGACACTGCCTTTTTCCACTAAATAAACGTATTCGGAAGGATCTCCGACATTAAAGATCATTCTGTTTTTTAAAAAAGACTGTTGTTTTACATTCTGAGACAATAAATCCCATTGATTTTCCGTCAGACTGGAAAATACACCATGTGACTGAAGGATAACTCGTGCAACTGAAGCATTCATAGGTTTGGCATTAATAGTGTGAATGAATACTTATATTATGCAGAAACCTGAAAAAACCCCTAGTCGTTTTATCTGATTTTTATAACTTAATAAATATTTTTGATGTAATTATCTGATTATCATTGTTATAAAAAATAAAATAAATTCCGTCTTTTGTAATAAGTACGGGTATTTTATGCCATACGTTTTTGTAAAACCGGACTTTATCCTTGTATAATATTTCACCTTTTATATCCATGATGCCAATTTCTGTGTGTATATCTTCTGTAAACGCACATAAAAACTCAGCACTACCATTATGCTGAAAGAGAAGCTTTGGATTATAGTTTTTGGTATCCTGAAGGGAAGAGGGAGAAATGATAATGGAAAATGACTGAACGATACATCCATTGGTATTGGTGGCAATGACATAATACTCTCCCGCTCCCTTAGCCTCTAATTTACTTCCGGTTGCGCCTTCGATAGGTACACCATCTTTATACCATAAAAAAGTTACTTCCTGATTGGCAAAGGCTTCAAAGAGAAGATCGGCAATTAAAACGTCTATTTTTAACTGTTCGACAGTATCAATTGTCCAGGTTCCAACTGCCTGACATCCCATTGTATCGGTTAACGTAACGGAATAAGACCCCGGACAAAGATCTGAAATATCCTGAGTTAGCTGACCATTGGTCCATACATAGGAAACTCCGTTACCCAAGTTCGCTAACTGAATTTTAGCATCGCAGGAGTCGTAACAAGTTGCCGGGATTACCATCGCCAAAGAGTCTGTATTGAGATAAGAACAATCCGGAATAATGATAGTGTCTGAAAAAACGGTACAAGTTCTTTCGTTGGTGGCTGCTGCATAATACATGCCGGGTAAAGTTGTTTCATACATACTTCCGGTAGCTCCTGATATAGGTTCGTTGTTTTTAAACCACTGAAAGGTGACGTTTTGATTGGCAGAAGCCGTAAGAACGGAGCCATTCCTTTCAATATCCACCGTGAGCTCTTCCGGATTTTCAAGTGTCCAGCTTAATTTTTTGACACAACCTGACATATCTGTTACGATGACGGATATATTTCCCGGGCAAAGGTTATTGATTTCGGAAGTTGTACTTCCTGTACTCCAGAGATAGGATAGACTTATTCCCGCCATATTGAAATTAATATTGCCGTCACAAGCATTGCGACAGCTCACTTGAGACACCGTGGCAAGGGATGTATTGTCGAGATAAGAACATTTAGGGTCTTTAAATTTGTAGATGGTTCCGTTGCGAATAGCACTGACGTATAGATTACCATCGACATCTTCGCCAAGGGTAACGTATTCGTCATTGGTTAAATCCGCCAATTCTTTGCCATTGAAAGGACTTGTTTCACCGGGTTGTACTGCCCAAAACCTTCCGGAACAATAGTCTGTAAATATATATTGACCCTGATAGCGCGAAGCGAGGGTGCCTCTGTATACAAAACCACCGGTTACCGAACATCCAAGGGTTGGGTTTCTGTAGGAAAAAACAGGTCTTGTGTAAAAAGAAACATCTTTGCAGCCCTGACTGTTAAACACATCATTTCCCTCATAACAACGCCAGCCGTAATTAATTGCCGGTGTTCCTTTTTTAGTAAAGTTGATTTCCTCCCATTTATTTTGTCCTACATCGCCAATCCAGAGATCTCCTGTTAGTCTGTCAAAAGAAAATCTCCAGGGATTTCTCAGACCGAATGCCCATATTTCAGGTAAAGTATCGGTATTGGTTGCCCAGGGATTATCTGATGGTATGAGATAAGGCTGTTCAGTATTGACGTCAATTCTCAACATCTTACCCAATAGGTTTTTAGGGTCCTGAGAGCGGTTGCCCGGGTCACCGCCACTGCCACCATCACCCATACCTACGTAAAGGTAGCCATCCTGACCGAATTCCAGATCTCCTGCATTGTGGTTGTTGAAAGGTTGACTGACGGTCAAAATTATTTTTTCAGATGCCGGGTCAGCTACGTTGGGATTACCGGTGACTTTAAATCTGCTTATGGTTGTTGCACCTGAGGAATTGGTATAATTAACATATAAATAACCATTATTTTTATAGTCAGGGTGGAAACAGAGTCCCAGCAGGCCACGTTCACTGGCAGCAGAATTAACTCTGTTTTTAATATCGAGAAAAGGTACAGACGCTTTACTGCCATCAGGGAAAAGAATACGTATGATTCCTGCCTTTTCCGTAATAAACAACCTTTCATCACCAGCATGGCTAATATCTACCGGCAGACTGAATCCCGGTGAAAAAACTTCAAGCGCCATTTCCTGAGTTTTGGCTGACATCCAATGTAAAAAGAGGAAAATGATGACAAAATATATTTTCATATTGTTTAATTTTTCGTAAAGGTATAGATTAGAAAAATAATAAACAAAGGGTTTTCCCCGATTATACCATAAAAAATAAGGTGTCAATATTAAAAGTTGTCAAAAATTTCACTGTTTTTCAATGATTTATGAATTTTTTTTAAAAAAAAAGTTACAAAATGTTTTTAGATAAGAAGGATAGATATTACCTTTGCGACCATTTTCGGAAAAACCGGAGAAATAAGATTCATAAAATGTTAAAATTTCAGACAAAGTGAATACATTAAGTTACAAAACAAAATCTGCCAGCAAAGAGAGTACCGAGGTAAAATGGTACGTTGTTGATGCAGATGGTGAAATCGTAGGTCGTTTGGCTACGAAAATAGCATCCGTCATCAGGGGCAAACACAAGCCTGATTTTACACCTCACGCAGACATGGGCGATTATGTTATTGTCATTAATGCGGACAAAGTAAGATTTACCGGTAACAAACTGGATGACAAGGAATATACGAGATATACCGGATATCCGGGTGGATTGAGAAGAAGAACGGCAAAGGAAATGCTTGAAAAAAGACCTAATCAGGTATTGGAACTTGCAGTAAAAGGTATGCTTCCCAAAACAAAACTGGGAAGAGCCATGATTAAAAAATTGTTTTTGTATCAAGGTGGTACCCATCCGCATCAGGCACAAAAACCAGAACCTTTTAACTTTTAATTTAATATGGATACAATCAATAGCATAGGAAGAAGAAAAGCTTGCACAGCAAGAGTTTATTTCACCAAAGGAAACGGAAAAATTACCGTTAACGGAAAAGAATTTAAGGATTATTTTCCGATGGTAAGTATTCAGGGTATCATCCTGGATCCGCTTAAAATAGCGGGAGCAGAAACAACCTACGATATAAAAGTTACCGTTTCAGGAGGTGGTTTTAAAGGTCAGTCTGAAGCCATTCGTTTGGCATTTGCCAGAACGTTGGTGAAAATAAATGAAGACAACAAAAAACCATTAAAGGAGAAAAAATATCTGACAAGAGACTCAAGAGAGGTAGAAAGGAAGAAATTCGGAAAACCAAAGGCGAGAAAGAGCTTCCAGTTCTCTAAACGTTAGTATTTTTTATATTCAAGTGATCTTATAAAAATAATAAAAATGAATAAACCCACATATAAAGAAATGTTAGACGCGGGCGTTCACTATGGCCATTTAAAAAGAAAATGGAATCCAAAGATGCTCCCGTATATCTTCATGGAAAGAAAAGGAATTCACATCATTGACTTAAACAGGACTGCAGAATGTCTTGACAGAGCTGCATTTGCCATGAAACAGATGGCGAAGTCCGGTAAAAAAATTCTTTTTGTTGCTACAAAAAAACAAGCTAAGGATATCGTTTCCAAAGCGGCTTTAACGGCAGAAATGCCATTTGTGACAGAAAGATGGCTGGGAGGTATGATGACCAATTTTTCTACCATCAGAAAATCGGTTAAAAAAATGAACAGCATTGACAAATTGTTGACGGACCCTGCCATTTCTATCACCAAAAAAGAAAGACTGACCCTTTCCAGAGAAAAAGAAAAACTGGAAAGAGTATTGGGTGGTATTGCTAATCTTAACAGATTGCCAAGCGCAATATTTATGGTGGATATTCACCATGAACACATTGCACTGGCAGAAGCAAAAAGATTGGGAATGAAGACTTTTGCCATGGTAGATACCAATTCAGACCCGAACAAAGTTGACTTTCCGATTCCTGCCAATGACGATGCATCAAAATCCGTCAAATTGATTACAGATTACATCGTAGCTGCTATCAATCAGGGTTTGGAAGAAAGAAGAGCCGACAAACAAACCAAGGAAGATTAAATATTTATTAAACGATTGAACATTAAATAATAGAATCATGAGCGAGTTCACGATATCAGCCAGCGCTGTAAAAGACCTCAGAGATATTACAGGGGCAGGGATGATGGATTGTAAAAATGCATTGACAGAAGCCAGTGGAGATTTTGACAAAGCCATCGAATTGTTGAGATTAAGGGGACAAAAAATGTCTGAAAAAAGAGCAGACCGAGACGCCAAAGAAGGTGTTGTTATTGCTTTGGTAAACGATGGCCAGAATAAAGGTATTATTGTAAGACTTAGTTGTGAAACAGACTTCGTTGCAAAAAATGATGACTTTATCAACCTTACAAAAGAAATAGCACAACTGGTTTTGAATCATTTTCCTCAAACCAGAGAAGAATTGTATGCACTGGAATTGAACGGTGTAAGAATTGATAACGTAATGGCAGAGCAGGTTGCTAAAATAGGTGAAAAAATTGAAGTTTCTGATTATCAGTTTCTTACGGCACCTTTGGTGACTTCTTATATACACATGGGATATAAAGCAGGCGTTTTGGTTGGTCTTAATAAAGACGACAAAGCGTATGTAGAAGCAGGAAGAGACGTGGCTATGCAAGTTGCAGCCATGAAACCGGTTGCCCTTGACAAAGACGATGTTTCACAAGATATCATTGCCAAAGAAATAGAAATCGGAAAGGAAATCGCAAGACAGGAAGGTAAAGCGGAAGATATGCTCGAAAAAATTGCGTTGGGCAAACTCAACAAGTTTTTTAAAGAAAGTACATTATTGAATCAGGTTTTTGTGAAGGATGGTAAAATCAGTGTTGCAGAATATCTGAAATCAAAAAATCCGGAGTTAACTGCCACGGCATTCAGGCACGTTAAACTGGGATAATTTATAAAAAGCGGTAATTTTATTACCGCTTTTTTTTTACTTTTTTATTTATATTAACCTCCTTCAATCCTTTTTTAATGAGTGTAAAATACAAAAGAGTACTTTTGAAATTAAGCGGTGAATCCTTAATGGGTGACCAGAAATTTGGTATCACGTCAGAAATGCTCAACTATTACGCTAAAGAAATTAAATCTATTGTCGATAAAAAAGTAGAAGTTGCTGTTGTGATCGGAGGAGGAAATATTTTTCGAGGGTTAAGTGCAGGTTCCTCCGGAATTGAAAGAGTTACAGGTGATTATATGGGAATGTTGGCTACCTGTATCAATGGTATGGCATTACAGAGTGCACTCGAACAATTGGGTGTGTATACACGATTGATAACCGCCATAGAAATGAGGCAAATCGCAGAACCCTACATTAAAAGAAGAGCGGTACGTCATCTTGAGAAAGGACGTGTAATCATATTTTGTGCCGGTACCGGAAGTCCTTATTTTACAACAGACTCAGCAGCTGCTCTTCGTGCCAATGAAATCAATGCCAATATTATTCTGAAAGGAACAAGAGTGGATGGCATTTACGACAGTGACCCTGAAAAAAACCTGGAAGCTAAAAAATTCGATAAAATAAGTTTCGAGAAAGTCATCCAAATGGGATTAAACGTGATGGACATGACCGCTTTTACTCTTTGTCAGGAAAATAATCTGCCTATAATTGTTTTCAATATCAACGATCAGGGAAGTCTCGCAAAACTGATTTCCGGTGAAAAAATAGGCACACTGGTATCCAAGTAGAAGCAATAAATGTATATTTGTGCTGCTGAATGAATAACCTTTACATTTCATGTCAGAATTGAACATAAAATGTTGTACCGGAAAACCAAAATATACAAATGAAATTTTTTATCGTTGAAGCATTAAAAAATTTCAGAACCAGTGGAACGGTTACCCCAAGTTCAAAACATCTGGTCAGAACCTGCCTCAAAAAGATAGATTGGAATCAAACCGTTTTTGTGCTCGAACTGGGTACAGGCAACGGATGTATAACTGACGAAATATTAAAGATCGGACACGGACATGTCAAAGTAGTTTCTTTAGAAATTAACGAAGTTTTTTACAATTATTCCAAAGAAAAATATTCAGGAGATAAAAGGTTGACGATGTTGAACGAATCTGCTTTTAAACTCAGGGAAATTGTAAAAAATAATAACTTTGGCAAACCTGATATTATCATTTCAAGTTTGCCGTTGACTTTGTTTAAAGACGAAGAAATCGTTGAACTTCTTGAAATTGTCTACGATATTTTAGACGATAAAGGCACCTTTATTCAGTACCAGTATTCGCCTGTTACCTTAAAATTTATAAAAAAAATATTTCCTAAAGTAAAATATGAATTGGTCCTGCGTAATATTCCTCCTGCGATTGTGTACAGGGCACACAAATCCTGATGCTTGAAAGAGAATTCAAAAACTCTCTAAATTCTTATGGTTTGTTTTCTATGTAATCATGAAGCCAGATACATTTCATTGCCTAAAATGGTGGCTTTGATTTGGGTAGAAAATGTTTTACCCAAAAAAGGATTGTTGGCTGACCCGGAAAATGACGTTAAAAAAGTATGTTTAGATGCTGTATCGAAAATACACAATTCTGCTTCTTGTCCTACTTCTATTGCGGGCACAGGAAGGTTGAAAATTTTTCTTGGACCTTCGTTGAATGCGGACACCAAAACATCCATTTCTATTTTATCCTGTAAAACTTCCAAAGTAGCTATAAAAGCAGTTTCAATGCCACCTGCTCCATAATCTGCATAGGGGAATTCCACTTTTTTACCATCTTCGTCAATGGGTGTATGGTTGGAAACTACGGCATCAATGGTTTGATTTTGAAGCGCTTTTACAAGAGATTTTCGGTCTTCCTCTTCCCGCAATACCGGCCTGACTTTATAATCTACGTTAAAGTCTTCTATCTTTTTGTCAGTGGCAATAAGATTTAAATAGGGGACAGAAACAAATAGTTTTTCCCTTTTTTTTCTTTTCTTTGTTCAACAGATCTGCAGCTTCTTTTGAGGAAATGGCATGGATCAGCATTCTTGAGTTTGTGTATTCCTGAAGTAAAATGTCTCTTTGCACATGGGCGAGTTCTGCAATGGAAGGGACACCTTTTAACCCAAGGGTGGTACTGATAAAACCTTCATGAACCATACCTTTTTCTCTTAATGTTTTATCATCCGGATGGTGTATGATGATGCCATTAAAAGTTTTTACATAAAGTAAGGCGCGCATCAAAAGTCCACTGTTTTCACATGCGCGAAGACCATCTGAAAAACCAATGGCACCTGCCGAAAACATATCATAAAATTCGGCAATGTCTACTCCTTTTCCGTCCTGACTCAAAGCGCCAATCGGCAAAATTTGAAGGCCGTTTTCTTTTCCTTTCTGGATTAAATATTGAAGATCTGATTTTGTCTGTATATATGGAAAGGTATTTGGGAACGGCAATATCTTTGTATATCCACCTGCTTTTGCCGCTTTACATAGGGAAGCAAGGGTTTCTCTGTGTTCAAATCCCGGCTCTCCGTTATGTGTCCCTATGTCCATCAAGCCAATCGTACAATGAAGGTTTTTACCTTCTAAAACTTTGGCTTTTGGCGGTATATCCAACTTTTTTTGTATATTTTCAATCTTTCCGTTTTTAATGTGGATGTCCATTTTCTTTTTATGAAAAGAAGATGTTGATGAGAGGATAGTGGCTTGTTTAATGATGAGCTCCATGGATAAAATTTTATGTTATGATGAAGTTCGCCAAAGTCGTATCAGCAATGTTTCGACCATTAAAAATAGTAAAACTGCGAGTAAAAAATATTTCCAGAGAGAAATGCCTTTATCCTTTGCTGAAATGGTATTGGTCATGTCGTTTTGTTCTGTTTCACTGATGATGTGTATGCCAAGGCGGTTTTCTCCCAGATTTTCTTCCATTTCATCACTCGTCAGCAGTTTCATATCGGATTCCAGTCTGTCATAGTTAAAAGCAACACTTTCTAAAACCTGATCACCATTCATGATATCGTAGAAGCCTGCTTTTTTGACCTGATCACCTACATCGAGCAATACCTTATTGCCCAGACGTTTTTGACCGGGGATAAATTCGTTTTCTCCTTTCATGGAATAGACATTGTCGCCACCGACGCCCGTATTTTTTATTTCAATTATAGATTTATTGGTAATGGTAAAAGCTATCTTTTTTTGGCCAACACCTGAAATAGCCATTTTGTACAACATGGGAACAAATATTTCTGCGTTCAACACAAGATTGTTGACATTTTCCGAAAGGGAAGAAGCACAGAGGTATAAAAGACCATCTTCATATGTATATTTGCACATAAACAAACTTCCGTCGCGATTGGTAAGAATGGGTTCTCCGGCATTTCTGCTACTGTTTTGAATTTGGAAGGACTTATTGGCTTTTGGTAAGGTAATATTGGACTGTATTTTGTTATACACATCCTTGAAAATAAATTCTTCCGTATTGATGCGAGACACTTCAATGCCGGAATTGGGTTTTAATTCCAACCTGCCTGCATTGAGGGAATTAAGGAATGTATTGTAAGAGACGGGATTGTTGTCCACAGAGGGGAATAATAACACTTTACCTCCTTCCCTGATGTATTTGGAGAGTTCACTTGACAGTCCTGATGTAATATTGGATACATCCTGTATGATGATGAGGTTATATTTTGAAAATTCCTGATACTGGATTTGATTGAAGGGTTGGTTTTTTAAACCAAAATACGGCAGTCCTTCAAAAAGGGCGGTTAGGTATTTGTTAGGTGCACCTTCATAAATATTTATGACAATAATTGTGTCAGGAACGTGAAGGGCAACATGATATTCATCATCAAACTGAACGGGATAGTCAGAAATTTTCAGGGTTATTTTATGGGCGCCTCTGGACTTTAAAACAACAGGAATAGTATCGATCATGGTCGATCCTGCTTCAAAATCACCTACTCTTATGGGTTTTTCCTGACCGTCAATTAATATGGATATTCTTACCTGCTCTGTGGTCTGAGGTGCATGATTTGTCATTTTAACCAGCAGATTATTCGGTTGCTGCATCATTGCAACATGATTGTCCATCCAGACACTGTCGATGGAAATATTTTGTAACTGTGCGGTTTGAACCGGCAGAAGATTGATTTCTCCTACAGAGTCTTTTACATTTTCATAGTCAAAAATACTTTTTTGAAAATCAGAGATGTGGTAAAAACTTTTATCTCCTTCCTCCTCTTTGAACAATTGGTTTTGCCGCGCAGTGATTTTGGAAAGAGGCTGTACCAGAGCAGTAAACCGGATTTCTTCAATGTAGGCCACAGCATCTTCTTTTGACAACAATCGCTGGTGTTTTCCTAAAAGATCATGTGTAATAATCTGGAATTTCCCTTCCTCACCGTAAGAATCAACAATTTTTAATGCTTTTTCTTTTGCATAGTCAAGAAGGGGAATATCTTCTTTTTCCGATGTCATACTGAAAGAATTATCAATAAATATACTGACCAGGGGAAGACCTTGTTTTATTTTTTCTCCTTTCGGAATAAAAGGTTGTGCAAAGGCAAAAATCAGGCAGGCAAAGGCAAGAAGTCTTGACAGCAAAATAAGTAACTCTTTTATTTTATTCCGATTTGAGGTTTCTTCCTTAATTTCTTTCAAATATCTGACATTTGAAAAATAAACCTTTTTAAATCGTTTAAAATAAAATAAGTGGATAATGACCGGGATTGTCAAAGCAACAAGTGCCCACAAGAAGTATGGATATAAAAATTGCATAGTGAGTGCAAAAATAGGATTACTTTTGACCATTGTAAAAGAATACACCTTCTATTTTTTTAATATGTTGTTAAATGTTTCTTAAACACCTGTCTTCGTGTTAAATAAATCGAATGAAACGAAGAGGAAACTATCATTTTTTTCTGTAATCTGTTTTTTATTTGCATAAATTTAGTAACCACCATTCGGGGAATATTTATATTTTTACACCGTTTTAAAAATAACCATTCAAATCATCATATTTATAAATATTAAAACATGATAATAGGAGTTCCGAAAGAAATCAAACAAAGTGAAAACAGGGTTGCCCTCACACCGGCAGGTGCTCTTGAATTTGTGAAAAGAGGCCATATTGTGTATGTTCAGTCTACCGCCGGCGTTGGTTCCGGTTTTGAAGACGAAGAATATGTGGAAGCAGGCGCGCGTATTCTTCCCACGATAGAAGAAGTTTACGGCATTGCAGAAATGATTATCAAAGTAAAGGAACCTATAGAAAAAGAATATGCATTGGTCAAACCCAATCAATTGTTGTTTACTTATTTCCACTTTGCTTCTTACGAACCCCTTACCAAAGCTATGATCAGCAGTAATGCTATCTGTCTTGCCTATGAAACAGTTGAAGCAATTGACCATTCACTTCCTTTGTTGGTTCCTATGTCGGAAGTGGCGGGAAGAATGGCCGTTCAGCAAGCAGCCAAATATCTTGAAAAACCTCAACAGGGCAGGGGCGTTCTGCTTGGTGGTGTTCCCGGTGTTCCTCCTGCCAAAGTCCTGGTATTGGGCGGCGGTGTCGTAGGTACTCAGGCAGCTAAAATGGCCGCAGGTCTTGGGGCAATGGTTACCATTCTCGATGTAAGTCTCAAAAGATTGCGTTATTTGAGTGATGTTATGCCGGCCAATGTTATTACCATGTACTCCAACGAACTTACCATCAGAAGACTGATTAAAAACCACGACCTTATTGTTGGTGCTGTTTTGATACCGGGCGCCAAAGCCCCCAATCTGATCACAAGAGATATGCTGAAAGAAATGAGACCGGGCACCGTCATCGTTGACGTAGCGGTGGACCAGGGTGGGTGTATCGAAACCTGCAGACCTACGACCCACGATGATCCGATTTTTATCATTGATAAAGTGGTACATTATTGTGTGGCCAATATGCCCGGAGCGGTGCCTTATACTTCCACTGTTGCCTTGACAAACGCTACGCTGCCGTACGCGCTTCAATTGGCAGAAAAGGGCTGGAAAAAAGCCTGCAGAGACAATCAGGAACTCAAAATGGGTCTTAATGTAGTCAACGGAAAGGTAGTCTACAAAGGTGTGTCTGAAGCTTTTAACCTGCCTTATACACCTGTAGAAGATGTTTTGTAATCCCTTTTTACACATATAGTAATGTAAACGGACAGCCTAAGAGGTAAGTCCGTTTTTTTTGTTATTGTGTAAATTAGTCAGGTTGTCAAATGATATTTTCTTTTCTCAAAAATACATCACTTATATTCAAAATTGTACATATGTCAAATTTTCCCACAGATCTCGAAATCGCCCAAAAAGCCAACATTCAACACATCAAACACATAGCCGCAAAGCTGAATATTCCGGAAGATGACCTAGAATATTACGGGAAATATAAGGCAAAACTTCCCTTATCTTATATAAAAGATAAACCTCAGGGTAAACTAATACTCGTCACAGCCCTCTCACCGACTAAATACGGCGAAGGTAAAACGACCACTTCAATCGGTTTAAGTGATGGCCTCAACTACATCGGGAAAAAAACCATCGCTGTTTTGCGAGAACCCTCTCTCGGTCCCGTATTCGGAGTAAAGGGAGGAGCAGCAGGTGGCGGATATGCACAGGTTATTCCGATGGAGGATATCAACCTGCATTTTACCGGTGATTTTTCCGCAATTGAAAAGGCCAATAATCTGTTGTCAGCATTGATTGACAATAATCTCCAGAACGTAAAACACAGTCTTAACATAGACCCGAGAACCATTAGCTGGAAACGGGTCATGGACATGAATGACAGAGCACTTCGACAGATTGTCATCGGATTGGGAGGTAAAACCAACGGCATTGTCAGAGAAGATGGATTCAATATTACACCCGCTTCCGAAATTATGGCCATCCTTTGTATGAGCAAAAATATGGATGATCTTCAGGAAAGATTGGGAAATATCTATGTCGGACAAACTTTCGACGGAAAGCCCGTTTTTGCCAGAGACCTGAAAGCAGTGGGCGCTATGGCAGTATTGCTGAAGGATGCCATCAAACCCAATCTTGTACAAACCCTTGAAGGCAATCCTGCCATCCTCCACGGAGGACCATTTGCCAGCATCGCACAAGGAACCAATACCATCATTGCAACAAAAATGGGATTATCCTCGGGGATTATGTAGTGACAGAAGCCGGATTTGGTGCTGACCTGGGTGCAGAAAAATTTATCAATATCAAATGTGCTTCTTCAGGTTTACAACCCAGTGCTGTGGTAATCGTAGCTACTATAAAGGCGTTAAAACACCATGGCGGATTGAAGGCCGACGAACTCAAAATACCTAATCCCGAAGCGGTCGCAAAAGGTTTCTGCAATCTTCAGAAACACATTGAAAACATACAATTGTATGGTATTACTCCTGTGGTAGCTATCAATAATTTTTATTCAGATTCCGAAGAGGAAAATGAGGTTGTCATCAGGATGTGCGCACAACTTGGGGTCAAAGCGGTCTTGTGCAAAGGATTTGTCGATGGTGGAAAAGGTGCTGCACCGCTCGCAGAGGCCGTCATAGAAAGTATGGACAACAATAAAGAATTCCGGTTTTTATACGATTGGTCTGATACGGTGGAAAACAAAATCCACACCATCGCGACCAAAATATACGGTGCTGCCGGCGTGGAATATTCTTCCAAGGCAAAAACCCAACTGAAACTTATAAAAAGTCTTGGACTGGAAGGTCTGCCTATGTGTATGGTAAAAACCCCAATGAGTTTGTCGGATGATGAAAAAAAGTTTGGAAGACCTGAAGGATTTACGGTTACAGTCAGAGAATTTGAAATTTCTGCAGGTGCCGGATTTTTAGTTCCTTTGCTGGGAGATGTAATGCGTATGCCTGGACTCCCTGCGGAACCAAGTGCAGAACATATCAGTATAGATAAAAATGGAAAAGTGTGGGGATTGTTTTAACGCTCAATGTATTAATTTTTAAAAAATGTTGAAATGAGAGAAACTTCTGCGAGGATATATTATATTTTATGTTTGTTAGTCCTGGCAACAGGATTGTCAGCACAATTCAAAAAAAGAGTTTTTTTTGATGAGTCTTCACAAAAAAAAGGGGTCATTGACGCAGCGGGAAATATCATCGTTCCTGCCCTTTACGATGACATGGAGCCCTCTCCAGGCGTAATTTTTGCCGGTAAAAAGGACGATAGAATAATTTTGTTTAATGGTGATGGTTCTATACGCATTCCATTGCTATATCAACATATACAGGCTCATTTCAACAATTTTCATGATCAGTATGGTTTTGCCGCGGTTACAAAAAATGATAAAATTCCTAATTCATGGGGGATGATTCGAAGTGATGGAAAAGTAATCATTCCGGAAAAATATCAATACCTCAGGGCAATAAATCCCAAACTACTGGTTGCCAGAACATATGAAAAAGAGCTGTTGTATTTTTTTAATGAAAAAGGTGAATTGTTGGGGAATATTCCCGGGAAAAGGGTTGATCCACATGAAGTAGACAATACCTGTTTTTCTGTAGAAGGAGCAGACCAAAATAATTCATTTTATACCTCTGAACTCCAGCCGATTGCAAAAGATGATCCAAAATCCGGGTATTGGACCAACGGAGAGTTTACCATATTGAGAACAAAGGGAGATGATTTATTCCATTTAGGTATGGTAAATAAGGCCGGAAAAACCATTATTCCATTTGATTATCAAACTTTCAAACATGGATTACAAAATCAATGGATAGCGATCAAAAATAATTCGGATTACAGGCAAGAAACCGCTACCGTTTTTAATGCAGAAGGTAAGATCATCATACCTGAAGACCATTATTCCATCAGACCTTTCGGAGAAATATATTTAGCCTATGGCAAACTGGATGATTCCCTTACTATTTTTGGAAGTGACGGAAAAAAAATTCTACCCGGAAAATACAGGTACAGTAGAATCTATAACGCAGAAAATTATGTAAGAGAAATTCACGGAAATAATACAGATGACTATCTGGAGCTTAAAAATACAGTTTCAGGAGAATATTACGTGTTGCACAAAAGCGGTAAATTCCTGAATCTGGAAGGCGTGGATCAATGTAAATATTTATCAGACAGGCATCCATTTATTATTACCAAAACAGATGGGGAAACAGGTTTTAGCCAAAACCAATTGGTGGACATGAAAGGTAATAAACTATTAAAAACAACATTTCAAAGTATTGAATTTACTGCTTTTCCGCATATCTTTTTTGTTGAAAAAGAAAGAAGGCAGGGCGTTCAGGTATACAATTTGAAAAAAAATAAATTAGCTCCTGAAATATATAGAAAATCATTTTGGATGTTGAATGATCATTATATTTTAATGAAAGAAAGGGGGTGTGTCATTCTGAGTAATAAAATGAAGGAATTGTTTGTTACAGATAGACCAGTCAGAGAACCCGCAGACCTTCATTATGTTGCCTATAACAAGGCAAAAGTTTTATCAGGGAATTTGATAGTTATTTATGATGAGTATATAAATTTTCCGGTTTTTACGGCCATAAATGAAAGGGGCGATACGGCAAGAATAGACCCCCGATTGTATGAAACAGTGAAAAAAAATAAAGAGGAAGTGGTCGAAGCATCGGAGATGTCAGATGTTCCCCGGGAAATCATCGTGACAAAAGAAATGAACGTTTTGGAAGAGGTATCCCCTCCCGTGGAAGTGATTGAACCAAAGATTTCTGAGGATGAAATTATGATTATTGTCGAACAAATGCCTGTATTTCCGGGCGGAGAATCAGCATTTCTCCAATATATAAATGCCCATTTGAAATATCCTGCTGTTGCGGTGGAAAATGGCATTCAGGGAAGAGTTGTGATTGGTTGTGTCGTTGAAAAAGATGGTTCCCTGACAGAATGTAACGTAGTCAGGGATATTGGTGGAGGATGCGGTCAGGCAGCTTTGGAATTGATAAAAACATTGCCAAAAATGAATCCGGGGAAAAACAGGGGCAAGGTTGTCAGAACAAAATATACTTTTTTAGTATCTTTCAGACTAACCGATAGAAATAAATAAAGGAGAGTACATGTGTGACGAGGCGGAAACTTCATCAGTAAAGTAATGTTTCGTCAGGAAAAACCATTATTTTGTAGAAATCCAAATTCGTTTTAAAAACTATTTATTCATCATTTTATTTATATCTCGTATCCTCTTTCAAATTGTGTGATTTATCCTCTTTGATATAAGGTTTCAACACTTGATTTGTTAAATTTAATTCCATGGGCAGAGCCTTTTTTTTACTGATTGTTGCTTTTTTATTTATCTTTTTAGACTGGTATACGTATAACGGCCTACAATCGATGTTTTTCCACACCAGATATGTAAAACTTTGGAAAATCCTGTATGCCCTTGTCAGCGGGTTTACCTATTTATCTATTTTTTATCTGATGTATAGTTATTCTCCGGGCAATACCGGACAGAGAAATGAATATTTAAATTTAATGGGTGGTTTTGTGTTTACCATGTTTGTCACAAAAATGGTTTTCGGAGGTTTTTTGTTGCTGCAGGATACAGGAAGACTGGTGTATGGTGGTTTTCAGTATGTAAAGTTCAAGCTATCAGATGATGTTTGGTCTGAAGACAGCTTTATACCCGGCCGACGGATGTTTTTGACTTCTTTTGCTACGATTGCTGCAGGACTGCCTTTTTTTAGTTTACTTTTTGGTATTACCAAAGGGAAATATTTATACACTGTTGAAAAAAAGGTATTGTCGTTTAAGGATTTACCGGATGAATTTGAGGGTTTTAACATCGTGCAGATATCTGATATTCATGCCGGTAGCTTTGACAATAAAGAAAAGGTCAGAAAAGGTATTGAAATGATTAATGAGTTGAATGCAGATGTGGTTTGTTTTACCGGAGACCTCGTCAACTCTGAAAAAGAAGAAATCGACCCTTACATTGACGTATTCGCTGATATTAAGGCAAAATACGGGAAGTTTGCCATCCTTGGAAATCACGATTATTACGGAAGTTATGACAGAACCCGACCCGAAGGTGAAAAATTGTACTTTGAAGACTTTTACAAAAAGTATGAAAAAATGGGATTTACCTTGCTGAATAACCAACATCAGAAAGTATTCAGAAACGAATCTTCTATAAATATTATCGGTGTTGAAAATTGGGGAGCCGGGAGATGGTTTCCAAAAAAAGGTGATCTGGATACAGCTACTGAAGGAATTTCTACCAATGAATTTAATGTCCTTCTGTCCCATGACCCTACACATTGGGATGAAAAAGTGAAAGATTACGACAAACACATTCATCTTACGCTGAGCGGGCACACACACGGCTTTCAATTTGGATTTCAGATGCCTGGTTTTGCATGGTCACCTGCACAATACCGGTACAAAAATGGATGGGCCTTTATGAAGAAAACGGAAAAAACCTGTATATCAATAAAGGATTCGGGTTTCTCGGATTTCCGGGAAGGGTAGGTATGTGGCCTGAAATTACTTTGATTGAACTCAGGAAAGCCTAAAGAAAAACCTCTTTTTAGTGGTAAAAAATGTATGTTTAATTTTCAATATAAACTGAAGTAATTAGTAATCAATCTTGTTTTATATAAGGTCTTATTAAAAATAAATATTAAGTAGTTACATTGTAATTTTGAAATATTGGACGAAGGTTTTCTTTGGAAATTAGCACTCATCATTCGGATTTTGAAAAATAAAGTCTTCTGAATGATCTGCTATGGTCTGAATAATAATCTTTCCACCAGTTGTCCGTTTTGAGAAACTTAGGGGCATCGTTTGTGTTTCTCCATTGTAATGATTCCCGAAATGCGTGATGACTGTAAAGTCGCATAAACTCACCCAAATATATGTCTGCGACTCTGGTGTTTTTTCGAATAATGACCATGTTTTCGTCATTTTCTGTAGTAGAAGCTTCGCTAAAATTAGCAGAACCGGTGATGACGAGTGGGTTTTTACTTAGGGGATCAACAAGCATAAATTTATTATGTACATACTGGACATTTTTATTGAGATTAGAAAGTGACTCTCTAACCCACCCATCAATTTGATTGGTTTTTTTTATTAAATCTCCTATCGCAAAAATATTTTCAGGCTTAAACCGAAGCTGGTCAATTTCTTCTTCTTCGGCTTTTCTTTCATCACTGCCTTCTTTGAGGGGTCTTGTCTTTTTTTCAAGCAGTGAAAATCTGAGGTCTGCCAGACTGGTATTATACACATTTTTAAATACTTCATTCATGCCAAATGCAAAAGTCATAAACAATCCTTTTTTTGCTGATAATGCAAATAACTGATATAAATGTAGAGCATCAGAATTTTTACGCGGACTGAAGATGCAGGTTTCCGTATTATTTAGAGATATATCAGGCAAAGGACTTATTTGTTCTGTAACTGTTTTTATAGCTGCAGAAGTGGGATCAATCTGTAGTGCATTCCAATAATCAAAAAACTTTTGAGCAACCAAATCGTCATTAAATAGGTGGGCCACATTTGAATGCCCAAAGATGCCACCCATCGAAAAATTGGTTCCGCCGGTCCAAACACTTACAGGTTTTCCGTTCGTAATTTTTACGATAAATTTATTATGGGATATGTATGATTTTCCGTTTTTTCTGGGTATACAAAAGGCAGCCAACCCACATTCTGCAATTGTTTCTTTGTTTTTATCTCCTGGTGATGTTTTTCTCTCGTCATATAATATTTTAATGTCTACCCCTTTGTCAATTGTTTTTTTGATGAGTTGAAGAAATGGTTTGTAATGAAACTCATAAGCACAAATTCTTAACGTGTCTTTTCCTGGAATACAATCGCTCACAAATTTTACTAATGCTTCGTACAATCCTCTTGACAACCAAGACAATACAGGAGAATCCGGGGAGTCGCTAACCTTCGGTTTTGTGTCCCCGAATCGTCTTACATATTCCTGTGATGCTGAAATACCACGGTTGAAAAATATATTATGGACTTCATTTTCAACTTTTTCAGTTTGAATTTTAATTTTTGTAACGGCAATTGAAGTTAATGACTCGGGACTTCCCTTTAAAGCTGTAATGGTATACGTGTAGGAGTGGTCAGGTTTGGCGGAATAGTCAGCCCACTGATAACTTTGCCACGGGTGATATTGAGTTGAATATAACGAACCTTGAGGAAAACCCGGATTTGTTTTTTCAAACATCTTCATACCTTTCATATAATAAGCTTCATTTTCCGTGTGGTCTGTACGATGTATAGAAAACCCTAAAAATCCATTGCAGGCATTTTCGGGTAAATCAAAACCCAACAACACGACATAAGTGCCTGATATGGCCTGTACTCTTAATCCCTTATTCGTTCTTCGTACTCTCATGTTTGGTTTTTTATCTTTTTACTGTATAAATATTGCTAATAATGAAAAAAAATTCTCATAAGTTTTCTGTCATTTTATTCAATTTTGAAATGTAAAAATACGTAGGATCAATTTGAAAAAAATCAGTGAAAACACTAATGTTTTAAAGTGTTTTCCCCTTTTTTATTTGTCATGACTGTTGAATCTGTTTTATTCTTTGATAAATTTGGAGGAAAAGACTTGTTTCCCATATTGTTGAACATTAATATAATAAATTCCTGAAGGTAGGTGAGCAACCTGAAAATTATGTGAAGTCGAAATTACCGGAGATGTTATAATCTTTTTTCCTTCCGTGTTAATGATACTTATTTCCATAGAATCATACTCATTTATGTCCATTTTGACAGTCAATAAATCCTTTGTTGGGTTTGGATAAACTGATATTTGAGATCCTTCAAAGGATTCCGTTCCTGAAAGTATTATATCTTCTTGTAATACGCTGCTTTTAGCAACAAGCCACAAGTCAGGATCAAATTCCACTGATTCCACCATAAAATCCGGATTGACGACAAAAATCTGATTATTTTCTGTGTTTTCAAGCCTGACCATCATTTCTTTTCCTTGTCCTTTTAACCTGACAGGAACAGGCATTTCAAAAAATGAAACGGATTCATGTGATGGTGTCTGCTCTATTTTGATCAGCAATCTGTCTGCCTCCTGATCCCAGATTATTTTATAATTCGGAAATCCCTGACCTTTGAACCAATCATCAAAAAATTCCTGAAGGGATTGGCCTGAAATATTTTCGAGGTGTTGCTGCAAATTTTCTGTAACTGCATATCTATAAGAATGTGCCGTAAGATAGTTTCTCAGGCCTTTAAAAAACATTTCATCTCCAAGTTTCCATCTCAACATATGCAAAAGGTAAGAACCTTTGTTATAACTAAGCCTTCCACTAAAAATTCGGTTTACGCTGGAAGTGTTGTCTACTTTGACAGAACCACCATTATTTGAAGTAATCGAATTTACTTTTGCAGATTTCCAATTTTGCCAGGCAAAATCTGATTCAAATCTTTCACGTGTCAATCCTTCGAGATAGGTAGCAAATCCTTCATTAAGCCATATATCTTCCCAATTGCCACAAGTGACAAAATCTCCGAACCATTGGTGCGCTAATTCATGTGCCAAAAGCCCCCAGTCAAAATTGGAAACAAAACTCATTGTCTGATGTTCCATTCCACCTCCCCAACCAAACTGAGCGTGACCATACTTTTCTTTTTTAAATGGGTAGGCTACAAACAAACTGTCAAAAAACTGAAGTGCAGCCACATTGTCGGCAGTTCCTGTTTTTGCTTCATTCAGGTTTTCAGGGTATACAAAATTCAACATCGGCATCGTAGATCCATCAAAAAAAACTACTTCATCCGTATAGGATTCGTAATTGGTAACAGCAAAAGCAACAAGGTAAGGTGTAATAGGATACCTGTGTTTCCAATGGTATAAAGCCCATCCGTTCCCCAATTTTTTTTCTACTTCCAACGATCCGTTTCCGGCCGCTTTATATTTTTCAGGCGTAGTAATCAGGATATCAATACTGTCGATTTTGTCATCCAGTCCGTTTTTACAAGGCCACCAGTCTTGAGCGCCAAAGGGTTCGGACAAGGTCCATAATATCGGTTCACCTCCATGCGAACTTTGAATAAAAGAGCCAAAACCTCCTGACGGTGGTGTTCCGTGGTAGGTAATGGAAAGACTGTCTATACTTTGTGTAGTTAAGGCACCCGGTAATTGAATTGTCAGTACATAGGATGATGGTTGAGAAAATGACAGTTTATTTCCATGAAACACTATACTATCTACAATGAGGGCACGTGAAAAATCAAAATTTATTTCTGTAAATCCGTCAGATAAAACCTTAAAATAAGGAGTTACCGTTCCTTTTATGGCTTTTACGGCAGGGTCAATTTCCCATTCGAAGCGGTAATAAGTAAGATCGTAATCAGCCGTGAGCAGAGAACTCCTTATATGATTAAAAGGATAAAACTTTTTAGCAGTAAGTGCCTTGCTGCAATATTCATGTTGATGATATTCCTGTTGTGCCTGAATCTGATAAGACATAAGAAGAAATAAAAAAAATGAAATAAATCCTGACTTCATATGATTGTTTTTTAGCATTGTAAATATAGTATTAATACAAATAGAATTTATATTGTGTTGTAAAATCATTTTTATAAAAATATATCTAAAGATATGTAATATCCGATTATTGATGAAGTAATAAAGTATTTTTCCTCAACTACATGTAGGTATTAAAATTTAATATCAGTTTAGTTGCTTAATGGATTTATAAAGGCCGGTCAATATGATACAACAAGCAGCTATGATTGCCAGAGCGAGAGAAATTAGTAAAAACGAAATGATTCCTTCAACCAAAGATGTTCCTTCTTTTCCCCCTGCTATAGGCATCATTTTTCCGGCTCCAGTTATGGCGGCAAATGTTACCGCAGTAAAATTGGAAAATGATGCGTAAATGGTTAACCAGAAAGCTGCTTTAAGCCATTGGGGATTTACTAAAATTTTATTCCAGATCAATCCGAGAATTAACAAAAACATACCATTCATTGTACCTTCCAGATGTGCAGAAAGGCCCATTCTCGCATTTGCCATAACAGGTATACATAAACCGATTATAAGCCCCGAAAAAAATAAAAATGTTCCCAGAAACATGAGCCAATCAGCATATTTTTTTGGTTCAATATAATTTGCCATTTTGTTTTGATTTAGTTTTGGATTAATTGAAGATGGATAGTAAGTAAAGTAATTGTAAGTTTATTACACATAGAATTTACAAAATGAATAAACTCAAAATTTATGAAAGATACGAAATTAGTTTTATGTGTTGCTTTTACTTTTACATCAATGTTCATTATCAGGTGCATCCAATTTTTTAAACCATCTCCTGATAAATTCAAAATTAAAAGAAAACAGATTGCCCTCTGCCTGTCGCCTGGCAATAAGAAATTTGATCAACTGTTTTTCTACTATATGGTGCAAAGGAAGTAAAATGGAAATCAAAGTTACTTTAATGGCAAATATTTTCCAGGGAGTATGATGGGTAATTTCATGTACTACTGAGTCAATCCGCAGAATACTGAATTCGAATATAAATATAACCCCCATGTATCCTACTACACGAATAAACCAAATGGGTACTTTAAAACGTACGGAGATAAGAAGAATTAACATCAAAGAAATACAGAAAATAGAAATCAAATTGTATTGGCCCTGATGCAATTTTTCTTCATAAAGCTCAACTAATCTTTTGTTTTCTTCCATTATTTTTTGTTCCGTTTCTATTTCAATTTTAAAAACATCCTGATCCATGGAAGCCAGGGATTTATCCGCTAATAATTTGTGGTAATTGTTTAGAAAATAGTATGCTTTTTCATAATTTTTTCTTTTAGAAAAATAGTCTTCAGCCGCTTTGGAAGAAGTAATCTCATACATTTCATTTTTTGCGATTCTGGCATTATCAATGGCTTTTATATAGTGGATTTCAGCATTATTGGTATCATTGTTTCTTGATAAAAACTGTGCATATTGAAGGTGAATTATACTCTCTCGGTTTTCTTGTCCCGGCTTTTTATCCAATTCTGAAATAGCCTTTTCATAAGCTTCTTTTGCTTTTAAAATCTGACCATCTTCTTCGTTTACGAAAGCGTAAAATATATAATAGATATAGGGCGAGTGAACTTTTAAATCGTCTAATTCCTCTTCATCAATAGATTGAAAATACGTTTTTAATTCTTTAATTCGATTGGAACTAATCAAGGTTGTTCTCAAAAAAGCGGTAGAGTATTCGTACAATCTCAGGCATTTATTTTTTTTTGAGAATGTAATTATTTCCTGGATTTTCTCAATTTCAAATAACTGGTTATCGTTTATGATATTCGTAAGATGATGATAATGTAATTCAGAATGAAAGTATTGAATAGAATCCATTAAAATTTTTGGTTGATACAATTTCATTTCCTGAATTTTGTAATCCAGGGCATTTTTGTACATAAAATGGTTCTTGTAAAACTTGCTTAAAGAAGACAGGATTTGTATGTGAATATCGACTCTGGGGGAATTCGAAATCGATGAAAGAGAATTAAATAAATGACTGATCGCCAGTTTATAATTACCGTTTAATTCAGAAGCTTCTCCCATGGTCAATGAAGCCACCGCTTTTGTTTCCGGAATGGGATGTTTTGAGGTCATCTCCTGAAGTCTGGAGGCAAATTCCATACATTTTTGTACATTTTTAGTCTCCCTGTTAAAGAGGAATAAAGCATATGTCAAATTCCAATCAATAGAAAAATCATGTTTAGTAAATAGTAACTCTTCGGCTTGTTTTGCGTATTTTTCTGAATGAAGTGAGTTATGTAATACATCAGGAAGTAAAAAAAAATCTGTGTAATACTGTTTCATGTTTACAGTATTCCTGGTCAGAATACCATCCTGTATTTTTGCAGCTAAAATGGAATCAGTACTTTTAAAATCTTGTAAAAAAACAACTTTGTGATATAAATCAGCGTAAAGAGAATCTTTTTGGTTTATATGAGATTCCCCGCCGATTCGGATAAAATCAGATTTTTTAACCTTAGCCGAGTCTGGTTTGCAGGAAAAACCTACCACCAATATAAAACTGTAGAATATTAATTTATAAAAATAATTAATCATAATAATGCAAATGTAAAGAAATTTAATTTACATTTGCTTTAAGTATATGTAATTTTTAACCCGTAAATTTAATAATCATGGAAAAATATTTGTATGGCGTAATTGGGATCATTGTTGGTTTTATTATTTGTTATTTTATTCGCAAAGATTGGGATGGAGGAGATAGCGTTTTTAAATGTCCGAATGATGAAATAATGGTGCAATATTGTGTGAAAAATTCAGATGTAGGATTACCTGAAGATCCAGGAATTGATGTTACCATGAAAGGGTATTATCAAAATGCAGCGAATAACGGAAATAACGTAGGGTTTAGTTTGGACAGACAACTTATATTGAATTTGGCAGCGTATCTTCATCCGAGTACTTCAAGTGCAGGCATAAGAGTATATCCTGGAGAGGATAACACTAATAAATATGTACTCATCAAGCCCATAACGGCAGATGGAGTAGAAATTGCGAATTTTGGTCGTATTATAGATGTGACCAATTTATATTATGGGCTTGGCGGTCCTTGTCCGGACTGGTGTAATAATACTGGAAGGATTATTACGCAATAATTTTTAGCCTTTTATTTACAAGGACGAATAACTATTTTTTTATTTTAACATCCAGAGGGTGAGGTAAATGATTTTTTTACACCCCTTCTTCAAAAGTGCCGTCAGCGTGTCTGGCAAATCTGGCCAGGCCCCTGTCGTGTACTTTGTCATAGCGGTCCCACGGCCATCCTCCGAACTGCGTTTTGTGATAATCGTCAAAAGCCTGTTGTATTTCAGCTTTGGTATTCATCACAAATGGTCCGTATTGCATGACTTGTTCTCCGATAGGTTTTCCCTGTAATACAAGAATTTTTGTTTTTTCATTGCCGGCTTTCAGGACAATATCCAAACCTGAATCGACTTCTATTGCGTGGTAAGATTTGACGGCGGTTCCGCTTACCGACAATACATCACCTTCGTAAAAATACAACATTCTGTTGAGGCCATCACCGGCACCCGGTAGAGTAAAAGTGGCACCTGCTTCCATTTGAATATTTAAGATTGACACCTCATTGTCCGGATGGGCTGCCCATGACCCCGGCGGAGGTGAAGGTGCTTTATGGTTGAGCAAGTTACCTGCGATAACTTCCACCATGGTTTTTTTACCGGAGGAATCTTCACTTTCGTGTTTCGGTATACGGCTTCCCCACAACATTTTAAAATGGGGTTCTGTCATTTTATTTTTTGCGGGAAGATTAAGCCATATCTGAAACAATTCCAGCGGATTTTTTTCATTTTCTTTGATCAGAGGAAACATTTCTGAATGCTGTACACCTTTTCCGGCTGTCATCCACTGCACGTCTCCTTCTCCGTATCGTCCCGCTGCTCCCAATGAATCCGCGTGATCTACAAGGCCTTTTCTGACGACGGTAATGGTCTCAAAACCACGGTGAGGGTGACCCGGAAAACCCGGAACTTCCGTACCGTGATACATACGGAAGCCATCTTTGATGATAAAATCATCTCCAAGACTTCTTCCTTTCAGAAAATCATTCTGAGGACCCATTTTTTCGTTACCTTCAGGAAAATCATCTTCATGGTGAACACAAAATAAAAACGGGTCCATGGTATCCCACTGGAACCCCATTGGTTTAATACTCTTTATCAATTTTTTTTCATTTATTTCTGATGAGGAAGAAGACAACGTTAGCGTACCTGCCAGACCTAACGTCACTCTTTTAAAAAAATCCCTTCTGCTTTTCATCTGTTTTGTTTTTACGTTTGACCCGAAAGGATCATCATTAAAGATTTTTTTTAAAAAATACAAATGAAGGTATTTCCTACATCCTGTATTGATGTTTGTGGTAACAAATAATTTTAAGTTTGGTTGAAAATTTTGTCGTATATTATAACTTTTTAAAAGAAAATAATTCACTTTGTCAATCTGTCCAACACTTCCTGCCGTTTGCTTCTGGCCACAGGTATGCGTATGTCATCGGACAGTATAATTTCAAGAGCGTCACCCCGCACCAGCTTTCGGATGAAAATTTCCTGAATCAACCATGACGTGTGCGGGCGGAAAAATCCCGGATTATTTAATAATTCCTCTATATCGCGCAAAGTTTTGGATAAGAGATATGGTTTTTCCATTCCTTTACAATATACCCGGCAATAGCTGCCATCTGCTTCGCAACAAATGATGTCTTTGACCTGAACAAAAATGATTTCATTTCCGATGGGCAGCAAAATTTTGTCGGGAACTTTGGTATGACTCAGGTACTGCAGGTGGTTTATTTTTTCAGGAGATAAAGCGGTTGAAGATTTTTTGACAGCTGTTATCAATTCATCTTTATCTATGGGTTTGAGAAGATAGTCAACGGCATTAAATCGAAAAGCTTTAATGGCATATTGGTCATAGGCCGTCGTAAATACAATTCGTGATGATATATTGCCCAATTGAAGCAATAGATCAAAACCATTTAACCGGGGCATTTCGATATCCAAAAAAATGATATCCGGTTGGTTTTTTATCAGGTATTCCTTTGCCAATAAAACATTATTAAATATAGCCTCAATACGTACTTCAGGACAGTGTTTTGTCAATAATATATTGATTACATCAGAACAATATACTTCATCATCTATGATTACAGCTGTCATGATTTTTAAGATTTAAGAATAAATTTGAATTTTTACTTTGGTACCAGAAGCTTGTTTTTGTGCATCATACATATCTTCTATAAAAACTTCTGTTTTAATACCTTTTATTTTTTCCATAAGTTTTAATCTTTCTTCTGTCAGGGTTATGCCATGAGATTTTTGTTTATTGCCATCTTTGCTTTTTATCTCCCGGGCTTTCTGACGACCAATGCCATTGTCAGATATTTCGATAGAAATAATATCATCCATCTTATATATTTGAATGAAAAGTTTTTTCTGACCGTAAGCAGGGGCTTGCATGAGGCCATGCCAGATGGCATTTTCAACAAAAGGTTGCAATATTAATGGCGGTAATAACACTGTTTCTAATCGAACACCCGGATCTATATTAATTTTCCATTCAAAACTATCCTGAAAGCGCATTGATTCCATCTCAATGTAGAGTTTTAATGCATCCAGTTCTTTGTCTAATGTAATAAAGTCTTCACGACTTCCATCAAGTATCAACCTGATGAGACGTGAAAATTTTGTAAGGTATTCTGATGCCGCATCGGTTTCATGGACAAGGATAAAACGATTGATTGAGTTGAGACAATTGAAGATAAAATGAGGATTCATCTGGGCGCGGAGAGCTGTCATTTCAATTTCTGAGATTCGTTGTTTCAACAGATTTTTTTCTGCTTCCTCTTTTCTGATCGAAGTTATTCGTTTTTTATATACCAAGAATGTCAGCCCTGTTAAAAAAAGTGAAACAAACGTATAAAACCAGGCGGTTTTCCACCAGGGAGGAATGATAACCACGGTAAGGGTAAACAGATTTTTCTGATCATATTTATTTCCCACCTGGATGAGATAGGTTCCAGGTGAGAGGTTGTACAAACTGATTATATTGTTTTCGAGGGACTGCCAGCTCCGACCATTTATTCTGTATTGGTAAGCCGGATGATTCAGTCCTTTATTTCCCATATTACCAAATAAAAATACAAAATTATTTTGGTCAAAAGGAAGGGTAAATAAAGAGTCATTGGGTATGATTTTTCCGGACAGTTTAGCTTCTTTCAGATAAATTTTAGTGGTGGTTTTTTGTTCTGCAAAAACATTTCTGTCGAAGGTAATCATTTGTTCCGGATACAGATTTTGTGTGATATTGCCCTCAGGGTCAGGAAATATCCGGTATGTAAATAATCTATTGTCCGCTTCATTTTCAAATGAAAAAAACCTTTCTTTTGTATAATCAAAGGCCATCAGTCCTGATTCTGATGTAAACCAATACATTCCATCACAGATCAATCCATATTTGACTGCATCACTTTGCAGACCATCGAGCGTGGTATATATTTTCGGAACCATGTCCATGCTGTTGATTCGCAAAATACCGCGGTTGGCAATCAATAAAAACACATTGCCGCGATCGTCTCCTGATATATCATAAATAAATCCTTTTGAGTTCGGGCAAGATGGGAAAGCGAATAATTTTTATAGGCTCGGGATGTAGGATCAATGATATAAAGACCATTTTTTTCAGATGCCAGCCACAATTTTTCGGTAGCTTTATCATAGTATAATACGCTGAAATTTTCGTCACGAATGCCGCAATCAAAATACTCTAACCGGGCTTCCCCTTTTTTTAAGTAAAAGATTCCTTTATTGCGTTCTCTGACATAAATATTTCCTCTTGCATCTTCTGTAAAATTCCTGAATTCCGTTTGTTTTTCATTTTGTTCACCGGATAATAACCGAACTGAATTGTCTGACATATTCCATTTATACACCTTTTTACTGGTAGAAAAATAATGATCTCCGCTACCGGAAGTGTAATATAGCTGTAAATTGCCAAGAACGGAATTTCCGTTTTTTTCAGTCAGTAAAATGCAACCTTTGTTCTCACACGAATAGATGGCGTTTTTGTCCCAATCGCCGGTCAATATTTTCCATCAGGTGTTATATAACTGTGGTTATTTAAAACATTTTCAGGCAATGGAATTTTTGTTTTTTTAATCAGTGGATTTTTTTTTGACAAGTGTAAAAATGGCTGATTTCCTGTTGCTGTAATATAGATTTCATCCCCTGATCTCAAAATGCGCGAGAAACCACCGGAAATTTGTTTTGTTAATTTATCTCTCCATTGAAAAAGTTTCCATTCCCTGGTTTTGATATGAAATAAAAAAATATTATCCATTCTGGTCATCATCATTGTATGTTCGTCATACCTGTCAATATCTGAAATAAAATCAGAAATACTTTTTTCTCTGGGTGGACAAGAGAAGTGAAACCATTGATGGGTTTTCGGATCAAAGGTGTAAAAACACTGGTCATAGGTTCCTATCCAGAGCACTCCGTTTTTATCAATATGATGCAATACGAAGGCAAAGTAGTCCTCTATTTTCGGATTAGGATAGTAGGTAAAAGTTTTGGTTGGGGTGTGCACTGAAAAAAGCCCGTATACCGTCATAAGCCACAATTCTGTTTCCGATTTTTTTATGACACTCTGGGTGATGCTGTTCCTTTTTTCTTCTTTGATGATACCTTTCTTTAAAGCGTAATCATACCAGCCACTTTTTTCAAATTGTTGGGTTTCCGGATTAAAAATCAAAACATCGTAATATCCCCCAATCCAAATTCTTCCTGCATGATCTTCTGCCATGTCCGTGTAGCTGATTCCCGGAACGGGCATGACTGAAGTGTCGGTATAATAATTTTGAAAGGTTTGTTTTTTGTGATCAAATAGACTAAGTCCATCGTCGGTATTTATCCAAAGCCGGCCTTTACGGTCTTCAAGTATGCCATTGCAGCTGCTATTGGCTATCGAATGGACGTCATCAGGACGGTGCCGGAAAATATAGAATGAATTTCCGTCAAACCTATTCAGACCTTTGTCAGTGGTAACCCATAAAAAACCGGCTTTATCTTGATACAAATTTCGGCACAATTCTGAACTCAGCCCATCTTTTTGAGTATATATACTGGCCTGGTATTCAGTTTGGGCAAATACATGTATTTGTAACCCTAAAATAAGGATGGTTGTAACAAATCGGGACCAACAGTTTTGGCAGAACATCTGAATGTTTAGAATAAAATATCAAAGGGGGAAATTACGCGATATTTTGGAATATAGGTTGATATTCATGAGTGAGATCTTGTAATTCCTAATTTCACCATATAAAGGCACAATAGTATCAGCATAAAATCCGTCAGAAATATACCCGGACTGAAAATATGAGATCGGGAAGGAACCTTTTTATCCATCACTACTTTTACCTCTTCATGCAGTTCAAAATTGAACCATGGAAAAATGATGGTCGATTTGGCATACCCATCCAATGAATCAAGGCTTCCTGATTTGATGGGATAACGATAGACAGGTCGTCGTGCTCTGTGTTTTTTTCCGTATTTTGCGGTGTTTTCTTCAAAAATGGTTTTGCTGTTTTTGCTGCCCCTGAAACCAATAACGATTCCTTTTACAGATTCGCCCTTGATTTGATATTGCAGCGTTTCAACTACTGGTTTCCCTATAATGTACAACAATACACATCCTCCTGCTACCAACAAAATCCTGAATATAAATGTGGTGAAGGGGCTCATTTATTTTCCGGAATTATACATACTCATCAATAAGGCTTTGGCAATCCGTTGTCCTGCCTTTTTACCGATGTGACCCTGCCCCGGGAAGTATCTACACCATTTACATCGCTTGGGTCAGATGCCGAATTTCGATTTTCGGCACAAATGTGCCAAACACCATTTATCTGACAAGCACCATCATTACTTTCCAGAGCTTGTAAATCAAATATCACATCATTGCCGGCAAAAGTAGTTTTCATCCATTGACCTACCTTCATTCTTGCACCATTGCCGTCATAGGGTTCTACCGAAAAGACTAAAGGAGGGGTGACATGTACCATTCTGAAACCGTTAATCCCGGATTTGAGTTCTTCGACCATTTTTTTGTATGCGGTCTCGACCTGACTATAATTTTCATCATCGATGTCAGCGTAACCAAATTTAAAAACACCTATTTTGACTTCCTCTTTGCTATTTAGAATCTGCTCTTTGAATACCCTTATTTTTTCATATGGATTGCCGTTGGCTATATTTCCGACATCAACGAATATACCTCCCATAAGACCTTTATTTACCTTGTCACCATTACCATAATATTCCCATGCAAAACCGTTGGCTTTACAACCTTCTTCGAGGTCCTGACCTACGGATTGGTGGAGGAACAAGGTATTCCAGCCTTTGATTCTGTTTTTTTCTGCGTCGGCCAAAAGATCCCATGTTGTTACACCGGCGGTACCTACCACACCCGGTTGTCCTGAGCCGATTTCGTTATTGTTATTGTTATTTTCATCTTCAGGATTGTCTGAATTTGTTTTGTTGCAGGCAAAACATAAAATACATAAAAGTATGGTTGCGATTTTGTTCATGATTAATCATTGTTTTCGTGATAATAAAACTTTCCCTCTGTAATGGTGAGGGTATTGCCCTCAACACAGGTCATGGTGCCGCTAAAGGTTGCTTCTACCATTTGAGGATCTTTGGATACTTTGATAATTGTAATATTCATTTGACTGCCTTGCTGAGCGCCTCCACATAAATAATTGGATGGGGTGAATTGGGCAAGTTGAGATACATTTTCATACATTTTTACAGAAGAACCCTGTCCGATGTTTACCTTGTATAAACCCGGTCCTTTGGTGTTGTACAGATTGATATTAAACGGTTGGTCGTTTGGCGGATCTCCTTTGACGCCGGCTATATTAATCAGGCCGGGACCCAGAGACTCGTTAAAGTGATAACTTCCGAATATCTCCCTGTCAGCTGACCATTCTTTGCCATCGATTTTCATGGTAAGAAAATTTTTTTCACCGGATAGAGGCTTTGACGCCTGATGATTGTCAGATGATTTTTGACTATTGCTGCACGAGATGAAAGTCAATAATAAAATAGAAATCAAATGTAAAGGAAATAACTTCATTGGTTTAAAATTATCGTTGTTGGTAAATATTTGACATGAATAATAAACTACTGTTTTTCGAAAATATAATACGCCCAGTTTTCATTGTAAGGATAGGCTTCATACTTTTTGGTTTCCAGATATAATACTGATTTTTTATCAGATATTCTTTTATATGTGCTGGTGATACTAAATTTTATACTACCGTCATTGTCAAAAAATAACATTCCTTTATTAGCCAGCGTACTTGGTGTGGTAATAGAAAGAATGCCTTCTTCGATATCCTTTTCATCTTTTTTCTTCACTTCCACTTTCCAGGTTCCTCTTTCTGTGGAAGAAGTGCTTGTAAGATTATGGTTAATGTACGTGCCATCAGCTAAAAACTCATGGGCAAAAATTTTAGGGTTTAATGTTGCGGTTACAATTTTTTCACCTTTACTATTGGTGGCAAAAGTTTCCCCTTTTGACAGTAACCAATATCCGACAATCAATTCATTATTGCTATTTTGTTTATTTATAACCTCTTCTTTTTCACATGAGGCAAAGACTAATAAAATGGACAATACCAGCAATATTTTTGTTGTTACATGTAAAAAGGACATAAGTTTGATTTTAAATGATATAAGAAAATTACTTTATATTTTTTGATAGGTGATGGTCCCCTGACCCTCAGTGCCCGTCCACACCATTTTATTTCCGGTGAGGGTAAATGTATACTTCTGACCCACTGAAGGAGCTTTTTTATTTCCTATGGTGATCACATTTCCGGTAACGGTCCAAACCGTTTCGGAATAGAGTTTTTCCTGTATTTTTTTATACTTTTCCTCACAATTGCTTTGTGAAGCATCCAGCCTGTACGTACCGTCGGTATGGATGACATAAAAGATCTTTGCTGCACAAGGGCGTTGTGACAACAGCGCTTTGTGGCTGTCAAATTTTTCGCCTTGCCATTCATTGATTTCAGAAATCACCTTCCATTTACCTATCGGGTTTTGGGTAAAAGATTTGAAAGAAAAAAAGAGAATGAATATAAAAGAAATGAATTTTAACATGATGGTTGTTTTTAAATTTTACACAAATGTTCATTACTTAATACCTGCAATCCCCTAAGGCAATCCTTCCAAAATTATTGTTGAAGGTTGCATCTCCCAGACCAAAGGTATTTCCGTAGATACTTATACTCGTGGTGTTGAATACTTCTATACCCCTCAGACTTTTGGATATCATTTTATGGTACTGCCACTGATTATTAAATTTGATATACTGGTAGGCTCCCCTGGTATTTCCTATGATCGCAATTTTGTTAAGTATGGCCAGACTCTGTCCGAAAAAAGTATTTTCTTGCTGAATGGGATTTTCAACAGTCGTCATGTTGGTGTTATCAAATTGCCCGGTGGCATCTTTTTCACAAAAAAATACTTCTCCTACATCAGCTATACTATTTTTATCGGACGAGGGACTGCTAACCAAAAGATTTGAATTACTTAGACCTAAACTGCGGCCAAATTGATCATTGGTTGCTCCATTCGGATTTACAAACGGATAGGGATTTATATAATTATTGGTTCCATCATTGGTAAAAATGTGTACCAGGCCCTGATCATCATTAGCACCGACTTCTTCTAATGGAGCCCCTACAACAAGAGTGGTACTGTCTATGGCTACCGATGCTCCAAATTCCGGTGCATAACCAGAAAAGGGTATCGGGTTTTCAATACGCTGTATTTGGGTTAGTCCGGCAGGGTCAATCGAATAGACATATACAGAACCTTTACTATTTGGGTACGAAGGATGGTAAGCATGTCTTCCCTTGCTTCCTACCGCTAAAAGGTTGCCATGCAAAGACATTGAAGTTCCTAAAAATTCAAAATCATACGCTCCAAATACGGCAGAAAAATATTCAAAACTTCCATTTACTTTTTTAAGAATATGAATACCACCTCTTTTATTGGTATTGTATGTTTCCGGGGCACCTGAAAAAATAAAGTCATCATTTATAGCAACACAAGCGCCATTTCTCTTTAATGAAGTCCAAAAATAGGCATTTTGATAAACCCATTGTTTGTTAATATTTTTAAAGACATAGAGGATACCAGTATTATTGTCCCACTTGGGTGAACCAATCACAGCAAAATCTTTATGTATGGCTACACTAAACCCCTGCTCTTCCATGACGCCTGCACTGTTGATGGTGGGGCTGTCTGAATATGAAGCCGTCAAAGATTTCCACTCCGAGCCATTATATCCTTCAAAATCTTTGATGACTTCATTGTACCTGACACTACCTTCGACAGGCGCATGAATGTCATTACCAATCCTCATTTTGCCATTGATATCCAAAGTTTGAACGGGATTTTCGGTACCTATACCTACCATTCCATTCTGAGCATACATTCCAAAATAACTACATAGAAATAAAAATAAAATACATTTATACATACCTATAACTTATTTTAATGCAAAGGTATTTTCAGGAGAAAAACTTCTGTCGGTCCGGTTTGTAAATGTCACTTTTGACTTTGTACTTGGTGTGCGAAAAGAGAAGATGATCCTTTCAGCGTACCTCTAAGGCACTTGATTTACATGGAGGATGGTTGTTTTTCACTATTTTCAGGTTCATCCAACACATGAATCAGAATGTTATACACTGTTCTTAGTAAACAATGTTGGGGTTAATAGTCGTTTGTAAAGGCAAGTCTTTATAATGTACATGCAAACATCCCCATTGCGACAGACGACGTTTAATTGTTTACAACTTTATTGACCTAATTTCCCTAAAGATCGGGTATCAATCTTGATATCATTTTCCTTGTTGAAAACTCTGAAATATACAAAATAAAATGAAAACAAAACATTAATTAATTATTAGACAATATGCCTCAATTTTCCATAAATTAAAGCTTCATGAAGTATTCAAAAATAAGAAGAAATTTTACACAGACATTAAAGTGGGACTTAAAAACAGGAAATTTCAAAATAAAAATGAATTTTTTTGGTTGGAATATTTTTAGGTTAAAAAGCCAAAAAATGATAACTGAAACCAATGAATTTGCGAAAGTAATCAGCTCGTTTGGAGGATGAACCAAATCAAATTACTGACAATGATGACATACTTGTTTTGATGCTTGAATTCAGAAATGAGAACTTGACTTCATAAAACAAAAGATTGAACATCCTATGACAGGGTTGTTTCAAACCAACTAGCCTGAAAACCTGATTGGAAGTAAAAAAGGGCGTTAGCCTATTATGTTGGTGCGGATCCGGATTTTCCCAAGGATGGTTTTCCTAAACCTTGGTAAGCATATGATAATGCAGGTGACAATCCAGGAGATCTCACAAATCTTGTTGACACACATGGGAAATATCCATAACTGGAGTGAATATTTGTAAATTATTTAAAAGAACTACCTTATGGAAATAAATCAGTTTATTAATGGGTTGTACATTTCAATGTACACCTTAAACCTTAAGTTAGGAAGCCTTTGCAGTTTTATTTTACGTGTTTTGTTCGTCAAAAAAAATTTTGATACAAAGGTTGTTCGGTATAATTATTTTGAAAATAATCTCAACTTAGTATATCAGAATATACAATTGAACCATTTGAATACACCAAAAATCGGTAGAATTATACGTCACGGCAATGGATTGGACTTATACTCCTGGTGACTATTCCTAAAATTGAAAAGCCGTCTGATAATCTGATGACTAAGATAATATGGCAAGGTATTAAAATATAGCAAATTATTTAATGGAGGAATTTGAAATCACACCTGATCAGGTAGATACTTTTAAAGTCGAATATCACAGGAATTTCCTTGAGAAGTGGGTTAATGAACAAAATGTAAAATGGGACGCTCAACAGATTTGGGAGGTTAGGGAAAAATGTATTAAAAACTTTTCGTGAATCAAAGTTTTGCGGAGTAAATTTCCAGAACGGCATCCGGGATCATCGGGACTCAGATGTCTGCAAGGTTGTCCGTAATGACGTAAGGACAAATCATACAAGCTTTGTTTCCCTCCTGAGAAAACCAACGGCAACGATGGCGGATGATACATTCAGGAATACTGTGGTCCATGCCATCGAGATGTGGATTGTATTCTGCCAATTCTTTTATAACACCACATTTAGTGCCCGTCCATTGTTTACAGCCACTTTTGACACATTTGTCTGCAAAACGGAATCTTTTTTCAGGGTGTCCCTCTTCTTCAACTTTGGCTATAAAAGAGGCATCTGCCAACAAACCGGCATTGAGCAAGGCAACGGTTTGGTCGCCTTGCACTACGCCTAATAATACGGCTCCTTCATGGGCTGTGGAGCTGGGACATAATTTATTTTCAGAGGTTTCTGTTTTCACGGTCGGTTAATGAGTTCAGGGACTTTAAATTCACTACCTAATTTATCCAGGTCTCTGTCAAGTAACTTTTTCAGAATCAATCCAGGCCAGGGTCTTGGGGGAATAAAAACGATAGGCCCTATTGGACCTTTTGGCGGATCTTCAGGATTGGGTTTGTAAGCCAACAACTCGTCCATGACGGCCGACTGAATTTTGGATTCAATTCTCGAAATGGATTCTTTGGACAATTGAACATCATTCAGATTTACGTAAAATTCTGTGTTTTTTCTTAATTTACTCATGTTGTTTTAGTTTAAGAATGATTAAAAAACGAACCTTCTTTGTTTGACATAAAACATACTTCAGTGAAATGCTGATTATTTATTTTATCCTACAAATTTCAACTGTTTTGTTATATCATTCCACCGTGTTTTCCCCTTTTTACAAAGTGTTTTTCCTTATTTTTAAAATTGCAAAAATAAACCTTCATAAAAAATAAAAAACCCCTCACTTTTTTAATAGTGAAGGGTTCAAATGGATTTTTAAAAACTAAAGTGTAAACCAAAAATATTAACCAAAATAATGAGGGTATAAAAACTGAATATATTTAATAAAACCCATTTCAGGACAAAGGGAGTAGAGAAGACCTACTCGAGAATAAGGGGTGACGAACCATTCGTAATGATTATTTTACCGTTGGGAGATTTGGCCAGATTGTTTAAGGCTTCAATACCTTTTAATCTTAATATCTGATCCGTCAACCCTTCCGACATGATAATCTGGGCGTCTCTTGCGCCTTTAGCTTCTATTGTTTTTCTTTCTGCTTCCAGCCTCGCCTGCTGAAGTATAAATTCCATCCTCATGGCATCCTGTTCCGCCTGGAGTTTTTGCTCTATAGAATTTGCAAGCCCGGCCGGTAATTGGATACTTTTCATGAGAACTGACTCAATGAGAATTCCTTGCTGTCCCAGGATGGCGTCCATTTTTAATCTGATAGCTTCCTCTATATTGGCGCGCATTCCGGAATGCATATCTTTTGCAAAAAACTGAGAACAAACATCTGCCGATGCAGACCTGAAAACGTTGGATATAACAGGTTCGTAGTCAAGACTCAATTCTCTTATGATATTGGGAACCTTATTTTTTTCAACTCTGTAAAGAATAGAGATCTGAGAATTGACGCTCAGCCCTTCCTTGCTTGGCAAGTTTAGAGACAATTCCAGATTGGACGTCTGAATTGAAGTTTTGACAACTCTTTGTGTAAAGGGGTTATAAAATACAGGGCCCTGGGTTTTGACTTTATCGGATAGTCTACCAAGCGTTTGAACCATGCCTACTTCACCTGGCCGTACGGTGACACAACTGCTCAGTCCAACACAAATCATGATTGAAAAAATTACATTTTTATACATGGCTAATTTATTTAAAAGTTAAAAACAAATTTTAAACAGAACATAAAATCTTTTGTTTATTTAGTTTAATTTATAATATTAATAGATATAATAAATATTATTTATGAATTACACCCTCCATCAATTAAACGTATATTTAAAAGTATGCCGGAATGCATCTATAACACGAGCGGCCAGAGAATTGAATCTAAGTCAACCTGCCGTATCCATACAATTAAAAAATTTTCAAGACCAGTTTAACCTGCCATTAATAGAAGTAATAGGTAAAAAAGTATGTGTTACAGAATTTGGCGAAGAGATTGCTTCGGCTGCGGAGAAGATATTACGGGAAGTAGAAGAGATCAATCACAAAATCCAGGAATTTCAGGGATTATTGACAGGTACTATAAAACTTTCTGTGGTATCTACAGGCAAATATGTAATGCCTTACTTTGTCAGTGATTTTTTTATGAACCATCCGGGCCTTGATCTGATTTTTGAAACGACCAATAAAAGTCAGGTTGTGGCAGCCTTAAAAGAAAATACAACTGACTTTGCGCTATTGTCCATACTTCCCGAAAATTTAGATTTGGAGAGTTTTGAACTGCTACCCAACCATTTGTTTTTAGTTGGTAATAAAAATGTTTGGAATTCTCGTGACCATAGTTTATCTGGTATTTTTGAAAAATATCCTTATTTGTTCAGAGAAGCAGGCTCCGCTACCAGGAGAGAATCTGAAAAGTATATGGTCGCAAGTGGGGCTAAAATAGTAAGAAAAATTGAATTATCTTCAAATGAAGCCGTAAAACAAGCTGTTTTAGCGGGAATGGGAGTTTCCATCATACCTTTAATTGGAATGAAAAATCAGCTGATAGAAGGCAGCCTTAAAATCATTCCTTTAGAAAATTTACCCATTGTGACAACCTGGCGTCTTGTCTGGTTGAAAAACAAGGCACTCTCTCCGGCTTCACGTGCATTTTTGTCGTTTATAAAGGAACAAAAAGACAATATTGTAACAACACACTTTGACTGGATAAAAAAATTTATATAAAATAAACTTTCTTTGATTACATTATTTCCACGACCTGCTTTTGGATACAATCGGATTTCTGATGGTATATTTTTTGGTGTAACACAACGATTTCACTTCTCAGAATAAAAAAGGTTTTTTTACCTGTACAGGATTATAATTGTAAAAAGGAAAGTCAGTGGTGGTTTGTCCTTAAAAAAAATTGACCTGGTTGGAAGAATTTTGAATCCAGTGTATGGTAAGCAAAAATGACTATTGTACGATCTTCGGTCTTAGGTTTACTATTGGCAATGACAAACAACATTACTTTGTAAAAAAGAGAAATCTTCTTTACCAGTACACTTACCATTATGACGGTGACCATAAAAAAGAAGGTATGAGGTACAAAACTATGATTTTAACCTTTTGGCTTTTTTCATAGGCAGCCTTTTAAACAGTGATTTGTCACCAGAATAATTTTAGATTTGTTAATACCTTATGTCAAATTTTCTAACCTTTTCCACAATACCATTTTCTTTATTGATTTCTACAATAAGCTTGACGTTATTACATTCATCATAATAATAGTCATATTTGGTATTATAATCGTCAGGGGGTGATATCTTAAGATTTCCGCTCACCGTATGCAACATGGTAATGCCATGCAGATAGGCATCTTTAAGATATATTGAATCCAACGCTATCACTTCATCGACAAAACTATGGTCATCCCTATGGTTGTGATGAACCCAGACACTGTCCTTTTTATACGTGAAAGTTTCTGTTGAAGGCTCAAAAAATTTTGGATAATCTCTAACTTTTATAACCTTATTTCCTCTTAGTTCGTAAATAGTTGAGTCTGAAGATAAAGAACCTTTAGAAATCATTTTAATCACAGGAGCGTTGGGATCATAATGATACGATTCTGTTATAAATCTTCCACCTATCACTTCGCCGGTCCTGCGCTGTACTAATTTCCCATTTTGATAGGTGTCCTTCCAACTATAGTACGAAGGTGTTTTCATTAATTCCATATAGTCGGTATACGTTGTATCTGATTTCCAGTGAATACCATTCCATTCTTTGTATTCTATGGAAGATATTTCGCAATCGGCATTTTTACTTTTTGTGAGCAGATTGTCATTTGTAATCAGATTCGATCCTTCCAGGTCACTTCTGTTGTATAGGGCAAACAGACCTTTTTTAGTACTACATAAAATATCTGTATCTTGATCATTATCCAGGTCGGCACAAAGTGAAAATACGGTGGCGGCCGATACTAAAATTTTATCGACATCATAAAGATGGTAACCATGGCTGGTAATGATGACCGGTTTGTCTGCCTGGTTGTTGATGACCATTTCATTTTTTCCGTTTTTGTCAAAATCTGTCAGGTGGATTTGTGTTGGTTCAAATCCTTTTTTCAATATTTCTTCACAGGCATAATAATCTTCATGCACAAAGGAATACAGCTTTGTCTTTCCTGTTTTAAAAGAGGTGGCCAAAATATCATCATAACCGTCATGGTCAAAGTCTACCCATGCACAACTATTGATACCGGAAAACGTATTATCAATTTCCAATTTTTTGGCGATATCCCATTTTTTGGAAAGTTTTACAAGGAGCAAGGTCGCAGTTTTATAGTCAGGGATAATCAATTCGACAGCAGAATCTTTGTTTTTTCTGATACACATTTCACCAAATACATGGACTTTCGGGTCAAAAAGTGACATGGTGTACTGAAGTGGTTTGCGGCTCATTGCTTTATGTATTGAATAGGGAGCTACCCCATATATAAAATCCGGAAGGGCATCCCTGTTAATATCTTCTGCGACAAGTGACGTTATTGTAGCCGGGCTAGTTACCAAGAGGTGAGAAACCCATTGACGGGTATCTTTATTCTGAATATATCCCACTATAGACTTATCCACGATGGCTATAATATCTTGTTGTTGGTCATTATTGATATCTTGCATCAATATCTTTGATACTTTTTGTGCCAGTGTATCAATGACCCTTGTTTCATATTGATTGTTGGCATATTTCAGACAATGTATATATCCTTTTGAATAATTTGAACACAATATCTCAGGAATACCATCTTTGTCCATATCGCCAACATAAATCTTGTTGTTTGGGATGGAATGGATTATTTTCTCTTCAAAATAATAGGTGGCTTTTTTGTACAAAAAGTTTAAAGGTAGTTTGGCATATCTTCCTTCTCCTGCAACAACACTTCTGTTATCTGTCATTTGATTTTTTGTCTGTAGTTTTTATCTGAGCCAACGATTGAAAAGAAAATACCAATAAAAACAGGAAATTTATAAAAGTTCTTTGCATTTAAACAGATGATATTTATTGTGTTTATTCTATGAATGAGTGTTGATTACTTTTGCCGGACTTCCATAGGCAATGGTGTGATCAGGAATATTTTTAGTAACAAGAGAACCACTTCCTATAACACAATGGCTGCCTATGACAACACCATCATTGATAATAGTGCCTGCCCCAATCGTGGTATGAGCGCCAATATGACACATTCCGTTGATAATGGCGCCGGGATTTATATTCACAAAATCACCAATAGTAGTGTGGTGGCCAATAATCGCTCCTCTGTTGATCAGGGCTGCTTTCCCAACGGATACATAGGGGGCGATGGTTACATTGGGTTCGATTCTGACACCTTCCTCTATCGTTATGTGATGCGGAAGAACAACACTCGGGTGTATGAGCGACGGCAAAACTATATTATCTCTGTCTTTGTCAAAACGCTTCCATAAAAACTGCCTTGAATCCGGACTCATGCCGGCGAGAAAAGCAAAAACAGGTCTATCCGCTTTAAAATCCTCTTCATTAACCATCGCAATGTGGTGTAGATCTTCATTCCATGGATGCTGTGGTGTAAATTTCCGGTTGATGACAATAGATATTTCCAATGATTTTTTGTGAATGGCGTACAGTGTCTCAAATATCATAGTTATGGCATATTCATTGTCACCGAATATTACCCATTTTTGTTTTGTGGCCATCTTTTATCTTTTTATATTTGGATTGTAAAAACCAAGGTCACCAAATTCTTTTGGGCTCATAAGTTTGACTTCGAGTTCATTGGCTATCCGATGGATTCTTTTCAATATATCGGCATTTTTTGCTTTGATGGTTTTCGATCGGTCATAATAAAGATTATCTTCTGTTCCCGTTCTGACACCTCCACCATTGAGCAAACCCATGAGATTGGCTTTTAGTTGCTGATCACCAATTCCCCCTAAGGCCCAGTAACTTTGTTCCGGCAATAGTCTAATAGCTAAACCAATCTGATCCGGTTCGGTCTGTATACCGGAAATGTTGCCGGAAATAATATTAAAATAATAAGGAGGTTTGAGGATTCCTTTTTTTATCAAAAATCCGGCATAATTAATCATACCTAAATCAAAAATTTCAAGTTCAGGTTTGACACCTGATGCCGACATTTTTTCAGCAAGACGCTCAATCATTTCAGGGTCGTTGACAGAAGCTGACTTGGGAAAATTAAGAGAATTTAATGTCAAAGAGCCCATATCAGGAAATAGCTCCAATACTTCAGACCTGAATTCGAAAGTGTTGAAGTTTCGGCCACTTAAAGAAGTACAAATAACCAGTTCCGGAGCATACAATCTTATTTTTTCGATTATTTTTATATATTCAGATGCTTTGTAGGTGGGTTTTTGATCTGCGTCTCTGGCATGCAGATGAACAATCGTTATTCCAATTTCGTTGGCAGCTAGCACCTCTTCAATAATTTCTTCGGCCGTAACAGGTACATAAGGAGACATCTGTTTTGTAGGAATCATGCCTGTCGGAGCAAAATTAATGATAAAGGAGTCCATTCAGAATTTTATTAAAAATTGTCCAAAAATAGATATTAGTTATATATTAGGCACTATATTATGATTATTTTATATATTTGTTTTTTTATAAAGCATTATTTAATACTCTAATAAACTTAAAATGGCGGCTATTCAAGAGAACATCTCCAGATCAGCCATGATATTGATAACAGGTATCGTTGGTCTCGTTTTTGTCTATTCAAGGATGCGTTTTATGGAAGTGCCATTTGACAGAGATGAGGGCAGCTATCTCTACATGGGATATAGTTTTATCAAGGGATACATCCCCTATGTGGACTTTTATGAAATGAAACCTCCCGGCATATTTCTCGTGTATGGTTTGTTTCATATTTTATTCGGGTCATCGACCTTTTTATTGCATTTCGGATTATTGCTTTTGCAGTTATACACGGCCTGGCTGGTGTACAAAATTGTGGCATCCATGTTTCAGCGACAACAACCCGGTATGCTGGCAGCCTGTGTATATGTTATATTTAATCTCAGTCCCAACTTTATGGGATTTGGAATAATGAGTGAGCATTTTTTATTTTGTTTGTGCTTCTTTCCATGTATTTTTTTGGTAAAACCTATGGGTCAAAAAGTAATCACAAATATGTTTGTTGCAGGTTTGTTTTTTGGAATGGCGGCGATGATAAGGCAACATGCCATCTTTTTTGTTTTGCCTGTTCTGATGTTGATTATTCATAGATCCAGGTCGGAAAAAGGATCGTGGTTTAAAAATATTTTATATTTTGCTTCAGGCAGTATGGCCGTCATTATTGCCCTTGTTGGTTATGTGGCGGTGAGGGGTGGATTTGAAGAAATGGTGTACTGGATTTTTACACACCCTTCAGAAAAATATATTACCAAAGTATCCTGGGCAGATGGGCAACCACATTTAATGGGTTATATAAACAACATTTTTTTTGAAAGACATTTTCCCATGGTCATATTGTTTGGTGTTGGACTGGTTTTTATAATAAAAAACATTTTTAAAAATAATTTGAGGTGGGAAAACAGTATTGCCCTTTTATTTTTTGTGGGAGCCTTTTTAACTGTTTTTCCGGGATTCCGGTTTTACGGACATTACTGGTTGATGGTTTTTCCTTTTTTGGCGATCATTGCCGGGTTGTGGTTGGACTCCCTCACTTCAGACTTGTTCAGATATTCTTCAATAGCCGTTGTGGCCATACTTTTTCTTATTCAGATTACAAAAAATAACGATTTGTATTTTAAAATAAAGGCTGACCAAATCTACCAAAGAATGTATGAAGCCAATCCCAATTATTCTTTACAGAAAATTACAAAATACCTGAAAAGGAAAATCAAAGAAAAAGATGAAATTTTTGTATTTGGATCGGAACCACAAGCGTATTACGAACTGAAAAAAATTTCGGCTCAGCCACATGTATTCATCAGTTATTTGCACTTGCCTTCTGACAGAGCCCTAGCAGGACAAAGGCAGACCATGACGTACATGACAAATCAAAAACCCGAGTTTATTATCCATTTACAAAATCCTATTTCTATAGGAATGAAAGAAAACAGTCATCAGGATTTGTACCAATGGATATTTAGCTTTGAGGACCAATACTACGAAAAAATAGCTTTGGCAGAAATGAATGGACGAAATAAACCTGTCTACTATTACGGTAATGAAGCCAACAGAGAACCCACAACGGATAATTATATTTTCCTTTACCAAAGAAGACAAACCAGATGATGTTACCGCATATTATTCAATTTCAGCAAAAAGGAAAAGAAGAGGAAGGTTATTTATCTATTGTTTCTGACCAGGAATTACCTTTTGAAATAAAACGTGTATTCTGGGCATACGGTACACCTGAACATGAGATGAGGGGCAAACATGCACACAAAAAGACAGAGATGGTATTGATAGCCGTGAACGGTGAAATTGTGGTCACCTGTACGGTAATGCCAAACTATACAAAAGATTTTACACTAAACAATGCAAATGTCGGTTTATACATTCCTGCTTTGTGCTGGCACACGATGAAATACACCAAAAATGCCGTACAACTTGTTCTTGTCAATTCTCTTTATGATGAAAATGATTATATCAGAGATTATAAACAATTTTTAAAAGCTTCCCGGGTATGATCATTAGAAAATATGAAACATCTGATGAAAAAAACTGGGAAGATCTTGTGAAAAAATGTAAAAATCCTGCCTTTGTATTGACCAGGAGATTTTTGCAATACCATGAAAATAAGTTTGATGATTATTCTTTAGTAGTCTACAATGACAATTTCCTTATTGCCGCACTTCCAGCTTGCAGGCAGGAAAATGTATGGTATGCACATCCGGGTCTCCCCTTTGCCGATCTCATCATGGCTGACAGGTACAAATGGACGATGACCAAGGATATCGTTTCAAAAATAATATCATTTCTCAAGGAAGCCGGCTTTACGGAAATGATAGTGAAGATCATGCCACAGATGTACAAAAAGTTGCCGGGAGACGAATGGCTTTATTATTTGAGGAATTATGGTGCAAGGCTTTTCGAACAAAAACTAACTACGGCAATACCTCTTATTGAATACGAAAATATACGTAAGGATGTTATCAATATTTCCAAACAAAATAAACGAAATTTCATCATCAAAGAAGCCGGCGACCAACTTACGGATTTATACGAATTGATGAAAAAAAATATGGCAGAAAAATATAATTCTTTGCCAACCCACACTTTGGCAGACCTTCTCAAACTACAAAAACTATTTCCTGAAAAAATAAATTGTATCGCAGGATTTGAAGGGGAAGAACTTAAAGGAGGAATCATACTTTTTATCTACGAAAGTGTAGTAAAAGTGCAGTATATATTCAGTAGCCAACAATTTCTGGCTGATGTTTTATTGCTAAAAACAGTGGAATTATACAGGTCCGGTTATACATTTATTGACCTTGGCACGTCAAATTCACTGCCAAATAATGAGATTAATTACGGTGTTTTACAATTTAAAGCCAAAAACGGAGGTAAAGCTTTTATTGTAGAATCTTATGAATTACTTTTTTGATTAAATCGATTTCAAAATGGATCAGCGACAAATATTATCCATCATTATTCTTTCTTATGAAAGTGAAAAAAATATTGAATCCATTACCCGTAAGGTAATACACACTATGAAGGAGGAAAATATCCCTTTTGAGATCATCATTATGGATGACGGGTCAAAAGATCAATCCTACCGCATTGCCCAAAATTTAAGTGCTTCAAATGACAATATAAAAACCTTTCAACTCAGTAAAAATTTTAACAGTCCCTATGCCATGTTTGCCGGATTGAGTATGAGTCGGGGCGCCTGCGCTGTCGTCATACCGGATGATTTACAAAGGCCGTTACATACAGTAGTCGCTCAATACAGGAAATGGCAGGAGGGAGCAAAAATTGTAATTGCTTACCGGGCAAGCAGAGAGGATGGGATATTGAGCGACTTGTTTTCTTCTTTTTATTATTTTATCATGAATACATTTTCGAAGGTGAACTTTCCTCCGGGTGGGGCTCATGGATTTCTGGCCGACAGGGAGGTAGTCGATATTCTTGTCAACAGGATAAGTCATAAAAACACATCGCCCATTATTGAAGTCCTTCAACTGGGGTTTGATCCGGTTTTTATACCTTTCGACAGACCGAAGTCAACTACAGAATCCAGATGGACACTCAAAAAAAAGATTTCTCTAGCCATGAATACTTTTTTTGCCAGCTCAACTTTTCCCGTCAAACTGGTTACTTTTTTTGGTTTTTGTATGTTTTCCATAGCGTTTATTGTTTCTTTGTTTGTCATCTATGCCAAAATATTTACCGACAATACCTTGTTTGGATTTCCGGTTCCGGGTTGGGCTACCATTATCCTGGTCACTATGTTTTTTAATGGAATGACGATGCTCTCTCTGGGTATCATTGCTGAATATATCTGGCGTATTTTTGAAGAAGTAAAAGGAAGACCGCCATACATCATTAGAAATAAAAATGAAGAATCTTGAAGGTACCCTATATTGACCTCAAAGCAGGACATGATCACATCAAAGGAGAAATTCATGAAGCCATTTCACGTGTGGTAGAAAATTCATGGTACATATTGGGAGAAGAAGTTTCAACTTTTGAGAAAGCATATGCAGACTATTCGGGAACAAAATATGCGATAGGTGTAGGGAATGGGCTCGACGCCATCTCACTTATCCTTAAAGCCGTTGGTTTCGGTCATGGTGATGAAGTTATTGTGCCCAGCAACACCTACATAGCCACCTGGATGGCCGTTTCCGGAACCGGTGCTACCATCGTTCCTGTAGAACCGGATATAAGAAGTGGGAATATAGACCCACTTGCTATTGAGACCAAAATAAATAGTAAAACGAAAGCAATATTGCCAGTGCACCTACATGGATGTATGGCAGATATGGCCGCCATCAAAAAGATAGCAGAAAAACATCGCCTTTTTGTAATCGAAGACAATGCCCAGGCGCAAGGTGCCATCTTGGATGGAAAAAAGAGTGGTTCTTTCGGTATTGCCGGTGCCACCAGTTTTTATCCCGGCAAAAACCTGGGCTGTATGGGTGATGGAGGGGCTGTCACCACAGATGATGAAGAGATTTACAAAAAAATAAAAAGATACAGAAACTATGGCTCCGATATAAAATATGTTCATGAAGTATTAGGTGTCAATTCAAGACTTGACGAAATACAAGCCGCCATCCTAAAAGTAAAACTGAAATATCTGGATGACTGGAACGATAAAAGAAGAAAAATCGCTGAAAAATATAATGCCCTATTGTCGGGTTGCGAACAAGTTATCACCCCTGAAAATATTTCCGATGCATCGATGGTGCACCACATTTACCGAATTCGCACTACTCAAAGAGATAAACTCAGACTTCATCTTGAAAATAAGGGAATTCAAACACTTATTCACTATCCTATACCACCCCATTTACAAAAAGCGTATGAACATCTTCCATTTGGGAAGGGCGCCTTTCCTATTGCAGAAGAACTGGCTACCACTTCTTTGAGTCTCCCATTGTATCCGTTTATGGAGGAAGATAAAATAGCGTATGTTGGAGAAAGTGTGGTATCTTTTTTTGAATAAAATATTCATTAGGGTCAGCAAAAATTTCTGTCATATTTTTTGCGAAACCAAAAGCTTGCATATATTTGCCGCCTATACGTTTAATAACCGCTTGATAAAAATGAATCCAACAAAAATCACCATCAAAGCCGAAGTATCGGCTAACAGACAAAAAGTTTGGGACTACTACACACAACCCAATCACATTACAAACTGGAATTTTGCCGATCCAGGTTGGCATTGCCCGAAAGCCTCAAATGACATGAAAATTGGAGGGAAATATATGGCAAGAATGGAAGCCAAAGACGGCAGTTTCGGTTTTGACTTTGAAGCATTTTATAATGAGATTGTTGTTGGTGAAAAATTCACCTATACTATGACGGACAACAGAAAGGTAGATGTCCATTTCAAAGACCTTGGGGACAAAACGGAAGTAACCGTCACTTTTGATGCTGAAAACGAAAATCCCGTTGAGATGCAAGAACAAGGATGGCAATTGATTCTTGACAACTTCAAAAAATACACCGAAAACCATTAAGGGAAGCAATGAGTTCAATTGTCCTTCGGACGCAATAAATTCAATTGTCCTGCGGACGCAATTGGCTACGCTGCAATAAGTTCAATTGTCCTGCGGACGCAATTGGCTTCGCTGCAATGAGTTCAATTGTCCTGCGGACGCAAATAGCTACGCTGTAATACTTATCGGCCATTGAACTTATTGAACTATATTGCCCCGCAGGGAATTGAACTTATTGAACTATATTGCCCCGCAGGGAATTGAACTCATTGAACTAATTGCCCCGCAGGGAATTGAACTAATTGAACTAATTGCCCCGCAGGGAATTGAACTATATTGAACTCTTTAAACACCCGATGGTCGCAGTTTTCAACGGCGATTCTATATTTTATGAATTTGTAATTCATTATCCCTGAAAGTCGAAGAAAGCCTAAAGCCGTCATACATTTCATTTGTTTTATAAAAGTACTACGTTTTTTACATGATTAATGTATAGTATCTCCGCACTTTGTTTCAACTTTACCACAAAATTAACACTTTTCAACACCCTCTAGAAACCCCATTGTAATATATAATAATAATCTTAATGTGTTCCATTTAATTAAAATACAATTCTAATGGAAGTCGCAGACTTCGACAATCGCTAAGATATGTAATGCAATGTTTTATTACACGTATAAAAAATGAATAAAAATTTGAAATATTGAGGCAATTTATATTTATTTGTATGGTGGATTAAATACTGATCCACAACCAAAAATATGAAAAATGAATAATTATATCATCACCACATTGCTAATTGTTTTAAGCTTGAAGGCATACGGACAATCTACTGAATATAAAATACAGGTGAACACCGGTCTTTTTAAATTCTCAGGTGAATCAACAGAAAAGACAGAAAGTATAAATTATAATCTTGACAAAGAAGATGGCTATACAAATAATCCCTACGGAAGAAAATATGGCATATCATATGGAGTATCAGCTAATATGACAAACATCACCAAATCAAATATAAGATTAGGAATTGATTTGGGGTACGAGATATTAAGAAGTCGTATTGATATAAATACAGTATGGCAACATAGTAGCATTATAAATGAAACAGTTTCGGCAAAGGGAAAAACGAATCTGAATTCTAGTTTTTTAAATCTATTTCCAAGTATAGGATATCTATTTTCCAATTCATTTTATCATCTATACTTTGATGGAGGGATTGACTTTGGTTATTGTCTAAATACTGAAGAAAAAGGATATGCAAAATCGGAATCAAGAGAATATGAAACAAATAGAGTTAGAAAGACCATTAATCTTGATATTCGTCCAAGAATACAAATGGGAATTCAAAATAACAAAATAGGTGCTTACGTCGGATATTCAAAAGGATTAATAAATTATAAATCCGGATTTACAGGAGGGAAAAATGAAATATATAGTGAAATGATAAGATTTGGATTAACATATAAACTTAAAAAATAGGCTGCAAAGAACATTGTATATCACAACCAAAACGCCTTACGATGGTATGTTGCTTATGCTCGCTGTTAGTCCTGATGGTCGCCGTTTCTGCGTGCTGAAAGCAAATAAATGTTACTTCGATTTTATATTTTATTAGTTTTTTAATTCATTCCTACGCTGCTCGAAAGTCGAAACTTTTTAACGCATTGTAAAAGTTTAAAGTATAGTATCTAAGTGGCATTTATCCAATCTGAAAACGCTTAGAGACTTGGGCAATCACTTAGATTTAAGCCGTCAACAAATTTTAAGACGATACAACATTCTGCACAACGCTGCTTATTAAAAAAATGACAACACTATTTTTATTTCCTTATCTTGTTTAACTCCGTTTCCAAAGCCGTTTTTGCTGTTGATTGTTCTGTTGTCAAGGTACTATTTAAGAGGTTTTGCAATTCGTATGGATCGGTTGATAAAAAATATAATTCCTGTACACCATCGACATTTTCAATAAGTTTATAATTTCCGTTACTGATAGCCCAAATATCGGAAGTATCGTCTTTTATTTCAGTATACTGATAATTTCTGATAGTGGAATTTTTAGTGAATAAGGATACAAAACTTTTGCTGTCATGTATTTCAATTGCTTTAACACCGGCCACTTCTGCGATGGTACTAAACAGGTCAGTAGCCACGATTAAGTTGTTTTCTTCTCCTGTCCTTGTAACTCCTTTGCCGGAAATAAACAAGGGCACATTAATACCACCCTGGTATAAAGTACTTTTTACCCGTGAACTTATATAAGGACTTTGTGCAACCTGATTGGCGGGGCCGTTATCTCCCAAAAAAATAATGATAGTGTTATCCCTTTCCTCCGCCGAAATACTATTCAATAACCTGCCAATTTGAAAATCCATAGCTTCAATTGCGGCCATATAGTATGGGATCGCATCCATGCCGGTCGTGTAGGCAGGCAAAGAACCCTGACTGTGCATATCAGATGGAGGAACATGAAAAGGGGTATGTGGTGCATTATAGGCAAGCCACATAAACCAGGGTTTAGTTTGTTGATTTATCCAGTCAATGGAGGTGTTTGTGAGTGCCTCCGTAACATACGTATTTTGTGTTTTGGTAATTCCGTCTTCACTGAGTTGCCATTGATAGTAGTCCGTTACGGCACCCCGTATAATACCTGAGTAATAATCTATACCCATCGATTCCGGATTATACGCAGTATTGGTACCTGCTAAATGCCATTTACCCACTATGGCAGTTGCATATGTATTGTTTGTGTTGCTGTTAATATATTGCTGAAGGGAAATTTCAGACTGGGATAAAATATCTGATACACCCCTTACACCGGTTCTGTACCCGTATTTACCGGTGAGAATACAGGATCTGGTAGGTGTACAGACAGGGTTTGTCCAAAAATTATTAAATAATAATCCTTTGGTTCTGATTAAATCAATATTGGGCGTATTGGGTTTTATCAATCCTTCACTATATCCCTTAATGGCATCTTTCCCCAGATCGTCTGCAATAATGAGTAAAATATTGGGCGAAGCAGTTTCGTCCGGTATTTCACCCATTGATTCCTCTTTACAGGAAATAGTGGCAAAAGCCAAAAATACTGCCATTAGTAATAGGATATTTCTGAACATAATAAAACTATTATTTAGGTGTGCCTTTGTAACATCCAATATTGTAGGGAAAATCATACGTCCAGTGATAGTGGTAAATATCTACCATTTTACCATCCCACAAAACAGGGTGTTTATGCCCATGACATTCATCCAAATCCTTTGAAGAAAGTAATTTACCGTTTTCGCCGTAAGGCCCGTAAATTCCAAATCCATCGAGCATGTATCCCATAAGTGCCGAATGTCCTGAAGTATGTGTATGAATATGATCCTGTAAATCTTCTGATGGATAATGGTAATGATATCTGGATGTTCCATCTGTATGGCCGCCAAACTTATCCAGCATTTCGTGAGCTGCAGCATCGTTACCAAGTGTTGATGCCCCGTGATAAATAGCACTTCCGGTAAGGGAATAACCCGCAGGACCGAATCCCACACACGATTTTGTCGCCGCTTCCTGAGGATTAGCCGGAAAAGTTTTATCTAATGGCTGAGGTGATATAATATTAGGGTTTCGATCGTATATATACGGTAGTGTACCAGGTTGTATCGGAAAAATACCCGTTGGGTGATTAGGTAACCCATTACCTTTTAAAATACGGTTACCATTTCCATCCAATGTCACGGTAAATTGTCCATCCCAGATTACGTTGCCTTCAACTTGGGGTTTTTTGGTATAATCCCAGGTTCCGTCAGGATTAGTCCAATCTTTAGCATTGTTGGCACCGGCACCATTTGCCGGAAGACCGCACAACCAGAGTGAAAGAAAATCAGGATTGGGACTGCCTTGATTTCTAATCAAAATTTTTGTTGAATCTTTACCTCCGAACGGTAAGTGAGTTAAATCCGGTTTATCAGCAGCCGGAATTGGATCAGGAGTGGATTTTTCACAACTGATGGTGGTAAAAAAAATGAGAAGCAGGTAAAAACTAATTATTTTCAACGAATTATCGATTTTTCCTATCATGGTTATTAGATTTTAGAGTGTAAGCTATATTATTGAATGTTTTCAGCAATCAAAATAATTATTGAAGACAATTTTTTAAAAGAATATTTCCGATATTATTATTTAATATTGACAGAATTTTTTACGGTCAGATTTCCGGATTGATTGTTGAATATTGACTGAAAATTTCCATTCAACTCACAATTGGATAAAGTCAGGTTTCCCTCGTTTTTCAACAAAGGTTTTATATCGGAATTATTGTAATGACTAAGTTTTATATTGTTCAGATAGACGTTGACGTTGGGTGCAATATTAACCCCATACGTCGCGTTTGAAAAACCACTGATATTAAAGTTGGCTTTTATGACGACCGGGTTTCCTATTTCATCCTTCAATGCTATACTTTTAAAAATACGCAAAGGAATATTCAGAAATACGGTGTCTACATTGACAGCAAACCGAATCGTATCACCTGTTCCGGCGCAGTTTAAGATAGATCTCATACTACCGACTCCGGTATCATTTTGTGTAGTCACGATAAGGTTGGTATTATTCATAAAAGGGTTCGACCATTTTTCAGCGGTAGCTATCGATGGATCTGTCAATGTGCGCATAAAAGCAACCAAAGCGGCTTTTTGTGCGGTTGTAAAGTTGGGGACAACAGGATCTCCATTCGGACCGGTTAATGCAGCAGATAGCGTGGGATGGGGCTGAATGTTGGCGTTGTAGTGATCTACCACTTGTTCCAGGGTTTGAAATCTTCCGTCATGCATATAGGGTGCGGTGAGTTCAATATTTCGCAGTGTACTTGTCTTAAATCTGCTCTGAAATATAGGAATATTAGGAAAAGTCTCCCCAGTTCCAAAATCTGTTGTTGAAATACTGTCAATACCATTGTTTTGAGGACCCGGATTGGCACTTACAAATGCTTCCGTGGTATGACATCCGAAACAGGCTCCGCCACCATTGGGTATAGTAGCGAGAAACAATTGTTTGCCCTGATTTTCCTGAGCTGTAAAATTGGGAAAAGGTGCTCCGGGTCCGTTTACCTGCGCCCTGCCTATATCGTACTTGCTGCTGTAACTTACAATACTTCTGACAAATTGGGCAAGTGCTTTTGAAATACGGTCTGTTGTCACAGTACTGGTACCAAATGCCGCTGAAAAAAGGGCAGGGTAATAATATTGTTCATTGACCCGCTCTACCAGGGTGGTCAGTGTTAAACCCATTTCGACAGAATCAATAAATGGCATTAACACCTGTTGTTCCAATGTGGCAGCTCTTTCATCCCAAAAAAATCTTCCCCTTTGATAATACCTTGAATTAATCAATGTCATTGAATGTCTCCTTGTGTGTCCACCGTTGAATCCTGAACTCAGGATAGCAGGATCACTAAAACCATTGCCTGCCTGATGACAGGAAGCACAGGATATGGTTCTGTTTTGACTAAGATTGACATCATAAAAAAGTACACGACCCAAGGTAGCTCCCTCGTTTGTCATCGGATTATCAGCAGGTGTATTGTCCAGGCCATTTATAGATGTGGGTAAAGGGCTGTTAGGAGCGTTATTTAAAAAAATGTGGCGGAAGATTAATGCTATAGTTTAAAGGAATGACCGGAAGATTCAGTTCAGAAAAATAAATATGTAACGTAGACGAAACAAAAACCACTGACATCAAAGCATAAACCACTATAAACCTCCGACGCATAAAAATTTCATTTCGAATATAAGTATAGGTTTCTTTTTTTGTACTCAAACAAAAAAAAAGAAATTGTTTTTTTTGACATTTCTTTCATTTGTAAAGGATACAGATATATTATTAAAAAAGCAGCTATATTATTCAAGACATGCAAAATAAATACCCCGGATTATTTTATGCAAGTTTTCACTTTCAGAGAATATGATAGCTATTGCACTATAATTCTTACCGTCCTATTGGGTTTGTAATAATTAAAAATAAATTTCGTTTTGAAACCCCGATCATCGTAGCGCCCACGCTACGATGTTATATTCGATTGCCTCCGGCAAACAAATGTATTTGCCTGAGGCAAAGGTATACCCAAGCTTAGCGAAGACGCTAAGCTTATCGAAAAATACAAAATTCGTTTTGTAACCCCGATCATCGTAGCGCCCACGCTACGATGTTATATTCGATTGCCTCCGGCAAACAAATGTATTTGCCTGAGGCAAAGGTATACCCAAGCTTAGCGAAGACGCTAAGCTTATCGAAAAATACAAAATTCGTTTTGTAACCCCGATCATCGTAGCGTCCTCGCTACGATGTTGTATTCGATTGCCTCCGGCAAACATTTGTATTTACTGTAGGCAAATGTATAACCAAGTTTAGATTAAACGCTAAGCTTATCGAAAAGTATAGCGTACTGCAGTATTGTTGGGGGTGAATTCATGACCTTCATGACCTTCATTCCCTTCATGGTTTTTTATAACCATTAAGATATTAAGGTTTATTAAGTTTTTTTCCTTCATGACCTTCATTCCCTTCATGGTTTATTTAACCATTAAGATATTAAGGTAAATTAAGGATTTTTTCTTCATGTTTTTTAATGACCTTCATTACCTTAATTGTACGTGTACAAAGCACTTCGGAAAAATTCCGAGACCAATTGTACGTGTACAAAGCACTTCGGAAAAATTCCGAGGTCAATTGTACTTGTACAATGCACTTCGGAAAACTTCCGGACATGAATTGTACGTGTACAAAGCACTTCGGAAAAACTCCGGACTTGAATTGTACGTGTACAAAGCACTTCGGAAAACTTCCGGAACTGAATTGTACGTGTACAAAGCACTTCGGAAAAATTCCGGGGCCAATTGTACGTGTACAAAGCACCCCGGAAAAATTCCGGAACAGAATTGTCCACGGATTTTTGTCTTCGGAATTTTTCCGAGGCCGATTGTCCACGGTTTTTTGTGGTATATTTTTTTGTTGAGTGCGATTGTACACGGTTTTTTGTGTTCGGAAAGTTTTTTAAGTGCTTCGTTCACTAAAATTGATGTTCAGATAACTTTTAGGTTAGATTCTAATCTATAATGGATCAAATTTTTCTCATTGCTTTTTGGCCCTGCCTGATTGCCGTCTTAGGCAGGCTGGCCCTCCCGATAAACATCGGGACTTAAGGGAGGAAGCAATGAGAAAAATTTAAGTATCCAATGTCCGTCACCATTTCATATCCCAAGGTATTTCTTTCTTGGGGCTCCCTATAGGGAAGGGGCAAAACACAAGAAAGAAATACGATCTATATTATACTATTTATCCTCTTAGATCAAATTTTCCTCATTGCTTTTTTACCCCTCCCGATAAACCCTAGATTCCGCAACTAGTTGTTAAAAAATAAGGCAAAATGTTGATTAATAACATTTTGCCTTTTGTACTTATTCACCTATATTGGTGTTGCTAACAATAAGTGTCATGAAAGTACGATATTCTAATAATATTAACGCATTTGGAGGAGTAAATTTTGTTCTTCAAGAATTTGATAAATTGAAAATTGGCAATATTTTATATGATAATTTACCTTCTTTAAGCCCAAAAGTCCTCCTATAGTTGGAGAGATATTTTTATTCTTTTTCAAGTATTTATTTCTGTGGTGGAAACTGCATGGAGGATGCTAAGACCATTCTTGCTAACCAATTTGGAAGTAATCCCATATTTAACTTATGTAGCCCTGACACTTTACTTCGTAGGATGGGTGATCTTTGTACTGACCAATTGCTTTGTAATACGAAACGAGGTAATGTAGAACACCAGTATAATATCAACCAGACCATGACTGATATGAACATTAAGTTACTGAAGAAGCTTGGTGAGTTTAATAAAGATGAAGTGGTCCTTGATTATGATAACACCATTATTTTCACGGAAAAAGAAGGGTGTAAAATGACCTACAAGCGTGATTATGGCTATCAACCTGGCGTAGGTATCTTAAACGAGCAAAACGTTTTATATATTGAAAACAGAAACGGAAATAGTGACGCTAAGGCCTTTCAATTGGATACCTTGGAAAGAATGTTCCAACATTTGAAAGACAATAACATCTCAAGAATTGACAAATTCAGGGCAGATGCCGCTTCTTACCAGTATGATGTTGTAAAATTGGTGGAGAAAAACGTTACATCCTTTTATATCGGGGCCAGAAACAGTTATGTGGAAAAATATTTTGCCTTGATTGAGGATTGGATTAAAACTAAAGATCAAACAGGAGAAGATGTTTATATAGGGGAAATAGAGTACAGACCCTTTGCACAACAAGGCAATAGAGATAATAAATACAGGCTCCTGGTCAAGAAAAACTGAGAAAAGACGGGCAGCTCAACATGTTTACCAACGAGTCTTACGACTATCATGCCATTGTGACAAATGACTTTTTCTTCATCCTTGGATGAAGCTATCAAATGCTATAATCGAAGAGGCGCTTGTGAGAAACAATTTGATATTTTGAAAAACGATTTTGGTTGGAATTATCTACCATTTTCAAACTTGTCAAAAAATACTGTATTCTTATATTTTAGTGCGATTTGTCGCAACCTTTACAACGTGGTTATATCTAATCTATCGAAGGTTTATAAAAATGTAAACATTCACTACAGAATGAAACGTTTTATTTTTAATTTCATAGCCATTCCAGCAGTTTGGAAAAAAGCATCCAGACAATGGTATCTAAGGGTATACGGCAAAATACCTCTGCAAGTATAAGATCACAAAAAAAACTGCAATAAATCTTCTCTAAGACAGGGATAGGTGTGTCCTGTACTTAAATTTTATTCGTTTTTTTACCACAACTAAGCTATTCTATAGACTAAAAAGAAACCAAAAGAAGGCACTTCACTTAGTAAAAGGAAATTCCATTGTCAAAATAACCCTAAAACCATCATTTTTTAAATCAACTAGCTAAGTTGGGAATCTAGGAAACATCGGGACTTAAGGAGGCTGAGATTTTCCAGTCCGTCACCATTTCTCCCTTAGGTTCTTTTTCCTATAGTTCCGATGGTTATCGGAAGGGGCAAAACAAAAAAAGAAATACGATCTACTATAAAAACTATTTAAAATTTAATTTTGTTTTTATAAAAAATTACTACTTATGGAAGAAGAAAAGCCCAATATGCACAGAAATGCAAGTGGCCAAATATTTAGAAATGCTATTGAATTACGTAAAAATCTTACGAAAGCCGAAGAAAAAATCTGGCAAGAGATATTGTATAAAAGGCCGTTGGGATATAAATTTCGGTTTCAACATCCTTTTTTCATTTACATCCTTGATTTTTATTGTCACAAATTGAGACTTGCCATCGAAATTGACGGCAGTATCCATGATGAACCTGACCAAAAAATATATGATGTAGAAAGGGACAACCTATTGATGGAAGAAGGTCTGAAAGTTATAAGAATTAGAAACGAATCTGTTTTATTGCATTTCGATGATGTTCAGGATTTAATAATTAAGGTTATAAAAGAAAGAGAATTGGAAATCATCTAGCTTTTCCATTAGATCAAATTTTATCCCTGACGTTTTGCCCCTACCCTAAAGGGAGACGTCAGGGATAAAATTTCAGAATCCAAATTTCCTTTTACTGGTATTTCTTTTTTTGGCTCCCTATAGGGAAGGGGCAAAACAAAAAAAGAAATACGATCTATATTATACTATTTAAACTCTTAGATCAAATTTTATCCCTGACGTTTTGCCCTGCCTGATTGCCGTCTTAGGCAGGCTGGCCCTCCCGATAAACCCTAGATTCCGCAACTAGTTGTTAAAAAATAAGGCAAAATGTTGATTAATAACATTTTGCCTTTTGTACTTATTCACCTATATTGGTGTTGCTAACAATAAGTGTCATGAAAGTACGATATTCTAATAATATTAACGCATTTGGAGGAGTAAATTTTGTTCTCCAAGAATTTGATAAATTGAAAATTGGCAATATTTTATATGATAATTTACCTTCTTTAAGCCCAAAGTCCTCCTATAGTTGGAGAGATATTTTTATTCTTTTCAAGTATTTATTTCTGTGGTGGAAACTGCATGGAGGATGCTAAGACCATTCTTGCTAACCAATTTGGAAGTAATCCCATATTTAACTTATGTAGCCCTGACACTTTACTTCGTAGGATGGGTGATCTTTGTACTGACCAATTGCTTTGTAATACGAAACGAGGTAATGTAGAACACCAGTATAATATCAACCAGACCATGACTGATATGAACATTAAGTTACTGAAGAAGCTTGGTGAGTTTAATAAAGATGAAGTGGTCCTTGATTATGATAACACCATTATTTTCACGGAAAAAGAAGGGTGTAAAATGACCTACAAGCGTGATTATGGCTATCAACCTGGCGTAGGTATCTTAAACGAGCAAAACGTTTTATATATTGAAAACAGAAACGGAAATAGTGACGCTAAGGCCTTTCAATTGGATACCTTGGAAAGAATGTTCCAACATTTGAAAGACAATAACATCTCAAGAATTGACAAATTCAGGGCAGATGCCGCTTCTTACCAGTATGATGTTGTAAAATTGGTAGAGAAAAACGTTACATCCTTTTATATCGGGGCAAGAAACAGTTATGTGGAAAAATATTTTGCCTTGATTGAGGATTGGATTAAAACTAAAGATCAAACAGGAGAAGATGTTTATATAGGGGAAATAGAGTACAGACCCTTTGCACAACAAGGCAATAGAGATAATAAATACAGGCTCCTGGTCAAGAAAAAACTGAGAAAAGACGGGCAGCTCAACATGTTTACCAACGAGTCTTACGACTATCATGCCATTGTGACAAATGACTTTTCTTCATCCTTGGATGAAGCTATCAAATGCTATAATCGAAGAGGCGCTTGTGAGAAACAATTTGATATTTTGAAAAACGATTTTGGTTGGAATTATCTACCATTTTCAAACTTGTCAAAAAATACTGTATTCTTATATTTTAGTGCGATTTGTCGCAACCTTTACAACGTGGTTATATCTAATCTATCGAAGGTTTATAAAAATGTAAACATTCACTACAGAATGAAACGTTTTATTTTTAATTTCATAGCCATTCCAGCAGTTTGGAAAAAAGCATCCAGACAATGGTATCTAAGGGTATACGGCAAAATACCTCTGCAAGTATAAGATCACAAAAAAACTGCAATAAATCTTCTCTAAGACAGGGATAGGTGTGTCCTGTACTTAAATTTTATTCGTTTTTTACCACAACTAAGCTATTCTATAGACTAAAAAAAAACCAAAAGAAGGCACTTCACTTAGTAAAAGGAAATTCCATTGTCAAAATAACCCTAAAACCATCATTTTTTTAAATCAACTAGCTAAGTTGCGGAATCTAGGAAACATCGGGACTTAAGGGAGACGTCAGGGATAAAATTTCAGAATCCAAATTTCCTTTTACTGGTATTTCTTTTTTTGGCTCCCCTTTCTGGGTAGGGGCAAAACACAAAAAAAAATACCTGTATACAAAATCATATTTTTACCATTCTCCATTTTATTTTATCTTTACAATCTAAACGACTCGTAATGCCGCTAAAATTGTGTAAGGTTGCTCCCAAAAAATCACTCAATGCCGCTTTTCTGAAGGTGCGACCGCTGCGGAGTGAGATAGATCTTTTTAAAGCCAACCTCATCACGCTTATAGATAAAATCAACGAATCAGAAAGCGAAGAAAATCAGAAAAATCACGTTCGTGACTTTCTGCTCAACACGTATTACAGCGGTAAAAACGAAGTCAACACCAAAGGACGTCAGGATCTCGTCATCCATACCGAAGCCCACAATACTTCTTCTGTCGGCGTTATCCTCGAAACCAAACGACCAACCAATAAAGCGGAATGGATATCTCCCGACAAACCGAATAACAAAGCGCTTCACGAACTGGTGCTGTATTATCTCCGAGAACGGGTAGACGCCAAAAACATCGATGTCAAATACCTGATCGCCACCAATGTATATGAATGGTACATCTTTGATGCCGCATATTTTGACAAATTGTTCTACCAGAATAAAAAATTTGTCAGAGACTACGAAGATTGGCGGGATGGCAAAAAGGTCCTCAGAGATACTTCGCTTTTTTACAACGAAATCGCCAAAACCTTTATCGATAATCTGGACGACGAAATACCATGCACATTTTTTGATCTCAGAGAGTATGAAAACGAACTCCGCAATGCGGACAAAGCGGACGACAAAAAGCTCATCGCGCTGCAAAAATTGTTGTCGCCTTTTCATTTGCTGCGACAATCTTTTGCCAATGACAGCAATAGCCTGGACAAACGGTTTTACAGCGAACTGCTCCACATCATCGGCCTCACAGAAACCAAAGAAGGCGGTAAAAAACTCATTGGTCGGCATAAACCCGGAGAAAGACATTCCGGAAGTATTCTCGAGGATACAATTATACAAATAGAAAGTCTCGACAAACTAAGTCGTGTAGATCGTCCCGGTCAGTACGGCGCCGATAAAGAAGAACGATTGTTCAACATCGCCCTCGAACTGTCCATCACCTGGATCAACCGGATTCTTTTTCTTAAACTCCTCGAAGGCCAGTTGGTCAGTTACCACAACCGGTCTGCCGAATACCTTTTTCTCAATAAAAAAGTGATCCGGGAGTATGACGACCTCAACTCTTTGTTTTTTCAGGTATTGGCCAAACAAAACAACGAACGAAACGACGACGTGCGCAATACTTTTGCTCGTGTACCATATCTCAATTCGTCGCTTTTTGAACCTACAGAACTCGAACACAGTACCATATTCATCAGCAATCTCAAGGACGATAAAACGATACCGTTGCATACTGCCACCATGCTCAAAGACAGCACAGGAAAAAAGCGCACAGGACAACTATCGACCCTTGAATATCTTTTCGAATTTCTCAATGCCTACGACTTCAGCAGCGAAGGATCGGAAGACATCCAGGAAGACAACAAAACCCTCATCAATGCTTCCGTGCTCGGGCTTATCTTTGAGAAGATCAACGGCTACAAGGATGGTTCGTTTTTTACACCGGGGTTTATTACTATGTATATGTGCCGTGAGACCATACGCCGGGCGGTGGTGCAGAAGTTTAACGAGACCAAATCCTGGTCGTGCAAAGATATCACAGAACTCTACAACAAAATCGAAGACCGCACCGAAGCCAATGCCATCGTCAATAGTCTTCGGATATGTGACCCTGCCGTCGGTTCCGGGCATTTTCTTGTGTCTGCCCTCAACGAGATGATTGCCGTCAAGGGAGAATTAGGCATTTTGCAGGACGAAAGTGGTAGAAGACTCAGGGATTATACGGTCGAAGTCATCAATGACGAACTCATCATCAAAGATGAAAACGGAGATTTGTTTTCCTACAATCCTAAAAACGCCGAAAGCCAGCGTTTACAAAAAACCCTGTTTCATGAGAAGCAGACCCTCATTGAGAACTGTTTGTTTGGTGTGGACATCAACCCCAATTCCGTCAAGATCTGCCGCCTCCGTCTCTGGATAGAATTGTTGAAAAATGCCTACTACAAAAAAGAAAACGAACTCGAGACCCTGCCCAATATCGACATTAACATCAAGTGCGGCAATTCGTTGGTAAGTCGTTTTGGTCTGGATGCCGACCTCAAGAATGCATTAAAAAAGACGAAACTAACAATAGACGGTTATCGTTTTGCGGTTTCCACCTATCGATCAACAAAGAGCAGGGAAACAAAGAGGGAAATGGAAAACCTAATTTTACAGATGAAACAAAAATTTTCGTCAGAAATAAGGCTTAGTGACCCTAACAAAAAAAGGTTGGACAAATTAGCTAATGAATTATATCACAGATTTACCGGAACATTTTTATTTGAGCCTGAAGAATCATATGGTAAAAAGGAAGAAGAACTAGAAAAGAAGAAAAAAATTGAACAAGAGAAACTTGAAAAAGAAATTACAATAATTAGTCAAAAGCTAGAAGAATCAAAAAACAACGTCATCTACAACGATTCTTTTGAATGGCGATTTGAATTTCCGGAAGTATTAAATGACGATGGTGACTTTATTGGTTTTGATGTAGTGGTTGGTAATCCACCATATTTTTCAATGTCAAAACTTAAGGAGCAGGCAGATTATTTTTCAAGTGCTGGATTTGAGACCTATTCCAAGGGAGCTGACATTTACTGTTTATTCTATGAACTAGGTGGTAGAATTCTCAAAGCAAAAGGGTATTTAACTTATATCACTTCCAATTCTTGGCTAAGGTCTATTTATGGCGAATTACTTAAAGCACATTTTATGAAAAGCCTACAACCCATTACATTGTTGAATATTGAAGACGTGCAAATATTTGAAGAAGCAACTGTTGAATCGAACATCATTACATTGCAAAAAAGAAGGTTGACTGATACCTTTTCAGTAGTAAACTTATCGAGTGATTACATGCTTGGTGCTTCTCTTTCTGACTATTTTGACTTAAACCACTTTGAATTTGCCGTTCCCAAAACTTCCGAATGGTTTATTGGAAATCAGAAAGCAGGCAATCTCAAAGTCAAAATCGAATCACAGGGAAAGCAGTTGAAAGAATTCGATATAGAAATTAATAGGGGCTTTTTAACAGGTTATAATGAGGCCTTTATCATTGACGAACAAAAGAAAGAGGAATTGATACTACTTGACCCTAAAAACGAAGAAATCATTAAGCCCATTTTGCGCGGAAGAGATTTGAAAAAGTACAGTTATGAATTTGAAAATGTCTATTTGATTAACACTCACAATGGGTTGAAGTCAAGCGGTTTGGAAAGAATTGATGTGGTGAATAATTATGTAAGTCTATACTTGCATTTCAAGACTTTTTTACCAAAGATTGAAAGTCGGTATGATAAAGGAGACCATTGGACGAATCTTCGAAATTGTGCTTATTTGGAAGATTTCAAAAAACCAAAAATAGTATGGGGAGAGATTTCAGATAAACCTAAATTTGCTTTTGATGATAAGGGATTCTATGCTGAAGCGACTACCTTTCTAATGACAGGTGAAAAATTAAAATTTCTATTGGCCATTTTAAATTCTAAAGTGTCAGAATGGTATTTTAATCTGATTGGAACAACTACAGGAATGGGTACCAACCGATGGAAAAAATACAAAATTGAATTACTTCCTATAAAAGTACCTAATGAGGACGAAGAAATTGAGATTGTGAATATTGTTGATAAAATCCTATCTCTCAAATCCCTAGACCCAATCGCCGACACCACTTCTCTTGAAGCGGAGATTGACCGGATGGTGTATGATTTGTATGGATTGACGGAGGAGGAAAGGAAGATCGTGGAGGGGGAGTAAAAAAGTAAACCATGACTAAAGAGACAGCTATAAAACTATTTGACCAAAAACAAATCCGATCGGTTTGGAGTGAAAAGGATGAAAAGTGGTATTTTTCCATTGTGGATGTGATAGCCATCCTTACGGAGAGTTTAAATCCAAGAAAATATTGGAGTGTGTTAAAAACCAGACTCAAAAAGGAGGGTAGTCAGTTGGCTACAAATTGTAGTCAACTGAAATTGCTTTCATCTGATGGCAAGTTCTACAAAACAGATGTGGCGGATACAGAACAATTACTTCGGTTGATTCAATCGATTCCATCACCCAAAGCAGAACCTTTTAAAATTTGGTTGGCTCAGGTAGGAGCGGAGCGATTGGATGAAATGCAGGACCCGGAAATAAGTATAGACAGAGCATTGGAGCAATATATGAAGTTGGGCTATTCAGAAAACTGGATAAACCAACGACTTAAAAGTATTGAAATACGTAAGGAGCTTACAGATGAGTGGAAAAAACGCGGGCTGAAAGAAGGTGTTCAGTTTGCCACCCTGACGGATATCATTACCCAAGCCTGGAGCGAAAAAACCACTAAAGAATACAAAGTTTTTAAAGGATTGAAAAAAGAAAACCTGCGGGACAACATGACCAATACAGAGTTGATTTTGAATATGTTGGCCGAGGCCTCTACCAAAGACATCTCTACAGCTACCAATCCAAAAGATTTTGAGGATAGTAAAAAGGTGGCACGACAAGGAGGCAATGTCGCCAATGTTGCCAGATTGGAGCTGGAAGCAAAAACAGGTAAAAAAGTTGTATCTGCTTTAAATGCTAAAGATTCATTAAAATCATTGCCTGAAGTAAAAAAACGTGTAACAAAAAAAGGTAAAGATGAAAATGAATAATTTTGATTTACTATTCCAATAAAATTTAACCCTATCCATTACTACTCTTCCTCCTTCACATACGCCAATACCGTTTCCAGTAAATTTTTGGCATCTCTCAGGTATTTTACATTTTCCCTGGTCATAATGAGGTAGCTGGTAGTCTGTTTCAGAGTAAAACCGTGCTTCACTCCGTCGGAAGAAATAAATTTCATCAGCTTCTGAAACAAAGCGGATTCAAAAAAGGAAGATTTCGGATTGCTGATGAAGTAGCAGTTCATTTTTCTGTTTTTTAATACAATCCTTTCAAAGCCGAGTTTTTTGGAAATAATCCTTATCCTCAATCCGTCAAAAAGTTCTCTGACCTGATTCGGTATTTTCCCGAATCTGTCATCGAGCATGCCGGCAAATTTGGTGATGTCTTCTTCGGTCTCCAGACTGTCGAGCCGTGTGTACAGTGCCAGCCGCTCATTGATATTAGTGACATAATCATCCGGAATCAACATCTCTATATCAGTATCAATATCCACGTCGCGCACGTACACCGTTTTTTTGGCGTTTTCGTCTTCAAACAGTTCTTTGTATTCGTTTTCTTTGAGTTCGATGATGGCTTCTTCCAATATTTTCTGGTAGGTTTCATAACCTATGTCCGCGATAAACCCGCTTTGTTCAGCGCCCAGTAAATTACCTGCTCCCCGGATATCCATATCCTTCATAGCTATCTGAAATCCACTGCCCAGGTCTGAAAACTCTTCAAGGGTCTGAATACGTTTTCTCGCATCCTGGGTAAGTACGGAAAGTGGCGGGGCAAATAGGTAACAAAAAGCTCTTTTATTGGACCTTCCGACTCTGCCCCTCAACTGGTGAAGGTCGCTCATACCAAACTGATGTGCATTGTTGATGATGATCGTATTGGCATTGGGTATATCGAGACCGGTTTCTATGATATTGGTGCAGACCAGCACGTCAAATTTACCGTCGATAAAGTTAATCAATGTGTCTTCAAGCTGTTTGGATTCCATCTGACCATGAGCTATGGCAACGTCGACTCCCTGACATATATTTTTGATCATGGCGGCCATTTCATCCAGCCCGTTCACCCGGTTGTGTACAAAAAAGACCTGACCACCGCGGTTGACTTCGTAAAAGATAGCTTCTTTGATAAGGTCTTCACTGAAAACCCTCCTCTCTGTATGAATAGGCTGCCTGTTGGGCGGTGGTGTCCTCATGACAGACAAATCCCTTGCCGCCATCAACGAAAATTGAAGTGTTCTCGGAATAGGTGTGGCTGTAAGGGTCAGTGTGTCCACATTTACCTGAATACCTCTCAGTTTTTCTTTGGCAGCCACACCGAATTTTTGTTCTTCGTCTATCACCAACAGACCCAGATTTTAAACTTAAGCTGCGACGACAATATAGCGTGTGTACCGATAAGAATTTCAATTTTTCCCTCCTCCAGTTTTTGTATGATGTCCGTTTTTTCTTTGGCAGAACGAAAGCGGTTGATGTAGTCAATGGTAACACCAAATTCCTTCAATCTTTCTGAAAAGGTTTTGTAATGCTGCAGGGCAAGAATGGTAGTCGGCACCAGAACGGCCACCTGTTTTCCTGCCACCACGGCCTTGAATGCCGCCCTAATCGCCACTTCAGTTTTGCCGAATCCCACATCACCGCAGATAAGTCGGTCCATAGGGTATTCTTTTTCCATATCCTCCTTGACCTGTTGTGTCGAAAGCAACTGATCAGGTGTATCTTCATAAATAAAAGAAGCTTCCAGTTCGTTTTGCAGATACCCGTCGGGAGGAAAAGAAAATCCTTTGGATGCCTTCCGTTTTGCGTAGAGCTTAATGAGCTCCTTGGCAATATCTTTGATTCTTGCCTTTGTCTTGCGCTTCAGATTTTTCCACGCATCACCGCCTATTTTATTTACCTTGGGTTCGGTGCCATCCTTTCCTACATATCTCGATATTTTGTGAAGTGAATTGATACTTACGTATAATATATCGTTGTTCAGATAAATCAGTCTTACGGTCTCCTGTTTATGTCCATTGATTTCGATGGTCTCGAGACCTGAATATTTTCCAATACCGTGGTCGATGTGTGTCACAAAATCTCCCGGTTGCAACTCCTCAGCATTTTGAGGCTCATCGCCATTTCCTGTGTAAAACCCTGCTTCAGTTTATACCTGTGGAATCTCTCAAATATCTGATGGTCTGTATATGCAGCTATTTTTTGGTCGTGATCGATAAATCCTCCGTGGATGGATTTCAGGACGGGTAGAAAAGGAACTTTGACACCCATATCTTCAAATATGGCGTAAAACCTTTCAATTTGTTTGGGATTGTCGGTAAAAATAAAATTTTTGTAACCCTTTGCATGGTTCTGATTAAAATTGTCAATCAGCAAGTTGAAGTTTTTGTTGAAAGCCGGTTGCGGCACTGTCTGAAATGTCAGAGAAGTTCTTTCCTTCTGCATCCATTCAGAAGGTGTAAAAAGTAAGGTCCTGAAATTACTCAGGCCCGACATAATATCTGCCGGATAAATAAATGCCCTTTCTTTGAGCAATTCTTTCAATTCTTCATCGGTTTTGGAAAGGCTGCTGGCAACAAAAGCTTCCACCTTCTCAAAAGCAATCTGAATTTTGTCGAGGGTAGTGTCCAGATCCTGGATGCACACCAAGGTGTCCGGTGGAAGAATATGTAGTAAATCCACTTTTTCGGAAACCTGAAATTTGCTGTTGATATTGGGAATGATGGAAAAACTATCAATAGACGAAACCGAAAGCTGGGTAGTGGGATTAAAGGTACGGATACTTTCCACTTCGTCATCAAACAATTCGACACGGTAAGGCCATTCATTTCCATAGGAAAAAAGGTCAATGATGCCGCCTCTGATGGAAAATTGTCCGGGTTGATATACAAATTCGACCCTTTCAAATCCAAAGTCGATGAGAAAAACGATGATGGTGTCTATGTCGAGTTTTTCTCCTTTTTTAATCTGTATTCTTTTTTTATCAAGGAGAGCAGGGTCGACAGCTTTTTCGAAAAGGGCTTCCGGATAGGTTATCAGGATAAAAGGTTTTTTCCTGAAAGTATATACTTTGTGAATGGTTTCCGTTCGTTCCAGCACGTTGTTTTTGTCGAGTTCCTCGAAAAAAACCGGCCGTTTGAAGGAATCCGGCAGAAAGTACACATGAGGGTCATCGCTGAGTGACTGGAACGTATTATAGATATAGGCTGCCTCTTCTTTGTCATAAGCTATGTACAACAAAGGGAATCCGGTAATTTTCTGGTAAGCCCGCAGATAAAAACAAGAGGAAGAGCCGGCCAGATTTTTGCAAAGAACCGACTTGTGATTTTTTTCAGCCCACTCTTTTAAGACCGGGCTTGCCTCATAAATCTTGACTAACTCTTCTGATACATTCACGCGGCAAAGGTAGTAACTCTGAGGGATTTTTTACCTATTTTTTGCCAAATGAATTAATGAATAACCGTGAGGTCACCATAGTATTTTTTAGTCTGATTATCAGAAAAGTCAAGAATTTCGATGACAAATACATAAACACCTTGCTCCACTTCTGTCCCTTTAAAATTTCCATCCCATCCTGAAGAAGGATCATTAAAGGGTAGATTTTTTTGTTCAAAAACTTTGTTGCCCCAGCGATCGTATATATCCATTTTCAGAATAGACCCGTTGAAGTTTTCAGGAGCAATGATGTAAAAATGATTGTTTTGACCGACGCCGGGTTTGATTACGTTAGGGAATTCAAATTCTCCGGCGATAGCTTTTTTTAATGTAAGAAGAATAGTCTCGTTGCAATCCGAACCGAATAAATATTCCAGCGTAATTTCCGTATCCGAAAGCGGGCTTGCAATGGTGGTCAGGCACGTATCACAACTGAAAATAGAAGCTGGTGTCCACTGTATACCGGATATTTTATTTACATCTCCGGAAAGGGTCAGCGTGTACACATCAAATCCGTTGTTGATGGAGTCGATGGTAATATCAGGTCTTGAATTGTCGGGAATGACGACATTATAAGATGTGGAACACCCTGTTGAAGAAAATACGTCAATGATATAGCTACCTGCATTCAAGGCCTTTTCAAACGGCATTGATGGGAAAACATCTTCCTGCTGTCCGTTTATAAACAGCGTAAAAGGACCCGGAATATTTGCATTGTTGAAGGTAATCGACCCTGTACTTTCACCACAGGCTGGTAAAGAAATGACTTCTCCCACCAGTAAAGAGCCAAAATTCAGATTGACCCTGACAATGGAATCACAACCATTGGCAGCACCGTTTTTAAATTCAACTTCACCAGTCTGTCTGGTAAAATTAAACTCAATATTACCGACCATCAGCTTATCCGCAGGATCGCAAAATGTTGTGTCAATCGATGTTATTACCTCATCCAAAAACCTGAGATTGACATTGACAATACTGTCACAGCCATTTGCAGCCTTTAGTATTACCTGTCCGGACCTTTTGTTTATATTAAATAATGTATCACCAACAAAAAATGAATAATTCTGGTCACAGGTTGTTTCATCTCTGTTTTTGACATATGGTGTGTTAAATTTAATATTTACATCAACAATAGTGTCACAACCGAAAAAAGAACCTCCCTCCAAAAAAGCGGGTCCTGCAGGTTTATTTTTATTGAATGTCTGGTTGGGGAATGGGGAATAGGAAAAATTGTCATCACAGACTTCATTATTATAATTTCCCCTTGCTTCCGGTCTGAAAGTAAGATTTACAAAGAAGGTAGTATCGCAATCATTTCCTGAACTGGATACAAGAGCAGGCCCCGAAGGATTGGCGGCATTAAAGAGCTGATTTCCAACGGTAAGGGACTCTCCGAAACAAAGAGTCCGGGTTATATTTTGAACTACCAGTGGTTTGATGTTGATATTACCCGTTGGTTTTGGGTTTAAAACAAATTCACATTGACCTGACGAAATGGTTTCAATGGTAAATGTATTGGTTCCTGAAGGTGAAAGATTGTTGAAGGTAAGTGGGTCAAGGATTTTGCTGCAAAAATTAATAACTATATTTTGATTGGGAATCAAAATAAACTGGTTATTATAAATATCAGTATTATTGGTAATTCTGACTTTAATATCTCTTGATTCCAATGAATTATGTCTGATGGTCATGTCGCCGCAATCACCCACACAAAAAGAAAGGTTATTAACAATAAAATTGATATTCGGCCTGTCTGTTCTTCTTATTGTCCAGATGGCTGTGTCAAACGGACAGGTGGCTCCGTCACCTGTTATATATAAAAACTGATACTGGGGCAGGTTATTTAAAATCTGCTGCCCGAAAGGCACTTCAAATGCACCGTTCATAATACGGCCACCTGGAGAGGCATCGGATGGAAGATAATCAGAAGCTACAAACCCTGCACCATCACAATATTCACCGACGACATCCATTCCCGCAGTAATGTTGATTTTACGTTTATGGAAATAAGTGCGGAATCTCCCGGACAACTGTTGTTCTGAGGAAAACTGTAGAGAAAGGTGTACGTATTTACTGGTCTTCCGAATGAATTCCAGACAGTTCCCGTCAAGCCACCGTATCCGTTAAAATCTTCAAATGTTCCGCCAAGGTTTGCCATATCAATAAGCACATTTAGGTTAATGGTGGAATTGATACAGATATCACCCGACTTATCCAATCCGGCATTAAAAAATGAATCTATGGTGACAGAAATAAATGCAGTATCACCCGGACAAATCCCTGCATTAAAACGATAGGAAAACAATGTATTACCGGCAGGAAGACTGCTTAGATCCACATTTGCAGGATTACTTGTATTGATATTGATATTTCGGCTGTTCGTCCATATTCCTCCGTTTGAAAACGATCCAAGTAAAGAAGAAAAATTGATATTATTAAGGTTATTCTGGCAGAGTGTCAGACTTCCGCCATTTCCTGCACTTACTGCTCTTGCCATATTGAGAGTGATGATGGCGGTATCATTTCCGCAAGTGGCATCAGTTAGTATATATTCAAAATCAAAATTTCCGATTTGAAATCCCGACAAATCAAATGATGTCGGATTGGTGATAACCATGTTGTTTTGTTTCCATGTTCCGCCTGATCCGGCATTTGCAGCCAGAAAGGTATTCAGATTTACTATGGGATCAAGTAATATACACACATTGTGGTTTGTATTATCTCCTGCAAAAACACTACCCACAGCAATAGTTGAAGTAAATCCATTGACACATTGTCCGGGTTGGGGTGTAAACAATAATGAATAGGTGCCGTTGCCCTGAGCTCCCGGATTAAAGGAAGTTACTACTACCATGCTCAAAGTCCAAACGCCATTCACTCCCTGAACGACGGATGGTAAATTTATTGTTGGTGAGGTAATACAAACATTTGCAAATATTACGGGTGTCAGATTGGTCGCTGCGGCAACAACAAAGTTCACAACCAGGTCATTAGTACATTCATCATCCGGGAAAAAAGTAATGGAATAAGTTCCTGCACCTGCATTGGTATTAAAAATGTTACTGACAATATTGGTGTTATTTCCCCACATACCGCTGACACCGTTGACCGTATTCCCAAGCGCAAAAGGTCCTGAATTTTCACAAACATTGGTAAAAACAGGAGGTGTCATGGCAGCATTTGGGACAACTTCTACCTGTATCATATTGGGTAAAAAACAAGAGTTGGGGTCATCCGGCGTAAAAGTAAAATTATAGATTCCGACACCGGCGGCGGTAATATTAAAAATATTTCCTGACAAATGAGAAGAAGGGGATGACCAGATGCCTGTTGTCCCGTTTGGCATATCAGGAAGGGTCAAACTGCCTAGTCCGAGACAGACAACAGATGGGATACCATCAAGAGGTACAGGCCCGCCTGACGTGACATTAACAATAGTATTAGCCGGAGTAAAACACTGACCCGGGTCGGGTGTAAAAGTTATTGTGTAATTTCCCTCCATAGTACCAGCAGGATCAAACTGATTGCCTGAAACGTGACCGCCTGCATCCGACCAATTGCCTGTAACCCCGTTGATAATAACGGGTAAATTTAAAGGTGGATTAGTGATACAAACGGTAAAGGTGGGTAAATTCGGTTCTTCCGGCATTTCAAGAAGCAACGTCAATTCTGAATCATTCAGGCATCCGGATCCATCTTCAACAAGGGCATACACTACCGTGCCGTTAGTGGCGTTAAAAGCAGTAGGATTGGCAATCAACATGGTCAACCCGCTGTTTTGATAATAGGTTACCGTGGTGCCGGGACTTCCGCCTGTAATATCATTATTGGCATCGTTGAGGTTAAAAGTTCCTGTTCCGTCATTGTCTTCATCACACACTTCCAATGTTGCATTAAAGGCATCGGGTCTTTGGCTGAGGGTAACCGTCATGGTTGCGTTTTCAATAATACCGTTGGCGCAGTTTCCTCCTCCCTGATCTGTCATGGAGAGTAAGGTAAGGGTAAATGTTCCTGAAGGTGCATTCAAAGGAATGATGAGGGTGTTCGGAAGTATAAAGGACGGTAGTGGGTTGGTACCATTATAACAGATTTGCATACCTCCGCCTATCATCGCTCCCGGAACGGTAAAAGGAAAATTGAAGGGCCCTACATTTATTTGCAGGTTGAGATTATATGTTCCTGATCCTCCGGATAGGGCAAAACTTATGTTGCCACATTGACCAGGACAAATATCAACATTTCCGTTCAGGGAACCTCTCGGTCTGGCGGTGATTTCAATCGGAATACTGACCGTGGAGGCACATAGTCCTGTTGCTGGGGTAAAGTTATAATTGGTCAAACCTGCAATGGACGTATTAATGGAAGGTGGGCTCCACACGCCTGAGATTCCATTTAGTGACATTCCCGGAAGGGTAGGAGGTGTACTGTTTTCACAAAGTGGTCCAATAGGTGCAAAGGTGGGAGTGACATTGTTTGTCACCATAACCATTAAGGTAAAATTGGTGGCACACTGACTTGGTGTTGGTGTAAAAATATAGTTTATGGTTCCGGATGCTGAAGTACTAATAGAAGAAGGAGCCCAGATACCTGAAATACCATTGTTACTCATCGTCGGTAAGTTGTCGGGTGTTTCTCCTACACAATAGTCATCATCAATATCGAAAACGGGATTGATTACTGCATCCACCATTACCGTAAGGGTAAAAGGCAGGGCACATTGACCGGCTGCCGGGGTAAATAAATAATTTGTGGATCCTGGAGCGGAAGTGTTAATAGTCGACGTATTCCAGGTGCCGGTAACGCCATTATCAGAAACAGATGGCAGGGCATCCGGAGTATCTCCGACACAATATTCGTCATCGACTGAAAAAGTAGGCGTAATATTATCATCCACCATAACAGAAACGGTTTCATCTGTAGCACATTGACCGGCATCCGGTATAAAAGTGTAGTTGGTAGTACCGGGAGCAGAGGTATTGATGGTGGGTGGATTCCACGAACCTGTTATACCGTTGTCAGAGGTTCCTGGTAAATTATCAGGTGTTTCATTTCGGCAATACGTCACATCAAAACTGAAGATTGGCGTGACGTTGGCTGTCACGGTAACTGAAAGTGTAAATGGTGAAGCACATTGTCCTGCCGTGGGTGTAAAAACGTAATTTGTCATACCCGGAGAGGACGTATTGATGGACATTGGATTCCAGGTTCCGTTAATGCCATTATCACTGGTTGTCGGTCAGTTGTCCGGTGTATCGCCTATACAATATTGATTGTCTATGGTAAATTGTGGAATAGTGGGATTGGGTGCAGGACTGGAAGGAGGTACCACGCACCCATTATTGCCATAAGAGGTTGACAGTGGGATATAAAATGCGCCATCACCTCCAACAAGGAGCGCCCGGTCATAAATAATGGTTTGATTACATCCGCCCGCAATCTGAAATATGGTTTCCCGTGTACCACTTCCGGAATTTGTAAATCCTCCGGCTGTTCTGATACATGAACTGGAAATTACATAAACACACTGTCCGGAGCCACATAAATTGGTAAAATTATATGCATTTGTTGTGGAGCCTGCAGAGGCTTGCAAGACTACAATACTGTTTGGGGGTACATTAAAACCAGGTCCTATTGATATTAAATTTGAACATCCTGAATAAGCATTTATATTTCCGTTTGTCAGACCACAAGGAGTAGGATCTCCTACATAATTACCAATATCAATATTAATGTCGTTGTTTTGTGCATTGGCTAAGACGTTATTAATATCGTAACTCAGCTGGATATCATTGGTATTAAAACCACCACCGGAATTTATGATTAAGAATTCATTATTATGTTCCTGACCAATCACACAGGCATCTACCATGATGGCTTCAACCTGAGGACATTGAGCATATATGTTATCCAACGGGAAAAAAAATATCCCGGCACTTATCACAACTACCCAAATCCGGAATAAACAGCGCAATAAAAACATTCAGGTTGATTTAAAGGTATAAAGTTAGAAATATTTGTGTTATGTGTTAATGTACGTATTGTTATTTTTAGATAAAAGAATTGTAAACGGTTTTGAATTCCATTTTTTTAGAAGTAAAATCATTTTTTTTACGGATGATAATAATCATAAAGACGAATTTTTTATGGCGGGTACGGAAAAAAATAATGCAATAAAAGTAAAGCTTTGGAACACTTTATGAACTGGTATTTTTTAAGAAGTTTTTGCCATTTCGGAGATCTGTGACATTTCAGGAAGAATCATCAAAACCACCGGGGTAGATCATTCAAACATCAATGTATGTGACTTACAGAGAGGCACTTATATTTTAAAGTTGTCTCAAAGTAAAAAAACGGGGTGGGTGAAATTTGTAAAGATGTAATTATTTTGAAAATGTTTGTGCGTATTAATAAAATATGCATAAATAAATAATCAATCCAACATGATAAATTGTTCTTTTGATATCAAAAAAAGCCTTGCGGATTCTTCTATCGCCTCATGTAAATTGCGGTATTCCACACCTAAAATTTCTTTGGATTTGGTGTTGTCATACCAGCTTTTGTGGCCGTACTTATTACGTTTTGACTGGTAATGACAGGAGGTTTTCCGGTAAAAAAAGATTTCAGTTTTGACCATCGCCAGGCAAATGCTGCCAGTCCGGGCGTAAGCGGTTTCCACATGACATTCAGGTTGAAACTTTTAGAAATCTTTTTTAAAACTTCTTCAAAAGGAAGATTTTCCCCACTGATGATAAATCTTTCACCATTCATTTTTTCATCCATGGCCAGATAAACAGCATCAGCCACATCCCTCACATCTACAAAGCCGGTTACTCCTTGAGGATAATATTTTAAACCATGATACACCGAAGTAAAAAGTGAAGTGCTGCTTTGACCCCAGGGACCGGCCCCTATCACCATGGAAGGACTGATAATGGTGACCGGCAGTCCTTCAAAATAAGCACGCCACACTTCCTGTTCAGCGAGAAATTTAGACAAACCATAATGAGTGTCGTAAGCACTGTGGCTGAAAACTTCTTTTTCATTTATAAAATTTTCAGGCTTTTTTCTGCCCATGGCAGCTACACTTGAAACATGAATACATTTTTTAATTCCTTTTTCAAGAGCAATATTGACAATATTTGCGGTGCCTTCTTTTCCGATGGTCAGGGCTTCTTTTTTACGGGAAGGGTCAAAAGATACGATAGCAGCTGTGTTCACAACCAAATCAATACCTTCCATGGCTTCCTCCAAAGCAAAAATGTCCTGAATATCAAGCGGTATCCATCTGACTTCTTGTCCTAAAGAATGCTGAAGATATGGATCCGGAGTTTTTCGATAACTTGCTGTAACCTTAAAACCTTCTTTTAAAAATTTACGGACGATATAACAACCCAAAAAACCATTGCCACCGATGACAAGAACATTTTTGTCCTTGGTTTTTTCCTTTCCGGAAAGGTCTGTCATATCAGGAATTGGCACGGTAAAAAGGCAATGTACAAACTGTTGCTTCAAGGTATTTTTACCCGCCTGAATCATAATTTTGTTACCTGGATTACTGAAAGATAAAGGTACATACCCCATTCCTATAGGTAAATCCAAAGAAGGTGCCTGCGTACCGGACGTCACAATTCCGATTTCATTTTCATCATTGTCAAAAATCAGGTAACCATGTCTGGGTACCCTTCTGTCATCAACGGTAAAAGCCACCAGTTTTTTGGTAACTCCTTCTGCTTTTTGTTTGGTGAGCCAATCTTTTCCATTGTAATCAGCCTCTTTTTTTAGTTTTGTAATCCAGCCAAGCCCTGCTTCCAGTGGAGAGGTAGTATCGTCTATATCATTTCCATACAAACAAAACCCCATTTCCAGTCTCAAAGTATCTCTGGCTCCGAGTCCGCATGGTTTTAGATTTTCATCTTTTCCGGCTTCCATTACTGCATCCCAAAGGGCTGCTGTGTCTTCATTTGCCACATAAAGTTCGAAGCCGCCGCTTCCGGTATAACCTGTGGCAGAAACAAGAACATTGGAGATACCCGCCACTATACCTTTTGTAAACGTATAATATTTTAAACCGGCAACATCAATATCCGTCAGTTTGCTAAGAATTTTCACAGCTTTAGGACCCTGAAGGGCAATCAGTCCGGTTCTTTCTGAAATGTTGCTCATGCGGGCGTCAAAGGTATTAAACTGACTGATCCAGTTCCAGTCCTTTTCCATATTGGAGGCATTCACTACGAGCATATAGGCTTGTTCGCCTTCATTACACATATCTTCTGACAATCTATACACCAACAAATCATCAACAATTCCGCCGTTTAAGTTGGGAAGACAACTGTACTGAGCTTCTCCGATTTCAAGTTTGGACACGTCATTGCTGGTCACTTTCTGGATCAGATCAAAAGCCTGGGTTCCCTTGACGATAAATTCTCCCATGTGAGAAACATCAAATATTCCGGCATCGTTTCGTACCGCCATATGTTCTTCCGTAATTCCGGAATAAACTATCGGCATATTGTACCCGGCAAATTCCGCCATTTTAGCGCCGAGATCGATATGTTTTTGGGTCAAAGGTGTTTGTAACATGAGGTATTTATTATATTTTGTGGGATTGTTTATGTAATTGTTAATCTACTTGTTGTTTAGCTATTTGATAAAAATGATTTCAATAATTTTATCACCGACATCCAAACCGTTTACCACTTCCATACCTTCGGTAATATGACCAAAAATAGTGTAATTACCATCGAGATGAGGGGCAGATGAATGGGTAACGAACCATTGAGAACATTCTGTGTGATTTCCTGCAGAGGCCATACCGACCAGACCTGATGTATTGTAATTTCCTGACGAAAGTTCTGAAGGGATGGTAAAGTCCAGAGATCCGTTTCCATCTCCTCTGGGACATCCTGTCTGAATGACAAAATTTGGTTCAACCCTATGAATTATTTTTTGTTGATAATATTTTTTTTCAATAAGGTTTAACAAGTTGGAAACAGCATACGGAGCCAAATTTTTGTGCAACCGAATCCTGAAAGTGCCTTTATTCGTTTTTACGGCTACCGAACTTGAATCTGTAGTATTATTGAGAAGTTCCCAGAAAACTGGCTGGTGTTTTTCTACCGGTTTGCGTACATAATCTTTCCCTTCCAGGAAATGAAGGGTTTCATCCAATTCATTGTACGCTTCAATCCCTTCGGGAAGTTTTATTTTTTTCAGGGCTTCTTTCAGGAACCCGGGATCTTTGATCCATTCTCTCCAGCCAAGACTAGGTTCTCTTAATATTTGCGCTGCTACCGCTAATGTGCCGACATCATTTTTTAAGATCATAGCAGCCAGGGATTCCAGTATTTGGGCCTTTATTTTTGGATAACCATAACCGAATGCTTTGAAAAAATTGGGACTCGTCAGAATATTTTTATATCCTTCTGCTGCGGCCACTTTTACAGGAGCCTGATTCGAATTTATATATTGATCAAGTAAAAGGTAATTATAAGGATCAAGACTCAACGCTTTTACCAGTTGTGCTTTTTCGTAAACGTTGGAAGATTTTTCAATCAGCGATTTGATTTCCAGAGATACAGCAGTTTTAAATTTGGTAGTGTAAACAGGAGCATGTTTAAGGAGACATCCATATAAATTGGCTTTTGATTTCCAAAACAAGCTATCCTGTATTTGCAGTCTGTAGAATTCGAGATCCTCTTTAATACCATTGTCAAGAAAAAACTGAGATGCCGTTACAGAGATTTGATGATTTTTATCTTTTAAAAAGGCGGCGACTTCCATTCTCACGGTGTCATACGGGAAATTACCCAACGCTTTTATGACATTGACTTTCACTCTGTAATCCTGAGAAGTACTTAACAGGGCTTTCAGGGAGTTTAGGACCGATATATCTTTTGATTTTCCTATTGCAGTTATAAGAGGTAATCTGATTTCCGGCTCTGTCGTTGAATTGAGAACAGCCAGTAAAGCAGCACCGTATTTTTCAACTTCTGTATTTTTACCCCTTCCAAAATAATGGGCGGCATATAACCTTATTTCAGGAATGTGTCTCTTTTCCTTCAAAATGTTCAGGGCAGTAATACTGCCTTCAGGAGCCGTTCTATTTCTCAACATAAAATGGTAGATGGCTTTGATCTGTCCTGAAATCAAAAGGGTGTCTGTCACCCGGTATGTTTTTACAGAAGCGAGTGATTTAAGCATGGATAGATTGCCTGTTTTACCTATGGCTTCAAGAATATTGGCATTAAATTGATTATTAACAGAAATGGTATCCTTATTTCTGAAGGCAGAAAGTAGTTTGAGTGCTCCTTTTTCCACTCCGAGTTGCCCAATGGTATATGCTGCCAGTGCTCTTACATCAAGAATAGGATCGCTGAGTAAAGGTGTGATGGAATCAAGCGTGTTTTTATCCCTTAAGGAAGAAAGTAAAAGGAGGCTGTGGTATCTGAAACTTGGATCTTTATGACGAAGGTAAAAACAAAGACTATCCGTGTCTGAGGTAGCCATAAAGTTGTATATCTTTTGTATCTCTTTGTCGATCAGGGATTTGTTTACAATAGTTTTGGGTGTGTCCGTTTTCGGGATACAACCTGCCCAGGAAAATATGGCAAGCCAAAAGACATACCTGTTGACTATGTTTCTCATTCTCAGTTGTATTTTAGAGAATGCAAATATATAAAAATACTTAATTTACGGACAACTTATTTTAGAGCAAATCGATTACAAATTCACTTTATTGCGGTCAGGTGATTTTATATCCGGCGTATTACCGGAAGAATTTTGTTTTTGTACACCGGGAAGAAATGGAACAAATCGAAAATTGTCATATGTAAACTTTTGGCATTCGGTGTCCGACTTTTTAATATATTTTGTCATGACCTGATGATCATTGTTTCCTAAAGGTACGACAAGAATTCCACCTGGTACAAGCTGGTCAAACAAAGTCTGAGGCACCTCTGTGGCTCCCGCTGTGATTAATATTTTATCGTAGGGCGCACTCCTTGGAACGCCGGCATATCCATCCCCAAAAAACGTCCTGACTTTGGAATATCCGATTTTTTCAAGCAGTGCGTTTGTTTTGTGGAAAAGGTTTTCCTGTCGTTCAATGGTATATACTCTGGCACCCATAAAAGCAAGAACACACGCCTGAAATCCCGAACCCGTGCCAATTTCCAATACCCGGTCACCTTTTTTTATGTCCAGTAATTCTGTCTGGTATGCGACCGTATATGGCTGGGATATGGTCTGGTCTGATCCTATCGGAAAGGGCACATCGCGGTAAGCCCAGTCAGCAAAGGCTTTGTCAAGGAAATAATGTCTGGGTATTTCCTCAAAAGCTTTTAATATTCTTTCGTCTTTGATTCCTTTGTTACGCAACTCCTTTACAAGCTGGGCGCGCAATCCTTTGTGTCTGTACGTGTCTGTCAAAATAATGGCTTTGAATCGCAAAAATATAAAAATATATTAAAAAAAGAATCCAGGGCTTTTGGATCGGGTTTTGATTTTTTGGCCGTGATCATTACATTTTTACTTGTATGTTCGAGCGAAACAAACTCAAATACTCTGCTTTGATAACCTTTATATTCAAGAAGTAGAGCCCTCATTCCATCGGTAAGCAACTCAGCCTGACGTTCGAGTAGGATTCCGTGTTTGAGTACCGGTGATAAAACATTTTGAATGTCCATGTTTTGCCTGATCTGTTTCTGACAACAAGGGGCCAGGACGAGATATTTTGCTCCGCACTCTATTCCAAAATGTATAGCCATATCGGTGGCAATATCACAAGCATGAAGCGCAACAACCATATCGGTTTTGGATATCGGCACCTTATCAATTCCGGCTTCAACAAAAGAAAGACCGGCAAACCCCATTTTGGCAGCCACGTCATTACACAAAAAGACCAGGTCTTTTCTGAGTTCGTATCCGGTTATTTTTACCTTCCATCCGAGAGATGTGCTAAGGTAATCATAAAGGGCAAATGTAAGATATGCTTTTCCACTGCCCATGTCCGCTATCGTAAAAACACCTTCAGGTTTTTCGTCGCTGAGTAGGTGGCTCACCATCTCTATATATTTATTGATCTGGTTGTATTTTTTCTGACCTTTGGAAAAGAGGTTGCCTTGTCCGGAAATCAACCCCAAATCGCGATAATATTGACCCTCAGGATTTACATAAACCTTTTTCTGGTGATCATGGCTTTGGTTGTCTTCCAGTATATTGGAGGCTTTTTTAAAAAGCAGGGTAGATTTTCCTTTTTGATTCTGTAAAAACTGGTAGGTTTCATTTGTCAGAAACAAATCGGCATGGTAGAATTTTTCTTCCAGCCATATACTTGTTAAGGTTAAAAATTCTTTGATGTCATAGTTGTACGTATTGTCTTTGTTTGGATGGCGGAACACACATTTGATAAATGGTTTTCCTTTGAGCAGAATCGGTTTGGCGGTAATGTTGATCACTTTTTCCTCTTTCTGCCTTTTTTTGGAAAAAACCATTTTAAAATTTTTCTGGTTATCACAAACCTTTTGCAAAACGGGTAGGATGGAATTTGAATTTTCTATTTCCAATGTTGATGATAATTTGTCGTAAAGATAAGGTATTCCTGACTTCCATCAGGAAATTAAGACGGCTAAAAAAGCTATATTGGATAAGAAACTATTTCTATAGTAGTTTTTGTATTGTTTTTGAAAAAAGGAAGAGTACAAATATAATACATTACTTTTCATTTCAGGAATAGGTTTAGGTAATTTATTGTTTACCTCAGAAGCAAGAAAATTTTTGAAGGAAAAAAATTTTCATCATGGTCAAAAAGAAAAATTTTGAAGATGTTTTCCCTTTTTATTTTTTTGATGAAAACAAGGGTGAAGTACGTTAGATTATACATTTTAAAATGTAGAATTTGTTTATTTTAAAATTTAATAGTTTCATTTATAATTAATTACAAAATAGAAAAAAAATATGTTAATAAATTATATATATTAACTTTATTAATTACTTTTGTCGCATTATTAACCTTAAATCTTTCTTTATGAAAATTAAAAATCTTTTATTAGCCGTTTTATTAATTGTTTTATCACTTCCGGTTGTTCAGGCTCAATTCGGAGTAAGACTAGGTGCCAACCTTGCCAATCAGACCATTGAATCCGGAGGAGAATCTTTTGACACCAAAATGAAATTTGGATTCGGAGCAGGTGTATTTTACCAATATATGGTCAATGACAATTTTACTATTCAGCCTGAACTTAACTTCATGCAGATGGGAACTAAATTTGACCTTGACTTTTTGGGAACAAATGTAGAATCAACCATAACAATGAACTATTTGCAAATTCCAATATTGGCAAAATATGGATTTGGTGACATGGATGCCTTAAATTTTTATGTTCAGGCAGGACCTTACGTTGCATTGGGTTTGGGAAAAGTTAAGACCAAATCTTGTGTGGGTGATGATTGCGAAACCGAAGATACAGATTATGGTGATGGTGAGGACGGACCAAAAAGCCTTGACTTCGGATTACAGTTAGGTGCCGGAGTAAACATCACAAAAAATATTTCTGTAGATGCAAGATATGGATTAGGTTTAGCTAATTTAACATCTGAAGAAGATTCAACGTATAAAAACAGCAGTATCTTTATCAGTTTAGGATATAAATTCTAATTAGAATTAATCTTTCAATAAAAGTGGCACAAAGGAACTCCTTTCTGCCACTTTTTTTTTGCCATGATAAAAAAAGTATACTTTTAAAGTAACTTTTGCAGCATCTATTTATTAAGAAGGTTAGAAAAGACTTGCGTAAAAAGGGAAAGGGGATACTGGAAATAAATTTTTTTCATTAAGAGGAGACTATACCTTTGAAAAATAATATCACCAGATAATTATAACAATAATGTCTCGCTAGTGAATTCATAAAAAATGTAAATAGTTTACATTATTATGGGTATAATTTTTTTCAACATAAAAAATTAAATTATTTTTGGCCTGCTTTTTTATTTAACAAACAGTAATCCAATGAGAAACAGAAACCATTTTTTCGTTTTACTAATTTTTATTTTAATTATGCCTACCATTCAAGCACAAATTGGAATAAGGGTAGGTGCTGATTTATCAACTTTTTATTTTAGCGAATCAGTAGATCTGGATACAAAACACAAATTCGGATTAGGTGGCGGGATCTATTATAAACACATGGTCAATAATAATTTTTCTATTCAGCCTGAGCTCAACTTTATACAGATGGGTACTAAATTTGAAGAAAATGATGAAGAAGGTTCAATTTCTTTACATTATTTGCAATTACCAATTTTGGCAAAGTATGACTTTGGAAACATGGAAGCCATAAACATTTTTGTTCAGGGTGGACCTTATGTAGGTTATGGTATTGGGAAGGTGGAATTGGAATATTGTTTTGATGGAGAATGTGATGTAGAAGAAATTAATTATGATAGTAGTGGAGAAGAGGCTCCAAAACCTTTGGATTTTGGACTTCAGTTGGGTCTTGGTGTTAATATTAATAAAAAGATTTCCATTGATGCCAGATATATACTCGGTTTACAGAATTTAAATGCTGAGGATGAGGGTTCCATCAAAAACAGAGCTATTTTTGTGAGCGTAGGGTATACGTTTTAATCATATGTTGCAAAGATTATCTCAAATACAAAGTGGCAGTAAGGTATTCTTGCTGCCATTTTTATTTATAAGAAACGCTGATATTTGCTGCATTAAACTATGAAATCTCTTTCAATCCTGAAAAATTACTAATTTTGGATTTTTATGACGTTCTATAATAATGATGCGAAAAATATTCATTGCACTGGCCGGACTTATTTTAATTATATTGGCTACCTTTTATTATTATCTTTTTCCCCGTCTGACGATCGTCAACGGATTTGCGGCTAAAATCGCCTGCTCTTGTAAATATATAGAAGGAAGGGATATTACTGAAATTAAAAAAAATGTTTTATACCATAGTTTACTGCCTTACACTTCCCTGGAAATAAATGAAGATAAATTTTCTGTCAGAGCAACTTTTTTCGGTTTAAAACCCAAAACGGCAGTGTATAAAAAAGGGGTCGGATGTATTCTCTTAAAAGAAGGTGATTCCTCCTCATTTCAATTTACACAAAATAAAAGCAGGTTTGCTGAGGATAGTATTCCTGTCTTTACCTGGAAAGAAGGGATTACTGCCGGTACCCGAAAAGAGCAACTTGATCAGGTGGTCATGGCCGCTTTTGATGAGGATTTTTACCTTACGGACAAGCGGACATCAGCAGTTTTAGTCATCCATAATGACACCATTGTAGCTGAAAAATATGCTAAACCTTTTAATGTTTCATCACCTCAGCTTGGATGGTCAATGGCTAAAAGTTTATTAAATACTTTTATTGGTCTTATGGTCTACAACGACAAAATTGACCTGAGTCAGCAAAATTTATTTTCTGAATGGAAAAATGATGAACGTTCGAAAATTTCGCTTAATGATTTGTTGCAAATGAGTAGTGGCCTGGAATGGGAGGAGGATTATACAAAAATATGTGATGTCACCACCATGTTGTATGATTCTGAGAAAATTGCTGAAATTCCATTGTCCAAACAACTTGTTGGTAAACCCGGAAAAATCTGGCTGTACAGTTCAGGGACAAGCAACCTGATTTCCTGTTTTATACGCAATAGTTTTGCCAATGATGAAGCTTATTTTTCGTATCTGAACAGAAAACTATTTGACAGGCTTGGAATGTCTTCCATGTTACAGGAAACAGATGCTACGGGAACTTTTATCGGGTCGAGTTATGTTTATGGTTTGCCGAGGGATTGGGCTAAATTTGGACTGTTGTATCTGCACAACGGAACGTGGATGGGAAAACAAATACTTCCTGACTATTGGGTAAATTACACAACCTCACCGGCAATTCATTCCAAAAACCAATATGGTGCCCATTTCTGGCTGAATAAAGAACATTCATTTTACAAAGACGCTCCCGAGGATATGTTTTATGCGGATGGTTATCAGGGGCAATACGTTTTTATCATTCCTTCCAGAGATTTGGTCGTGGTAAGAATGGGTACGGGTGACAAAAACTTTGATGTGAATAGTTTTCTGAAAGGTATTCTGGAAAACGTGGGGAAATAAAAACCCTCGTTTTCCAAAAATACCTGATGAACAAAAATTATTACTTCTTTTCGTCGATAACCAACATTTTTTTAGTGATGATTGGATATCCATCCACATGTATTTTTACAAAATATATTCCTGAAGAAAGACGAGATTCGCTATCAGTTTTATACATTACATATTCGTTTTCCTGGCGGATAAAACGCGGTTTGTCAACGATCATCCCGGTTAAGTTGACAATAAAAACTTCTGCAGTTTTTCCACTTGTGTAGGGAATCCTTATTTCCACTTCTCCTCCGGATGGATTGGGATACAAATTAATCGCATCTGTCCATTGCACTTCTTCTGCTTTGGTTGCCGTTTCATCAAGGATATTGATTTCGTCGATGTAAATGTTGTTTGAACCCTGAACAGCCGGATCACTTTTAAATAGAAACCGAAATTTGACGGAAGGTTTATTTTTAATGGGTGTTGTAAAGACAGAAGCCAGGGACACTTTTTTCCATTGTTCAGCCTGCGGAATAAAAATTTCAGATGTAACTCCTCCTGTATTGACTGACATGCTGTTTGTTCCGGGTATTCCGTTCATATTTTTCCATGTTTGTCCACAATCGAGGGTATATTCCACTTTGAAGGAATCATTTTGATTGTCGAATTTTTTTGCATAGGCGTAATAATATGAAAACCTGGGTTTTTCAACATTACTCAAATCAAAATAAGGTGTTTCGAAATAGTCCTTGTGTCCCGATGTCAATTCGCTCGAGATGTTGTTTAAAAATATACAACCTTTTGTATTTTCAGCTCCTGGTCCATCCAAAGAAATCCACCCGATCTCATCTGCTGGTGTTCCGGTTACGTTAATATCATTTGGAAGGATACCGTTGGCAAAGGTAAATTCAAAATTTGGCCTTTTACCATTGTTGCCATCTTCAACGGTTACAAATCTTATGAGTGTATCATTTCCGTTTATTCCACCATTTACGATGAGTTCTACGGAATATTCACCCGGTTCCGGAAAACGGACAGTAACAACCGAATCGGTAGAGGATTCAGGAATTCCTCCATACATTGTCCATAATAGAGAACTGTTGTCATTGCCTGTGGTGCTAAAATTTGTCAACTTTAGAGAATCTCCAATACATATATTTGATTTTGAAAGCGTAAACGCTGCTATGGTATTACAAATTGAATTGCCTTTAATTCCGGTGTTTACATTATTTTCCTCGCTCACAAGATAATCGCGGTCATTCAAACCCAGCGTAATGGTTTCAATCATATAGGCAGCCTGGCCGTTGGTAAACATAAGTTTGCAAGGTGTATAGTCCATATAATTCTGGACATTTTCTTCAATATTGGGGTCACATATTTTTGAATTATTAATACTGCAGCTGATAAATCCTTTGGTAATCGGTGTATCAGGTACAAAGTCATCACCGCAAGTTACACCGGGTGCGTTTGATACTCCCCAGATATGAGGAAGACCAAACCAGTGACCTACTTCATGAGTGAGTGCTCTTGAATTGGCAACTCCGGCGGTACCGATGCTTCCAATTAGGTTGGACTGACAAACGATTACATCGGCAAAATCAGGTATTCCCACTCCAGGCAAAAAAGTATAGGCTGGTGCAATATTGATACTTTTTACGACATAAATATTCAGATATTGGTTAGTGGGCCATGAATATATAAAGTCTTCAATTTTGTCCGCATCCCAAATCGTTTTTGAGGTATAATGCCTTACAATACCATTTGTACAATTTCCTTCAGGGTCAATTTTTGCCAGTTCAAAAGCAAAACCTACATGGGCTATATTATTTTTGAAAGCGGAAACGACAAGGGCGGTATCCGCATTTAGTTTCTGGTAATCCCGATTGAGAATTCTCATCTGGTCTTTTATCTGTTCTTCACTTATATTTTCAGTTCCACCCTGATGCAGAATGTGAAAAACTACTGGAATGGTATATTTGATTTCATTTCGTAAAGGCGAATCATTTTTCTTTTCTGAAAGATTTTTGCGAATGACATCTACATGGCGTTCGTACATTTTTTGCATTTCAGGTTTCTTCATAAACCATTGCCGGGTGACGTGATCCTGTCCGCATGGTTGGTGCTGCGCATGAAGAATATATCCACTCATTAAGCATAACAGAATCGTTGAAATTATACATTTTTTAATAGACATACTATTTATTTTTTGACAAAATTACTTTGTAAAACACTATGTAATTTGTCAATTGCTGCTAAATTGATTACCTGTTGATTTTTTTTTCTTCTGAGATACAACATGTAGGATTTTTACCTTCATTGAGTTAAAACCGTTGACTTGGCGGAAACCCAAAATGCTGTTTATAAGCTTTACTAAACGTAAAAATATCACTGTAGCCTACCTCCATAGCCAATTGTGAAATAGGAATGTTGTCCTTTTTCAGCATTATTTTTGCCATTTCCAGACGTTTTTGTTTCAAATACTGATAGGGGCTGATTCCATACACATTTTTAAATAACCGGTAAAAATGGTATTCTGAAATGCCGGATTCCCTGGCAACTTTTTTTATATCAATATCAACCGTAAAATATTGTTCAATGAAGGATTTTCCTTTTGCCAGTTTTTGAAGCAAATCTTTTTTGTACTGAGTTTTATACATTGCATCGATTTTATTTTTCGATAAAGGGAATATAGTCTGAGACTATACTTTCAGCAACGTTAAAATAAAACTCCTTTTCAAAGGTATATTCGTCATGAGGGTTTTTATCGATAATCGTTGACAAACCCAAAAGTACTTTGGTAATCTGTGAAGATTTTGACATAAACTGACATTGCGAAAATTCAGGGGAGCTCATAAATGTAAATGGATGAACTTCAGGAACAGCACTATCAGGAGAAATATGGCTGGCAAGTGCTTCAGCAATCTGATGAGATTCTATTCCAATACAAATACCTCTGGTCGAAATAGGTTGATCAATGGATATCTTTCCTTCTTCAGTTCCGTTGCACAGTAAAAATTCTCCTTTTTTTATTCTGTGACTTTGTCCATTAATTTCATAATTTTCTATACCGTCAATAACATATTTGATAGAAAAATTTTTATAATTCAGTTTGGACTCTAAATTTTGAAACGAAGAATACATGACAATATTCTCTTTATGAAAAGAACAATTTTTGCTGAGTCCCTTATCATCTGCGATAACATACATAGGCCGAATTTTATTTTCAAAGGTACAAGTACCATTGGAAAAAAAATGTGTGTTTCGACGAAGGACGTTTATTATCCGATGTAAAAAAAGAGATGTGTCTCTCAGACGACAGAAAAATAAAATAACCTATGATTTTACTCTTTTTTGTTCTGTATCTGAACCTGAACCGGTATATCTGGTTTTTTTGGAGTCGGCCTTTCCAAACCGATAGGAAAAGGCTATGGTGGCTGATCTTGTGTCGAGGCGACTGTTCCAATCCGCATCCGTATTTTTAAGGTTGTTGATGATTCCATCTGCGCGCCGCGTATAAAAAATATCGTTGAGGTTGAGTTTCAGACTTCCTTTGTCTTTCAATATTTTTTTCTGTACACCAATGTTAATAGTTCCAAAACTTTTAATAAGTAATTGGGCGTATACAACATCGCTTTGATAGTCACCTCTGAGGTCGGCAATCCATCCTTTACCCAATTGAAAACTGGTGTTGATATTGCCCGCGCAATAGGTTCCGCTTGTATTCAAAATTTCCGTATATAAAGGACTCCTGAATATCTGATGTCCGACTTCGAAATAACTGTTTACGCCCAACCATTTAGATATGTTGAAAGCACCATCAACGGAAATGGATAACGTATGGTTAGTAGCTATATTTCCCGGCCGACTATAATAAATACCCTCTTTTATTTCAAGTGTTTCATTGATACCATCCAACGTTTTTGAATAATTTAATGAGGTGTTGAAATTATTTTTATAAGAATAAGTTAAAGAAAAATTGTTAGAATAGGTAGGTAGTAAGTCCGGGTTGCCACTGTAAAAGGTAAATTTATCCAGCGGTAAAATAAATGGATTCAAATCCTGAAAAAAGGGTCTGTCTATTCTTCTTCCGAATGAAAAATTCATAACGTGTATTCCTGTAGTATCCATCGTCCAGGAGAGATATAGTGTAGGAAAAAGATTGTTATACATTCTCGTAAAACTTGTATCAGGTTTTTCAACATTACCTCTTTGGTTGCCTTTAAAACTTGTGATTTCAGCCCTTAAGCCTAATTGCAACTCTATCCTTTTATAACTTTTTGTATAGTTGACGTACCCGGCATGAATCCATTCATCATATAAAAACCGGTTGCTCAGATTATAATCCGGTAGGGTGATACTTTCAATGGTATTATTGTAAATGGCTTCATTGTTTGTATTTGTATTGGCAGTTTTTACACCAGTTTCAAATTTTGAAGTGGAATTCAGGGGAACGACAAAGTCGGATTTTAAAGCAATAATATCTATCGAAGAAGGAACGTCACCATCAATTTTATTTTGAAAAGCGATATTTTCCAAGATATCATAAATGGTATTTTTGAACACCTGATTGCTGCGCGATGAATAGTTGACATAGTCTGCATCGAAGGTAAGGGTACTTCCTTTTTTGCCAAACATTTGTTTGAGGTAAACGGAATAGGTTACGTTGTCAAAGGTGTTTTTGGTGACATTATCCGCTAAAACACGATTGAGAATTTCCTTATTTTTATTGCGAATAAAAGCGGTATTATCTGTTTTATCCCCATTGGGATTACTTAATTTTTTAAGAGAAAACCCAAAGGTAGTTTTTGGAGAATGATAATAATCAAAACCTATTTTTCCATTGCCTGATATACCATCTTTAACAATGAATGAATTTTGTGAAAATGAAGAAGTGGTTTCATTATTTTCATTTTTATAATATCTGTTGATGTAGAGATCCTGAAAACTATTTCTGAATCCTCCGTTTATATTTACATATAAACTCCATTTATTTTTGTTGTAGCTTAGATTGAGACTATTATTGCTTCTGGTGTACAGACCTTGTTGAAGACTTAATACCACATTTCCGTTCAAACCAACATTTTTATTTCTTTTGGTAATAATATTTATGATTCCTGAATTGCCGGCTGCTTCATATCTGGCCGGAGGATTGGTCATGATTTCAATTTGTTTTACGGTGCTTGTTGGTATAGATCTGAGGTAGTTTTCGAGTTCTGCTCCTCCAAGATAGGTTGGTTTATCGTCTACATACACTGTCACACCTGCTCTTCCTTTTAATTTGATGTTGCCATTCTGATCAACTGAAATCCCAGGAGCTCTTTCCAGCGCTTCAAGTGTACTGCTTCCGGTATTTGCAAGTAAGGCATCAGGATTAATGATGGTGCGGTCTGTTTTTCTTTCAATGTAAGGTTTTTTTTCGGTGATGGTTATCGCATCCAAAACCGAAGGAAGAGGTGAAATTTGTATTATGCCCACATCTTTTTTACTTTCATTTTCTTCAATGGAAAAGTCAGATTCAAAGGTTTGAAAACCTAAAATGGAAATTTGTAGTACATAATTTCCCAGAGGTAATTTAGTGAATTCAAAACTACCATCCAGATCCGTGTAATCAGATACAATATACGTCGAATCCTGTTTTGACAAAAGAGAAATGAGTGCCAGATCGATAGGGTTGTTTTTATCATCTGTTACCCGACCTTCCATTATATTGGTATTATTCTGGCCAAAAAGTCTATTCAAACTTATGAAAGAAATACAAAAAAAGAGTATCAGAATTTTCATAACAACGGAAGGAAAAATTAATAAAATATTTTCTGTAAAATTATAAATAAGAAATCATGTCTATGTTTATTTCAGCCCGGATTATATTATTTAACTAAGAACAAAGTGTGTTGAAATTTCAACGTAGGATAGTGTACATCCATTGGCCAAAATAGTAACCAGATTCAACAATCTGAAAAATCATCCCGACGGTAATAATGATTATACACGCTTTAAAAAAATTTGAATCGCAGAAATTTTGATATTCCATCTTAATTGGTTTTATAATTGAAAATTCAAATATAGCCCCTTCCTGAAGAATTGTATTTGTCTATTCCTGCTAATTTTTTGCTGCTTATTTTCTGGCTTTTTTGATTAATTTGAGGGCCCAGTCGTAATGGCTTGATGTTGAAGAAATAAGGTAAACACCGAGTGATGTTGTCCCTGTCCAGGCATACCTTTTTTTATCAAAAAGTTCTTCGTTTGAATGTGATTCAATAATTTTTATCATGTTATTATGAGAGTCGGACAATGCAGCATAAATAGTTTCAAATGGAATATGGCGATTTTTTTCCCATATTTTTTTATTGAGTTCAGGTGTATTTTTCCAAGTGTACCCTTTTGCGGGGATATCCGGTTTTTTCCCCTTGTTTCCGGTTTCATACCAGTCTTTCATCATAAGATGCCATTCGTGAAGATGTGCCAATACATCACGGATGTTTCGGTTCATCGTGCCGGGAGGAAAATCCATGTTTCTTTCTGCTTCAGAAAGATTATTGACAAATGTCATCAGGGTTTTAAAATTTTTTTGGCTTTGATCAAACAATTCTGTTTTGTTGGTAGGTCGTGGCATCATTAAATAATTTGTTTGATAAATAAATCTTAGTTACTACGTTTCAAAATAATAGGATAATATCCTCAATGCCCTGAGTGTGTTCCACCTGCTTGGCGTACCGGCTTTTTCCATAATAAAATGATTCAAACCTGCATACGGAGATACCATTTTCCAGAGACCATCTTTGGTTTTTTTTCGCAAAAGGATGTCAAGTGCTTCCTGCATTCTTGTATCATATGGATATTCACTTTTTGCAAAATATTCAAGACCACGGAAAATATCGTAAAACCACCTAACAGGAAAATGAAATGTAAGGAAATTGGGATTGATGATTTCTCCGGTTTTATCAGACCGGAACAGGGAGTGCATGAGGATAAATTCTTCGGAAGATTTTTTTGCCGTAAGAATATCTTTTATTCTGTATGTATATCCATTGTTGAGGTATTCAAAAAAACCTTCGAGCACAGATAGAGTGGTGTGAAGTGAACTGTGATGACAACCCTGGCGATTGGACTGACAGTTGAAACCACCGTCACCTACTTTTTCCGATAAGATAAAATCGACAACCGATTTCAAATCTTCTTCATTTTGCTGAAAGTATGTCAAAAGTTGCAGGGCCATTCCATTAACACAAACATCGCATTTTTTTGTCGTGCCCATTGGCAGGATACCTCCGTCATGTCCCTTTTCATCCTTCAATACTCTTTCCAGTGTTTTTTGTATTATTGTATTGTCTGGCGGAATCTGAAGATACTTCAAATCAAGTAGTGTATAATGTGTTGAAATCCATTTGGGTTGGTAGTAACTATATCCCCAATATCCGTCGGGATTCTGTTTGTCAAGAAATTGTTTTCCCCATCCTGTATCAGGAATTTGATTCCGGAGTTCCGGTTTATCCTCACCTAAAAGGTCTCTGTATACCTGATATTGTATGGAAACATCACCTTCCAGGAGCCAGGATATAATTTCCTCATTTGACATAACTTTGGAATTCTTTACAAAAGCAAATTTATGGTTTAAATTCCGGAAAGTCAGGTTTTCAGGATAAGTAGTAAGATGATTTACGTCATTAATGACTGTATGTTTATTTGATTTTTGTAACCTTATTATAAAAAATGATTTAGAATTTAACTAGTGTGTCATTGGGAGATTCAATTGACCAACCATTTTTTAATTACCGAATTATAGTTTTTATCTTCCAAAACAATGAAATATAATCCCGACAATATGTTGATGTTTTTTGTACCCAACTCATATGTAAATTGATTATTGTTATTGGAAGATGTAGTCTTAAGCAATCCTTCACTTTTGTAAACAAAATTACCGAACAAGTCAAATATTTTAACAGATTTCAATTCTGATGACGAAGTTACAAAACATTGATTTGAAGAATTTAATGAAAAAGGGTTTGGATAAATTGAACTAATGAAATCGTCTTCAATGTCACTTGAAGATGAAACCTCAGATAGTATAAAACAATTATCAAAAAGTTGCTGCGCTTTGTCATCAGCAAAATAAAGTGAACTCAAATCCGGACAAGGTAATTTATCTTCAAATCCCGATGAGATACCAATAGATATATCTCCTGACCAACCAGGAGGCATAAAAATTTTTCCAACACTCAACACAAATCTCACTGTGTTCACTTTTGGAAAATTTGCCGTACACATTGACCATTTGTTATTATTTGAAGGGTTATCCGGAAAAGCAAAAAAGGTCTGATCTTCTGATCCTGGATTGTATCCTAAGTCCCCTTTTGTTAATGGAGTTCCATCAAGCCATAAACCGTTTAAATAATTATAAAAATCTATTTCATTCCCTCTGTTGGGTGTACATGTATTTGGATTAGGTGCACCCACACTACAATCATTATAATACATAAAACTATGTATTTGGGATTTGTCTATAACTTCTCCAATTTCGCCGATCAACAGATCTTCAAATACTTTATTTCCGAAATTGTCATATATTATATTTCCGTCTTCATCCCTCTTAATTTTTTTTTGAGTAAATGGGGTTTCGAGCACATCTATACCTAAGGTTGGAATTTTTTCAGGGTAAGCTTTTTCATAATATTTGTTTATTCCAAATCCATCAACTTCCTGATTATTGTAAATAAAGCCCATTCTTCTGTTTTTATCATATCCTATATAATTATCATAAGGACAGCCAAGTGCGGGGTTAACATAAATTCCAATAAATGATTCATGTAGATCCTCAAATCCTCTATGATATGTCTTGTAGCTCATAAAAGACATATTGTTTATTTCATCATTTGAATTGAATAGAAATGTATACACATGAATCTCCATTCCTATATTGGCAGGTCCTGTTAAAGTATGGTAACTTCCTGCATCATTTATAATATAAAAACTCATTTCTGCAGGAATTTGGTTCAAAATATCATTTAAATCAAAAAGGCCGCAATTTGACTCAGGATTCATAGGGTAATCACCCAGACAAGGATTGTAAAAACCATTATGATCTGCGTCGAAAAAGAACGCCAGAGGCTGATCAGGAAGATCCCATCCATATTTTTTTTCCCAAAATGGATTGCCAACACCTGGCCAGAATTTTACACCATCAGGTATAGTACTACAATCATAAGGTATTTGTTTTTCTTCGGCTGCTCTGAAGTTTGTGATATGCTGTGAAATTTCCTGTTTATTTACCGTAAAAATTTTATTCCATTTTTGGCATTCTTCATTGCTTGTATTGCCAAAATCTGGGTGTAAAGGTCCAGAAGAATAATCAAACGCATAAGCCTCATTAGTAAATGCACTTAATTTTATATTTCCAGATCTGTCTTTCCCTCCAATCCACAAACCAATATTTTCTATTGCCGGAACTTTGATGTTTTGAGGAAAATTAGAGAAATAATATGAATTGGTTTTTATTCCTCCTGCATTTCGGATAGTTAATCTAACATTATTAACCTTAACATCATATTCAGCCGTTGGGCGAGTACAATTCAATGACCATTTTATTTCTTCAGGAATAGTTGCAAATGCCGGGCTAAGAAAACCGCTCAAAACAGTAAAACAAAATATACCAAATATACTTTTCATAATGATTGATTTAATTTTTCAAAGTTAGAATTTTATTTCAATCAAATCATTAATCAAAATTGAAATATTCTGATTGTTAATATAAGCGACACATATTAACAGCAATAAGTTTACATCATTTCTTAATTTAAAATTTATGGTTTAAATTCCGGAAAGTCATGTATTCAGGTTAAGTCGTAAGATGATTTCCGTCATTAATGGCAAAATGTTTAGTCAACTCATTCAAAATTCACAATTTTATTTACTCAAATTATGTAATTCTTACAACCTGATTATATTTCTCAAAATAGCCTGGTGAAAATATTCTATTTGTGTAGTATTCAGTTACTTTTGTGCTCTTAATAAAAACATAATTTAATTGTATGAAAAATGTATTATCATTATTTGTTTTAGGTATTGTATTAATTCTTTTTTCCTGTAACAAAGACGAAGACAAAACCTGTGTTACGTGTACCATTAATGCCTTTATTGTTGAATTAACCAGTGAAGGATGTGTTGATGGAAATGATGTCAAAGTAAAAACAACAGAAAGTTTTCTGGGTACAAGCTCAGACACTATTTACAAAAACATCACTCTGGAAGAATGGAAAGCAGACAGAGTTGATGAAGGTTATAGCTGTAAATAAGAATCAAAAAGCAAAAGTATGAACTCCATGCTTTTGCTTTTTTTATTTACACCTTTTGTCTTTATTTAATTCTGTAATTTCATGAATGATATATGAAGGAACTAAATTGCCTTCCTCATTTTGAAGTTTTTGAAGTCTGCCTTTAAAAACCAGATATACCCATGTTCCACCTTCAGCTATCTGAAGATATTTTCTTTCGACCTGTATATATTCTTTTTCTGCAGCTACTCTAACAGGTTTTTCACTTCCGCAACTTTTGAAAACAGCTGCGTCAGCCATGTACATAAAATAACCTTCGTATTTTGTAAGGTCATTTTTATCATTTGTTTTTGCATTTTTAACAGGAGAACACTGTTGAAAAGCAAAAACTACCATCAGCAACGTCAAAAAAAATAAAAAACGAATAATATAGTTTTTTTCATTTTTAAACATATGCAATATTTTGCGAATGATATGATGCAGAAACAGGTTTCGGTCTGTCAAAAAAGAAGTAATAAAAAGTAATCACAAAGGAAATAGAAAAGTAAGCAAACACTACATAATACAATTCAGGTGCAATGTTCTTTATACCAAACCAATCAAAATGTTGAGAATAAACAATAAACAAAACAAAAATCAGCTTAACAGTTTCCGAAACTGGTGCCAAACTGCTGCCATCCATCAGAGACGTATATGAAAATATCTGAATAAATATAAATATGCCGTATAAAATTATTTCGTGATATTCCATGGAACCTATCCGGCTGAAAAAATACAAGGTAAAAAGCAGTGTTATAATCAACTGTGTCCCACACCAGACCTTACATGAAAAGGAGGCTTCCGTATCGTATTTTTCCCGGTTCCATATATCCTTTGTATAATCAACCGGATATTTTTCCATTACATCCTCAGGCCTCCATCCGGTTGGCATAAACCAGATTCTGATTTTGTCACGAAAGGAATTGGTTCTGAAAAAATCCAGCACCAGCAACCAGAGATGTTTGAAATTAATAATCCATGGATTCCATGTTTTTACGGCTCTGGTCACACCGTAAACGGGCGCGATATTTTCTTTTTCTTCCTGAAATGTGCCAAACCATTTATCCCAGAAAATAAAAAGCTGTCCGTAGTTTTTGTCCATGTATTCAGGGTTGATGGCATGGTGTACTCTGTGGTGAGAAGGGGTGACAATAATGTGTTCCAACCAGCCCATTTTACCTATCAGACGGGTGTGATACCAGAATTGTGCAAAGAGGTGGAGCGGGGCAATAATGCCTATGATTTCTTTAGGAATACCCAGTAGGGCAAGAGGAAGAAAAAGAATCGTAAAAACGGCAAAAATTTCGGAAACAGACTGTCGTAAAGCACAGGACAGGTTAAACTCCTCGCTGCTGTGGTGGATGATATGACGGTTCCAGAAAATGTTGATTTCATGCGAAAACCTATGTGACCAGTATCCTGCAAAATCAATTCCAATAAAAGCGAGAATGTATAAAAGCCAGTGATTTTGAATGGTCATCACAGACCAGTGTTCTACCATGTAACTATAACTTATAATAACAATACTCAAGCCGAGAATGTCTTTGACTACATTGGAAATCCCTGAACTCAGACTTGAAATCACATCGAATAAATGGTTGATGTTTTCTCTTTTATACAAAGCAACAAAGTGTTCGATAGCAATCAGCAATACAAAAAAAGGAATAGCATAAAGAAGAACCGTAGCGTATTCCTGCATATATTACATTTTAATAAACTTATGAACGACAGGTTTACCATCTGCCTGGCAGGTCAAAATATACATACCTTTGGGTAGGTTTAAAATGTCCAATGTTTGCCCGGGGCTGAGGTAAAAATCTTCCAGGACAAGTCTGCCAAAGGCATTAAATATTTGCACATTATGTACGTCTTTGTAAGCCAGATTTATTTTGTCAAAAGCCGGATTAGGAAAAATGGCCGTACTTTCATTTTGTTCCGAAATACTGTTGGTTTCCGGTAAAGAAAAACGTTTGAAAAATTTCCAGATTTCTTCATTGGCATTGATGTCTTGATTGGTTACCCCTATACTTATTATAGCACCAGGCCATGTATGGCCACCTCCTAATACTTTGTATAACCATACTTCCCGGTCAGTGTCACAATCCTTGTAAACATATTTTTCAACGGTACTCTGGTCGTTCGAATTGGTATTGGGAAGGTTTTCTTTTAAAAAAGGTCCGACGCACTGGTTGTGGTTTGACCAGAATGTTATTACTGAGTCGACTGGTAAACTTATGTTTGTGGTACCACCGTATGCAACAACATCATCGGCTGTTCCGTGAATTTCCATTACCGGAATAGAAGAAGAAGGTGTACATTTTTCAAAAGTGCCGGGCACCATACTGCCGGTGACCGAAGCGATAGCAGCGATTTTGTTAGAAAGATTGCAAGCCAGATGGTAACTAAAAAACCCGCCGTTTGACATGCCGCATGCGTAAATTTTGTTTCTGTCAAAACCATAATCAATCACAAATTTTTCAATCATGGCTTCTGTGAAACCGACATCATCTGCCGTACTGCCAAATGACCAGCCTACATTCCAGGCAGCATTGATTCCGTTAGGATAACAGACGGCAAATTTTTCTTTGTCCGCTAAGGTATTCATGCCGGAATAAAACTCCTGCTGACCCGCATTGGAGCTAAATCCATGAAAATTAAACACCAGAGGAATAGCTTCCGTTTTCTGGTGATCTTTTGGCAGTCTGAGCCGGTAATTCCGCACCACATTGTCGTGGGTCAAGGTACCTGATACAGTTTGTTGTGCCTCTCCGGCAAAAGACAATAATGTTAAAAACCAGATGTAAAAAATGTATTGTTTGTTCATGACGGTAAAGTTAAAAATTATTCAGATTATCCATTAAAAAAGCCATAAAAAGATGGTTTAAAAAACGAAACTCTTGACCGATTGAAATGTTCATTTTTTTACAATTCTTGAATCAAAAGGAAAAGATTCTATTTCCACAATTTTTATTTTTTTAAAGTCTTCATGATAAGGATTTATTAAAAAATTGAAATCCCCTTTGGTAATGGCTGAAGGAACTTTCAAAACCGATGCCTTTCGTTTTTCAATAAATGTATTGCCAATTATTTGTGTCGAAACCGGATGGGGAAAGTTGCGCCAGTCAGAAGCGAGTGTGCGTTCTTTAATCTCAAGAATCATTACATGATCGGGAATCAGAATAGTGATCATTTTATAATCATCCGGAAGCGTTGCCAATGTAAAATGCACAGCCACTTCTGCCATGGCCAATGATCTGTTTTGGGCAGTATAAATCATTTCGACACCCGGAGAGTTCCACCGGCCTCCCTTCAAAGCTGCCCCTTTACCGGATAGGGACGCAGCAAACTTTTCCCGTGAAAGCCGGAAAACTTCCATGTCAGGATAAAATGCCGTGTTCTATTCTGACCAGCTCCGCCAGTACCAATTCTTTCCCGTAGGAATCCTTCAGCAATTCAAGGGGTTTCATATTGCCAAGGGCAAAATTCGGGGTTTCAAGCCAGAGATTAAATTTTTCGGAATTTCCGAAAATGTCATTTCCAACATTTATCACTTCGGCAATTTCCAGGATTTTTTCCGAATAAATTGATTTGAAAGTGTAATCAGGTTCTACACTGTAACGTTGCAATGATTTTGCAGATATATTAAAAATGTCAGCCCATTCTTTTTCTGTAAAAGGTGTAATTTCCCGGATAAGTTTGAAAAGAGAGTAAGGTATTCCCTGCCTGATCATCATCACCAATAACAATTTATTACTGATAAAATCGTCATATGAAATGTTTGCCTCACTCTTTGGAAGGTTTTTACCATAATCACTTTTTTTCAGCAATTTTGAAACCTCTCTGTTAAGTTTTGTGTGAATGGATGATGATTGCATAATGTAAGACATTTGTCTGCAAAGATAAGACAAATTTCTCATGTTGTCAAGAGTACAGATCAGATTTCTTTGATTTTGTCAAATCCTTTTTACCAGACTTACATCCCTTTTGTACCTTTCCAGACCCAAACTGATAATTTCATCTATGAGTTGTGTGTATGGAAGACCTGTTGCTTCCCACAATTTTGGGTACATGCTGATGGAAGTAAATCCAGGTAAAGTATTGATTTCATTGAGTACCATTTTTCCTGCTGAGGTGAGGAAAAAGTCTACTCTGGCCAGCCCTTCACAACCTATGGTTTGAAAGGCTTTGACAGCGAGATTGCGCAGGGCGTCACTTGTGTCTGTATCTATATTGGCGGGTATAGCCATGGATGCTCCGTCGTCATCTAGATATTTGGCTTCATAGGAATAAAAAGTTGCTTTGGGTATGATCTCTCCCATGACAGATGCCTTTGGAAATTCATTGCCCAGAACAGCACATTCGACCTCTTTTCCGATGACAGCCTCCTCAATCAGAATTTTAGTGTCAAACCGGAAAGCTTCGTCAAGAGCAAGATAATATTCAGCTTCAGAAGTGACTTTGCTGACTCCCACCGAAGAACCGGCATTCGCGGGTTTGACAAAGATAGGAAGACCCAGTTTTTGTTTTATTTCTTCAAAAGTCAATGAAGATTTTTCGTGTTTTTTCAGGCAGATAAAGTCAGCAATGGGAATGCCGGCATCGCGCCAGACCCTTTTGGCCAGATCTTTGTCCATACCCACGGAAGAAGCCATCAGCCCAACGCCCGTATAGGCTGCACCCACTGATTGGAAAACGCCCTGAAGAACGCCGTCTTCACCGTAAGACCCGTGTAAAACGGGAAAAAACAAATCGATGTCTTTCAAAATTTCTCCCCTGGCCGACATAAGGACAACCTTTCTGTCCACGTTCCTGACAAATACTTCCATAGCGCCGGATTTCAGACTGATCTTATCCGGTTGTCCGGGGTAGTCAAGAAAATCATCGCCTTCGTACAACCACCATCTTGTGTCGTGGTCAATTCCCACCACCAGGACATTGTACCTGTCTTTATTTATTGCATTGTAAATACTGGTGCCCGATAAAAGGGAAATTTTATGTTCGGTCGAAGGACCTCCCATCAGTAATGCTATATTTGCTTTTTTTGTCGTCATCATTTTCAATTTTAATCGGCTGGCAGAAGTCTGGCCGCACATTCGCCGAATCCCACTCTTATGCCGTCTTTTTCTGCATAACCTTTCAGAGTGACCGTGTCGCCGTCCTGTATAAAAGTCCGGGTGGATCCGTCAGACATCTGCACAGGTTTTGTGCCTTTCCAGGCAATTTCCAGCATCGAACCATATGAATCAGGACCATGGCCACTGCTAGTACCTGAGGCCAGCACATCACCTACCCGCATATTACAACCATTGACAGTATGATGAGCAAGTTGTTGAACCATACTCCAGTACATATATTTAAAATTCGAATGTGAAACGGTATTTTCTTTTTCCTCGGACGTTGTAATAATGACATCCAGGTTTATGTCGTAGTTATTACTGCTTTTTGTCTGTAAATACGGCAATACTTCGGGTTCCTGTACTGGTCCGGCAACTCTGAAGGGTTCCAGTGCTTCCAGAGTAACAATCCATGGCGACATGGTTGAGGCAAAGTTTTTGGAGAGGAAAGGTCCGAGGGGAACATATTCCCATTTCTGAATGTCGCGGGCTGACCAATCATTAAACAAAGTCAGACCAAATATATAATCCTCTGCATTTTCGATGGAAATCGGTTCTCCAAGTTGATTTTCTTTCCCGATAATAAAGGCCATTTCCAGTTCAAAGTCGATTTGTTTGCTGGGACCAAAGACAGGTTTTTCAGCTTCCGGTGGCAACGTCTGGCCTTTGGGTCTTTTCACGGTAGTACCGGAAACGGTGATGGAAGAAGATCTGCCGTGGTATCCTACAGGCAGATGCAGCCAGTTGGGAAGTAACGCATTTGCGGGATCCCGGAACATGATACCCACATTGGTTGCGTGTTCGCGGCTCGAATAAAAATCCGTATAATCACCGATTTGAACAGGTAGGGACATCATGACGGTACGTATATCATAAGCGGGGATGGAATCCAGGCCGAATTGTTGAAAATATTCCTGTATTTTTTTTCGGACGGCGACTGTTATTTTTTTGCCCAGACGTATAAAATCATTGAGGTACATCGAAGTAAAAACACTTTGAAGAATGGAAAATTCGTCAAAAATTCCTTTATTTTGTAGTTCGACCAGGGGAATCACAAAATCACCTACTCTTGTTGAAACATGATGCTGACCGTTGATGACAGTGATTCCAAAAGGAATATTGTGTATGCTGAAATCACTGTTTTTATGTACTCTGTGCATGGATGAAGGTATAAAATGTACCAGAAAAAGTAAAATTATTTAATGTACAAAAGTATAAAAAAATTGTGAAGCCAACTTTGATGTTGAACGTAAATATTAATTTTTTTTATTATTAAATTTACAGCATTCAAAATCTATAATTTTTAAACATAGATTCAAAACTGATGACAATTCCATAAAAATAAAATTACCAAATAAAATTGGGTAAGAAACTATTCAGGGCAATTTACGGCCATGGTAAAAAGATTTCCATTTTTATCTACATTGATTCTGTAACAATTGCCATTGGAAGCTGTGAGAATTACGCCTCTTTGAAAATCGGATACATAAATGTCTCCTTCCTGAACTTCCACATTGGGTGATTCAGAAGGTGGGGTATTGCTGCAGGCGTCACCAATACCATCATTGTTGGAATCCAGCTGGTCAGGATTTTGTACATTGGGACAGTTGTCACAAACATCACCCACTCCGTCAGCATCAATGTCTGTCTGATCAGGGTTATATCTGGTGAGACAGTTGTCATTATTAATACGCAAATCATAATCACCATCAATACATTCTTCACTCAACAGTTCTATGATATCAGAGCAGTCAGGACCATTATTTTCAATAAAGATAAGTGATTGTATGCGACCAATACGTTGTAATTCAGCTAAAAAACAACAAGTATTGACCAGCGGATTATTTTGAATGTAGATATCGTTGAGGTATGCAAGATTATAAAATCCGGAAATATCAGAAAGCTGAGGATTGTTGCTCAAATCAAATTGCTGATAGATTCCAAGAAGGGAAGTGAAGTTGATTATACTTTGCAGGTTTGGATTATTTCCAATAGCTATTGAAAGGGCTTTTCTTAGATTGGGGATATTATCCAGGGTAGTAATACTATTCAATCCACCAAGACCCAAAGTTCGTATTGACGTTAAAAGAGGAAGATTAATGGAGGTAATCGCCGGACAACTGGTAATGTAAAGATTCTCCATGTTGGTTAAATGACTAATTCCATTGATATTGGTAATATTATCCAAGCCGTTTAAGTTTAAATTTGACAATACCGAGACACTGCTCAATGGATTTATGTCCGTAATAGCTAAAGGGCCTTGCAGGCCAAGGTCAATAATAGTATCAGGCTTACTGAGGCAAGGCAGCGAAGTAATATTCTGTCCTGATATCATCCAGTATTTTACATATCTGAGGCTGTCAAATCCGCCAATAGTGGTAATCTGGTTATTATTTATAATCTGAAGATTTCCTTCATATCTTTTTAATTGCCTGAAGGTGTTTAGTTGTGTCAACGCCGAATTTCCTGTAATAAATATCATGTCGTCATAATCATACTGAACAAATTCCCCTACAGATTTTATATTATCTAATACCACAGAAGTTAATAACTGATTTGTAATTATGCTCATTCTTCCACCAACATATTCCAGTTCTTCCCAACCAACCAATGACTGAAGACTGGAACAAAAGGCAGTGTAAAAACCTCCTTCTATCCGATTCAAATTGGAAAGGCCCACTGTAGAAGTGATATTATTTGCACTTATGGACAAATCACCACTGATATACACAATACTTTCCAGACCTACCAAACTTGATACTGTCCCTGAAATAGTCAGACTTCCAAAAATAGAATCACAACCGTAGTTGGTATTAAAGTTATCTACATCGGCCTGCGTACCTAAATAAATACTTGTATTGCAGGAAGTGCCTGGTACAATACAATACAGGTACAAACAAAGGATGATAAATGGTTTCATTGTGTGTTGGGTTGATGGTTAAAAATACTCAAATAGCCAAAAAAGTTGTTTTGTAACACAAGTGCGGAAATATTGTTTATGGTTGCCTGCCTTGTCATAAATAAATTTTCTGGTTAACCATTAAAATATTTTTTCCTGTGGATTACATCAAAAATACTTTTACCTTTGCGCCTTCAAATTATACATATGAGTCTTCTTACGATCGGAACCGTTGCCTTTGATACCATAGAAACTCCATACGGGAAAGTGGAAAGAGTCATTGGCGGTGCTTGCACATATATCAGTTGGTCGGCATCCTACTTTACAAATAAAATTCACCTTGTTTCCGTGGTAGGAGATGACTTTCCCGAAGAAGAATTGAAGGCAATGGAAAACAGAGGCGTTGATCTTGCCGGTCTGGAAATTAAAAAGGGCGAAAAATCTTTTTTCTGGTCAGGAAGGTATCACAATAACATGAATTCAAGAGACACACTGGTTACAGATTTAAATGTACTGGCCGATTTTCATCCGGTGGTTCCTGAAAAAGCCAGGTCAGCCAAATACATTATGTTGGGAAATCTTACACCGGCCATTCAGGGTATGGTACTCGATCAGCTGGACGGAACACAAAAATTAATTGTACTGGATACAATGAATTTCTGGATGGATGTAGCTTTGGAAGAATTGAAAAAGGTGATTTCAAGAGTCCATGTTTTAACTATCAATGACGAAGAAGCCAGACAACTTTCAGGAGAACATTCATTGGTAAAAGCTGCCCGTGTTATTCTTGAAATGGGACCAAAAATTCTCATTGTAAAAAAAGGGGAACATGGGGCGCTATTATTTCAGGGGGAAGAAATTTTTTATGCCCCTGCGCTACCGTTGGCAGAAGTTTTTGATCCTACGGGTGCCGGGGATACTTTTGCCGGAGGGTTTATAGGTTATCTCGCATCAACAGATGATTTGTCTGCTCAAAATATTAAAAAAGCTATAGTTGTGGGATCAGCCATGGCTTCTTTTTGTGTAGAAGATTTTAGTCTCAACCGATTAAAGACACTATCCCCGGCTGAAATAAACGAACGTATCCAGAAGTTTAAAGACCTGGTCCATTTTGAAATGTAGGTTTTTAAATTCTCCTTATAATAAGAGCTTTTCATTAGAATTTAATTATTAATTTTACTATTCATCATTAATTTTTTATGAATATCTTCTACAAATATCATGGGAGTAAGGTATTCGGGTAATTCCTGCATTTGGAATTTTTCTATATTAGTGTTAAAATAACAATTTCTATTTCTAAGTATTGGAATTCGTAAATTTTCTCTTAGATTAGCGCCATTTTTTAAAATATTCCACATGGAAGATAGTATTAAAGAGGCCATTTGGTTATTGTTTGTTGGCATGGGGTCCGTATTTTTTATTTTTTATCTGATAGGTGAATCAGCCAATTTTTTAATCAGATGGGTCAATTCCTTATCCTTTGATAAAAGTCAGGCTTTAAAAAATACCAATACCTTACACAATGGCATCCATCCTGAGAGAATTGCGATAATGGCTGCAGTAATTGACAAGGTTACCGCCGGTAAAGGCAAAATAGAATCCATTCAAAAAATAGAACATTAATAAAATAGAATGAGCAAAGAAATAAAACTGGCATTAATGTACCGGGATATGTGGCAGTCTTCCGGTAAATATATGCCAAGGGTAGATCAATTGGTGCAGGTGGCAGAACCCATTGTCGATATGGGATGTTTTGATCGTGTGGAAACTAATGGAGGTGGTTTTGAACAAATCAATCTTCTTTTTGGTGAAAACCCGAATACTTCCGTCAGAAAATGGACGGAAGCCTTCAATAAAGCAGGTATCCAAACCCAAATGCTCGAGCGGGGCCTCAATGGATTGCGGATGAATCCGGTACCAAAAGACGTAAGAAAATTGATGTTCGCACTGAAAAAAAAGCAGGGCACAGATATTTCCAGATCCTTTGACGGATTGAATGATCCCAGGAATCTGGCCTACTCTTTTCAATACGCAAGAGAAGGTGGCATGGTTGCACAGGGAGCCTTAAGCCTTACGGTCTCTCCACTCCATACGGTTGATTATTGGGTGAAACTGGCAGATACTTTCGTCGAACTTGGTGCCGAAGAAATTTGTCTTAAAGATATGGCAGGAATTGCCAGGCCTGCTTCTGTAGGAAAAATAGTAAAAGGTATTCGGTCCAGACATCCTCATATTATTATTCAATACCACGGTCATTCCACTCCTGGGTTTTCAGTCGCTTCTGCTTTGGAAGCTGTGTACAATGGGGCTGATATTATTGATGTGGGCATGGAGCCATTATCCTGGGGTACAGGTCATGCAGATTTGCTTACAATCCATGCCATGCTGAAAGATGCAGGATACCTTGTGAAGGATATCAATATGAAGGCTTATATGGAAGTAAGACGATTGACACAGTCATTTATGGATGATTTTTTAGGTTATTTTATAAGTCCTAAAAACCGCGAAATGAATTCTTTACTTATCGGTTCCGGTTTGCCGGGAGGTATGATGGGGAGTCTTATGGCCGACCTGGAAACAAATCTTAAAAGTCTGAACAACTGGAGATTAAAAAATGGTAAAAACCCGCTTACCCAGGACGATCTCCTCATTAAATTGTTTGATGAAGTAGAATATGTACTTCCAAAATTGGGCTATCCACCCTTGGTAACCCCTTACAGTCAATATGTAAAAAATGTAGCTTTAATGAATGTAGTACAAATGGAAAAAGGAAATTCCAGATGGAGCATGCTTGACGAAAATACATGGGAAATGATTCTTGGGCAACAAGGGAAATTGATTGGTCCTGTGGCAGAAGAACTTGTAGTCATGGCAAAGGAACTAGGGAAAACATTTTTTGAAGGAGATCCAAATGATTTATTGCAGGATCAGCTTGATTTATACAGAAAAAAAATGGCTGAAAAAGGATGGGAGACCGGTGAGGATGATGAAGAACTTTTTGAATATGCCATGCATCCAAGCCAATACGAAGCGTATAAATCAGGAGCGGCCAAACAAAAATTTGAAGAAGAACTAACATCGAAAAGAGATAGGGTCCAAACATTGGAAACAGCTCCACATACTTCGGTCAACAAGTCTGCGTCTTCTGTTGAAAAAACCCATCCAAAAGAAATAGATGTGGAAGTGAATGGTGAAAAATTCAGGGTTAAGATTTCTTATCCCGGACAAAACACTCGGGTCTCACCCTCAGAAGAGACTACTTTACAATTCATTGAACCCGCAGAAAATGGTAAAGAAAATTATGTTTTGTCTCCTTTGGAAGGGAAATTTTATCTCACTAAAGAAGGTGGTGAAAAATCCATTAAAGTCGGAGACAAAGTGAAAAAAGGCGATGCTGTTGCGTATATTGAAGCCATGAAAGTCATCAATGTTATAACCTCACCTTATACAGGCACTGTTGCTGAAATATTAGTGCAGCATGGAAATGAAGTAGAAGAGGATGACCAACTTATAAAAATAAATTAAGGTGGAAATTTTACAAAAGTTGTACGAAATGACCGCCATCAGCGGATTTATTGAGCAGCCACTGAGTTTGCTGATGATTGCCATTGCCCTGTTGCTTTTGTATTTGGGTATCATAAAAAGATTTGAACCTTTATTACTTGTACCGATATCCTTCGGTGTTTTATTGGCAAATATTCCTTATGGGAATATGGGTGTTGTTAGTGAGGAGGTTATTTCTTCTTCAGGATTGCTGGATATTGCTAAGGAACATGGTATTATGAATATGTTGTATTATGCGCTGATCAAAACAGGATTACTGCCGCCCATTATTTTCATGGGAGTGGGCGCATTGACCGATTTTGGTCCCATGTTGAGAAATTTGCGTCTGGCCTATTTTGGAGGTGCGGCACAAATAGGTATTTTTACGGTGCTTATTTTTTCCGTTATTTTTGGTATGGATATAAAAGAAGCTGCCGCCATTGGAATCATAGGCGGAGCAGATGGACCAACCGCTATTTACACAGCTATAAAACTGGCACCACATTTATTGGGACCAATTGCCATAGCGGCGTATTCATACATGGCACTTGTTCCGGTAATCATTCCAATGGTAGTCAAATTTACCATGACAGAAAAGGAGATAAGGATTAATATGAAAGAGCAGGATAGGTTATTTCCTCCCCGCCATCAAATCAAAGATATAAAAAAATTGAAAATAATTTTTCCGATTGTTTTATGTTTGATTGTTTCTGTATTGGTCCCCTCTGCAACGCCACTCATTGGCATGTTGTTATTCGGAAATCTGGTGAAAGAAATAGGAACGGATACACATCGTTTATATTCAGCGGCTTCCGAATCTATAATGAATGCAGCTACCATTTTTTTAGGACTGACTATCGGGGCAACTATGAAAGCGGATACCTTTTTAACTCCTCAGACTTTATTGATTGTTTTAGGTGGTTTCCTTGCATTTGTGATTTCTGTTGCCGGTGGTATATATGCAGCTAAAATTTATAACCGTTTCTCAAACAAAAAAATAAATCCATTGATAGGCGCTACAGGACTCAGTGCTGTTCCGATGTCTTCACGCGTTGCCAATGAAATAGCCTTAAAATATGACTCAGAAAACCACATTCTTCAATATGCTATGTCGAGCAATATATCCGGTGTAATAGGCAGTGCGGTGGCAGCGGGTGTGTTGATATCCTTTCTTTCATAACTTTTTTTAGTTTGTTTTGTTAAAATATTATGTCCTTCATTTTTAAAGAAGGAAAAAAGTTTAAACTACTTGTTAACCTGAAACTGCTGTATTATGAATGCAATTATTGATATTTTATCAGAACTGAAAAATGTTATTTTTCCTAATGTTTGTCCTGCCTGCCATAATAATGTTATGCCTCAGGGCAGATTGGTTTGTACCCCTTGCCTTTGTGAACTTCCATTTACAGATCATTTTGATCATCATGACAATAAAGTGGCCTCCCATTTTTATGGAAGGGTTAAAATTTATTCAGCAGCAGGGCTTTTGTATTTTCGCGAAAACAGTTTTGTACAGGATATTGTACATAGTTTTAAATACAATCATAATAAAGAGATTGGCATCGTTTTGGGAAAAATGGCTGGTGAAAAAATGTTGATGTCAAGCGGCTTCAGGCAAGCTGAAGTAATCATTCCGGTACCTTTACACCCAAAAAAAGAATACGTCAGAGGGTATAATCAAAGTTTTGTATTTGGGGAAGCCATCGCCAAAACCATGAAGATTGAAGTTTTAAATGATGTGTTGGTAAAAGGAAAATCCAACGAATCACAAACCGGAAAAAACAGAATTGAACGAGTCAAAAATGTACTTGAAACGTATGATCTGAAAAACAAAGACAAAATTAAAAACAAACACGTGGTGTTGGTTGACGATGTGATTACTACCGGTGCTACTTTGGAAGCCTGCATAATGACATTGTATGAGGCATTGCCATCAAAAATTTCTGTGGTGACGCTGGCATGTGCTCAATAGGTACTTGACATACTTTTTATTAAAATAATTCGAATGAGGTCTCGGAACTATTAACCAAGCTTTTTTACTGCATATTCATAGGCGTCTTTGACAGACATAAAACTTTCTTCGGCATTTACTATTTCTGTCAGGCTGCTTTTGTTTAGTGTGTCTTTTACCGGACCAATGAGGTTGGCAAAAAGAAAGGTAATTCCTTCCCCTTTTAATTCCATAATAAAATCATGTAACATATGAACAGATGTTGAATCAACTATACAAATCGGACTGGCATCTAAAATAAAAAATTTTGGTTTTTTTCGTCCGGAAATAAGATTATAAGCGTTTTCTTTAAAAAAATTGCTGTTTGCAAAATACAACTGCGCATCAAATCTCATCATAATAATTTCATCTTTAGTTTCAGCATCGGGAAATCGATTGACATTCCTGAAATCTTTTCCGTTATTGATCATTCCTATTTCAGCAAAATGAGGGTAAGAAACGCGGTAGACCAATACCGCAATTGATAAAATGACACCTGTAATAATACCTTCTTCAATGCCTAACATCAACGTAGATAGCGCACTGGCCATAAACAAATAAAAATCTGTTTTGTCAGAATGATAAAGATGTTTGGCTTCTTTCACATCTACAAGTCCGTAAACCGCGACAATGATAATAGCTGCCAGTACTGAATTAGGTAAATAATAAAAATAAGAAGTAAAAAACAATAAAGTCAGAATAATCAATACTGCGCTGATTAGGGATGCCAGACCTGTTTTTGCACCGGCCTGGTCATTTACAGCTGTTCTCGAAAATCCACCCGTCACCGGGAATGATTTGAAAAAAGAACCTGCTATATTGGCAAGTCCCAATGCAACCAATTCTTGATTGGCGTCCAGTTTATAATCTTTGTGTTTTGCCTGAATTGCTTTTGCAACGGCAATGGATTCCATAAATCCTACAAAAGCAATGGTAAGCGCTATTGGCAGCAGTGCTCTGAAATAATCAGCATTCAATGAAAAATGATGAAAGAAGGGAAGTCCTCCCGGTACTTCTCCAACTATTTTTACACCCTCTTCGGACAATCCGGAAAAATACACAACCAGGATTCCAAGTATTACCACAACCAAAGGACCTGGAATCAATTTATGAATTTTTTTGACCATCAGCAATATACCAATTGACACCAATCCGATAACAAAGGTGGCCGGATGGGTATGGACTATATTCTGAAAGATTTGTGTGATAATATCCAAAAATTTTTCTCCGCTGACTTTGATGCCCAATAAATGTTTGAATTGACTAATCGCTATTATGATAGCCGCTGCTGAGGTAAATCCGGCAATGACCGGATGAGAAAGGAAATTGACTAAAAAACCCAGTTTGAAAATACCCATTGAAAATTGGATGATTCCGACCATCAATGCCAACAAAATAGCCATGGCGATGTATTGGTCACTTCCGGCAATGGCAAGATGTCCTATTCCGCTTGATATCAGCAAACTTATCATGGCTACCGGACCTACTGATAATTGTCTGGAGGTACCTAAAAATGCATATAAAATCAAAGGAATGGTGACCGCATATAATCCATATATGGGAGGTAACCCTGCCAGCATGGAGTAGGCCATTCCCTGAGGTATCAGCATGACACCTACGGTTAAACCAGCGGAAATATCTCCACTGAGCCATTTTTTATCATAATTATTGATCCATGCCAATGAAGGAATATATTTCATAAAAGTATTTATGAGGTGAGTAAATGAATTCGTTTTGTTGTAAAACGTGGCAAAAGTAGGCGTTTTGACCATTTTTTTGTGCAACTACTGTTACAGTATTATATAATAATAGTCGGAATTAAAAAAAAATATGACGAAGATCATCATTGGGTAACATTTGTTACAGCATACATTTTTTTTACTTATTACTTTTGCACAAACAAATAAATTCTAGAACATGTTATTTCAACACATTTATGATAAAAGTTTGGCTCAGGCCAGTTATTTGATTGGTTGTCAGAAAGCAGGCGTGGCTGCTGTAATAGATCCTAAAAGAGATGTGGATACATATATCGATTTCGCGAAACAAAACAATATGAAGATAACCCACATTTTTGAAACGCATATTCATGCAGATTTTTTGTCAGGTTCAAGAGAATTGGCTGCTTTGACAGGAGCGGATATGTACCTTTCAGATGAAGGGGGTCCTGATTGGCAATATCAGTTTCCTCACGTTGGCTTAAAAAATGGAGACAGGATAAAAATGGGAAATCTTATTTTTGATATCATACATACACCGGGACACACACCGGAAAGTATTAGTATTCTTTTGACAGACCTTCCTGCCAGCCAGGAGCCTGTCATGTTGTTTACAGGCGATTTTGTTTTTGTTGGAGATATCGGAAGGCCTGATCTTTTGGAAAAAGCGGCCGGAATAAAAGGGACTCAGGATGCAGGAGCACTGCAAATGTATGAGTCAATCAAAAAATTTGATGAGTTGCCTGATTATATCCAGGTTTGGCCGGGTCACGGTGCAGGATCAGCCTGCGGTAAAGCGTTGGGTGCGGTACCAAGCACAACGGTTGGATATGAAAAAATCAGAAACTGGGCATTGCAGTACAAAAACAACAGAGGTGGATTTGTCGATTATTTGCTGTCAGACCAACCGGAACCACCCAAGTATTTTGCGATGATGAAAACCCTCAACAAAGTAGACAGGCCATTATTGACAGTCGTTCCGAAACAAAAACTTCTTTCTGCCACAGATTTGAAGTCTGCGATGGAAAAAGGGATAAAAATCATTGACGCCAGAAATAAAATTGATTTTGCCAATGGTTTTATACCGGGAAGCATCAATATTCAGGGGAATAACGCATTCGCTACATGGGCGGGATGGTTTTTGAAATATGACGAACCTTTCATTTTATTGGCAGATGAAGCACAATTGGATGACTTGACAAGAAAACTGATGCGCATCGGATTAGATCATGTTTTAGGATATATTCCATCTACAAATGTATATGATGGTCCTTTGCAGACAGTAAAAATGATTGGTTTTGATGATTTCAAATCCGCAGCAAACAATGGTGATACCCAAATCATTGATTTGAGAGGTGATGCTGAATACAAAGCAGGACATATCAAAGGAGCTAAACATGTTTTTGTGGGCACTATCCTTGAAAATACGGATAAAATCAATAAAAACAAGGATGTAGTCATTCATTGTCAGGGCGGTGACAGAGCCTCAATAGCGTATTCTTTATTGGCGAAAGCAGGATTCACTAATATTACTAACTATTCTCCTGGTATGAATGAATGGGTTGCCAAAGGAGAAACCGTTGAAAATTAATTTGTTTTGATTATCTTTAGCCATCATTTCAATTATTAACATGTTACCATTTTTAAAAAAGATTTTGAATCAACCGGATAATACGACTATCATTCCGGGAGCAGTGTTTGTTGATGTGCGTAGCAAAAATGAATTTGCATCAGGACATTTGGCGGGGGCATTGAATATTCCTCTTGAACAGGTTGAATCACAAGCAGAAAAACTAAAAAGTTACCCACAGGTTGTTGTGTATTGCAGAAGTGGAAACAGAAGTGCACATGCTAAAAAATTACTGACCTCTTCTGGTTTGGGGCAGATTGTGGACGGCGGTTCACTTTCGGACGCAAAATCACTGGCAGAAAAAGCCGGAATTCATGTCGGAGAACTCATCAAAGAAGCACTGCCAGCAGTATCCCCGGAAGTAGCAGCCCTCAAAGATGAAAACACATTAAAAGTGTTGATTCCGACAGACTTTTCTGTTCAGGCTGATTTTTCTTATCTTTTGGTGAGAAACCTGGAAGAACATCTTTCTGTCGATATTCATTTTTTACACGTTCTGGATTTTCCTGATACGGTGACCATAGACGGTAACGGAAATGTAGAAACCTGTGGGGAGATAGATATCGATTATGTCAAAGGGCAAAAAAGAATTGCAGAAGCAAAGCTGAATCAACTGAAAGTGTTGTACGGTGATGCAGTATCGATTCATTTACAATTCGGTAAAATAACGGATAATATCATTGAATTTGCAGAATCAAATCACTATGATCTCATTGTTATGGGAACCAAAGGTGTTTGGGGAGTTAAAGAAAAAATCGCCTCAACAGAAGCACAGATGGTGGCCAGGAGATCAAATGTTCCTTTACTTTCTTTAATGTGTGACAGATCTGATTTGATCATCAAAGACATATTGTTTGTTCATGATTTTATGGAAGATGATCATACCCATATTCCGCTTATGCATACCTTTTCCAAATATTTTGATGCTTCTTACCATATGTTGTACATTCACAATGACCAAACAGTTGACCGTGAAAAGGTTCAAGAAAATATCAGGAAGCACGCAGTTGCCCATAACCTTAAAAAATATCAGGGTCATGTAGTAGTAGCAACGGATATTGAAGCAGGTGTCAATGAGTTTCTGAAATCTCAGGATGCCGATCTGGTTTTTGTCGGTACACACGGGAAAGGTGGATTTTTCCATAAAAGTGGTGCGGAATCCCTGATAAAACATTTATTTAAACCCATTATTTCTTTTCATTTTAATACCAATTGATAAAAATGAGTGAATTTTTTACACAAAGCTGGCCTTGGTGGTTTTCGGGCCTAATCATATCTTCCATCATGTTTTTGTTATTGTTTTTTGGTCAATCTTTTGGATTTTCTTCCAATCTCAGGACCATATGTGCAGCAGCAGGAGCCGGAAAGACCGTTGGTTTATTTAATTTTAACTGGAAAAGTCAACTTTGGAATTTGGTTTTCCTGACAGGGGCCATCATCGGAGGTTTTATATCAGGGACAGTCCTAAAAAATGAAAATCCTGTAGACATATCTGAGGCTACCAAAAAGGATCTGGCAGCATTGGGTTTCAGTGAACCTAAGGGTATGCAACCTGAAGAATTATTCAGTCTGGAGTCGGCTTTTGGTATCAAAAGTTTTATTCTACTGGCGCTCGGAGGACTTATGGTGGGGTTTGGCAGCAGATATGCCGGAGGATGTACTTCCGGACATGCAATCAGCGGACTTTCTGATTTACAGTTGCCGTCATTGATTGCCGTAATAGGATTTTTTGCTGGTGGTTTATTAATGACACACCTACTTTTTCCAATCATTTTTTAAAGTAATCACAACATGAAGTTATTAAAATTTTTAATAGCCGGAATCATCTTTGGCATCGTAATGGCAAAATCGGAAGCCATTTCCTGGTTCAGAATCCAGGAAATGTTTCGTTTTCAGGCTTTTCATATGTATGGTATCATAGGCGTTGCTGTTGTATTGGGTGTCTCAGGCGTTTTTTTTAAAAAATTCAAATTGCGGGACATAAGCGGCAATCCGATTGTATTTTACCCAAAAGACAAGTCGGTGATCCGGTATGTGGTAGGTGGAGCTATATTCGGTATGGGTTGGGCACTTAGTGGAGCCTGTCCAGGACCAATGGTGGTAAATATTGGATATGGGTATTTATCTATGATGATTGTATTTGCCTTTGCAGTTTTAGGTACTTACCTGTATGGTGTCATAAGACATATTTTGCCGCATTAGATACATCAACTATACATTTTATTGGTTGAGTATCGATTAATCTACGTTACATTTTTTTTGTTTTTACCTGCTGAGGAATATGGGTTTCAAGTAAGGTGAAATTCAGACACAACCTGTTCATGGAAGAGCTGATTTTTCAGAAGCTCATCTTACTTTTTGTAGATTTTTCTAAAAAGGAAAAAACAACAGTGAGGTTATTTGTAAAGTTGCATCATTAATATATCAAAACCAACAATTAAATTATTTTTGGAACATGATACCTAAACCTTCTAAGTCCTCAGTAAATACTATCGGACTTCTTCAAAACCTTATCTATACTATCCTCCTGGTATTGGTTATTTTGATTTATCTTATTTATCTTATTTTTGAGGGAGGTGAAAGTTTGTTTCCGTGGCCACAAAATACCAAGGAGCATCAAAAAGTGGTTGAAGTAGAAGATTTATACACAAAGGAAACAGACAGATTTTGGCTGGCACCCGATCCGGAAAGCATAAAGGGTTCGGCGTTGGAATCTCAGATTTTGTATGGACGCGATCTGATTGTCAATACTGCTAAATACCTTGGTCCCAAAGGTTCAGTAGCTCAAATATCCAATGGAATGAATTGTCAGAATTGCCATTTGGATGCAGGAACCAAAATATTCGGCAACAATTATGGCTCTGTGGCCTCAATTTATCCGAAATTCAGGGCAAGAAGTGGGTCTGTTGAAAATATTTATAAAAGAGTCAATGATTGTTTTGAACGAAGTCTAAATGGTATGCCTTTAGATACGATGAGTTTGGAAATGCAGGCTATTAAAATGTATATAATGTTTTTAGGAAGTAATGTGGAAAAAGGTACTGTTGTCAAAGGCTCCGGATTGAAGGATATGCCTTTCCTGGATAGAGCTGCAGATCCAGTCATTGGAAAAAAAATCTACATGGAAAAATGTGCTTCTTGTCATGTAAAAGATGGTTCCGGGATAAAAGCCGGAGATGGTGTGGTTTATACCTACCCGCCTCTGTGGGGACAACATTCTTACAATGATGCAGCAGGTTTGTACCGACTTTCCAATTTTGCAAAATATGTAAAGTATAATATGCCTTTGGGAGCAACCTATGAAGCGCCTCAGTTGACCGATCAAGAAGCCTGGGATCTTGCAGCCTTTGTGAATACTCAGGTCAGGCCACATAAAGACACACCTGACGACTGGCCGGACATTTCCAAAAAACCTATAGATCACCCTGTTGGACCTTACAGCGATTCTTTTGATGCCATCCAACATAAGCTGGGACCATTCAAACCTATAGCAGACGCGAGAAAGACTCAAAAATAATGATCAACAGCATACTATCAACCTTTAAAACATTTTTATGAAACACAACAGGCGTTCATTTTTGAAAACGGTAAGTGCAGCAGGCGCCGGAGTCGGACTTTTATCGTCTTCTTTTACCAATACAGTTACCGAAAATGAACTAATGAAGGAGGAAAACAAACCCAAAAACTTTCAATTGACCATTCTGCAAACGACGGATGTTCATTGTCAGGTACATGCTCATGATGAATTGTTTTGGGAAAACAACGGGATAGTATTCAGAAAAACCGGTGGTTATGCACATTTTGCAAGCTACATGAAAAAAATGCGGAAAAGTAAGAACCATCTTTTTCTGATGGATACAGGAGACATGTTTCAGGGAAGCGAACTTTCTGTGAAAACTACAGGAAGGGCAATTTCTCCAATTCTTAATGCGTTGGAATATGATCTGTATCTGCCCGGAAACTGGGAAGTTATCTATGGAAAAAAGGAAATGCAGCATTTGTTGGGTGGACTTCACGCCCCCAAGGTTTGTGCCAATATGTACCATGATCTTGGGGAAGGTAAAAAAGGTGACCATATTTTTCCACCCTATCATATCTGGAATATAAACGGAGTAAAAATCGGTTTTTTGGGGTATACGGATCATCTTGTTCCCATAAGGCAATCACCCAATTACAGCAAAGGGATTTTGTATACAAAACCGGAAGAAAATCTGGCTCATTATATTGATGTTCTGAGAAATCAGGAACAATGTATCTATGTAATCATTGTAGGTCACCTTGGTTTGTCACAGCAAATTCACTTGTCCAATCTGGAAGCGTGCAAAGGAGCGGATTATATATTCGGAGGAGATACACACGAAAGAGTTCGCAAACCCATTCAGGGGAAATACGCCAAAGTGGTCGAACCCGGAGCTTTCGGCTCATTTTGTGGAAGACTCGAACTTACTATTGAAGAGGGAAAGGTTATCGGAGATGCTTATTTTCTCGATGAAATTTCTGTTCAGAAATACAAGGAAGACAAAAGTATTAAAAATCTGGTAAATAATCTGGAAGGACCTTATTTTGAAGATATAAATAAGATTATTGGATACAGTAAAATTCCACTGTATCGGTATTTTGTTATTGAAAATACCATTGACACGATGATTCTGGATGCACTAAGATGGAGATTACCGGATATTGACGTCGTTTTGTCCAATGGATTCAGATTTTGTCCACCCAGGTCGACTCCTGATGAATCCGGTAATATTCCGATTTCGAATGGTTACATATATGATATGCTGCCTGTGGATAGTTTCATCAGAACGGGCAAGGTAAGTGGAAAACAATTGAAAGTTTGGCTGGAAAAAGAATTAAACAATGTATTTGCTAAAGATGCTTCCAAGAGATTTGGAGGATGGGTTACCAAATTTCAGGGAATGACAGTGAGATTTTACGCTTTCAAAGAAGAAGGTCAACGAGTCGAATCCATTACAATAAAAGGTAATCCTATTTCAGAAGATGCTATATATTCTATTGCTGCCTGCGAAAGGGATGGCGACCCATCCGATATGATCTGCAGGATAAAAAATGTTATGGATGCAAAAAATCTTCATTACACCCTCCATGAAAATATGAAAAGTTATCTGAAAGCTTTATCACCAGTAAATCCTGTGCCGCAAAAAAATGCGGTAGCATTAGATGCGCCCGACACGCTGCTCACTCAGGTTTATGGCGTGGATTATCAATTCCACTAATATAAAAAAGTGACTGACATTTATTAATAAACATGGTCAGATAGTTTTTATTTTTTGATCTGAAAGAAATAGAATAAATGGTATATACCAATAGCTACAAAAATAAATATAATTTGAAAAGGCAAAATGTATTATTTGTCGGCATCATTTTTTTAATATTTGGTACAGGTCTTTTTGGACAACATCAGGATTTGAAAGAAAAACCGAAAATCTGGCAATCTGAAGAAAAAAGTGTCACAGACTCAATGACTTTGCTGAGTGCCTTTAAAAAAGGAAAAGTCAACGGCCACTTCAGGTATTTTTTTTCTGCCACAGATAATAAAGGAGACTTGTCCGATTATTATGCAAGTGCAGTTGGAGGTGGTTTAAGATTTGAAACAGCCACTTACAAAGGTTTCAGTTCAGGTATCAGCGGCTTTTACTTGTTTAACGCCGGCTCGGGAGACCTTTTGAAAAAAGATTCACTGACCGGGCAGCCGAACCGGTACGAAATTAGTTTGTTTGATCTCACCAATACAGAGTCATTGGAAGAAATCAACAGGGTGGAAGAGTTTTTTATCAAATATCAGAAAAATGATTTTAAAGTTACATTTGGCCGTCAATTACTGAATACTCCATTTATTAATCTTCAGGATGGAAGAATGCGTCCAACAGCGGCAGAAGGGTTTTGGGTTGAAGCTCCCGTCAGTAAAATGCATGGATTTCAACTCGGATGGGTGTATGGCATGGCACCCCGCAGTACAAGCAAATGGTATGATATAGGGGAGTCCGTTGGTTTATATACAACAGGGATTGATACCTCCGGGGAAAGGTCAAAATATTCTAAAAATGTAAATACTAAAGGTGCCTTTTTGTTTAATTACCATCTGAAACCCATCTCGGGGTTGGAGATAAATCTGTGGAATTTGTATTTTGACAATGTTTTCAATATAACCCTTTTACAAGCAGAAATGGAACGAAGTTTAGGAAACGGAACTGGATACCTTGGATCACAGAATGCCATGCAGGTAAAAGTTGGACAAGGGGGGAATGTCGATTCTGAAAAAGCATATTATCAGAATAAAAACAATGTTTTTATACTTGGAGGCCGTCTGGGTTGGAAAAATAAAAAGTGGGACCATAGCTTGAATGTCAACAGAATATCGGATGGAGGAAAATTCCTGATGCCAAGGGAATGGGGCAGGGACTATTTCTATACTTTTATGCCCAGAGAAAGGAATGAAGGTCAAGGGGATGTTACAGCCATAGTTGTAAAATCACTTTACAAAATGAACAAAGATTTATCTGTCATTGCCATGTTGGGAAAAGTCCATTTGTCTGACGTTGAAAACTTTTATTTGAATAAGTACGGTTTGCCATCTTATCTGCAATTGAATATGGACATTAGGTACCGCTTTTCAGGCTGGTTGCAGGGGCTGGAGGCACAGTTTCTATTTGTTAACAAATGGAAGCAGGGAGAAAATTATGATAATCTTCGCTACGTTATTCACAAAGTAGATATGCAGCTTTATAATGTGATTTTAAATTTCAGGTTTTAAGAAGAGAGTACATAAATTTTTTTGTGGAAGAATACGGTTTATAACCTGTATTTGGAAGGAGGGGGTTTTTTCTATAAGATTTTATTTGTTAAAATTGTAAATAAACGTTGAATTTTATTTTACATATTAAAAAAAAATGTAATTTGTGCCAAAATTGTAAAATTTGTCAGATTCCGATATTTATTCTTTTATAGCTTATGTAAAGGTCGAAAAAAAATATTCTGTCCATACTATTATTTCATATGAAAATGATTTAAGGCAGTTTTTCGATTTTGTGGTCACAACATTTGAATTAAATAGTTTGCTTAATTGTAACCATCAGGTAGTCCGGTCATGGGTGGTTTCTTTGATGTCAGCCCAAAATATGGCTACTTCAGTCAACCGAAAGATATCAACATTAAGGTCATTTTATGGATGGGCAATTAAAAAAGACAAAATCAGTATTAACCCTATGCTGAAAGTTACGGCCCCGAAAAAACCTAAAAAATTGCCTGTTGTGGTACCCGGGCATAATCTTCAGCGACTATTTGATCAGGACTTAAAAACATTGGCGGAGGGAGAAAATTTTAATTCCATACGGGATCATTTTATCATTGAGCTGTTATATAGCACAGGCATGCGAAGGGCCGAGCTTAAAAATCTACAAATACATGATGTAGATGCAAGTCGGAAAGAAATACGTGTGTTAGGTAAAGGAAACAAAGTCAGGAGTATTCCTGTTACAGATGACTTGCTGTTAGCTTTTAAAAAATATCTTCATATCAGGGCAACCGTTGAAAATGTAACGGGCAGCGCACTTTTTGTATCCGAAAACGGCAAACCAATATACGATAAAATGATTTACAATATTGTTCGCCGCAAACTCAGCGGATTTACGACCTTGTCCAAAAAAAGTCCGCATGTTCTTCGTCATACGTTTGCTACGCACATGCTTGACGAAGGAGCAGACCTTAATGCCATAAAAGAATTGCTGGGACATGCCAGTCTTGCTGCGACACAAGTATATACACACAACAGTATCAGCAAGTTAAAAGATGTCTATAAAAAAGCACATCCTGATGGATAATTTTAACATAATTTTTTTGACAAAAACCTTTTTTAAATACAACTAAATAATGTTAATGAATGTTAATAAATAAATCGTTTACCCATAAAAAATTTGAAGTATGTTACTAGATATTCAAGCCATTAGATTTACTGCAGACAAAAAGTTAAAGGATTTTATTGAAGAAAAACTTGAAAAATTAAATAAATTTCATCACAAAATAATAAGTGTCGTTGTGTTTTTAAAACTTGAAAATACAGGGCAGATAAAAGACAAAATTGTAGAGATTAAACTAAATGTTCCCGGAAGTACTTTAGTTGCGAATGCCAAAGACAAAACATTTGAAGCGGCTGTAGATGATGCGGTGGAAACGTTAAAAAGGCAGATCAAAAGGGAAAATGAAAAAAATCAGTCTGCCCGCCAATAGACTAAACTAAAAAGCTTATAATCAGGCGGTAAAGCAGCAAAATGTTAGTTTGTCGAAAGTCTTTTTTTTTGACAAAGTAAAGGTAATTTTAATATTGTGAGTTTTTCACGAGGCAGGTGTGTATTTTTTTAAAAAAACCATTCAAAATATTTTGTAATATGCAAAATAGACGTATTTTTGCGTCGCTTTTGGAAAAAGTTCCATTTTGCATTTTGAAAATTGGACAAAAAAAACAGACGCCAGTGTAGCTCAGTTGGCCAGAGCAGCTGATTTGTAATCAGCGGGTCGGGGGTTCGAATCCCTCCACTGGCTCTTATTACTTTAACTTGGGGATGCGCCGAAGTTGGAGAGACGGGGCAGACTGTAAATCTGTTGCTTTTAGCTGAATAGGTTCGAATCCTATCATCCCCACCGTTTCAGTTAAAGAATTTCAAGCGGAAGTAGCTCAGTTGGTAGAGCATCAGCCTTCCAAGCTGAGGGTCGCGAGTTCGAGTCTCGTCTTCCGCTCCAATTTTTAAGCCCAGAGCTATAAAAAAAGAAGCCAATGTAGCTCAGGGGTAGAGCACTTCCATGGTAAGGAAGGGGTCGGGGGTTCAATTCCCTTCATTGGCTCAAGGTATATTTTTATTATTAATTTAAATCCAGAAAATTTTATCTGATGGCTAAATCAACATTTGTTAGAAACAAACCACACGTAAACATCGGAACGATTGGTCACGTAGACCACGGTAAGACAACGCTTACAGCCGCTATTACTTACGTACTTTCCGAAAAGGGGTTAGCTGAGAAGAAAGATTATGACTCTATCGACGCAGCACCTGAGGAAAAAGAAAGAGGTATTACTATTAATACTGCACACGTTGAGTACGAAACTGAAAACAGACACTATGCCCACGTGGACTGTCCTGGTCACGCCGACTATGTTAAAAACATGGTAACCGGTGCTGCTCAAATGGATGGAGCCATTTTGGTATGTGCTGCTACAGACGGACCAATGCCTCAGACTAGAGAGCACATCTTGTTGGCAAGACAGGTTGGTGTTCCTCAAATCGTTGTATTTATGAACAAGGTAGACCTGGTAGACGACCCTGAAATGCTGGAGCTTGTTGAAATGGAATTGAGAGAGCTTTTGAGCGCTTACAAATTTGATGGAGACAATGCTGCTATCATTCAAGGATCAGCTATGAAGGCGCTTGAAGGTGATGCGAATGCAAAACAAAAAATCCTTGATCTTATGGCAGCAGTGGATGAGCAAATCCCTGAACCTACAAGAGACGTGGATAAAACATTCCTTATGCCTATCGAGGATGTTTTCTCTATTACAGGTAGAGGTACAGTTGCTACAGGTAGAATTGAAAGAGGTGTTATCAACACGGGAGATCCTGTTGAGATCATTGGTATGATGAAACCTGGTGAAAAACCATTAACTTCTACAGTAACAGGAGTTGAGATGTTCAGAAAAATCCTTGAAAGAGGTGAAGCCGGAGACAATGCAGGTATCTTATTAAGAGGTATTGAAAAAGATGCCATCAGAAGAGGTATGGTTATTGTTAAGCCGGGTTCTGTAAAACCTCACGCACATTTCAAATGTGAAATTTATGTGTTGGGTAAAGACGAAGGAGGAAGACATACGCCTTTCTTTAACGGTTACAGACCTCAGTTTTATTTCAGAACCACTGACGTTACAGGTGATGTAACTTTACCTGCGGGAGTGGAGATGGTTATGCCTGGTGACAATGTGTCACTTGAGGTTAAATTGATCAGCCCTATTGCCATGGAAAAAGGATTGCGTTTTGCGATCAGAGAAGGTGGTAGAACAGTAGGTGCAGGTCAGGTTACTGAGATCATAGCTTAATCCGTTATTTAAACATAAAGAGAAAATTAAGCATTCTTTTGGATGCTTAATTTTTCTCATTTATCAAAGGGGAGTAGCTCAATTGGTAGAGTGGCGGTCTCCAAAACCGTAGGTCGCAGGTTCGAGCCCTGTCTCCCCTGCAGATTTTAATAAAAAAAATAAAATTTTTAGTCATGGAAAACATAAGGCTATATTTAAAGGAAAGTTATAATGAATTGATTCACCATGTAACCTGGCCAACCTGGCCGGAGTTATTCAGTAGTGCCAAACTTGTGATTATAGCCACCATCCTTTTTGCCTTAGTCATCTTTTTATATGATTTGGTTTCCAAATCACTGACTACAGCTTTATATAGCCTGTAAAAATATTTACATGTCTGAAGATAAAAAATGGTACTCTCTTAGAGTCGTCAGCGGCAAGGAAAAAAGTATCAAAGAGCGAATCGAACTGGAAGTTCAAAGGAGCGACTGGAGTGAAATCGTTACCCAGGTTCTTGTACCAACAGAAAAAGTGTACAAGATAAGGAACGGTAAAAAAGTAATTTTGGAGCGAAACATACTACCGGGCTATATACTGGTAGAAGCCGTTTCTTCTAAGTTTACCCCGGAAATGGTGCAAACCATATCCAATGTAACCAATGTGATTCATTTTTTAGGCAAAAACAGTCCTATTCCGATGAGTCAGACAGAGGCCAACAGGATGCTTGGAAAAGTAGATGAATCTCAGGAAGTTTCCGCATCCATGATAGAACCTTTCATTGTTGGAGAAACCATTAAAATTATAGATGGTCCCTTCAATGATTTTATTGGTGATGTGAAGGAAGTAAACGAAGAAAAGAAAAAACTTAAGGTCATCGTCAAAATTTTTGGACGGGGCACTGAAGTTGAGCTCAATTATATGCAGGTTGAAAAACAATCATAGGAAATAAAGACTTTAGTTTAAAGCTTCCCTAAAGTCAAATTGATATTAATATTTTAAATTAAAAAAATGGCAAAGGAAATTCAAACTTATGTGAAACTTCAGGTGAAAGGGGGGCAAGCCAACCCAGCACCACCAGTAGGACCTGCATTGGGTTCTAAGGGTTTGAATATCATGGAGTTTTGTAAAAGGTTTAATGCTGAAACCCAGGATTCTCAAGGGAAGATTTTACCTGTTGTGATTACCGTTTACACAGACAAGTCTTTTGATTTTGTAATTAAAACAGCGCCGGCAGCAATTCAGCTTATGGAGCTTACCAAAATAAAAAGTGGATCTGCACAATCTAACCGTAACAAAGTGGGTAATGTGACTTGGGATCAGGTAAAAGTAATCGCTGAAGATAAAATGAAAGACCTCAATGCTTTTACCATTGAGTCTGCCATGAAGATGGTAGCTGGTACAGCAAGAAGTATGGGAATTACCGTTTCCGGTAATGCTCCTTGGGGAACTTCAGGCGATAATTAATTTTTTTTCACAAGGGAGCCGGCACTTTTCCGGCGTTATTACCTACAATTTTTAAAAATGGCAAAAGTAAGTAAAAAAAGAAAAGCTGTGAATGCTAAGGTAGATTCTACCAAGGCCTATTCACTTCGTGATGCAGTTACCCTCGTCAAAGAAGTAAACACAACAAAATTTGACGCTTCCGTTGACCTTCACGTTAATTTGGGTGTTGACCCAAGAAAAGCCGATCAGGCAATCAGAGGTACCGTATCTTTACCGCATGGTACCGGAAAAGTAAAAAGAGTTTTGGTGTTGTGTACACCTGACAAAGAAGCCGAAGCAAAAGCTGCTGGCGCTGATTATGTAGGTCTGGATGAATTCATCAATAAAATATCCCAGGGTTGGACAGATATTGATGTTATTATTGCTATGCCTAGTGTAATGGCTAAATTAGGACAAGTTGGTCGTATTCTGGGACCCAGAGGTTTGATGCCTAACCCGAAATCCGGAACAGTTACCCTCAATGTAGGTGCTGCTGTTGAAGAAGTGAAGGCCGGTAAAATTTCTTTCCGGGTTGACAAATACGGTATCATCCATTCACCTATAGGAAGAGTATCTTTCAGCGCTGACAAACTGGCAGAAAATGCAGTTGAATTGATTTCCACCCTGGAAAAAATGAAACCTTCTACAGCCAAGGGTACGTATTTGAAAGGTATTAGTGTGGCCAGCACCATGAGTCCGGGTATCACCATTGACACCAAAACCATTAAATAGCTTTTAAATTTAAAGAAATGACACGAACAGAAAAAGGAGAACTTATAAACGAGTTGAAAGAAAAGTTTGAAAACAATTCTTTCTTCTATGTAGCAGATTCCTCGGCTCTAACCGTTGAGAAAATAAATAAATTGAGACGGATTTGTTTTAATAAAGGGGTGGAGGTGAAAGTTGTAAAAAATGCCCTGGCTATCAAAGCTATGGAGGGCCATCCGGAATCCAGAAACTTCAGCCAAATTTTTGAAGCATTTAAAGGTCAGACCACGCTGATGTTTTCAGACAATGCCAAATTACCGGCAACTATTATTAAAGAATTCAGAGGAAAAGATGCTAAGCCTGCCCTTAAAGCAGCTTATATCGATACCGATATTTTTATTGGCGATGACCAATTGGAGTTTTTATTGGCGATGAAATCCAAAAACGAGCTTATTGGCGAAATTATTGGATTGCTGCAATCACCTGCTAAAAACGTTATTTCCGCCCTTAAATCAGGTGGTGGTACCATTGCAGGATTATTAAAAACTTTAGAGGAAAGAGCCCAGTAAAATTTGGCTTCCAAGACACGCATATATTTTTTAAAATTATCAAAATCCATTTAAAATGGCAGATTTAAAATCATTCGCAGAGCAATTAGTAAACCTTACAGTAAAAGAAGTTTCTGAATTGGCTCAAATCTTAAAAGATGAATACGGAATCGAACCGGCGGCAGCAGCAGTAGCAGTTGCAGCTTCTTCTGGCGGAGGCGCAGCTGCAGCAGCTGATGCTCCGGCTGAAAAAACAGAATTCGACGTACACTTGACATCATCAGGCGCCAACAAATTAGCCATCGTTAAAGAAGTGAAAACTTTATTGAACCTTGGTCTGAAAGAGGCAAAAGACATGGTTGATGCTGCTCCAACAGTATTGAAAGCAGGTGCTTCTAAAGCAGAAGCAGAAGCTATCAAATCTACGTTGGAAGGAGCTGGCGCTTCTGTTGAATTAAAATAATTCGCTTTAAGATTCTCATGGGCTTGATCACAGTCATTAAGTCTAAGAATTAAACGGCATTTGGCTTAACTAATCCTCACGGATTGGTTAAGCCTATTGTCATTTTACATTAAAAATGTACTAATTTCCGGAAAAATTGTTTAGTTTTCCGGAAGGTTTCGATTAAAAGTAATCGATATACCTAATTGAAAATGTAAGAGTTTTATATAACAGGAACTTATTATATTCCAAACATTGGGTTTGGATCTAATTATAAAATTAAATAATAGGATGACATCATCAAACGGATTAGCAAGTATAACCGGAAATTCAAGGATTAATTTCGGCAAGATCAAATTGGCAAACCAATATCCTGACTTGTTGGAAATCCAGGTAAAATCTTTCAAGGAATTTTTTCAATTGGAAACTACTCCAGAAAACAGGGGAAATGAAGGACTTTTTAAAGTTTTTCAGGAAAATTTTCCCATCAGTGATTCAAGAAATATTTTTGTTCTTGAATTTCTTGACTACTTTGTTGACCCTCCAAGATATTCAATAGATGAATGTCTTCAAAGAGGTCTTACGTACAGCGTTCCGCTAAAAGCTAAACTCAGATTGTCTTGTAATGATGAAGAACACGTAGATTTTCAAACCATTGTACAAGATGTGTTTTTAGGAAACATACCTTATATGACCAATAAGGGCACCTTCCTCATTAATGGTGCAGAAAGGGTAGTGGTTTCACAATTACACAGAAGTCCGGGTGTATTTTTCAGTCAGACGTATCACCCTAACGGGACTAAAATATTTTCCGCAAGGGTTATACCATTTAAAGGTGCCTGGATGGAATTTGCGACGGATATCAATTCCGTTATGTATGCTTATATTGACAGAAAGAAAAAATTTCCGGTCACAACACTTCTCAGAGCCATCGGTTTCGACAGTGATAAGGATATTCTTAATTTATTTGGTCTTGCTGAAGAAATAACCACAGATGCTTCTTCTCTCAAAAAAGCAATCGGTCGAAAACTTGCCGCAAGGGTATTGAGAAAATGGTCCGAAGACTTTGTCGATGAAGATACAGGAGAAGTTGTAACCATTGAAAGAAATGAGATCATCCTCGAAAGAGATGTTATCCTTGATGAAGAAAACATCGAACTCATCAAAGAGACTGATGAAACCCACATCGTAGTTCAAAAAGAGGACCTTGAGGAGGATTATACCATTATCTATAACACGTTGCAAAAGGATCCATCTTCTTCTGAAGTGGAAGCCGTTGCACAGATTTACAGACAATTAAGAGGAACCGATCCACCAGACGAAGAAACGGCAAGAGGTATCATTGACAAATTGTTTTTCTCTGATAAAAGATATAACCTCGGTGAAGTAGGACGTTATAAAATCAACAGAAAACTTAAGCTGGAGATTCCGAAAGAAACGCTGGTACTTACCAAAGAGGATATCATCTATATCGTTAAGTACCTGGTGAGTCTGGTCAATCAAAAAGCAGAACTTGACGATATTGACCACCTGGCCAACAGAAGGGTTAGAACGGTGGGAGAACAATTATATGCACAGTTTGGTGTAGGTCTTGCCAGAATGACAAGGACCATCAGAGAAAGAATGAACGTCAGGGACAATGAGGTTTTTACACCTATTGACCTGATCAATGCAAGAACGTTGTCTTCTGTTATCAATTCATTTTTCGGAACAAGCCAGCTTTCACAATTCCTTGACCAAACCAATCCACTTTCGGAAATAACCCACAAAAGGAGAATTTCTGCACTGGGACCCGGAGGTCTTTCAAGAGAAAGAGCAGGTTTCGAGGTCAGGGACGTACATTATTCACACTACGGCCGTTTGTGTACTATCGAAACACCTGAAGGACCCAATATCGGATTGATTTCTACACTTTGTGTACATGCTAAAGTCAATAAAATGGGATTCCTCGAAACTCCTTACCGCAAGGTAAATGAGGGAGTAGTTGATGTTTCCGGCAATATTCAATACCTTTCTGCTGAAGCAGAGGATTATAAAAGGATTGCTCAGGCCAATGCTTTGGTTAATGAAGGCGGCGCATTTATCAATGATAAAGTAAAATCAAGGGAACATGGCGAATTCCCGGTATTACACCCTGCGGAACTGGAATATATGGACATCGCTCCAAACCAGATTGTAGGTGTATCGGCTTCCCTTATTCCTTTCCTCGAAAATGATGATGCCAACAGAGCTTTGATGGGATCTAACATGCAACGTCAGGCATTACCTCTGGTGAGACCAAAATCTCCGATCGTAGGTACAGGTCTTGAAGCAAAAGTTGCTCAGGATTCAAACATGTTGATCAATGCAGAAGGAGATGGAATTGTTGAATATGTAGACGCAAATGAAATAGTCATCATTTACGACAGAACTGAAGAACAACAGCTGGTATCATTTGAAGATAATGTTAAGAGATATAATCTGGCTAAATTCGTAAGAACAAATCAAGGCTCTTGTATTAACCTGAAACCTATTGTTTCCAAAGGGCAAAGAGTGACAAAAGGAAGTTTACTTTGTGAAGGTTATGCAACTGAAAATGGGGAGCTTGCTTTGGGTCAGAACCTTATGGTTGCTTTTATGCCTTGGAAAGGGTACAACTTTGAAGATGCCATTGTTCTTTCTGAAAGAGTGGTAAAAGAAGATATTTTTACATCTATTCATATCGAAAGTTATGAAATTGATGTAAGGGATACAAAATTGGGTGAAGAGGAATTTACCAATGACATTCCTAATGTGAGTGAAGAGGCAACCAAAGACCTGGATGAGAATGGAATTATCAGAGTAGGTGCCTGGGTAAATGAAGGAGATATCCTTATCGGAAAAATTACGCCTAAGGGAGAATCCGATCCAACCCCTGAAGAAAAACTTTTGAGAGCGATTTTTGGTGATAAGGCAGGAGACGTAAAAGATGCATCCCTAAAAGCATCTCCTTCTACGGAAGGTATCGTTATCGACAAACAATTGTTTGCAAGAGCCAAAAAAGATAAATTCCAGAAAGTTCAGGAAAAAGAATTGTTGTCCTCCCTGGAAGATGAACATGCGATCAATATGAACGAATTAAAAACTATATTGGTAGACAAACTGACGACAATTCTGGATGGCGTTATTTCTGAAGGTGTAAAAAGTATTTACAACGAAGAGCTCGTCCCTAAAGGAACTAAATTTAGTGTAAAGGTTTTAAAGGATCTTGATTATTCTCAGGTAGATTATACCAACTGGACTAAAGATGCCGCCTTAAATGATGTTCTTGCAAGAATGTTGCACAACTATACCATTAAAGTTAATGAAGAGTTGGGTCGGTACAAAAGAGAAAAATTCAACATCAGTATAGGTGATGAGTTACCTGCCGGCGTACTTAAACTAGCCAAAGTTTATCTTGCCAAAAAACGTAAGTTGAAGGTAGGGGATAAATTGGCAGGAAGACACGGTAATAAAGGTATCGTTTCAAGAATCGTAAGAGATGAGGACATGCCTTACCTGGAAGACGGAACACCGGTAGATATCGTATTGAATCCGTTGGGGGTACCTTCAAGGATGAACCTCGGGCAGATTTTCGAAACAGTATTGGGTTGGGCAGGTAAAAAACTTGACCTCAAATTTGCCACACCTATCTTTGATGGAGCGAGTCTGGAAGAGATCGAAAATTACATCAAAAAGGCAGACCTTCCATCTTATGGACAAACTTATCTTTATGATGGGGAGACCGGTGACAAATTCCACCAGCAAGCCACGGTCGGTGTTATCTACATGTTGAAATTATCTCACATGGTGGACGACAAAATGCATGCTCGTTCCATTGGACCTTATTCATTGATTACTCAACAACCTTTGGGAGGTAAAGCTCAGTTCGGAGGTCAGCGTTTCGGTGAAATGGAGGTTTGGGCTCTTGAAGCATATGGTGCTGCCAATATTCTTAGAGAATTGTTGACCGTTAAGTCGGATGATATTATCGGAAGGGCAAAAGCATACGAAGCCATCGTAAAAGGAGACAATATTCCGGATTCAAATATTCCGGAGTCTTTCAACGTTCTTGTACATGAATTGAGAGGCCTTGCTCTGGATATCAAGTTTGACTAATTTTATTTTAATGATTATTTTTATCTGAATAATATGCTTAAAAAGAAAAGTGTAAAACCTACAAAAGGATTTGAATCCATTACGATTAGCCTAAGTTCTCCTGATGAAATACTGGAAAGGTCGTATGGGGAAGTTTTAAAACCAGAAACGATCAATTACCGTTCGTACAAACCAGAAAGAGATGGTTTGTTTTGCGAAAGAATTTTTGGTCCGGTAAAAGATTATGAATGTTTTTGTGGAAAATATAAAAGAATCCGTTACAAAGGCATCGTTTGCGACAGATGCGGTGTGGAAGTTACGGAAAAAAAGGTAAGACGGGAAAGAATGGGCCATATAAAACTGGTCGTTCCTGTAGTGCATATATGGTTTTTTAAATCCCTTCCTAATAAAATCGGTTATCTTTTAGGATATTCTTCAAAAAAACTGGAATCCATTATATATTACGAACGATATGTGGTTATCCAGCCAGGCCTTAAAGAAGGCGAAGTCAATAAAAATGACTTACTGACAGAAGAAGAGTATTTCGAATTAATCGATACACTTCCAAGAGAAAACCAAATGCTCGATGATGCTGACCCGATGAAGTTTATCGCTAAAATGGGCGCTGAAGCAGTCAAAGACCTTTTGGAAAGAATTGATCTTGATGAGCTGTCTTTCGAATTGAGACACCAGGCAGCCAATGAAACTTCACAACAAAGAAAATCAGAAGCATTAAAACGTCTTAGAGTTGTAGAGGCTTTCCGTGACGGTATGAAGAGTATGGAAAACCGACCTGAATGGACAGTAATACAGTACCTTCCGGTTACACCACCTGAGTTAAGACCACTGGTTCCGCTTGATGGTGGTAGATTCGCAAGTTCTGATTTAAATGACCTTTACAGAAGGGTAATCATAAGAAACAACCGACTCAAGAGGTTGCTGGAAATCAAAGCCCCTGAAGTAATCCTCAGAAATGAGAAAAGAATGTTGCAGGAAGCGGTCGATTCATTATTTGACAACTCAAGAAAATCCAATGCAGTAAAAGCAGAAGGTGGTCGCTCCCTTAAATCTTTAAGTGATGTTCTAAAAGGAAAACAAGGGCGTTTCAGACAAAACCTGTTGGGTAAAAGGGTTGACTACTCCGGTCGTTCCGTCATTGTGGTTGGACCTACCTTATTACTACACGAGTGTGGTATTCCCAAAGGAATGGCAGCCGAGTTGTTTAAACCGTTTATTATTCGAAAACTTATCGAAAGAGGAATTGTAAAAACAGTGAAATCAGCTAAAAAACTGGTTGATAGAAAGGACTCTGTTATTTGGGAGATTCTTGACAATATATTAAAAGGACACCCGGTATTGTTAAACAGGGCTCCTACACTTCACAGACTTTCCATTCAGGCATTCCAGCCGAGATTGGTAGAAGGTAAGGCCATTCAGTTACACCCTCTGGTGTGTGGTGCCTTCAACGCTGACTTTGATGGTGACCAAATGGCCGTTCATGTTCCTCTCGGACATGCCGCTATTCTGGAGGCTCAGATTTTGATGTTGTCAGCCCACAACATGCTTAATCCTCAGGATGGATCTCCTGTGACCCTTCCTTCTCAGGACATGGTTTTAGGTTTGTATTACCTTACAAAACCAAGAAAATCAACAGCTGAAATTAAAGTATTAGGAGAAGCCAGGACTTTTTATTCTGATGAAGAAGTAATCATTGCTTTCAATGAGGGTAAAGTAGATCTTCACGCTATGATAAAAGTTAGGGCAAACGTAGAAGGTGATGAAAATAATCCTTTGGTTATAAAAATAATTGAAACCACTGTCGGTAGAGTCATCTTTAATCAGGCCGTTCCAAAAACTGTACCTTATGTCAATCAGCTGATGACCAAAAAGTTTGAAAAAAATTATCAGTGATATTATCACAAGAACTGATTTTGCTGAGACGGCGAAATTTTTGGACAAAATCAAAGATTTGGGATTCTTCTGGGCGTATAAAGGAGGTCTTTCTTTTAATCTCGGTGACCTGATAACTCCATCCATCAAAGAACAAACATTGATAGATGCTCAGGAGGAGGTCGATGAAGTATGGGATAATTACAATATGGGTTTGATTACCCCTAATGAACGATATAATCAGGTTATTGACAAATGGACATTTGCCGATAATAAAATTACAGACAACCTGATGCGTGAAATCGCACAGCATAAACAAGGATTTAATTCTGTATTTATGATGTTGGATTCAGGTGCCAGAGGTAGTAAACAACAAATCAAACAGTTGTGTGGACTCAGAGGATTGATGGCCAAACCAAGAAAGTCAGGTGATACTGGCGGAGCCATTATTGAAAACCCGATTTTGGCCAACTTTCTGGAAGGTTTGTCTGTATTGGAATACTTTATCTCTACCCACGGTGCAAGAAAAGGTTTGGCGGATACGGCTTTGAAAACGGCAGATGCGGGTTATCTGACCAGACGTCTTGTTGACGTTTCTCAGGATGTAATCATAACCGAAAAGGATTGTGATACTTTGAGAGGAATTGAGACTGAAGCTTTAAAAGACAACGAAAACGTTATTGAGACCCTCACTTCGAGAATAGTGGGAAGATTCTGTCTGCATACTATTGCTGATCCAATTACTGATGAAGTTATCATCGGAGCGGGCGAATATATTTCTCCTGAAATAGCAGATAAAATTGAAGCGGCCGGAATCGAAAAAGTTACCATCAGGTCTGTATTAACCTGTGAGACCAAAGTCGGGGTTTGTACAAAATGTTATGGTAAAAACCTGGCTACCGGAAGAATCGTGGAGAAAGGAGATGCTGTTGGTATCATAGCTGCACAAAGTATCGGGGAACCCGGAACACAGTTGACACTTCGTACTTTCCACGTCGGGGGTATCGCATCGGTGTCCAAAACTGAATCTGAGATTTCATCTAAATTTGAAGGAGTGATAGAATTTGATAGTATCAAAGTCACCATTCAAAAAGAAGGGGATATTCAGAATCGGGTTGTTTTATCAAGATCCGGAGAGATCAGGGTAGTAGAACCCGAGTCTAAAAAAGTATATAATTCCTACTTTATTCCATATGGTTCAAACCTGTTGGTAAAAGACGGACAAAAAATAGAAAAAGGTCAGGCTATTTGCTCCTGGGACCCATTCAATAATCTTATCATCTCAGAATTTGGAGGTATTACCAAATTTGAAGACCTTGAAGAAGGTGTTACCTACAGAGTCGAAAGGGACGATCAGACAGGATATGCTGAAAAAGTTATCATAGAATCCAAAAACAAGAAGAAGATTCCGGTTATTAAAATTGTCTCTGCAAGCGGAGAGGAATTAAAATCGTACAACTTACCGGTAGGAGCATATATTACAGTAGAAGAGAATGAAGAAGTACAACCTGGACAAAAAGTAGTAAAAATCCCTAGAAATCTTGGTAAGATTCAGGATATCACGGGAGGTCTTCCAAGGGTGACTGAATTGTTTGAAGCCAGAAACCCATCCAATCCTTGTGTTACTGCAGAAATTGACGGTATTGTCACGTACGGTAAAATCAAAAGAGGTAACAGAGAGATTTTTGTTGATGATGAAAAAACAGGTCAAAGAAGGAAATATCTGGTGGGTCTTTCCAAACACTTACTTGTTCAGGAAGGAGATTTTGTCAGAGCAGGTAGTCAGATGACCGACGGAGCAGTTGCTCCTTTGGATATTCTCAATATCAAAGGACCTTTTGCTGTACAATCCTATCTTGTAAACGGAGTTCAGGAAGTCTACCGTTCTCAGGGTATTACTATCAATGACAAACATATTGAAGTAATCGTCAGACAGATGATGAGACGTGTTGAGATTATTGATCCGGGAGATACTACCTTCCTTGAAGGGGAAGCAGTGGACAGACATGAATTCAACGAACAAAATGATTGGATTTATGATAAAAAAGTAGTGACAGAGCCTGGAGACAGTGCAAACCTGAAGGCAGGTCAGATTGTTTCTATCCGACAATACAGGGAAGAAAATTCAAACCTCAAACGAAATGATAAAAAATTGGTTGAGGTGAGAGATGCTATACCTGCTACATCAAGCATTTTATTGCAGGGTATCACCAGAGCTTCTCTTGGTGTGGAAAGCTGGATTTCAGCCGCATCCTTCCAGGAGACGACAAAGGTATTGAGTACGGCAGCCATTGCGGCCAAACGCGACTCATTATCAGGATTGAAAGAAAATGTCATTGTAGGTAAAAACATACCTGCGGGTACAGGTATGCGGGAGTTTAAAAATCTCGTTGTCGAATCAAGCAGCGAAAATTAAACAAACACCTCTTTAACATAAAGTTGATAAAATTTTTAGCATAGAAATTATATAAGAATCAATAATTTATTGTAATTTTGCGCTTCTTTTTAAATAATGAATTTTTTTAAATATGGTATCTCTAGAGATTCAAGGAAATACAAGATCCGACGTTGGTAAAAAAGGGTCTGCAACAGACAGGAAAAATGGATTGATTCCTGCAGTTTTATATGGCGGAAAGGATGTAAAACATTTTACTGTAACCCATGCGTCTGTAAAAGGAATTATATATACGCCTGACTTTAAATTGGCTAAAATCAATTTGGCGGGAGAAACATATACTGCCATTTTGAAGCAAGTGCAGTTTCATCCTGTAACTGATCAAGTTATTCATATTGATTTTTTAAGACTTATTGATAAAACACCTATTAAGGTAGATGTTCCTCTTAGATTTAAGGGAGTTTCTCCAGGCGTAAAGGTAGGGGGGAAATTAATTCAGCAAGTTAGAAAAATAAGAATCAAAACATTGCCTGAGTCATTGGTTGATGAGTTGCATGCCGATATTTCTTCACTTGACCTTGGACAGAGTTTAAGAGTAAAGGATGTAGTTATTCCGGGCGGAATTGAAATTCTGAATAATCCGGCTACACCTGTTGCCCTGATTGAAATACCTAGAGCATTAAAAGCCGCTGCCGCTGCAGAAGCAAAATTAGATCAAAAAAAGAAAAAATAATTTTTCTTTACCTAATAATAAAAAGAGGCAGGAATATTTTTCTGCCTCTTTTTTTATTTACTGTCTGATATCTAATCCAATTATTTTTATTGAATGCAAAGGTTTGTTACTTTTTCTTTTATGTTGTTTCAACTCATGAAGAAAAATGCGAGATTATTTTTAAAAAATTTAATCGATAATTGATTCTGCTTTCATTTTTTAGTACTTAATGCCTCTAAAGTCAAGTTTTGTTAAGTTTGCAATGAGATTTTAATGTTTTTAATTTGAACACACTACTTTCTCTTATATCTGTATAAAACAGGAGACACCCCTATAACTGATTTTTCACTTAACGTAAAATAGGATTTACCATCTTTCGAAAAACAAATCGCTTCTCCCTGAGGTTCACGAATGTAGGGTAATGTAACTGACATTTTTGTAAAGCGTCGGTGATGGTTTCATTCTGATTTCTTTTGAAATAATACACAGATTCGTAGTTTTTAATCAGGATTTCCTTTCCATCTTGGGATATGTCCCCTGCCACGATTTGTGTAAAAGGTAAGGTAGCAGTTTTTTCGGCTATGATAGTATCAATAATCGGGTAAGGGAAGGAGACCCGGTATATAAATATCTCAGGATCGCGCTTGCTGAGTATAAACAGGTCATGTGTGACAGGATCTATCATCAAAGTTTCAGCATCTCTCTGCTCGTCAGGATATTTGATGGTCCACTTTTTTGATACGGACAAAATAGTATCTCTCATGGGTATCTCGTCTGGTTCGAAGACTTGATATAGAGTTACAAATTTGAATTTTGCATCATTGTCTCCAATATCTGCAATCATTACATAGGGTTTATGAGTATAGGGATCAACACCTGAGGCTATATCTTCCCAATCCCTGTTTGTCGCGTTGTTGATACTGATTTCTGAAATATGTTTTCCATTGTCATCCATTAAAAACAACTTTGCTTCGTCCCCTGAATCATTATGTGTCCACAAATGCCCGGGAAATGAAAGAGAAGCTGTGATACCGGAAGCTTCGTTTATGGATTTGTGTTCAATTAAACCGGCTATTAGCCTTTCTGAAAATGGAATGGAATCTATGATGGTAGTTTCAGGTTCTTCTGTTGAAAAGTTTTGTTTTGACCATGATGGTGAACCCAACAAGAGCATTAAAACCATTGACAAAATAAATATTCGTACCATTTTATTGTGGATATATAAATTAGAGGAGCAAATTTAGAAATATTTCAGGCATAAAGTTTCTGGTAACTGTTGGATTTTAAAATAATGTATCGATACTTTTAAGTTTTTCGGGCAAAGTTGTATCTGAAATCTATTTAGTCTCAATTTTAACCTCAACCTAAATTATTGTTGGATTTATAAAAACTGAGCTATCACTGTCGTAATGGGTGGACAATATTGTCTCCCGAACATCTAGCTAAAAAAAATGTCCGTCAACCTTTGCTAACGGACATTTGATGTATTCTAATAAATGATAACATTATTTGCCGAAAAAGTCAAATTTTACACCAAGATTGATTCTGGCATTATAAAATTCTTCCTGATAGGTTCTTTCGGAAACTCCCTGATAATATCTCAAAGGTTGGTTGGTCAGGTTATTAGCTTCAAAATAAACTCTCCACTTAGGTGTAAAGGCATAAGATGCATTGACATCCACAAAGGTTTGTTTGTCATAAAATATGTCATTGAATGCAGATCCTCCAACTTCGTCAATATAATCACTTGCAAAGTTCAAAGATGTTCTTACTACCAGCTTTTTATTTTCATAAGACAAAGATGCGTTGATCATATTTTTAGCCGTACCGGTAAGTCTGAGATTTTCTTCTTCTCTTTCCTGAATACCTGTTGTACTCGATTCTGTGAAAGTATAATTAAGATAAACACCCAATCCTTTTAAGGCTCCAGGAAGGAAGTCCAATTGTCTTTGAATAGCAACTTCAAATCCATATACTTCTGCTGTACCTCCGTTTTCAGGTCTTGTGTAAGACACGAGTTGGCCAAATTGAGGATCTGTGAAATTAAGATCAGTTCTGGAATAAATAAAATTGTCAATATTTTTATAAAATCCTCCACCTGAAATTACACCGATGGATTTAAAATAATTTTCATACATCAGGTCAAAATTCATTGACGTTGTTGCTTCCAATTCCGGATTTCCTCTTTCCAAAGTCATATTGTCTGGGCTGAAAGTAGCATAAGGTACGAGATCAAAATAATTTGGTCGTGCCAATGTATTGGTCCAGGCAAAACGTAGTATTGAATTGTCCGAAAAATTATATTTCAAATGGGCTCCCGGCAAAACATTCAGGTATGATTTATTAACAGCAGGAGTAGGGACTACTTCCTCATTATCTTCGTCAAACTCGAATCCACTGTAATCAATACTTGTGTTTTCAACCCTGGCTCCAACAATTGCCATTAACTTACTGGTAAATTTATAATCTGCCATTACATATCCCGCAGTAATATTTTCAGTTGCAGTATAATTTGTGGTGATGTATTCAGCAATTGCATCTTCTTTTTCAAAGAGAGTAGTGTCGTAAAGGTTCAGTCCACCAAGATACTCTTTAGTAATAAATCTTCCGGGCACATATTGATCTCCGTTCAGAAATTCCCTTTCATCCTGTTTTGAAATGGGAAGACTTCCAAGGTTATTTCCTCCGGTAGTCAGATCGTTGATGGGTTCATAGATATCATATGAATTGACCCGTTCCTTTTCTTTTCCCCTGTATCTTCCTCCAAAATATATTTTACCTTTATTGTTGGCAAATGGATAATCAAAATCCAATCTTCCGTTGATATCCGTTTCATTGGTATTGTTGTTGGACTCATATATTTCATTCAATCCCAACGTAAGTTCATCATCAATATTTTTCAGATTGACAACATATTTTGAAGGATCTTTAGTATTGACAATTACAGTTTTGTTACTTCTGTGGGTGATGTACCTTTCGTTCGGTCTGTCTTCCGAGGCAGAAGCATAGGTGCCTGTCCAGTTCATCTTTAATTTACCGAAAAGGTGTTCTCCGCCCAATGTATAGTTGGACACTCTCTGATCTTCCAGTCGGGTACCTTTGTTTCTGTCATTGTCAATACCTCCTTTAGTCTGTATTGCTACCCGTCCTGTCAATTCCAGAACACCATCGGATATTTTGGTAAAATCACCCGGTTCAATAGGTCTGTTCATTCTGTCTACTCTGAAACGATATCTGTTTTCCCAGTCATCTCTCCAGTTGTACAAGGAGTTAAAAAACAATGAATGCCCTTTACCCAAAGAATAATCCAATGAAAGTGACGCACTTCTTCTTACCCTTTGAACATCGTATTTTCTAAGATCGTAATTGCTCAATACAACAGGATAATCAGGATTATCTGTTTCCGTCCATACTCCTTCAAAGTTGTCAGAACCAAAATTATGGTTATTATAAGATGCAGAAAGAACTACTCCCAGTTTTTTATTTAAAAATCTGTTTCCAACGACAAGAGAACCATTCCAGATAGGTTTGTTTGACAATAAATTCAAACCACTGCCAAGGTCCCTGAAAGCCTCAATCCATCTGTCGCTTTTCTGGTGACGAGATTAACAGATCCACCTATGGCGTCTGCATCCATATTTGGAAGAACCGCTTTATTGACTTCAATAGCTTGTACCATATCTGCAGGAATGAGGTCCATCTGAACATTTCGGTTGTCTCCTTCTGCTGAAGGAACCCTTTCGCCATTGATCATTACTGAGTTAAGTTGTGGTGCCATTCCTCTGATGATGATGTTTCTGGCTTCACCCTGGTCGTTTTGCATGGTGATACCAGGAATTCTTTTAACTGCATCTCCGATATTGGCATCGGGAAATTTTCCGATCTGGTCTGCTGCTACAATATTGGTAATGTTGGCATTGTTTTTTTGTTGGTTGAGTGCTTTTGCCTGACCTCTTAGTCTGTCTCCCAAAATTAGCACTTCATCTCCTAAAACGGATTCTTCAATCAGAGAAATATTTTGTGTCGTTATTTTTCCTGATTCCACCGTCACATCAAAATTAAGAGTTTTGTAACCAATATAAGATATTTCCAATGTGTAGTTGCCGACAGGAATTCCTGTCATCTGATATTTTCCACCATTGTCTGTGAAGGTTGTCTGTGGGGGAGTTGTATTAATCATAATTCCTGCCCCGGGCATGACAAGCCCTAAGTCATCAATGACTTTTCCCTGAATAGATCCTGTTTGAGCAGACACCATAACGCTGGAAAAAATCATGCATAAAAAGAAGTGTAAAAGTTTTGACATAAATTTGTTTTTAATGATTTAATCCGCAAGAATACTTTATCAATATAAATTAATTGTTAAAATAATATTACGAAAACCTTCGTCTATGTAAATAAATATGTATCCTTTTCCATTTTTTTACCTTAAAGGGTAAAATAAATTTTCGGTTTTTAAGTTTAGGTCAATGTGAAAATTATTTTTTAATGAATCTTTATTCTGAATATCAATGGAATGGAAATGTGTCCTGAAAGAAATCACAAATACATTTTGAATTAATATTAAATTAATATGCTGATTTGATACATATACTGAAAACTTGATGAATTTTGCCCTTTCAAATAAATATTTATATTATGTTGGCAAAAATAATGGTATCTGCTCTGCTTTGTTGTAGTTTGTTCATGTCCTGCACTGTTCAGAAAATTTCAAAATTTGCCATAAAACCGGTCATAACCACAGAAAGAGTAGCCACAGACAGTGACGATCCAGCCATCTGGGTTCACCCTACAGACCCTTCCAAAAGTCTGATCATCGGCACTGACAAAGGTGGAGATACCGGCGAAGGGGGACTTTATGTTTTTGACCTTTCGGGAAAAATAGACAGAAAAAAAACTGTTGTTCTCAGCAGACCCAATAATGTGGATATTGCTTATGGTTTGATGGTAAACGGAAGAAAAACAGATATTGCTGTTGCTGCGGAAAGAAACACAAATTCTATACGGGTTTTTTCCCTTCCGGAAATGAAATCCCTGGATGGCGGAGGTATTCCTGTTTTTGCCGACAGTCCGCAAAAATCACCTATGGGCGTAGCATTATTCACACACAAATCCGGCGACATTTATGCCATTGTCGGGCGGAAAACAGGACCGGTGACGGGATATTTGTACCAATACAAACTGACCGTCGATGACAATGGTCAGGTCTCGGGAAGTTTGGTAAGGAAATTCGGACAGTTCAGCGGCAAAAAAGAAATCGAAGCCATTGTCGTGGATAATGAATTGGGATATGTGTATTGTTCCGATGAAGGAGTTGGTGTGCGCAAATATTATGCACATCCCGATAGCAGTGATATTGAGTTGGCTTTGTTTGCGACCAAGGGTGTTCGTCAGGATCATGAGGGTCTTTCCATTTATAAAGCCAATGAAGGAACTGGATATATTTTATTGTCTGACCAGCAGGCTAATGCATTTCAAATTTTTCCAAGACAAGGTACAGTGGATAATCCGCATGATCACCCTTTGATCAAAAAAATATTCACTTCTACCATGGAAAGTGATGGAAGTGATATTTCCAATGTTTCTTTTAACACTACCTTTAACAATGGTCTTTTTGTGGCTATGAGCACTGACGGAACTTTTCAGTTTTATCGTTGGGAAGATCTCGCTGGAAATGATTTGTTTTTAGCACCCGGTGGCATCAAAAAGAATTAATAAATCTCAGTAGTGAATCATTTTATTATGAAGCAGTTTTTTTTTATTTTGTGGTTTATTTTGTTTTTCCTGTTCGACACATAAGGTCGTTCAGCAAAACTTCAGTAAAAACCTGATACATCACGTGCTTGTAGGGGCTGTCAGCACAGAAAGGGTGACTATGTGCGTTCAGACTATTGCAGATACCAGAGTTTTGATTAAAATAAAAGAATTTGCCACCGATAACATAATTTTTGAAAAGACCATTACCACTGAAGCAACGCAAAAAAATATTGTAAAAGTACTTATCAGCGGATTGCGATCGAATACCAAATATACATATACCCTATCTGGAAATAACACAGAAGTTTGGACAGAAGGCCGGTTTATTACTTTTTCCGACAAAGCCGCTTCTTATAAAGTTGTGTTCGGCAGCTGTCAGGAGACAGGTTCTGAAAGTGTCATTTATTCGCAGATAATGAAAGAAAGCCCCTTGTTTTATCTTCAGTTAGGTGACCTGCATTACGAAAACATTGATGATCGTTGCCAAATCCGTTTTGATAGTGCTTATCACAAAGTGTTTTCTTCCAAAGCACAGGCGGCTTTGTACCGCAATATTCCATTGGTCTATATGTGGGATGACCATGATTTTGGTCCCAACAATTCTGATGCCAGTAATCCTTGCAGAACTACCGCTATCCAACAGTATAAAAACTATTTTCCGCATTACCCTATGGCTTTTGACGGAGAGACTCAACCTATCAGTCAGACTTTTGATGTTGGAAGGATAACTTATGTGATGGCGGATATGCGATCTCAAAAAATTCCTCCCTCATATGATGGTTGTGTACGATTGACCCAAGGCTCCAACTTTGGAAATGAAACTCATCTAACCTGGTTTTTCAATACCCTTCTTGCCGCCAAAAAAAAGGGCCATGTGGTCTTTTGGGTCAACTCTTATCCCTGGATTAATGCACCCGGAGGTCCAAACTACAAATGCAATGAAAAAGACAATTGGGGTGGGTATCCCGAAGAAAGAACACGTATTGCCGATTTTATCAAAGCGAATAATATTCCGGTATGTATCCTCAGTGGTGATGCCCATATGGTAGCTATGGACGACGGAAGCCATAGTGATTATGCCACAGGGGGCGGAGCGCCTATACGCGTTTTTCATGCAGCAGCTATTGACAGACCGGGTTCTTACAAAGGTGGACCCTATTCACAGGGATATAGCTGGGAGGAAGGACAGTTTGGAGTGATAGAGGTAAAGATGAGCATAGACGACATATGTTTTGTATGGTATGCTGTAAATGCGAATGGAAAACCTGTCGTCAATCAGGAAGGGAAGGAAATCAGATTGGAATTTTGCATGACTCCTTGAGTTCCTATATGATACCAACAGGTCAGGTGTAAATACTTTATGTTTTGACGCATTCTTCACCAGGTTGTCTGATTTCTAAAATTGGCCAATATAATTTAGGCGTTTTATATATAAGAGACATTTATTTTCTTCTCAATCAGATTTTGTATTACGAAAAAATATTTTTTTCCTTCATCTTAACAAATGCCGCAATTCAATTAATTTTGGTGTCAAAAAATTATTTATTATAGGTGGTATACATCCTAATAGTTCTTTGATTTTTTCTAAGACACAAAGAAAAAAGACTTCTTCAAGTCAGAATCATAAAGATTGGTATTTATCAAAAATTGTTGTCTTAATTATTTCTGAAATTAGGAAATTTTCTTTTCCTCTTGAGACTTCATATAAGGAAGGTAAACCATAAAGCATAAAAAAAGCAAAATGACTTCACAAACAAAAATATAAACAGGCCAAGGCCCAAAGTAATCCAATATTGAATATGTTGGTGGTTTTTTTACTAAATACACATAATTGGCACCAATAAGGATATTTATCAAATAAACTAAAAGCACATATATTTGAATAAAAAGAAAGGAACGCCACAAGTCCATTAAATTAAGCTGAAATTTCCAAATAATGGCGACGTAAAGAATATAGATGATTAATCCACCGTGAACAACCCAATATTTAATAAAAATAAAGTTAGGAAAACCATCAAATAAATGTGGGGTGAATACTGCCTGAGTAGTTCCGGCCATAATGTAAAAATAAAGATAAGGAAATATCCGACTATTAGGATTCCACATGAGAAAAGGGACCAACAAGCCAATGATATTACAAATATCAAGAGGAAGGTCTGTTTTGTAATTGAATTTGCCCAGATAAAAAAGGATAAAAACATATAGAATTACCCAGACAAAAATACATATGGCCATAATGCGACTAATCAACAACTGTTGATTTGGATTGAAATATCGTTTAGTGACGATGGGCAAACCGATGGAAAGACAAATTATAAGTATGATGACAGTGTTATGTTGAACACCATATAAAATAAAATCAGTATTAAAGTCGAAAAAAGGGGAAATATTATTGCTCAAAATCAATGATTTTAAAATTGCATTTAAAGTTCAAATTTATTTGTTCTCTGTTTTATTTCTTTAGCATGAAAAATTATTTTCAGTGCTTAAAGAAGATAAAGAGCAGATAACGGTCAAGAATAATAATTCATTAGCGGTTGTCATGGTGATTACCTGTTACTGCCACAAAATCACCTGAAAGTAATTTTTTTTTTGCAGCAAAAAAGTCAAAGCGTTTAATAAAGCCCCTTCTGTTGACTATACCGATGCCTCAAAAAAGAGATTGACAAAATCAGTTGGTAAAATGCTATCTTTTGGGAAATCATTTCTTTGAAGGCGATAATATTTGTTTGTATATACACACTAACTGTATAATGTTTTTATCAGAGTAATTTATTAGCCATGTCTGACAACGCCGATCTTTCACCTTTTTCAAGCCTTATATGTGCAAAGAGCGTTTGTCCTTTTAATCTATCTATAATATAACTCAGGCCGTTACTCTTTTCATCAAGATAGGGTGAATCAATTTGATGAACGTCACCAGTGAATACAATTTTTGTCCCTTCTCCTGCTCTGGTAATGATGGTTTTGATTTCGTGAGGTGTTAGATTTTGTGCCTCATCTATGATAAAAAACACATTTGCCAGTGATCTTCCCCGAATGAAAGTCAGCGCATTAACTTCTATTTTTTTGTCTTTTTGCATTTGGTCGATGGAAACACTTTTCCTGCTCGTGTCTTTGTGTATTGACTTTATAAATTTCAGATTGTCCCAAAGCGGCATCATATATGGCGCTATTTTATCATCAGCATCACCAGGTAAAAAACCTATATCTCTGTTGCTAAGCGGGACTATTGGTCTGCTGAGTATAATCTGATCATACTTTTTGTTCTGTTCAAGTGCTGCTGCCAATGCAAGCAGTGTCTTACCTGTCCCTGCAACACCTTGTAGTGCTACAAGCTTAATATCGTCATTCATGAGTGCATCAAAAGCAAATATCTGTTCTGTATTTTTTGGGTTAATGCCAAACGCATACTTACTATTGACCATATTCAATGTGTTACTATCCTTATCATAGCGAACATTGACGGAGGAAGTACAATTATTTAATGTATAATATCCGTTTGCAATTTTGTGTTGACCAAGAATGTTATTTTCTTTGATAGATGATTTTTGACTTACTTCACTAATTATGCCGGCATCTAAATTACTAAGTTCTATCTGACCTTCTGAAATATTACTGATATCTTTGACAAGACCTGTCAGATAATCCTGCGTATCTATTCCTAATGCTTTACCTTTCACTCTGAGGTTAATATCTTTTGTAACCAGAATTACCTTTTCTTTTTTATTACTTTTCCTGAGGCTGAGTACCGCATTCAGAATTTTGTGATCATTTTTACCATAACCGAATACTTTTTCTGCATCTATTTCCTTGTCGCAAAGGTATTCATTAAATATTTTTAATTTGCCCAACCCATTTCCCAAAGGAATCCACATGTCCGGTTTATTTAACTCAGAAATTTTGTCCAAAAACCGGATTACTTCCCTGGCACAGAAATTTTTTGCATCATTTCCGATTTTGAAATTGTCTAATTCTTCCAATACGGTTATCGGAATTACTATATTATTTTCCTTAAAACTTGTGATGCAGTCGTAATCAAAAAGTAACACAGACGTGTCAAGTACAAATGTTTTAGCCATTTTTTACATTTTTAAGGTTAACAACTCCACAAATATAAGTACAACACTATCATATTAAAGAATTTTTTAATATTAAATAATTATTAATACTATACCCTGTTGTTTTTTATCAGACCATCGTTTTATGGTATAATTACAGATAATCATATTCTATAACCTAAAACTAAATGTATAAAATTAACTTAACGCTGGTGGCGTCAATATGGATAGGGAGGTGTTGATTATGTGTTGCTAAAGGAATTTAAGGTAGATTCTGAATACCACAAACAGGCGGTACGTCCAAGACGCTTGAGAGCATCTGTACTTAAAATACCTCATCCATTTTCCTGGCTGTCTAATTCATACGTAATCGCAGCGGCTTTTCCTTCAATAACATATTTGTATTCAAAAATTGTAAGGCAACTGCCGCTGCAGAAGCAAAATTAGATCAAAAAAAGAAAAAATAATTTTTCTTTACCTTATAATAAAAAGAGGCAGGAATATTTTTCTGCCTCTTTTTTTATTTACATAAAATTGAATTGCACTATCAGGGACACATTCAATTTAAAGGGAGAAGTGTCAATTTGCTGTAAAAAAGAAATGACATAAACAAGAAATAATTAAAACCCTTTTGACTTTTGCAGATTGACTTTTGGGTTTGATGTAAGGTTTTTTTATTGTGCTTAATGTTGGTGATAGTTATTTTTCAATTCCTGAATACTTTTTATAAATGGCTCGGTAACCAAATAGGCGACCAATAGGAGCAATAATATTCATTAATACTTTTTGCACTCCAACAGGCATGTCAGCAAGATATGTTTTGCTTTCAAAGTATTTAAGTGAAACTAATTCTTGAACTAAACCAAAATTTCCATTTTTACTTTTTCCGTCAGCTTCCAATCCCACTAAGTTTTCAACCAAATAGTCAAAATCTAATGCAGGTGTAACGGAAAGAATATAAGTTACGGAATTATCATCATTATTGTAATGATTATGAGGAATGTTTTTAGGCAATGTTATTTTTTCTCCTGCTGATAGTTTATGTGTTTTTCCTGCGAACAGAATAGTTAGTTGTCCCGAAATAACTTCAAAGGTCTCGTCTTGCAAAACGTGAATATGGTTTGGAACATCTTGTCCTTTGCTATTAACAATGGCTTTTATCGTTACCCGTTCTCCGTTAGTATCCTTAGCAGTTTCTAAAAACTCAACAGAATCACCATTTGTCGGATTGATTATTGTTTGTCCTTTTGTGGGCATGTTAATCTTTTTTTGTTTATTTATTTTATCACTTGTTATTGGCTTTCCACTTTATAATTATCACGAACATCTGTATATACGACATTCCCCTCCCAAAACCTTCGCCTAAATTCACTATGTGCGGATACGGCTATTTTGATCATTCTTATCGTTATTTGAAACAAATATAAACATATCCTGTGTATGGTACACAGGACTGACAATATTTTTATTTTTTTGATTGTATGTGCGTATATAGCTTCATAGTTTTTTAACCCTTAAGATTAATCTGTGCAACGGGACAAAAGTCAGCCAAAGGAAGGGCCTATAACCCCTTGAATAACCTACTTAACCGGCATTTCTTATATCGCATGTTAACCTTTCGTTATTTTTCCAAATATTGAATTTGACTGTCAACTTGTGTCAATACTCAAGTCACGCTTTTTTTAACATCATGATAAAGGCTTTGAATATAATTTCTCATAAAAACATTCATCTTAACTACTTCTAAAAATTCCCTGTCATAGGTTAATTCCTCATAATTTTCAGGTGATCCGGAAACCCAAAGCGTATCAATATTAATGTGTTTTAAAATCTGTGGATATAGTTGTCCCCATTGGATTACATCATCTGTATTTTCTTCTATATTTTTGATATACGTGTACTTTTTAGCGTAGAGTTTAGCTAATGAATTTCGCAAAGAATCGTTTGATATCAAATCTAATCCAATAGACTTAAGGCTTTCCCAGGCAGAAGGGTTCTCATGGAATTCGAAGTTACCAAAAATGTTTCCAAAATGATATTTCAGCGAATCATGAAATGGTAGTTTTGTTTCCAGAGCAAACTTCACGATTTCATTTGAGCGGGTCCTTTCTTTATTTCCTGCTATAATTCCATTTATTGTGACTAAATCTTGTTTTAGATTTTGTTGCATTTCGGTTAGTAACACGAGTTCTTTATGTTTTAATTTAGATCTTTCGTTACTATTATTAATATTAAGTGCAATCAAAATACCGATGACAACAAGTACAATTTCTCCAATAGCATAGATCGAATACTTACTGAATCTATTGTCAGCCAATAGCTTTTGTCTAATTTTTTGAAAAATTTTTATCATAGGTCAAGAGTTTTGTTATGAAGAAGGATAACGGATTGGCGGTATGAAAAGTTGCCGATTTCGAAGCACTTACCTATCAGGTTACAACTACTTTGATACGAGTTGTGCCGCTCGAATACGCACTACACAGGCAATTAACTATACCGCGTGTTATGCGTTCGGGCTTCTTTCTCACTATTATTTCATTTTTTTAATCATCTCTTCTGCGTTTTGGTTCGTAGGGTCTAATTGTAAACTTTTTTCATAATTCTTAATGGCTGAAATTTTGTCCCCTTTATTCATATACGCTTCTCCCAAACTATCATAAGCGTTAAATGAATTGGGATTGGCAATACTATTTATTGTAAAAATCCAAATTGCTTCATCAAATTTATTTAGTGATAATTGTTCGTAGCCTTTTCTAATTAAGAGATATTCTAAAACATCCGTGTTTGAAGGTCTCTTATTATATTTTAATTTGGCTTCTTCTAAGCCATTTTTTAAAATTATTTCAATTATTTCTTGAGTAAATTTTTGATTCGTTTCATTGTCGAGTTTTGGAATAGTTGGTTTGTAATTTTTCTCAAAAATTATCTTAGCTATTTCAAAATTAAGTTGGTCCGTGCCACGAAAAGTTTTATTGGACATTAAAATCAATGTTATATTTTCATCAATAAATCTCATAAAGTCTGCATAAAAAATATTATTTGTACCATTATGCCAAACCCGAAAAGTATTTCTATTTGTCATATAAACATCCCAGCCATAAGCATAAATAGCATTGCTGTTTTCATTCGCCCTGATTAATGGATGGTATAATTTTTCTTTTGCTACTTTCGATAAAATATTTTCAGACATCAGCGATTGATGCCATTTATACATATCTTCTGTAGTTGAAAGTATGCCACCATTTCCCAATAAGTGATAGTATGGTGCATTCCCATTCCACTTTTTATCTGTTGGTTTTCCCCATATCGTATAATTTTTACCATAACCCATTGCGATTAAAACGGTGTTAAAGTCTGGTCTACTATAACCCGTTACTTCCATTCCTGAAGGTTTCCAAAGTTTTTCGTAAAGGTATTGCTCATACGTTTGTCCTGATACTTTTTCAATGATAAGGGCCAACAAGCTATACCCTATGTTTGAATACGAAAAATCTGAACCAATTTTAAATTGCAAAGGTGAAATCATTAGAGAGTCAAGAAAAGCTGTTTCTGTTATAGGGTCGTAGTCTTCCCCCACATTACTTTGCAACCCTGATTGGTGTCTTAATAAATCATGAATTGTGATTGCTGATTTATCAATAGGAACATTTTGAAAGTATTTAGTAATAGTGTCGGAAGTGCTTAATTTACCTTGCATTTCTAATTTTAAAATTGCTGCTGCCGTAAATTGTTTTGTCAGAGAACCAATGTCAAATATTGTATTTGGCGTGTTTTTTTCTTTTAGTTCGGCATTTCTATATCCATAACCTTTTGATATGACTTTATTTCCGTTTAGTTCAACAAGCACCGTTCCGGAGAAACCAACTTTTTCAAATTCTGATAAGAACGTTTCAATTTGTTTTGTTTTTCCGGAAACGTTTTTTAGTTGTGCAAATGAAGTTGTATAAAAAAACAAAGTCATTATTATTGCAATTGAAATTCTTTTCATTTCTTAACTGTTAATTTTATTAGTAACCAATTGTCTTTTAGCCTGATGCATAACGGTTTGAGGCTTGACATAGTGGCGATGTAGAAGCACCTCACTGTCAACCAGGCACACACTTTGATAAAAGCACGACTTGTCCCACCTAAGCGGGAAAGCTTCATTTAAGCACTGAACCCGCTTTTTGCCAAATGCCTGTGGTGTGCCGTACTTCTCATTTTCGTACATATTTCACTTTTTTCATTCTTTCTCCGTTAAGGAATAATTCTCCATTTTGTATTTCTAAACTATAAAAATCGACAAGCATTTTGTTAGTTGAAACCAATAAACCCTTTGTCTTGTAGTCATTTCGGAAAGTAATTTCATAATTCATCCGTCAAGATAATTTATATTTAGCGTTGTTTTAGTTTCTGAGTTTACATAATCACCATTTATGATTTTAAAATCGTAACTATTTTCTATTTGATTTACTTTCGTCAAACTATAAGGTGAATGGTTCACATAGTACGCAGTTACTTGAAGTTCTCCTTTTGAATTCTCTGTGAATTCTTGCTTAAATGCCGGGTCAAACTTTTGGTGAAAAATGTTGTCAGCTTCCCGCTCTAATTCAACATCGTTTCTGCCTATTCTTTTTAAAAATATCTTGTTGTCGATTTTCTCAAATGTGAAGGCAAAATCACTTTCAGTTAAATAAGTTCCCAGTATTTTTTCTTCACTAACATAACTACCTATACTTGTTGGTTTGGTTACCAAATATGTTTCTTCTGATTTCAGGTCGAAAATGACATCTACCATTTGTCTCGTTTGATTGTATGGGATTGACTTCCTGTGTTAGTTAATGTTACAATAGACATATTGTTTTGGGGAAATCTAATTGCAGTTGCTTTCCAGGCACCAGTCGCACCTTCGTGAAAACGATAAGATAAATCTTTGTATTTACCAAATTCAAGTCCGTAACCATAGTTTGAGAATTTTGAGCCTTCAATTAACTTTTGACTTTGTGCAATAAGTTTATTGCTAAAAGCTGAATTGCCTTTTCCTTGCACTAATTTTTCCCATTGAATTTGGTCTTCTAAGGTTGAAAAAATGTTACCGTCTCCAACCACATTCCAAATCCAATTATATGTTGTCCAAGTGTCAAAATTGAAGTAAGCTCTTGCTATCTGTCCAGATATTTTGGTGTAATCACTTTCAAAGGAAGTATTTGGCATATGTAGCTGGCGGAACATCTCATTTGTATATTGTGCAAAGGTTTTCTTCGTTACTTTTTCTACAAGTAATGCCAACAAAATATAGTTTGTATTGCTGTATAAATATTTCGTGTCTGGTTTGAAATTCAAATCAGATTGTTTTTCAATCAATGTTAATACATCATAGTTGTTAAATGAATTTTCCCACCAGGTATAACCTTGTAATGACCATAAGTCATAACAATCTCTTATGCCACTTGAATGGTTTAATAAACTTTGTACTGATATTTTATCCATTAAATTTGGGTAAAGGTTAGGGAACCATTTTCTAATATCGTCTGTAAGTTTTAGTTTCTTTTTTTCCACTAAAGACAATATCGCCAATGCAGTAAATTGTTTGCCGTTTGAAGCGATGTTGAAACGAGTAGAATTTTTGATTAAAGTACTATCTGTTAAGTCTGCGAAACCTGCATACTTTTCATAAATCACTCTTCCGTCTTGGATTATGGCTGTTGCAATTCCGGGAGCATTTTTTGGCACGTCCTGTGTTGCAATGCCGTCAAGAAGTTCGATTTGTTTTGCTGACAATGAAGTCTGTCCCAAAACTGTCGAGTAGGATAGAATTGTCAAAATGCTTAAAAATATTATTCTCATTGTTTCTATGTTAGGTCCTGTTGTTTTAGTATGTCAGAGAACGGAAAATGATAAGAGTAGTGACGACGAAGGAGCTATTACTTCTTATCTATTGTAATGAGCTTTATTTCTTCTTGTAATATTCCTTCCCATATATGTCAAGCCATCCAATTCTTCCGTCTTTATCTTCAAATTCAGCAAAGAAGAAGTTGAACTTTTCAATTCTTCTATATTTTGCAAATCCGTTCTGTGGATAATACCCAAAAAGTCCACCAGATTCAAATTTGATCGGGTGATAATAGCCAAAAGCTTCAAAATTGCCTGTGAACAAAACTTCTATTACAATATCGTCTTCCAATTTGTTAATCATTGTGTTTATACTGTCCTTTTCTGTTTGATTCTTATTTCTATAATCTCTTTCAATTATTAATTCTCTCTCTTTTTCTTTTCGTTTGTTAGTTATGGCAATGAGATGTTTTCATTCTTTCCTGTCAAAACATAGTATTGATATGGAAATGAAAATACTGCAAGCAAATCAGAATAATCATCAAATGCGTCAGAAATTTGATTATTAAGATATGTTATTTCGTTTACAGATTTATCATCTAATATGAGAATTGAATCTCTATTCTCTTTTTCCCCCCAATATCCTGATGTATAAAATTCGTAAATTTTATTATTTATCTTTTCTATCTTCCTTTCTGTTGAACTAATTGTACCACAAAGTGACCATTTAGGTTTAGGGAAAGTATCATAAATGTTCCATTCAAAGTCTAACCATTTAATCTCATCTTTAATGATACATTGAATTGAGCCCAAAGAATCATATGCTGCTTTTAAGTCTTTAATATCTATTTTTTACTGATTTATCATATAGTTCCATTTTGTTATCTGAATAGCATTGGATATAATTTTCCTTAAATTTGACGTTTTTAAAATTCTTGTCTATAATCTTTTCCTGGAATAACTTATCAATAATTTCTTGACCACTTGCATTGTTTTTTACTCTATAAAAATTGGCAAGTGGAAGTTGCTTTGCAAGATTTAAAGAATCTATTCTTCCACCATCTTTCTGGTAGGTGAAAAGTTTAGACACGACTAATATTTGATCCTTCATTGGAATTATAAATCCACCTGGTCTCGGGTCATCTTCGAAAACTAAAGCAATGATTAAGTATTTCCCATTAATCCGAATAAATACAAAATCCCAAAAATCAGCTTTATAAAACTGCCAATTGATATTTTGGGGATCAAAGTTATTAAAGTGTAAATTGGCAAATAAATGTTCATTGAAATATTGAAGGAAAGCGTTGTGTTTAAGATTCGTTTTATTTGAGCTTTTGGCGTATTTATATTTCTTAATATAGTTTGTTAAATCATGAGGTTTATCAAATTTTATCAATTGATCAAATTGAATTTTAACTGGATTTTCGCTCCACATCCAATCATTATCTTCTTCACATTCAAGAATTATATTATATTTATAATCTTTTACGACAATTGGGGTCAATTTACATAAAAATGAATTAACCTCACCTTTATTCACAAAAGCAATTTCATCGTTATCAAGATAAATTTCATCTATTTCAATATCAAAGATAGTTTTGTCCACAAAGCCAACTAATGGACAACAGGAATATTAATATGTGTAAGACTATTTTCATTATTTATTACTCATAACGGCAGTCTGTCCAAAAACTACCATTTCCATTCCAAAAGTAGGTAAAAATGACGCATTCAGGTACATTCTAAGCGTTTTTTATTTTGGGGTGAAAGAAAATGAGTTGAAAAATTAAATGTCTTAAATTCGAGGTAATATTTCGATATGATTCGATTATTACAAAAACAGACAAAACAAGTCCTTCCAGAAACTTTTTGAACTCATTTCTTCCAATGATATTGATGAGCCTGCGTAGATTGAATCCTGTGAAAATTATTCCTACATCAGCACTCGCTCTTTTGATCGTTTTCTTAGTCATGATGTAGTAAAATCCCCATTGACGTTTGATGACTCCATATGGATGCTCGACGATTTGTTGGCGCTTTTTATAGAGTTCCGGGTTTGCTTCAATATTGGTCTTGTTTAGTTCGATGTATGGTGCTTATTCTGTTCGTTCTATTAATCTTCCTTTGGCATTTGTAGTGCATAAATCTTTGACCGGGAATGTTTGGCATTTTGATGTTTTGTAGCGGTTTATTACATATCCGGATCTGTTTGTATTTCGTATGTACCAGTTGCCGTTTATAAATAATTTTTCTCCTTGTGGACAAGTAAATGTATATTCTTTTTCATTGTAAATAAACTGGTCGTAATTATAGTTGGGATCGGGTGTTAAAGAGAATACTCCGGGGATGGCTACCATTGGATTTTCACCCCTTGGTGCAGGCTGTCTTTAATTCTGATCCTGTATGATATCCTTTATCGTAAAGTGCTGTAAAATCCGAGTGGCCTAATATTACTTTCGTCCGGCGGAGCATGCCACCCATCGCCTTGCTGTCGTTCTCAATAGTAACTTTGTAATCTATTGGCAGGCAATGCGTTGCTTCTACTGTTGTTTGTATGTCATAACCTACTTCTGTGATATTGTTTCGTGTGATGAGTTGGCGGCTGGCCCATCGGTCGTCACTCCATCTCTGCCACACACCTAAATCCTAAATATGTGTTCGGAGAATTGTACTTAATCAACCTTGTCAAATTTGTTTTTGGGTCAGTCAAGTCATAATTGTTTGAGCCCATAGCAATTCCTTTTTCAAATGTCATTTCGGTCACATTGTCAAACAGGTTGTAAATTCTTGATTTGGGTTTTTCCCTGGCGACCAAGGTATACTGAGTCGAGTCCTTTTTAATAATTTTTCTCGTCTCCTCTAATTCTTTATCTATTTGCTTTATGTCAGTCCTAATTATTTTTTCAGCAATGTCTTTCCATTCAGTTGTTCTAGGTAGTCTGTAGGTAACTTTCTTTCCAATTCTTTCACTTACAACCTTTGAACGCCAAACACAATAATCTAAAGCTTGTTCATAAGTTATCAACACAATCGGTTTATATCTATTGTCGGGAATTGAATACCAAAAATTTAAACTATCGGGAAGTAGTTTTTGTAACTCAACAGAGTCCATTTCTTTTCCCTTGTGATAGATATATTCTAACCAAGCAATGTTTTGAATTTCTGTTTTGTCAACGAAATGATTCTTAATCTTAATTGTCCCAGGAGGATTGTCGTTTAAACTAAAAAATAAAATAAATGTCAAGATTGTCGTCATTGTACGTCTTTATTTTGGGCTTGCTGCCAACGTGAGCATGGACGCTGTGCTGCCCTATTTTGGCTTTGAGTTAGGCTTTGGGCAGCGTAGGCGACCATGCATTGTTAACACCATTTAATTTCTTGTTGCCGTCAATATTTTTTTTATAACCACCTGATTACCAATGATTATTTTAATAAAGTACATTCCGTTGGGCAAAGCAGAAACATCTACTTGTCCTTTGGCCGGCACCTTTCCTGACATCATCAGATTTGCATCTGAAGAATAGATGGAATACGTCAACCCGTTCTTATTATCACTTTCGATATTCAATACGCCTTCGGTCGGATTCGGGTAAATCAGAATATTCGCCTGATTATTTGATGTTTCCTTCACAGATGTGGACTGGCAGGCAGTTTCGATTTGTGGCACATCATTGCAGCCGGGAGCATTATTGGATATGGTAGCAGCGCCGCCGTTTTGTAAATAGATGCACACGCTTGGAACATCGCAGATGGAGAGTTGAGAATTTTTTGTTATGTACAACGATGATATCGTTGCCGGAGCAATACTGTCTAGCCCATTCAGGCTTGGCAGAAAAGTGTTGTCACTAACATACAATTCTCCGTTGATGGAAGTCAGGTTGGATAATGCAGTCAGGTCAATCAGGGCAGCGTTCCCGTATACAGCCAGATTTCCTCCGATAGAAGCCAGATTGGTCAACCCATTGAGACTCATCAGTGCATCGTTGTCCCAAACCTCCAAGCCTTCACCGATTGAATTAAGGCTGTCCAAGCCGCTAAGACTTGCCAGGGCGTTGTTTTTATAAACCCTAAACTGTCCACCAATGGAAGTCAAATTTTCAAATGCCTCAAGACTACTCATGGAAACGTTGTTACCGATGGAAAGATATCCGCCGATAGAAGGCAAATTGTGAAAGGCATTCAATGTTGTCAGAGAAACGTTGGCCCAAACTTCCAGGTTATCGCCAATGTAGGTTGTGTTTTCAAATGCATTCAGGCTCTCCAACGCATCATTCATGAATACAGCCAGATTTCCTCCAATAGAAGTCAGGTTGTTCAGGCCATTCAGGCTCATAAAGGAAGCGTTGCCATCAATTACCAGATTTCCTCCAATGGAAGTCAGATTGTTCAAACCGCTCACGCTCGTCAAAGAAGCGTTGTTGTTAATGCCCAGGCCTCCGATGGTCGTCAGATTATCCAAGCCGATCAGGTTCGTCAAGGAGGTGTTGTTGTTAATGCCCAAAAATCCATTGATTGAAGTTATATTGTCCAACCCGCTAACGCTCGACAAGGAAGAGTTGTAAGATAAGAAAAAGTCTCCGCCAATTGAAACCAAACTGCTCAGACCACTTAAGCTCGCCAGGGAATCATTGCAATTGATATGCAATTTTCCACCGATGTACATCAGGTTACCCAAACCACTTAGGCTCTTCAAGGAAGTACCAAAACACAACCAATCAATTTTGACACCTATTTCCAAGGCTCCCGCTATGGAGTCAATTTGCGACAAACCAAGAAGGTTGGTGATATTCCCGGCAACACTCTCCTTAATGGTGATACTCCCCAGTATTTTGGTACATCCGGGGTACTGAATAGCAAAACTGTCAATCTGACCTTGCGTGCTGAACGTTAGACCGGCAGGCAGGCAGCCTTGTGCTGAGAGTTTTCCGATAAAAAGAAGTGGAGCAATGAGGAGAAGGAAATGATATTTTTTCATGACGTTTGATTTTATCTTTTATAATGGTGCTAACATTTTGGCGCTTGGCGCAGTGGCGGATTTCGGAGCATCTCGTCCTTAAAGACGAGATCAATACACCACAAAAGTTGATGCGAGGTAGAATGTTCAATTAACCACATCACCCGCCATTGAGCCAAACGCCTGTTATAGCACGTTTTTATTTCTCGTCTGTCCATTTTACTCCTTTTGCTGATTTTGTCAAAATGTCTTTTCGTTGCAGTTCTGTCCAAGGTATTTTGGTCGTATCGTATTCAATTATTTGATAATTTCTTCCACAGTCTTTCCAATTTGTGCAAGGACAACGATTTGGCTTTTCGTCCCACGGAATTGTCGCTCTTTTTTTGAGGTCAGAGATAGCGTCTTCAAATGTTTTATATTCCCCTTTCTGTGGTTCTGCGTGAATTTCGTCTTCGATTATAAACATATTGCTAAGTTCCAATTTGTCCGTGTAAAAATTGTCCAAGTATAAGTAAAATCGTCAAGCCTAAAAGCCAAAATACATTTTTTCGTTGTCCCTTGATAGATGTCCGAATAGCAAACAAAAGTGTCGTAAGGAAAATTAGTCCCCAAACGAGATTAACTGTCGAATAAAGTCCTGCTGTCTTATAGTAATATGGTGTCGGACCTTCTCCACCAAATGGATAGCCGTCTGTCTTATTAAGAATACCAATTAGGTAAAACTCGCTCAAGTTCATAAGTGTCAATAGTCCGCTAAGCAATATTGTCAATATTGAAATTGTCAAAAAAGTCGGTCTGTTGATAATAGTTTGTGTCGTCATTTAAAATGTGCCACAACATCTGTATATACGAACCTCCCCCCAAATACATTCGCATATATTCTCTATCTCAGATATCCTTTTATCTATTATAAGAAGTGTCCCTGGGTACATAAGGTAAAACATTCCGGATTTCATCTCTCCCATCCAACACCCTAAGCCAGCAAACCTGTTCCCCTCTGGTTTTTCTGTAAAGGACATATATTCTTGTGAAAAAGTGTTTATATTCATGTGCTACCTTATGATTCAGCAAATATAAAAAAGATTTTGAATGACACAAAAATTATTTCCACTTTTAGATAACTTAATACACTCCTCTGCTTAGCATCGTATTTTTATTTTAGTGCGAAGTGGATGTCTATATTTCAAGTCTTGTTCTTTTTAACAAAACAAACATATTATATACATCTAGCACAAAACAATTCCTCTGTTATTTGTCAATTACGTACTATCTAAAAAAAAAATTTACCCTCCTTTTTCCACCTTCCTACCTTACATTTTCCCCCAAAAACCGGTGATAAAAATCATTTTGTTTTTTAGAAAAATGATTTCTACACGAAAATCTGATAGGTTTTTTTTTGAAAATGCCCCAAAATCACCGAAAGTTGGACCATTTTTTTTTGAAAATGCCCCAAAATCACCGAAAGTTGGACCATTTTTTTTTGAAAACGTCCCAAAATTACTAAAAGTTGGGGCATTTCCACTGGAAAAATGATTTTTTCAACGTGATTTGGGGCCTTTTCATTTTGAAATGCCGCAACTTCAACAATTTTTTGGGGATTTTTTTTTTGCTAAGTATCATACCCGATAAAATTTAATACCTTTTTTTTTTGCAGAGTATCTTCTACAACCATTTCTTATACCTTTTTTTTTTGAAATGTAACATTCTGCATCATTATTGGGTGATTTTTTTTTTGCAGAATGATTTTCACCATATTTTTTGAGACTTTTTTTTTGGAAAAATGATTTCCGCATCGTTTTTTATTACTTTTTTTTTCCGGAAAATGATTTTTTCAACAATTTTTGCCCCAAAACCCAAAAAATACCCGCCAAAAACACCAAAAAACATATTATGATTTTGTGTATGTCGCAACTTTTTTGTCGTTTGGCCGACATTTCTGCGGAAGTCGCAACTTTTTAAGGTTTTTTTAACTAAAAGTTGCGGAATCCACAACTTTTTCTGAAAAATTTGTAAAATTTGACGAGAATTTGACTATATTTTTGTCCTCGATAATGGATCAGATATTTTGGTCAGGATTCAAGTCGGTAAACTACATTTGTCAGAGCTCTATGTTTACCTCACATCCAAAACAAATTTTTTTGAACCGAATTTTTTTATTAACTATTTTAAATTTTATTCAAATGAAAAACACAAATTTTTCTGTTTTAAACAAGTACCGTGATGGTGAATTTATTCAGTACATGAAAAACTCAGTAACCATCTGCGAAGGTTACGACCTCAAAACGTTACAATTGGAAAAAAGGGTTACCGCCCTGCACGATGCTACTATGCATATGGATGAGATGTTTTTAACGACCAGATCGCACAAGCTTACCCTGAGTTACAATCATTGGAAAAGGAAAGAAACACGGTGCTGAAAGCCATTCGTTCGACCCTTGAAAATACAATAGACATCGGTGCGGTAGAAACGGCAGAAGCGGCCCAACTTTTATTGAACAACTATATTGTCCACGGACGAAGAATCGAAAAGCTGCAATCGCAGCAAAAAACAGCCACCATCCATGCTCTGATGAATGACTGGGCTTCTGAACCGATTCTTTTGCAAAGTGTCGACACGGTAAAACTCAATGACTGGGTCAGTCTGTTGTCTGACAAAAACACGGAGTTTAACGCAAAATATGTTCAAAGGTCTTCTACCAGAATCAAAACAGTAGAAATCAAAAGCAGGAAGAAGTTGACCAAAACCGCTTTCCTCGAATTGATTCAGGATATGGAGTCCTACTTCAGGGTAAGTGAAGACAACACATTATACAAAGAAATACTGGACAAACTGTCTGCTTTGACGACAGATTACAAAACATCCGTCATTGGTCGACTGAGCGACAGAAAAAACCTGCCGATTTTCCTCCGGTAGAAGAGCCGGTGCTGGCGAGCTAAGTTGGTTGTTATAATTTTCATGTTAAAAAAGGGCACATTATCGAAGGATAGTGTGCCCTTTTGATTTGTAGGGGGGACAGCTGCTGTTTTTGAAAATTGGACCTGGAGTTTGCATATTGGCAACAGGAGGAGTTAAACAACAATTTGTTTTATTTGCTTTTACTATATTTGTTGAGAAGGAAAGGTCTCTTACTGTGAAAGATGGGGTGTATTTTTTTCGAACAGCGTTTTGCCACTCTCCGAAGGTGGCGATGTAGAAGCACTTCACTGTCAACCAGGCACAAACTTTGATAGAAGCACGACTTGTCCCGCCTTAGCGGGAAAGCTTGATTTAACCACTGAACCGCCACTTTTGGGCTGGTGCTGTTAGCTATTGCCATTCTATTTACCTTCGGCCTGGCCTTTATAATGTTTTCCATATTTGTTCACAGCACATTATGTCATTCTTCTTTGTATTCTGAGAAAGTGGAAAAGGTTTTTCCACCAAAGCGGCTCAATCCAAAACATCTTGTGCCAAACCAAAGATTCCCGTCTTTATCTTCTAAAATACTACGAACTGAATTGTTGATTAGTCCATTAGTCGTTGAATAATTTTTAAAAGTTTTTCCATCATAGGAGAAGACACCGCCTTTATCTGTTCCGGAGCCAAATGCTTCCCTTTTATCTTCTAAAATTGTAGTGACACCATAGCTAAGAAATACTTCACTTTCTCCAAAACTTGTAAATTTTTTTCCATCATATCGACAAATTCCGTGTCTTCTGGTGGCAAACCAAATATTTCCAGCTTTATCTTCTGTCATAGAATGAATCATATCATCAGTAATGTAGTCTGGTGAATGGACATATTTTGTTTCGGAAGAAGAATAAGCATTACTTCTTTCATCTTCAAGGAATAAATAATAATCGGCAGATGGGAGAAAGTGAGTAAGGGTTTTTCCATCGTATCGCCACACACCACCTCTGTTAAATGAACTGAACCAGATGTTCCCCTTTATATCTTGTATAATATCACTAATCATTTTTTCGTGCTTATCAGCTAAGAATGGGTGCTCATATTTGTAAAGAAAATTAGAAAGGTTAGTACCATCATACCGATAAATTCCTTTATTCATTGCGCTAAACCAAATGTTACCCACTCGGTCTTCCAACAGGCTGGTAATGTCAAATTTAGCCAAACTATCTGATTCAAAATATTTACTAAAATTTTTCCCATCATACTTACATATTCCTGCATTTGTGCCGATCAGGATATTCCCTGATTTAACCTGAATAATGGTACTCGTATAATTGTCACAGAGTCCATCTTTCGTTGTGAAATTGGTAAATGATTTTCCATCAAAGCGGTAAACACCTTCTCCACTTGTGCTGAACCAAAGGTTGCCATCTCGGTCCTGCAACTCACAAGTTATATTTCCTGAGGTAACACCTTGTGTCTGTACTATTTTTGGTTGATCGCCTTCAATTGGTGTTTGTTGATTTGTATTTTCATTTGTTAAGTCTGTTTTGACTTGTGCATTACACGATGTGACAACAAATAGCAATGACAGTAATAGGTGATTTATATTTAGACAATGGTTGTTCATTTTTCAGATTTTAAATTATACTATTTCTGTTTGTGTTTTGCTGAATGTTATTGGTGGAAGTTTTCAATGGTTGTTGCCAGCATTGAGTAAATGCGACGTGTGACGTTAGGAGCATGACCATCATATACATTGTTATGCATATACCTTTACCTTTTACCCTGTTGCACATCCAAAGAAATATTTACAGAATTTTACTTGTAAACCTCTTTTTCTAAGTAGATTTTGAATTTTTCGCAGTCCACAAATTTTTCGCAATAAATTCCTAACATTCTATAATCCATTGAATTTCCCATAAACACTTTACCGATAAGTGGAATTAGAAATTTTAAGTAAAACATATAAGGAATTATTAACAATTTATTTTTTGGTTTTGAGATTTCAACAAAAGCAAATTGACCGTTTATTTTTAATATTCTATTTACTTCTTTCGCCAATATTTTCAATTTTCATCTGAGAATGTTTTAAGACCAAATGTTGAAACTATGTAATCACTTGAATTTGAATCAATATCATTATGTAGGACATTTTCTTCTCGTATCGAAATTTCAAGCGAATGATACTTGTTTATTCTTTCGTTTGCTTTTATGTTCATTGCAGGTGAAATATCAACTCCTATCAATTGATGATTCTGTTTAGATTCTTTATCTATTAAATCCCAAGTCTCACCCATTCCTGACATCAAATCAAATCCCTTTTCAATTTCTATATTCCAATCAATTTCCCTTATGCACTGTTTTCTCCATCTTTCTGTGAAGCCAAATGAAGATAAATAGTTTGCAGTTCCATATGTCTTGGACATTCGGTTAAACAAATTTTCTACAAACTTTTCATCATATATATCCATTTACTTTTTATTGGTTTTGCACAACGGTTTGGCTTTGTGATGGGCGACCGACAGGGAGCATATCGTCATAGCAACTGTTATGGCTTCGTGATTAAGTCCTTCTTTGATTTTGATTGTTTTGTTTTTGGCAGTGGGCTCTCGTAATTTCTCCAATTGCTTTATAATGTGCAATTACTTTTGATATGAATTCTCTATCAGCTTTAGTTTGTTTAGTTGGTTCTACAACAAAATCTACACCTTTGGGCTCTATTCCTAATTTCATTTTTTTGATTATACTAAATTTGGATAATATTGTTTTATAAGTTGAAATGCTGGTTTAGGGAAGATGACCATTTTAATCCACCAACATGGATTGCACCTAATGACTTCTCATAATGATCTACTAACTTAGATTTAGAAACAAAAGAAACTAATCCTAGGTTCCCATTGTCCCAACTAAGTCTGCACTCATAAGCTAACAAATTTCCAGGGACACCTTCATAAACTTTGTTTTTTCCAATATTAAATGGTGCATTTTCGATTATATTTACAAAAACATGGTCATTTCTGTCTTCTAAACTAATAAGTCCTTGTATTATGTTTTCATTTCCTAATATCACCAATTTGTAGACAATAACTCCTTCTTTCTTCAGTTCACCTTTCCAATTGAAGTTCCAACCCCTGTTTTTGGTTACAAGCTTAAGATCATTTGGAGTTACTTCAAGAACATCCGTTGGCAAGTTATCGCCAGAAATAGTATTGACTATACTATTTGTCAATTTATCTATCCAAACGCCTAATTGCTTTTGTTTTGCCATTTACTCGTTCAAGACCCTATATCTCTGATCTCCAACCACAAAGATAAGGATTCCTGTGGGAAGTTCAGATAGATTTATCTTGTTTTGTCCTGTAGAAATCTTTGTGTTTTATTTGTTGATATTGTTTTGGCTTGGCTGGTTATCTTCATTTCATGAGACATAACGGTTTGGCTACCCGACGGCTCGTCCCGATAGGGCGAGATGTACGTTGTAGCCTGTGTTATGGCTTCGTGATTTCTTCTTCTCATCTTTGTTTGTTAACTCAATTTAGTATTTAAAAAACATTTACAACTTTATGTATGTTCAAAACTTCACTACTTAGTAATATCAATTATTCCATTTATCGAAAGCAATGAACCAGATGTATTCTGAAAATCAGAGTTTGTACATTGCTGAAAATACAAATATCCATTATTATAAAAAGAAGAATTATTTTTATTAAGGAATCCAATATAACTACAATCTTTAATTTCAATAATTGAGTTCGGAAAACTAAAAACTTGACCATTATCATTTTCCATTCCAATATCACCTGATTTTACTTTTAGTATTAATTGTCCATAATTAAATATGGTACTTTGCGAATTAACTATAGCTTTATTGGGCAATATATTTGCCAATGTGGTGCCAACGTTAGAGAATGTACTTAGGTTGTTATTAAAAATACCTATACTATCAATTCCAAAATATTTAATTTATTTTGATTTTCAAACGATGAGTTTTGATTCACCAAACCATAAAAGGAATTTTCAATGACGACAGTGCCATTATTTATAAAAGTCGAGCTAACATTTTTTATTCCAAATGAATCAGGCCCCATTACATGAAGCTTACCCCAACCTTGAATATAGATGTAACCCATGTTCAATAGTTTTTTGCTACTGCTGTAGAAAAGTCCCTTATTCTTACTGTAGATCCTATTGGAACTAATACATAGGTACAACTATCCGGGATAATTCCTCCAATCCAATTCTGTGGATCCATCCAATTTTCAAAATCGAACCCACCTGCCCAAGTGATTGTATCACATGGTGGGTTGTATTGATTGTATTGATGTATATAAATGTATGATTCTGAAATATCAGATATACACCCATTTGAATCAACTTGCACAAAATATTCCCCAGACATATTTACAAAAATAAATGAATCAACGGCATTAGAAATTTTACCATAATGATTGTACCATTGATTGCCAAATGCAGCACTGGATATAAGTGTGCTATCATTCAGTTCTGAAATTATTGGTGTTTGAGGTTTGTACCCAACCTGGATAAATATCTTATTTTTAATTGTGTCTGAACCCACTATTGCTTTTACAATCATATAACCACTCATAGCTTGATTGGTAATGTTAATGGTAATAACATTTGTTAGACTACTCCCAACAAAACCAGTTGGCAATGACCAAATATAGTTACTTGCTCCTGGAAAAGGCGACACCGAATAGGTAAGTAGTGTATCTGATCCAATACAAACTATTTTTTCCCCTTGTATTCCGGGTAAAATATTTAGTTGTATGAATTTTGCAGTGTCACAGTTCTCTTTATTAAATATACTTGTGTTATAAGTACCTACATAAAAAAATGTTTTGACCCATCATATAAATACATAGTGTCATTTTCATAGTTGTATATAGTATCTATAATAAAGGAGAATACAACATTTGTAATGTTACACTATCCCTCTCACTCAACATGGGTTCAGCCACCTGAGAAGTTGAAAAAAACATGATATCTTCATTATTAAAACTATGCCCCAGACCCAATGAGTGACCCATTTCATGAATCAAAGTTTTTAATCTAGAAGTAAAAGATGGAGTATTAGATACATGGATAATAGACCGATATATCTCTCTATATGGATAAAATCCGAAACCTCCTACTTGTGCATAATTAAAACCGTAAGGCCAAAACTCTATTTCTATGTCAACGCCATTATAAGGGTTACCGCCTTGACCCTGTTCTGGTACCCAATTAAAAGATAACACATTGGGAAACATGGTCTCATATATTGTAATAACAGAATCAACCAGCATACTATCTATGGCATTGCTTGCATTGGCATATATACTTAAAACAAATGGAGTAGGTTTATTCCATCTATTATTTTGCAATATGGCAAAATTTCCTTCTGCCAAATGATTGTCGATACAGTATTCATTTTCTAATTTTTGTCGAAAAGTATCTATGACTGCCCAATCACCAATGGCTGCCATCATTGCCCCAATTCTGTCGTAAGCATAGCCACAAGTAGCTAAACACTGAGGAAACAAATCCAAGACTTCTTCATATTTTTCTACTGCATCATATCTTTGGCCTAATCCATTATAATAGTCACCTTTCATAAGCAATGCTTCAGCACTTTGACAAATATCAGGGAAATGTGCCACAATTGTATCTATCATCTGAAAGCCTAAAGTATAGTTAACCGGGGTCAATAATCCGCCTGCAACCTGTTGCATAGCCCATGCATCTGAAGGTACAAATGATAGCCCTGGATTTGGATAATTAGAATACCAACTTGATCCGGTTGTAATTGTGCTAAAAAATTGTCCAGGATACAAATCAATTATTTTCTGCCATTCAATGATTTGATTTTGAGGAGTATAACCATACTGATATATTTTTCCTATGAAATACTGTGTGTCATCTTTGAGGTAACTATTAGGATAATTATTGATGACTTCCTCAAATTGATTTCTTACTAAAATAATAGTATTCACAATAGTAATTGAATCTGAACAGCATAAGTTTAAAGTTTGGGCATTAAAATATTGAATTGCATTTATTAATTGTGTGGTGTCGCTTAAGTTATTTGCTTTAGAATGAAGGATAGAGCTGATTGCGATTCCTAACACTAAAATAAATGATTTCATAAAATTGATATTTTTTTATTAATAATTAGTTTAAACTCAATATTTGCAACTCAAAGGTTAGTATTGCTTTGTTGTTTACATCTCATGAGCCATAACATCTGTATATACGAACCTCCCCCCAAAAACATTCGCATATTCACTATGTGCGGATACGGTTATTTTGATCATGGTTATCGTTATTTGAAACAAATGTAAACATATTCTGTATTTGGTCCAACGGACTGCTGATGTTTTTATTGTTAATTGAAAGAATGTGCGAATAACTTATGGCGGTCTTGTAACCCATAGGGTGAATTAACTTTTGCGGGAAAAATTAAACAATACTTTTATGTTTATGTCTTGCCAAATAATCAATCCAAATTATTTGCAGAAAAGAGCAAAATGTAAAGCCTCGTCTTCTTTCCCAACCCATCCTTTTTTATTCCGATTTTTATTACCTTTGCACCACAATTCTTAATTGTTAACAACAAATCATATGATGGAGACGGATATCTATACACCGGTTCATAAAATTCGTATTGTAACCGCTGCTTCTCTTTTTGACGGACACGATGCTGCCATCAATATCATGCGGCGGATCATGCAAAAGTCAGGCGCAGAAATCATTCATTTGGGACATAACCGCTCTGCCATAGAAATTGTGGATACAGCCATTCAGGAAGATGCACAAGGTATTGCCATCACTTCTTACCAGGGCGGTCACAACGAATACTTCAAGTATATCTACGACCTGCTCAAAGAGCGTGGTTGCGGACATATCAAAATATTCGGTGGTGGTGGTGGTACCATTCTGCCTACTGAAATCGAAGAACTACATCAATACGGCATTTCCCCGGATATATTCTCCCGATGACGGACGCAAAATGGGGTTGCAAGGTATGATCAATGATGTCATCAGACAATGTGATTTTCCTGTGGGGGATCAACTCAATGGTGAGTGGGCACACATAACTTCAGGAAATACAAAAGTACTCAGCAGATTGATTTCTGCGGTTGAAAATTTTCCGGAAAAACATCGCGATCTGGTGGAAAATATCAATCAGGATACTTCATCGGTTCCTGTCCTCGGAATCACCGGTACAGGTGGAGCAGGAAAATCCAGTATGGTTGACGAATTGGTGCGGCGTTTTCTCATCGATTTCCCAAATAAAAAAGTGGCCATCGTTTCTGTGGATCCTTCCAAAAGAAAAACCGGAGGTGCGCTGCTTGGTGACAGAATCCGGATGAATGCCATCAATAACGACAGGGTATATATGCGTTCACTCGCAACCCGTCAGTCCAATCTTGCCCTTTCCAAACATGTCAACAGTGCATTAAACATTCTCAAAAGGAAAATTTGACCTCATCATCCTGGAAACGTCAGGAATCGGTCAGTCAGATACGGAAATCGTCGATCATTCCAATGTTTCCCTTTATATCATGACACCGGAATACGGCGCTGCCTCTCAACTGGAAAAAATCGATATGTTGGATTTTGCGGATGTCATCGCTATCAATAAATTTGATAAAAAGGGGGCCCTCGACGCATTGCGGGATGTTAAAAAACAATACCAGCGCAACCACAATCTTTGGGATAAGGATCCGGATTTACTTCCTGTGGTTGGTACTATCGCTTCACAGTTTAACGATCCGGGCACCAATGCCTTGTACAAACATATCATCCACCTCATCAATGAAAAGTGTGGGGTAGATTGGATATCAAGTTTAGACTTACCCACCGGAGACAGCGAAAAAGTATATATCATTCCGCCGCAAAGAGTGAGGTATTTGAGCGAAATTTCTGAAAACAACCGCCATTACGATGTCTGGACAAATGAACAGTGTTCCAAAAGCATCTGATGTGTATGTGTTGACAAAAACACTTGATGTTTTGCCTGATTCAGGAATAGTGGCGGAAGAAATTCAAAAGGAAATCGTCAAAAAAACGGAAGATATGGATGGCCATTGCAAGAGATTGCTGGATGCGTGGCCGAAAAAACTGGAAGCCTACCAACAGGAATTTTTTACCTATCAGGTCAGGGGAAAAGACATTCAGGTTCCTATATATTCAGAATCCCTTTCTCACCTGAAAATACCTAAGGTTTCCATGCCGCGGTATAAAGACTGGGGCGATATTCTGAAATGGAATCTGCAGGAAAACGTTCCCGGAGAATTTCCTTACACAGCCGGTGTTTTTCCTTTTAAAAGACAAGGCGAAGACCCGACGCGGATGTTTGCCGGTGAAGGTGGTCCCGAAAGAACCAACAAACGTTTTCATTACGTGTCTTTAGGTTTACCGGCCAAAAGATTGTCCACGGCTTTTGATTCCGTAACCCTGTATGGTGAAGACCCCGATTACAGACCGGATATCTATGGTAAAATAGGCAATTCCGGCGTGAGCATTTGTTGTCTTGACGACGCCAAAATCCTGTATTCCGGATTTGACCTTTGCGATCCTTCCACCTCGGTATCCATGACCATCAATGGTCCGGCGGCCACGATATGTGCATTTTTATGAATGCGGCCATCGATCAGCAATGTGAAAAATATATCCGTCAACATGGACTTGAAACGCTGGTGGAGGAAAAACTTTTGTTGAAATATGAAAAGCCGGTAAAAACGACCCTTGTATATAAGGGGACGCTGCCGGAAGGAAACGAAGGACTCGGGCTTATGTTACTGGGTATCACCGGAGATGAAGTTTTACCGGCAGAGGTATATCATACCCTCAAAGCTAAAGCGTTGTCTTCCGTACGGGGAACGGTGCAGGCCGACATTCTCAAAGAAGACCAGGCGCAAAACACCTGTATATTCAGCACAGAGTTTTCGTTGCGTCTCATGGGTGATGTGCAGGAGTATTTTATTGAAAATGTTGTGCGCAATTTTTATTCCGTGTCGATATCGGGTTATCATATTGCAGAGGCTGGTGCCAATCCGATTTCGCAGCTTGCGTTTACCTTGGCCAATGGTTTTACCTTTGTGGAATATTATTTGTCGAGGGGCATGAACATTGACGATTTTGCGCCCAATCTTTCTGTTTTCTTTTCGAATGGGGTGGATCCGGAATATGCCGTCATCGGCAGGGTAGCCCGAAGGATCTGGGCCAAAGCCATGAGGTACAAGTACAAAGCCAACGAACGGTCACAGATGCTGAAATATCACATTCAGACTTCAGGAAGGTCATTGCACGCACAGGAAATTGCCTTCAACGACATCAGGACTACATTGCAGGCTCTTTACGCTATTTACGATAATTGTAACTCGCTCCATACCAATGCCTACGATGAAGCCATCACCACGCCTACGGAAGAATCGGTACGCAGAGCGATGGCCATCCAGTTGATCATCAACAAAGAGTTGGGTCTGTCCAAAAATGAAAATCCGTTGCAGGGTGCGTTCATCATCGAAGAACTGACCGACCTGGTGGAAGAAGCTGTGTTGGCAGAATTTGACCGTCTGACAGAAAGAGGCGGAGTGCTCGGTGCTATGGAAACCATGTACCAAAGGGGCAAGATACAGGAAGAATCTCTGTATTACGAAACTTTGAAACATACCGGAGAATTGCCATTGGTTGGGGTCAATACTTTTTTGAGCAAAGAAGGTTCGCCGACCATCATTCCCCTGGAAGTCATCCGTGCTACCGAAGAAGAAAAGATCGCTCAGATTGAAACCTTACAAAACCTGCACGGACACCAGCCCGACAAAGCCAAAGAAAACCTCGAAAAGTTGAAAAAACACGCCATTTCCAATCAGAATTTATTTGACCATTTGATGGAAACAGTCAAAACCTGTTCTTTGGGACAGATCACCCATGCTTTGTATGAAGTGGGTGGGCAATACAGGAGGAATATGTGATGTAGCTTTTGTGAAAAGTTCAGATTTTTGTTTCAGAAAATATCAATAAAAACGACAAAGGCCCCCGAAAATTCGGAGGCCTTTGCCTTTTACATGTGGTGATTCCGTACTTGGTTTCTTGTATATTCTATCAGAATTTTATAAACCGAATGGATTCTGTTTTGCCTTCCGGCATAGTCGCTTTTACTACATATACTCCGGGTATCAATCTACTCACGTCCAACGTTTCTTCTTTTTTGGAAATGCAGTGTGTCATCTGATTTCCGTTTATATCATATAGTTCAACTTGTGTATCTTTCACCAAACCTTTGATATGAATATAATCAGTGGCCGGGTTAGGGTAGACAGATATTCCTTTATGTATGGATATGTTTTGATTCGAACTTATGATGTCTTCAAAACTTATTTCAAAAGGCTGGGAGGCATACGATCCACTCAGTATAAATTTATTATGATTTCCTTCCATCAGAATCAGCGCGTCACTGAGGATACTGTTTTGTAAAGCTTCAAAGGTGATGTTTAAAAATACATCGTTGACTTTGATGTTTGTTGCTGCATAATTCGGATTAGTACCTATCACGGAATAATACGTATCGTACTCTGTAATCGTAAACTTTTCAAAAAAACTGCTTTTTACCTCTTTGATTTCAGCTTTACCGTTTTTGTGAATTTTAAACTGAATTCCGTTGGCATTGATATCATCATTCGAATAGACCGCTGTGGTATACGTTTCTCCTGCGGTGATGATTTCATCAATAACATCAACAGGAATCGTCTGAAGATTACTTTCAAAGTATGAGTTGTTGATGTCTCCCAATTTATAACCAATAAAATGATAGCCTGTCAAAGGAGCGTTAAAGGATTGTAAGGTAACCTGATTCCGTGCATTTTGAAGACTTGGATACAAGTCTTGATACATAAATTTCCAGGGAGATGGCCAGTTTGACAGATTAACTGTTTCGCCATTAATCATTTTTGTAAGAAGTACCATATCTAAAGTTGATACGCCGCCTGTTCCATTAATGTCACCTGACAACACCTGACTCGGCTCGAGGGTACGGATAGCAAGAATATGTTCATACAATAATATCAGGTCTGCAAGATCAACACCAGCAAGATAATCCGTACTGGCCTTAAAAGGTTTGACAAGGGTATTGGAAGGGTCGAATTCAAACTCTTTACATGGACCTGTTTCAATCACATTGCCGGGATACAATTCGACATCATTTAATGCATTGCCATTGAGTTGTCGGACACAAACCTTAACATTTCCGTTTTGAATCGGATTTAAAATATTGATACGCTGAATGTATGAATACTCCACACCTTTCATAGTGTTTAATAAACTCCAGTTTCTTTCTACCAGGATACTGTCCGGAGTAAAATCATAAATGACATCTGAATATCTACTCAGAAAATAGGACGTACAATTTTCACTCAAAACAGGTTTAACATCGTTCGGGTTGATGCCCGGTTCGTAAGACAAATCTACCGGAGAGACCCTCTTTGAAGTTACGGTCAAATCTCCCGGCCATTCAACTGCATCCGTATTGCTGTGTCCTCCACTACAATCAGTGATTGGTGTATTCCACGCCAGTGTGTCACAAATTTCACAATTGTTGGCCACCGGTGAATTCATTGAAATTTTTTGTACAAACGAATACGATTGAGATGAAGCCCAATGAATCACGGTCCATGTTCTGTTGATTAACCTGCCTCCACCTGAAGTAACAAATGTGTCGTAGTAAGCTTTTGAAACCGCAGCATTACACAATATGTCCCCGTTGAAAATGAAAGGTTGTAATTCATCTATGTCCTTACCTGTAAAGTTTGCCAATGCCAAAGGAGTCGGATTGTTGAAAATGTCAAAAGGAACATCAACAATGTCCAAATCACAAGGCCACTCGACGTCGTCAGTAAGGCTGTGGCCTGAAGTACAATCTCCTTCAGCATTACATCGGGATTTGGTGTCACAGATATTGAGCTCCGCACAATCTGGACCAACGACAGTGATAGTGGCCCAGCAAGTATTGTTTGTGGTGATATCTTTAACTCTCGCTATTATATTTTTTTGAACATCTGCTGATGTTACAAAATTGTTGGAACGGGCCACATTGTTTTCGAGAATGTCAAGGTCGTATTCTTGCCAGCATTTATAAGGTCCGCCTTCCAATAATTCATTGGTAAATATTTCTCTGGTTTCGCCCTCAGAAAGAACCACTAAAATTTCAGCATTGCAGGCCAACGACTGAACAGAATTCTGTGCATTGGACAGATTAACAGAAGTCGTGGCATAATCCCAATTGCCTGCATTGTCATAGACCCTGACTTCGACCGTTTTTGGACTGACATCATTACAGGTGACAACAGAAGGAGTCACGGTGATGTGCGAGATTCCGGTACAATTATCAAACGAACCGGCATCAAACATTTCAGGTGTTAGTGTTTTGGTATTGTCCATATTTAATTTGACATAAACCTGTGATTTGACATACGGAATCGGTTTTACATCATCAGAAACAATGAGTGTGCTCATACAGGATGAAGTAGAACCATTTGCATTTGAAACTGTCAGGGTTACTGAATAAGTGCCTGGCAATGGAAATACAAGTTGGCTCAGACTATAGGAATTATAGTTTGTAGAACCATTGTCTATGTCTTCAAAAGTGATGGAAGCCAAACAGTTGCTACTTCCGGTACTTTTAGTAACCTGTGTTTTACAAAGGGCAGTCTGGGCACTCATGTTTGTTCCGAAACATAGCCAAATAAAGATAAAAAAGGAAAAGGTATTCAATTTTGTTGTCATGATATATTCATTTTTAATGGTAATGTAGTGAATAATAAGGTTAAAAAATGATCCTCATTCCGGTCTGAGGAAGGAAAAAAGTGCGCGCTGTAATATGGGTACCTGTTCGAATATTTTGACTTCCAAAAGGAAATCAAGATAAATGCCCAGGCTTTTTTCGTTAACTATTTTATTGTATACTATACCTCCGCTAAGAAATGGTGTTTCAAAATATTGAAAACCGGAGGGTAATCTTTGAACTCCTCCTTCTGCATTCAGGAAGCTGGTTTTATGCCAACTTACCAGAGGCACCATGGCACCTAATCTGACGGAAACAGAAGATGTCATGTTAATGGGAATGTCGTATTCTATATTCGGGTGTAAAATCAAGTGATGGCTGTAATTATACGTTTTACCTATTTTTTGGGTAATTTTTGTGGCTATGACTTCACCGGTTTCTGTTGAAATAATTCCATCCGGCCCTATGTAATAGCCGGTTGTATCCGTAAGTAAAAAGTCTTCATTTTTTGTAAAATGGTACCGAATGTGGGATGCCAAACCAGTATAATTTAATCCGACATTCATAAACCAATTATTTTTCCATCTTTTTTGAAATCCATACTCCAAATTATAATTGTACATTGGCTTATGGTTGGTTTTTTGACTGTTGTTTTCAACGACTAGTTTATCCCAAATATAGGTTACACCTCCACCGCCCAAAACATAAGGCAGAAGTTTTGTTTTTTCGGGTTTGGTTTCTACAGAAAAAATGGGTTGTATAAGCAAAGGGATGTTGTTTTTAAAGAGGATAATATTTTTGTTTTCTATCCGGGTTATGTCGGTATCTTCGTCGTCTGCTTTAGTTTTTGTACCTCCAGGTTGGGCAATTTGTGGAAGGATTTGATAGTTGTCAGAGGGCGAATAACTTGTTGTTCCTTCGGGGATCTCCGGCGACAATATATGATGTTTTGATGGTGCATTTGCCAAAGTTGTTGTCGTACTACCTGGGAGTATGCTGTTATTTTGTAGTTCATTATTGAATGGATGATACACTTGCGGGTCTTGTTGTTTAGACTGCTTACACAATGTTAATTCTTTAAGCAGAACTGACTTTTCTGTTTGCCAATCAAGCAGCTCTTTTGCTTCCGGGGATGGTTGGTTTTTTGTTAAAATATGGTAACCACCAATACCCAGACCTATTCCGGAAAGGAAAAAAAACAGTAAAGGCAACCAGTTATTTTTTTTACGGACAGGAAGGTTGGGTTTGATACCGTTCCATAAAGATTCGGTGTCTAAACTTTCTGTATGCTGTTGAAGGCGACTTATTATCTTTTTTTCATTATCATTCCATTCCATGGCGTGATGTTTTATTTTTGATGTTCAAAACTTTTTGTTTTTAATTGTAAAAACTGCCTGGCTCGCGTCAGATATACCCGACTTGATGATTCAGCAATATTCATTAAGGTGGCTATTTCAGCATGGCTGTATCCTTCTACTGCATGAAGGTTAAAAATAATTCGCTGCATGTCAGGAAGCTGATTGAGTACATTGAGTAAATCTTTTACATGTAAATCATCTATTGCTGACATTTCCCGATTTTCTTCATTCAGTACACTGTCAATATCTTCTAAATGCCGGTATTTTTTAATCTCTTTTAAACAGGTATTCACTACAATGGTAATCAGCCAGTTGCGCAAACTACCTTTTTCTTCAAATTGGTCAATATTCCGAATAATTTTGATCAGACTATCCTGTAACACGTCTTTTGCATGTTCTTTGTCAATCATATATCTTATACACACTGCCAACAATGCCGGAGAATATTTTTCTACCAGGGCTTTATAAGCAGACTCACGTCCTCTTTTACAACCGGATATGATGGAGCTGTCTTCCACAGTTTATAATTTTACAAAAAAGTCAGCTTCTATCTGCTGGTTTTTCGCCGTTAAGGGTTGCAGCGTTTTTGCCCAGAAATTTCCTTTGAAACTGCCTTTAATCCATCCATTTTTTTGATAACTCAATACCAGAATTTCCTCAAATCCACAAGTGTTTGATGTAGGGCAATTGATTTCAATGCCTTTACTTATAAATCCGGTATCTTTCCATAGGATGTTTCCCTCTGATGGGGCTAACAACCCTGATTGTTCGTTGTTTTTGAAAGTCAGTAAAAATTCCTGAGCCGTACTTTTAAAATGTATCTTATATATTCCGTTTTGATCGGTCACAGAAATATCACCGGAATACATCGTATTTCCACCTGGAGTACGAAGACTTATATATTGATTTTCAAGACCCTGACAGAGAAAAATGTTGCCCATTTCAGCAGTGTTGGTTTGAAAACGGATGTCAGACATTTTTTCTCCATTGATACCGGCACTGCCGAAAGAAAGTGGGCCGGCAACACATAAGGGGATTTGCCATTCGAAATCAGTTTCAGGTATGTATATGTATTCCGTTTTGGGACCATTTTGGATTTTAATAAAACCATTTGAGAGGGATTGGGCATTACAATCTTTAAATTTACCTTTCACCTTGATTTGTTTAAGTTCCGGAATATCGAAATTTTTTGTTCCTACATGATTGGTTTCATTGACAGCATTAAACACAATGGAATGATTTTGTCCAACACATGCCGCTTCCGGATAAATGAAAATATTTTTATTTTTGGGCACAAGAATTTCCCAGTTTCCATTATTGGTCGTCAAGGTGCGTTGGATTGTTTCACCATCATCATAATAGACAACAGGTTGTTTTACAAATGGAAGACCTTGACCTGTAAATACACCTTTTATTGTGGCCGGTTCATGGAGATGTACAACAGCGTAGATGCCTGAACTTTGCACAGGAAGTGTTTGTTTGTCTGAAAATAGTCCATGGTACATCCATGTTTTTTTAATTCTGTCGTATTGAATGATATGTGCCGGAGTTTTGGGGGAAATATTCAGTAACACGTTTTTTGGACTTGCCAAAGTAAGATACTTTTCATTTTGTGTCAGAAGGTCAAACCTGAAAACATGGAGCCATTCTACCAGGGAATATTTGCCATTGATGTCAACGAGTTTTCCTCCCGGTAAGGCTTGCAAATGGAAAGGATTGCTCAAATCAAATTCGTGGTAAATGCAGTTTACATTTCCGGCAAAAGATTCATTTCCGGATTTAAATTCTGTATTCGTAAGGTCTATATTTATTTTCCCTGAAGGAAACGAAATTATACTTCCTTCAGAGGTGATAAAATTTATTTTTAGAGTATTTCTAAAAAGGGTTAGATGATGGTAGTTTACCTGATTTTCTATATTGTATAAGGCAAATTCGAAGACCTCTCCATCTTTATCGGTGATGGTCAACAATTCATTTTCTTTGCTGATATCTTTGGCTTCAAACTGAAAAAAAGATGCCTGGTTGATAATCTTGCTTTCTTTGTTGAATCTTGCAGTGAGACCTGTCAAAGTCTGTCCGTTTTCATCGGTGACGTTGATAACAACATTAGCGGAAGCGATGATTGTTTTTCTGACAGGTTTGATGATGATTTCCGTTGACTCTTCTGCGTCGGGATAACAACCTGCCATCATCAGGATTCCTGCAAGGATAAAAATGTATTTGCTGAGATACATATTTTAATTATTTTTTATACTCTATTAATTCTCAAAGTAAACAAAACGCTACAAATTATGAGGTTTTATTTTTCCAAATGATGATAAATCGTTTTTTGTAGTTGAAATATAGGGTGTTTTTCAGGCAATAAAAACGTCGTAAGTGATTATAATTCAGCGGATAATCATGAGGATTTATTTTTTGGAAGCTGTATTAGCTACAATGTACACTGCATGCTTCAGCTCAACAAAACTTTTGAAAGTGTAAATGAAATTAAAATTAAAAATCTTCAAGCTGTATTGAAGATGTTCAGACCAGGGTGTGTGTTTGGATGGATATAATGATTCTGTACTTACTTCTGTCTTAATTAGGATATAAATTTACAATGTAATATTATCCTTGTAATATTTAAAGTTTATTTCCATAGTCCTTGGTTTTGCCAATTGTTCAAAAAACCCAATTTATAGATTGGAATGTTTGGATTATTTGCAAATAGTGATATTATTTTACTTTTAATTTGATGATTTGGTGTTACTTCATTGCATAAGTAAACCATTGTACTAATGATTAAAAACGGTTTCTTGCTTTGAACAGGGTTTAGAGGGTTGTTCAACCAAACTGAAAGAGGGTTGTTCAAGTTGGCAATTGGAACTTTTACCATATTTCTGCTCCATAGTCTGGAATGATGAGCAATAATGTTTCTGACATAAGTAATTGCTTCCAGCCAACTTGAGAGTTCATTATGGAGGTTTAACCCCATTTCATTTGTTATTGTTGATTTTTCGGGCAATTGGTGCTTTAACTTCTTGAAAAGCTTAGATAATGTACCCATAGAAGCAACTTCCATTATTTTCCAAGCATCTGCATCCTGATTGGGAAATCTTCTTTTTTGGTCTTTTATAAAAATTTCCTGACTTCTGAAAAATTCGGTTTTGAGTTCAAGAATGGTATGTTGATAAATAGTAATGTTAGGGTTTGAAGGCAAAGGTGTGTTTTCAAACAAATTTTGATTCAAATACCACAATCCACCATAAGCCATTGAAAGGTGGTAAATCATTTTGGTACGTAGTGCTATTTCAATACGTTCTATGGCATCAAAAAGTATCAAACGCAAGTGTCTGTCAAAAGTATAACGGTCTAGTATGTCTTCAAAGTAAGTATTGGGTTTAAAAGTGTGCAAAGTATAGTCGGCTTGCATATCCCACCAATAGCCTTTAAAGCGATAAAAACTGATGTTTTCTAAAAAGTGGTGTGCAGATGGCTCGTCTTTGAAGAGCATTCCTCGTTGTTTAAGCAAGGATATTTGGTCTTTTATGGAGTAAGGAGTTTTGTTTGCCATAGCTCTAAAAAAAGAACGACCCGCTAGCAGATCTTACGGTATGCTGAACGGGTACTGTTGATACAAAGGTACAACTATTTCTTAATTCTGTAAACTTTTTTAAAATAATTATTTTTTAGTAAGTTTGATAGGGTAAGTTCGGAGTTAAAAAATGATTCATTATCTCTTGTTCAATTTGTTTTAAACAAACATCAAAAACGTTGTTATATTTGTATATTTGCATCCTTAAAAAATAAGCACCAATGGCAGATTATAAAGTTATTTTTGCAATGGAGGGTGTCACCAAAATTTATCCTCCTCAAAAAACGGTATTAAAAAATATTTGGCTCTCTTTTTACTACGGTGCCAAAATAGGTGTCCTTGGTCTCAATGGATCGGGAAAATCTTCCCTCTTAAAAATTATTGCAGGTCTGGATACCAATTTTCAGGGTAAAGTTACTTTTGACCGGGATTATAAAATCGGTTATCTGGAGCAGGAACCTACGCTGGACGAAAGTAAAACCGTACGTCAGATAGTAGAAGAAGGGGTTCAGCATATTGTCGATGTCATCAAAGCATACGAAGATATCAACAATAAACTCTGCGAACCCCTCGATGATGATGCAATGATGAAGGCTATAGAAGTACAGGGAGAGCTCATGGAAAAAATGGATCACTTTGATGCATGGAATCTTGACCATAAACTTGAAACCGCCATGGAATCTCTCCGTTGTCCGGAAGGAGACGTAGCCATAAAGGTATGTTCAGGTGGTGAAAAACGCAGGGTGGCCCTTTGTAGATTGTTGCTCAGTCAGCCGGATATATTATTGCTCGACGAACCAACCAACCATTTGGATGCAGAAAGTGTTCTTTGGTTGGAACAATACCTCAAAAGTTTCCCGGGAACAGTTATCGCCGTCACTCACGACCGGTATTTCCTTGACAATGTGGCTGGCTGGATACTCGAACTTGATAGGGGAGAAGGTATACCATGGGAAGGAAATTATTCTTCATGGTTAGAACAAAAAGCAAAACGCCTTGAACAGGAAGAAAAATCCGAATCCAAACGAAGAAAAACCCTTGAGCGGGAGTTAGAATGGGTGCGTATGTCGCCCAAAGCCCGGCAATCCAAAGGGAAAGCCCGTCTTAGTGCCTATGACAAATTGCAAAATGAAGAGACCAAAGAAAAAGAAGCAAAACTTGAATTGTTTATTCCTCCCGGAGAAAGACTCGGAGACAAAGTAATCGATATCAATGGTGTCTCCAAAGCGTATGGAAATCGTGTGTTAATAGACAATTTTACCTGTTCCATTCCCAAAAATGCCATCATCGGCATAATTGGTCCCAATGGTGTTGGAAAATCGACCTTGTTTAAGATGATCATGGGAACCGAAAAAGCGGATAGCGGAACGATAAGCATTGGCGATACCGTCAAACTGAGTTATGTAGATCAATCCCATGCTGACCTGAAACCGGATCTCACCATCATGGAAGCGGTCGGTAAAGGCCAGGAACTGATCATGGTCGGAAAAGCACAATTGAATGTAAGAGCCTATCTGAGCAAGTTTAATCTTTCAGGATCTGACCAGCAAAAAAAACTGGCGGTCTTATCCGGGGGTGAAAGAAACAGGGTTCATCTGGCGATGACACTCAAGGAAGGGGGTAATGTATTGCTTCTCGACGAACCAACCAACGACATAGACGTCAATACGTTGAGAGCGCTGGAAGAAGCCATAGAAAATTTTGCCGGTTGTGTATTGGTGATTTCGCACGACAGATGGTTTATTGACAGGTTGGCAACGCATATTATGGCTTTTGAAGATGATTCGCAGGTTGTCTTTTTTGAAGGCAACTTCAGCGATTATGAAAAAGCCAAACTCGAAAGAGTGGGAAATATTGCGCCGAGAAGACCGAGGTTTAAAAGTTTGTTATAAAGGTTCAGTTAATCCATGAAACTTCTTTCTGTGTTACCATTAATCATCAGTTTTGTTGTGCTTTGCAACAACTCTTTTTGTCAGCTTCAAAAACCTGATTGCGGAATGATTGAAATGCATAAAAATTTCAATTTCGAACTACGTCACCCCAAGAAATGTGGAAGTTTGGTTGCCGGAACACTATTCGAAAGAAAAAAAATTTGCCGTATTATATATGCACGATGGTCAGATGTTATTTGATGAAAAAAATACATGGAATCAGCAAACCTGGAATGTTGATTCCACAGCGACCATGTTGATGAGGGAAGGATTGGTCAGGGATTTTATCATTGTTGCCATATGGAATGCGGGTTCTAAGAGGCATGCTGAATATATGCCCCAAAAACCTTATCATCATTTGTCCGATGATCAAAAAAAGACGTTTACCCATATTCTAAAAGCGGCAGGAAAAATAGAGGATGATTTTATACCCTTTTCCGATCATTACCTGAAATTTATAGTTTCAGAACTTAAACCTTTTATTGATAAAAATTATTCCGTTTACACGGATAAAGAAAATACTTTTATCGCCGGTAGTAGTATGGGTGGTTTGATTACCATGTATGCAGTAACCCAATACCCGGATGTTTTTGGTGGGGCGGCTTGTTTGTCAACCCATTGGACTGTCATATATTCCGGAGAAAATAATCCTATGTCAAACATTTGGGTAAAATATTTTACGGAATATATCCCCTTGTTAAACAAAAATAAATTGTACTTCGATTGCGGGGACAAAACGCTTGATGCACTTTATCCTCCATTTCAAAAAGAAGTCGATGAAGTATTAAAATCCTACCCACAGGAATTTCATAAATCCTTGTTTTTCGAAGGAGAAGATCATTCAGAAAAAGCATGGGGAAAAAGATTTTCTATCCCCCTCCGATTTTTACTTGGAAAGTAAATTCACATTTTAATAAAACCAAACATGTATAATCCTTATAAACTTCATCCATGGCATGGTGTTTTCATTGGCAATGAATCTCCGGAATGTGTCACCGCATTTATCGAAATTATTCCCAGCGATACCGTCAAATATGAAATTGATAAGGCATCAGGTTATCTGATGGTAGACCGCCCGCAAAAATTCAGCAATATCGTACCGGCTTTGTATGGATTTATACCTCAAACGTATTGTGCTGAAGAAGTGGCGCTTTCCAATATGAAGGCGACCAACAGGTCTGGCATCATTGGCGATGGTGATCCGCTTGATATCTTAGTCCTCACGGAAAGGGAAATCACACACGGTGATATTATTGTGAAGGCCATTCCGATAGGTGGATTTCGTTTGCTGGACAACAATGAAGCTGATGATAAAATTATTGCTATATTAAAAAACGATGAGGTCTATAATATGTGGAAAGACATCCAGGATGTCCCGAAAACCATCATCAACAGACTTAAACATTATTTTCTTACCTACAAACAAATGCCTGATAAAGAACCACATTGTGTCATCGACGAAATTTATGGTAAACAGGTAGCTCAGGATGTGATCAGGGCAAGTATAAAAGACTATCAAAAACACTTTATTGAAGAATAATTATTTTTTTTTTCAGCTGAAGCCTTTAGTTTTTACCTAGTTGGGCGTTAATGTAGTCCCTAACATTTTTACTTCCGTAAAAATATCTGTGATGTGAAAACCGCGATCCAATGGCTGTATCGTCATCAGACATATAGGTTACGTCAATATTTTTAACAATGTCCGATGGTAAATGGCCTTCATGGCCGTAAATACCCAATCTGTGAAAAGGAGAAAATAGGTTGGCAATTCTGAGCGTTTTGTCGTTGCGATGGAAAAAAATATGAATCCGGCGGCAGTAGGTAACCAATTCGGAAAATTCTTCATCAAAAATATGACTTGATACATCTGCAGCACACAAAAATATTTGGTTTACAGTAAGGGTTTCAGACATAAGTTTTTTTTCAGAAATCAAACCCTGAAATACGATATTACCCATAGAATGTAATAAAAAAGAAAATTGTACTTTGTTATGGTTTTGTTTGAGAATATCGTTTATGGTACTGAGATATATGGCAAAAGATTTTCCTTTTTGAAAAGCGAGTTTTCGGTTGTCATTATAATGAATTCCGGAATCCCATTGAAGAGAAAAAACAAGGTTTACGTCGTGGTTATTATTTTCAAAAATATTTTTCTGAAGCTGGTAGCCGCTTAATGAAGCAAACCATGGATTTTCGGCAAGATATCCATGGATATAAACCAGTACGTGTATATTTTTTCCTGAAAGCGAAGTCAGGTTTTCTGATATGCCATTAATGTGATTTTTTTGAGATTCTGTTTTATACAAAAATCCATTCGATTGTACATATTGTCCACTTTCCAGCGAAAATGGTTTTTCCAATGAGATTCCGGAAAGCCGTAAAAAAAAATGAAGAACTTTTTTTTCCATATTTTCCACTGAGGAAATTTAGGTGGGTCTGTATTTTTTAATCAATTGAGATAAGCGATCATTGAAAGATTTTTGACCTTTCAAATCTTCTATGTTCATGTGAAACCGAAATCTCCAGTAATGTTTTGGATTACTTGGTTCATTGATTTGTTCGGTATCGGCATCCAGTCTTCTCAAATCGGCATCGATACCTAACAGGTCCTGAAGAGGGAATATGGCCAGCATGGCAGGCCCTGAAAGATGATCTTCGATGACAAATTGAACTATTCTTGGTTCACATTTCATGGGTGTGTATCCATACCCGTGCATATATTGATAGAAATACTCCTTCGCCATTTCGTGATCGGATTCCCACCAACCTCTGATCGTGGACATATCATGGCAGGAAGGACTCGATACTGAAAAATAAGGATACTCCTGTACGTTTCCAAAACGTGCATTTCCTTTAGGCATTCTTTGAATTTCTAGCGACATGATATTCAGCGCTTTCATGACACCAGGAACAGCGTTAGGAATCATTCCAAGATCTTCACCGCAAATCATCATATTGGACGCATCCAGTAAGGCAGGTAACTTCCACAATGCCTGTTCTTTCCAAAATTCATCGTGTCTTTTAAAATAATATTGATTGTACAATGATTTGACAATAGTTTTTTTCTGTTCGTCGAGACATGAAAAGGAATACGTTGTATGAACTGTGATCCTTGGATTATACACCATTTGTCCATCAATCTTTTCTTCAATAAAAATAACTTCTGTAAATAGTTTTAACAGTATGGGCTCATAATCTTTCCACTTTTTATGAGATAAAATGTATTTTTGAATGGATATCTGGTCCGGAAAAGTTTTTGAAAAACCATACATACCTTCCTCTTTTTTGGTAAAAAAAGTTGAAATCAGGGCAGGGTTATCCTTAAAATGATGTAAAATGAGTTCTTCTGTTAAAAAGGTTCTGTATACCGTTCGATCGAACCGGTAAGACCACTTTGAATAATTTCATCTTTGTTAAATGGAATTCTTGGATTAAAAAGTCCCATGGTCCCGGAAACCTGACGTGTGGGAATTTGCCAGATTCTGAAAAAACCAAGAATATGATCAATGCGTAAAATGTCAAAATATTCATTTAGTTTACGGAGTCGAAACTTCCACCATGAAAAATCATCTTTTGCCATTTCTTCCCAATTGTATGTTGGGAAGCCCCAGTTTTGACCCAGTTCTGAAAAATCATCCGGAGGCGCACCTGCCTGTTCATCCATATTGTAAAGATGTGGGGCAACCCAGGCATCACAGCTATATCTGTAAATACCTATCGGAAGATCACCTTTCAACGCTATGCTTTTTGACCTGGCATAATTTCTTGCTTCTGTAAGTTGTATGTGTGCATGAAACTGAATGAAAATATAGAAGTTGACTTTGTCTGCAAAGTTTGTATCTTTTTCAAAAAGTGAAAAAATAACCTCTTTGTCATATAGTTTATATTGCTTCCATTCATCGTATCTGCATGTGCCATTTTCATCCCTTAACACACAAAACGCTGCATAGGGAATCAGCCATGTTTTGTTTTCTTTGATAAAATCTTTGAAACCTTTTTTCTGAAAAAGGGTATTTTTATTCTGTTCGAACAAAATCTTAAAATAAAACCATTTTTTTTCAAGTACTTTTTCAAAATCTACCTGATCAAGTTTGTTTAATTCTGTGATATCTCTCTGATAATTTTCCGGTATGGCAGGGTCATTAAATTTCCCAATGTTGCTAACATTTACATACATAGGATGGAGGGCAAAAACAGAAATGGCAGCATAAGGATAGCTGTCCTGCCAGGTTTTATTGGCAATGGTATCATTTACCGGAAGTACCTGGATGGTCTTTAAAGAAATGTTTTCACTCCAGTCAATAAAGGGTATTAAATCCGTGTATTCACCAATACCCAAACCGTTTTTTGATCTGAGAGAAAAAATCGGAATAGCTACACCGGTGCCTTTCCAGAGGGAGCCAAAACGAAAATTGCTGTCATGAATAATGCAGGTATATTTATCTATTTCCGGTAAAAATCTGCGGAAGGAACGGTTTTCACCTACCTCCCATTCCATGATTTCATTTGTCTTTTTGTCGAGCAGTACAAATTTATAATGAACAAAAATATCGTACTCTTCAACAGGAATTTTTATTTTCCAGTTGGGATAGTTTTCCTCCGACATGGGTATGGGTTTTAGCCATTTTCCAAGCTGTTCATTATTTCCGATAATACCAAGCGACAAATGAGGAGGGAGTGTGACGGCTATATCGATTTCAAGGTAGTTGGAAGAAATATTGGATTTGACTGCCGGTTTTTTCGTTTGATTTCTTGAAAATATTGCTTCTGTAAATGCGGATGACAAAAAAACATTTTGAATGTTTTCACGACTGTTCCAAAAATCATTTACATAATAATATTTTATATTTTCATCTGAAAAATGAAGATGACGGTTTTGCCCCCACTCAAAAGTGGAATGATTGCCTTGTTCCTGAAGAACATATTTATATTGTATGGAGGTAATGTTTTCAAACTCCAGGGACAATATCCAATTTTCGTTGTCGTAAGACAACATTTGTACAGTTTGTGTTTTGCCTTCTGAAAAATATTGAATGGCAATAAATGTTTTATTGTTCGTTTTATAATGTATATGAAACTGGATAATCATTGCCGTTATCGATTTTTAAGGAATAAGATAAAATTTTATATCCCGGCTGCCTAGAATAAGTACAGGGTACAACCGTATCAAAAACAGGTATAAAGTTACATTCTATAATTATCTTCTAAATAAACGGCCCAATATAGATTTAAATCCCATTCCTGCCACATCGTCCATAATACTTCCGTCACCATCTTTGTCCAGAATCTGACTGAGTAGTCCACCCTGATTGGATTGTGAATTTATTTTTTTGGTAGAATTCAGAAGCATGTCGATTAAACCTCCTCCACTTGGAGCATTTTGTGTATTCTGGTTTGCTTTTCCGAGAACACCCATCAATATAGGTGCTACCATTGCCATCATCTTCATAATTTGTCCGGCATCCATACCTGTTTCTTTTCCTATGGTGCTTGCAGCTGTTTCCTGCTTACCACCCAAAAGATGGTCTAAAATACCTTTGCCGTTAATAGCAGATGGATTTTGAGGTTGGAATTGCCCGCTGAAGTAGTCGGTAATGTTATCTAATATGGAACCATCATGATCTTTGGTGACCGCATTCACTAAGGATCCGGCTCCGTCAGGACTTGATGCATTTTTTGCCATGGCATTCATCAAAACATTTATGGTCGTGTCCAGTGCTGAGGAAGCTTTATTGGTATCATTTACCCCAAGCTGGGAGGTAATATTGTCGAGGATTACATTTTTTAACGGTCCTTGTAAAAGATCTTCTATATTCATTTTTGTATATTTTAAATAAAGGTACAATAATAAAAAAAAATATTGGTTTAGTATAAAAATGAAATGTAAAAAACGAAGGGTTTTTCAAATTGGTGATTCCAAAGTAAATCTCTTGTATATCTCAAAAGATAATGTAATTTAAATAAGTGTTTTACATATTATTTAATTATGTTATATTTAAAAATGATAAAAATCAGTCTCAAGTTTTTATAATATGGATGTTATGTTTTACTTTTTAAAAAAAAAGGCATAAAATTTGCTGTAATATATTATAAATATTTTTAATATGAATAAAAGGTTCTTTTTTTTGGTAATTGTTTTGCTTTTCAATTTTCAGATGACCTCTTTGGCCAACAGAAGACTGGTTGATCAATATATTCAGTCATATAAAGAAATTGCCATTGCTGAAATGTACAGAACAAAAATTCCTGCAAGTATAAAACTGGCACAAGGTCTGCTGGAGTCAAACTGGGGCCAGAGCGATCTTGCTATCACAGCAAACAACCATTTTGGGATTAAATGCGGAGGCAACTGGCAGGGAAGGATGTTTTTTAAGGTTGATGACGATACAGATGAAAACGGTAATCCGGTCGAAAGTTGCTTCAGGCAATTTGAAACAGCCCAGGAATCCTACATTGCTCATAGTGAATTTCTAACCAATCCGGCAAAACAGGGGCGTTATGGGTTTTTATTTGATTATCCTACCACCGATTATGTTTCCTGGTCAAAAGGTCTTCAGTTTTCCGGTTATGCAACTGATAAAAAGTATGCTGATAAACTGATCAATGTAATTGAATCTTATAAGTTGCATCAATACGATATATTGTTTCCTGCAGAAGGCACTCCGTCAGAAATATATGTTCAGCAGGAGAGTAAAATTATTTCAAAAGTTGAGGATGAAAAGCCGGTATTAAAAAATTCAAATATAACACATGCAGTAGGTAAAGAAAATACCTCTTCCGTAAAAAAATTAAAAAAATACATCAACGGGCTGATATGTGTTGTGGTTAGTGAAGGTGAAACTATAGAAAGTATTTCCAAATCCTGTCGCGTAAATAAACACGATATCGTCATTTTTAATGAAAGCAGATTTTATCTGGATACGCCATTAAAGGATGGACAGATTATTTTTCTTGAAAGTAAAAAAAGGTTTAATGAAGATTTTTCTTCCCATGTTGTTAAAGAATCAGAGAGCCTGTTTGATATTTCACAAAAATATGGAATTAAGATGTCAAGTCTTGCTTCCCGAAATAAAATTCCCGAACATGCGCGACTGACCAAAGGATTAACTTTATTCATCAATAGCCCGGGAATGGATTATTCATATTTACGGGAAGTAAATGTTACGGAAGAGTTTATAGATTTTGGAAACGTAAAGTAAAAACGATTCATTCGGTTTTAAAATGTGTCGTTCTAAAATCAGCAGACAGATTAAAAATATTAATTATCCCTGACCTCACATCTTGATGTCTTGCATGGGCTTCAGTGACAAAACAGTTTCCGCATATTCATAGCTTTTAGATTTTATTTCCTCATACTGCTTTGAAAACAATGGAGATATTATCATATGTGTCATAACATCCGAAAAAGCTATTTCTTTTTTTAAGTCTGAAACGGTTCCCAGTTCTTCAAACATTTTTTTTATTCTTTGAACGGAAACCACATCATCCTGCATTGCCTCGTTTTTATAATAATACGCTACAAAAACCGGATGGTTAATTTTCTGAAACCATTCCTTTTTCATATAATCGTTGATCAGATTTTTAACGACAAAAGCGCCATTCATGTGATAGATGTGGTTCCAGTATTTTTTTTGTTCTTCAGTATAATCCACTCTGTTAAAATCCCCTTTTTTCACTATCCGTGAAAGTTGTTTCGCCCAGGGGTACAATAAAAGTTCAGATTTTTTATCGGCAATATCAATATTCGGAGAGTACATAAAATGAGCGTGAATTTTTTCACCATTGGCGGCAAGAATCAAACCAAGTGTACTTCCCGTACTACAGGAAATAAGGATAATATTTTCCCCTAAATTTTGGGCGACATCCACTGCATCTTCGGCGGATTGAAGATAATTGTCAGGAGTAAGATTGACAAATGACATCGTATCATTTCTTCCGTGGTCCTCCAGTCTGGGGATATAGACATTACAGCCATATTTTTTTCCGAATTCCAAAACAAAATCTTTGCCTTCCTCAGGACTGGCAGAAAAACCATGAAGATATAGTACGACATATGTTGTCTTTTGTTTAAGGCTGTCGTGGTACCAATAAATTTTGGAAGCATTATTTTCTTTAAGATCATTAATTCTTTTTTCCTTTTCAGTAATATAGTTTTCAAGTTCTGCTCCTGTTTTACCGAGGCTTGTTTCAAAAAGAGTAACCGGCTCATATTCAACTTTAGGACCGAGGATATATAATACAATCAAAGCCGAAAATCCTACAAGTAACTTTTTAATCATTATTTTTCGTATTTGATTTTGATGGATTAAAAAAATGTTTCAGCAAAATTACTTCCTGTTGGGTAAGTTTTCTGAACCACCCCCTTGAAATGTCCTTTTTAGTAATGCCTCCAAAATACGTACGATCCGTTTTTATAGGCTCCAACTTATTTTTTTGCATTATTTCTGCAATTTTTTCCGGATCATGACCATAAACTTCCAAAGATACAGAACATTGAGAATCATTTATTTCAAACGTACTTTTTTTAAACCTGAGGTCTTTAACTTTTTGTAGAGCGTTAAACCATTTTTTTTCAGGAAAGATAGCGCCATTAATTTTGCATTCTATGTCAAATACCTGTTTGACAATAGGAATTTTGGTGGCAAACTTATCAGCAAGTGACTGATCATTCGTCAGGATCAACAGTCCGCACATCAAATCAGGTAAAGGGTACAGGGAGACAAGTTCTGCTTTTGATGTTTTCGCCATTATTTCCTTTACAGAAGGTCGTTTTTTATCATTAGCTTTTTCAAAATTCATGGATTTCGCTTTATTAAAAGCGTAATATTCAAGTTCAACTCGTTCTTTGAGGACATTCTCACCCATTTTCACCTCTTCTTTTCCCGTCAATATAAGGGAGGGATCTTTTTCAATTTTGCCATCTACCTGAATACCTCCTTTTTTAATAGTATCTGAAGCTTCTCTTCTGGAAAGGCCGGTGCAAGCAGCAACTTTTTTGGACAATCGCAAAACGTTTTCCTTTTCCATGGGGTTTAATTCTTCTTTGATTAATCTGAAAGTGCATTTCCATTGATAGTGCTGCACGTTTCATTATCCTTTAAAACGGAATATCCGTTATATCACCGAAGGAATCACTTTTATCCTCTTCGGGTTGGCTGTTGATTCTGGAAGGTCTGGTGATGATGCCGCCTGTACCGAAAGGATTTGCCTGAAAGGTCTCGGATAAATCATTGATAAATTCACTGTCGCCCGGATCTTCAAACCTGACAAAGTGAGGTACAAAACGAAGATTGACGGTGCCTAAACTACCGTTTCTGTGTTTGGCAATAATGATTTCAGTGATATCAGAAGGGATGCCCGGATCATTGTCTTCTACACCATAATAACCCGGTCTGTATATAAAAGTAACGATATCTGCATCCTGCTCAATCGCACCGGATTCTCTCAGGTCGGACAATTGAGGTCTTTTATCACCTCCTCTGGATTCCACCGCTCTTGAAAGCTGTGACAGAGCGATAACGGGAACGTGCAATTCTTTTGCCAGGCCTTTTAAAGCACGGGAAATGGATGATATTTCCTGTTCTCTGTTACCTCTTTTATCATTGGGAGCACCTGCCATGAGTTGTAAGTAGTCAATGACAATCATACTGATGTCATGATTTTGTTTTAACCTCCTGCATTTAGCACGCAATTCGAAAATATTAATCCCGGGAGTATCGTCAATAAAAATAGGTACGTTAGCCAGTTTTTCAACACCTTCATGCAGTCTTTTCCATTCGTGTTCGTCAAGTTGTCCGTTTCTCAGTTTTTTCGAATTGATATCCGATTCCATGGAAATCAACCTTTGTACCAATTGAACATTGGCCATTTCCAGTGAAAAGAAAGCCACCCCTTTTCCTGAACTTGCCGCATTTTTTGCTAATGAAAGGGTAAAGGCAGTTTTACCCATACCAGGACGGGCGGCTATGATAATAAGGTCTGAAGATTGCCAGCCGTTGGTCATTTTATCAAGTTCAGAAAATCCGGTGGTAACACCAGTCATTTCCGAACCCTGCTGACTTACGGCTTCTATTTCTTTTCTGGCCTTTACGGCAAGAGAACTCAAAGACTCGTATCCGGTATTCAGGTTTTGGTCAGTGATATCGTATAATCCTCTTTCGGCTTCATCCAGTAAGTCAAGAACGTCTTTCGTATCTTCATAGGCATCTTTGATGATGCGGGTAGAAACGTTGATCAACTCTCTCTGTATAAATTTTTGTGCTATAATTCTGGCATGAAATTCAATATTGGCAGCAGAGGCCACTTTATTGGTGAGATTCATAAGGTAGGTAATGCCTCCGATTTCCTCCAGTTTTCCTCCTTTTTTTAGGATTCATGTACAGTGAGTAAATCAATGGGCTGAGACTTACCAAATAAATTGGACATCATTAAAAATATTTCCTGATGTGCAGGGTAATAAAACATTTCCTGTCTCAATATTTCGATGATGGATGGAAAACCGTCCTTATCAAGCATGATGGCTCCCAATACCGCTTCTTCCAAAGGAATCGCCTGGGGCAGGACCTTACCATACAATAACTGGTTTGGGTCATCGCCATTCCGGTAATTGGTATATTTGCCTCCTACAGGCTTCAGTGAATTGGAAAATTCGGCCATGATTATTTTTTAATTCTGCTTTTGTTGATTACTGAAGGCAAAGGTAACATATTACATAATTCTTTAAAATGGAAATAAGTTTCACGACTGTATAAAATTGTGGATAAATCGGCAATTTTTGTGGATAATTATTTTGAACAGCCACTGACCATCCTGTTGTTCGCGCTTAATTCTTTCATATCAAAGGAATTAAAAAAAAATTGATATCAAAATAATTTATATATAATTTAGTTTTAATTTGATATCTGAATTAATTCTCTACCGGATAATGTTGATAATTTTTGTATAAAAAAAAAGTGTTAATGATGAGAAAATTCACATAAAAATTACAGGGTGTTTTAGGAGTCGGTCAGTTCCACTTTTTCAGTATTCAGCACATCATGTCCTGCATATACCAACATTACCTGGATCACGGCTAAAACATCCTTTTGACAGTAAACACTGATACGTTTTACATTTTTTTCTTCCCAGTATACTTTACCAACCTGACTTCCGTCAATGTCATCTTTTGGCGTATCAATACCCAATGCCGCTGAAAGAAGACTAAGTGAGGTATAGTTTTTGTAATCACCGAATCTCCACATATCCATCGTGTCCCAGATATGCTGAGTCTGCCAGGGTTTTTTACCTGAAAGGTCCAATAGTTTAGGAAAGGGTATTTTGTGAATGACCATTCTTCTGCAGATAAAAGGTATGTCAAACTCTTTTATATTATGACCGCAAAGGCTGTTTTTTTCAGGATCGTTAAAATGCCCTGTTAGAAGATCCGTAAAATCCAGTAATATTTTTTTTTCATCATCACCTGCAAAAGATTTTATTTTGCATTTTTCAATTTCTTCGCCTTCAAAAGACAAATATCCTACTGAAATACACACTATTTTTGCAAATTCAGCAAATATTCCCGCTTTGGTTTCATATAGAATATCGTCAGGGTCCGGCTCCGCTGCATTTTTATTAAAGGACACACATTTTATTGACCACAAGTCCCTGATTCGTTCAGGAACTTCGTTAAAATGTTGATAAGATGAAACAGTTTCAATATCAACAAAAAGCATTTTTTTTAAAGAGGATAACTGTATAAACATAAAATCATGGTTTTCCCTGAATTAAAAAAATCATGGTATAACACCAATTTTCAATTAATGTGGTAAAAATATAAAATAATCCTTATTTTTACGACGTTAAACTTATCAAATATAGAAATCATGAATAATACAAAATCAAAACAGAATTTTACCGCAATCGCCATTGCGCTCATCATTGGGCTTCTTGGTTTAAATATCTACCAATGGTACAACAACAGTAAGCTTTCACAAACCAATGAAGTGAAACAATCGGAGGTGATGGAATTACAGAAATTGAATGCCGAACTAGATCAGGATTATCAGGCAGCAGTGGAAAGCCTGGAAGAAATGAGAGGAGATAATCAGGAACTGAATGGGCTTATCGATAATCAGAAAGCGGAATTGAAAGTTCAGAAGGATAAAATCAATGATTTGATCTGGTCAAAAAAAGAACTGGATAAAGCAAAAATTGAAATGAAAAACCTCAATGCCTCTGTAAATAAATACCTTGCAGAAATTAAGGAACTGAAAGAAAAAAATCAGATTCTCACAGATGAAAATGTTCAATTAGCTACAAAAGTAGATGAGGTGTCCAGAACGAATGAAGAAATTTTAACTGCAAAAGCGGCTTTAAGCAAAGAAAAAGAAAATTTGTCAAAATCCAACGAAGCCCTGGGTTCTAAAGTGGATATGGCCAATGCCATAAAAATCAACTTTATGGAAGTAAAAGGTTATGAAACCGGAAGGAAAGGTAAACTTAATGAAACATCCAGAGCCAAAAACGTCAATGTGCTCAGGGTTTGTTTTGTGACTGAAACCAATATGGTGACAAGCTCCGGACAGAAAAGGTTTTATGTACGCATTATCAAACCAACCGGCGAAACCGTCGCTATTGATGACAGCGGCTCCGGTGTTCTTACCAACAAACTTGACAACACACAAGTTCGCTATACAACAGCAGGCGATATAAGCTACAATAATGAAGATACCAATGCTTGTATAGACTGGAATGTATCAGAAGGAATGATAAAAGGTGTATATCAGGTAGAACTATACAATAATGGATTTCCGGTAGGGAAAGGTTCATTTAAGTTAAAATAGATATCGATCATTATAAAAAAAGGAGGTGAAATATCAGATATTTTACCTCCTTTTTATTTTTTATTAAAACCTTTATTTCGGTGGCTGTTCTTATTATTGATAATTACGATTCATTTACCTACAATCTTTTTCATCTGGTCAGAAAAGTTTCTTCATGTCAGGTGGATATATTTAAAAATGATGCTATTGATCCGGATAAAGCCAATCATTATGACTATATTATTCTATCGCCCGGACCTGATTTGCCTGATAAAGCAGGAATTACAAAAGAAGTAATCAGGAGGTACGCAAAAACTAAAAGTATTCTGGGTGTTTGCCTTGGACATCAAGCCATTGGAGAGGTGATGGGCGCTGAACTTAAACAATTGCCTGTCGTATACCACGGAAAAAAAACAAAAATTTTCAGGACAAAAGAATCTTGTGCTCTATTGAACGATCTGCCGGTACATTCTGAAGTTGGAAGATACCATTCATGGGTCATCAATCCGGAGACACTCCCTGAAAGTCTTGTGGTGACCTCTGTGGATGAACACGGCGATATAATGAGTCTGCGACATTTTTCATGGAAATTGTATGGTGTACAATTTCATCCAGAGTCATATATGACACCCTGGGGACATAAGATTATGGCTAACTTTTTAAATGATTGTCCTTACATACCTCTTTAAAAGAGGAAATCAGGTTTTTCTTTTTTTCTTTTCAGCAGCAGGGAAAAGAATATTATTCAGTATCAACCTGTAGCCGGGACTGTTAGGGTGCAAGCTAAGATCTGTTTCCGGATCATTTACAAAATGCTGATAATCTTCAGGGTCGTGACCACCATAAAAAGTCCACGTTCCGTATCCAAAAGTTCCGTGAATGTACCGTGCTTCGCCGGCAGCTTTGTTTTCTCCCATGACGAGAATCTCCGGTTTGACCAATGACCTTTTGAATGTAGTGGATTGGCCCATAAAACCTTTTACAGTTTGGGTGTGGTTTTGACACAGCATTGTAGGGATTGGGTCCCATTTGGCAGAAAATTCAAATAAATTAAAGTAATCAACTTCAGGAGCAATTTTTCTGTTTTTATTGTCTATATCTGAGTGTTCATAAACCATTGGGTTCAGAATCAACTGAAAATCTTTGAAGGCAAAAGTTTTGCTGTAATCCAGTTTTGAATTGGCGTTTATATCATATCCGTCACCATCGTATACATCGGAACAAATATCAATTCCTTCCGCTGCCAGGGCAATGTCATATGTATCGGTGGCCGAACACATGGCAAACATAAAACCACCACCTGAAACAAATTCTTTTATTTTTTTTGCAACAGCAAGTTTTAGATGAGATACTTTAGAAAATCCAAGAGCTGTAGCGATATCTTCTGACTTCTGCTGATTCATTTTGTACCAGGCCTGCCCTCCCTGATTGGAATAAAACTTGCCGTACTGACCTGTAAAATCTTCATGGTGAAGGTGTAGCCAGTCATATTCCACCAGTTTTTCTCCTATTACTTCTCTGTCGTAAATTTTGTCAAAAGGAATTTCAGCGTATGTCAAAACAAGTGTTACGGCATCATCCCAGGGCTGAATCCTTTTTCCCATAGGATTGAAGTCGGGTGTGTACACGGCTATTTTTGGAGCTTTTTCCAATTTGATTACTTCCTGATTGATTTCAGGATTGCTTATTTTCTCTCGCATGGAAATCCACTCACTGTCGGAGATTACTTCAAAAGTAACCCCCCTTACCTTACATTCTTTTTCAAAAAGTTTGGTGTAGGGAAAGGCAAAACTCCCTCCCCGATAATTCAAAAGCCAATACGCTTCAACTCCACTATTCACGACCCAATACGTTATTCCGTAGGCTTTTAGGTGGTCTTTTTGTTTGTCATGTTCCATCGGTAAAAAAATATACGATGCCGATAACTGAAATGAAAATAATAAAGACAAAACAAACAGAAACAAATACTTCATCTAATGCGATTTATTTTTAAAACGAAAATTTTTGAAAAAAGTACACACAAACAGACTTAAATATGTTCACATTATAAACTTACCTTTATAAACTGATGTTTAAGCTACTAATGATTTTTAATATTAATAATAACAAGTGATTAATTCATTAAGTTTTCCCAATTTCGGAATTGCTTTGACGCTTGCGCTATTGTTGGCGGTATTGTACGCTTCATTTTTGTATTACAATGAAAAAAAGTTTTCAACACCTTCCATAGCTAAAACTATATTGGTTTTTTTAAGGGCTTTTGTGGTGGCTCTTATCGTTATTATTTTATTTTCACCTGTCTTAAAAACCCGAAAAGAGGAAGTTAAAGCACCTGTAGTCGTGATGGCAGATGATGTATCTGCATCGCTGGATTCCAAAAATTCAAATGTTGATTTTAATAAAGAGTGGGGGCGTCTAAAGGAAAATCTTTCAAAAGATTATACGGTAAAAAATCTTGAGTTTGCAAGTATAGTATCAGAAGAAAAACTTGACACTTTTCAAAAAAAATCCACCAATTTTTCCAACCTGTTTACCTACATTGACAATCAGTATGCTGATCAGAATATAGGGGCAATTCTGATTCATTCTGACGGTATTTTTAATGAAGGAAACAATCCGCTTTACATGGATGCCTTTATCAACACGCCTTTGTATATTGTCGCAGATGGTGACACGACCCAGTACAAGGATGTTATGGTGAGTGATATTTTTTACAATAAAATCGCTTATCTGGGCGATAAATTTACACTTCAGGTTGATGTAAAAGCATATAACGCTGCCGGATCTTTCTCAAAACTTATAGTAGAAAGTAAAAACAAGGGCAATTCAAAAAAATATTACGAAGAAAATATTGCGATTAAAAGTAACGATTTTTTTACCACAAGATCTATTGAACTTGATGCAACAACCCCTGGTTTGACCAGATACAGTATATCAGTTCCTGCCTTGGGTGATGAAAAAAACAAAGTAAATAATTACAAAGATATTTTTGTAGAAGTGCTGGATGGAAGGCAAAAAATCCTTATCCTCGCAAATAGCCCACACCCGGATATTGCCGCTATGAAGCAGATTATTCTTTTGAACAAAAATTATGAAGTGACGGTAGGTTTTACGGGAGACGTACAGCCAAAATTGTCAGGATTTAATATGGTGGTATTGCACAACCTGCCATCAGAAAAATATCCGGTAAAGGCTGAGCTGGAACAAATTAAAACCCTGAAAACACCAACTTTATTTGTACTGGGAAATCAGACTTCCCTGCCATTTTTTAATCAGGCGCAGGAACTACTTTCTATCAGTGGAAACAGCAATAATACAGAGGAAATTCTGTCTGATATATCAGCGGGATTTAGTGCCTTTACGGTCTCTGATGAACTTAAAAGAACCATCAAAACTTTTCCTCCTCTGATCACACCTTTCGGAGAATATAAGGTAAAAGGCAACGGTTTAGTTTTTGCAACACAGAATATCAAAAAAATAAAAACCAGGTATCCTCAACTCTTATTTGGTGAATCAAAAGGTGTGCGAACTGCCATATTTTGTGGTGAAGGATTCTGGAAGTGGAAATTATCTGATTATTTACAGAATCAATCTTACGAAAAAGTGTCTGAAATTTTGAATAAATCTCTTCAGTGGGTTTCCATCAAAGAAGATAAAAGAAAATTCAGAGTTGCTCCCGGGAAAACATCTTATAAAGAAAATGAACCTATTCTGGTGGAGGGACAATTGTACAATGACAATTTTGAATTGATCAACGAACCAGACGCTACACTTGTCATTAGGAGTGATGAAGGAAAAGAATATAAATACACATTTTCAAAGTCTGCCAAAAGTTATACACTTAATGCAGGAATGTTTCCATCAGGCACGTATTCAATTTTGGGATCTGTTACTTTTAACAATCAGCTGATGAAAGCGCAGAACTCATTTACCATTGAATCTGTCAACCTTGAACAACAGGACAGGGTCGCAAAACACGACGTATTAAGAAGCCTTGTTAAAAAATACGGTGGTAAACTCATATATAAGGAAGATATATCAACACTTTCAGAATTAATCAGAAAAGACGAATCCATCAAACCTATGATTTTTCAAAGTAATCTCACCAAATCCGTCATTCATTTGAAGTGGATTTGTATGTTGATACTTATATTGCTGGGTTTGGAGTGGTTTATCAGAAGATACCTGGGATCGTATTGATATGGAGACTTAAATTGTAATCAGGCTTTTCTTTAGTATATATACAAAACTAAGTAACCCTTTGTAGAAAACTACATTGGGTCTTCTGACTTACAAAAATTATTCACTGGCAAAATCATATGCAGGAATTATTGGCTATCAAGTGATAATTACCATTAACCTACATAATTGGGTTACCTTTCTAATGTATTGAATGATTATTTATTTTGTGTTTTTCAGCAGACTCTTTTTGTCAAATAAACTATAATGCTGAATGTATTCAACGATTCTCTGAGTAACACCTATTTCGAAATTTCTTATTCCGTGTCTGCTTCAAATACGGAAAAATCAAAAAGCAAACTGAACCGAAGTGTATTGTCCAATGGATTAGGCTGATTGGAAGTTGGTACAAGGTATGAAATGTTGATACCGAAAATATTGTATTTTATACCGGCGCCAACCGTAAAAAATCTACGGTTACCTTTTAGAGGGTTTTCGTAGTAATAGCCCAATCTTGCAGCAAATTGTTTGTCATACCAGTATTCAAGGCCTAAACCGATGGTATATTCTTTAAGTTCCTCCTTAAATCCACCCTGAGCATCGGAAAAAGATCCCAACATGGCAGCAAACAACGATTTTTGTAGAAAATCACAAATTCCGTCACCATCTTTATCACATTCAGGATTGTCTACCAAACCACCGGTCACTGGATCAATCATTTTTCTTGCAATAGGTGTCGGAACCATTAATTTATTGATATCCATAGCAAAAGTAACCGTATTGTACTGGTCAAAATCCATTTTTAAAGCGGCACCCAAACCTAAGTTAGTGGGAATATATTCTTTTACCGGTGCATTGGCCGTGTAGGACACTTTAGAACCTATATTTGTTATGGCCAATCCAAGTGACCATTCACTTTTATAACCGGATAGTGTCGTCTTTTTTCTGTAGTTTAAACCCAGATCTGCCCCGTAGGATCGCGCTGATACTATTTCAACACCTCTTACATTCTGACCTGTTGCCAGGTTGGAATAAATATATTTTCCTGTCAGGGATGCTGAAAAATTATCTCCGAGTTTTCGTGTATAAAATAATGCGCCTTCAATTTCTCTGGGTCTTCCGACATCCAGTTCTGTGCCTTTTTCATCCGTAAATTGAATTTCTCCCAACGAAAAATACCTGATAGATCCTCCCACAGCTTCACTTTTAGACAATTTGTAGTATCCTGAGATATATGCCAGAAAAATGTCGTCTAAATTAAAATTCGTCAGCCAGGGAGTATAGGTAATTCCCACTCCGGATTTTTCTTCTGAAAACGCAATGGTAGAGGCATTAAAATGCATGGAATGTGCATCCGGCGTCAAGGCAACTCCTACATCACCCATAGCACCACCACGTGCGTCTGGCGTAATCCTCAGGAAGGGTAAAGTCGATAAAACCGTATTGGGAACACACTCACCGTTTACATTCGCTACACAGTTTTTAATAGGGTCCCACCATTGGGCATGCAGTCTATTTGTAAAACTTTGTAAACTAAGGATTAAAAGAATTAATTTAAATTGATTACTCATCAGAAGCAGAAAATTATTTTGTAAATGATTCAATTTGGCTGCAAAATTACACGAATTAATTATATAAAAAAATTTAATGATAAATGACTTACAGGATGACCAGTTTTTCGAATTTGCTTTCTCTTGATATATTTAATTCTTTTGAGTGAATTTTTATTTTATATAAATATACCCCTCTGGCCAATTTATCTTCAAAATCATCTTTTCCATTCCACCTGACATCGTTAACTCTGTTGCAACTGTAATAGTCACTGTGCTCAACGGTTTTAACAAGTTTACCTGAAATGGAATAAATGTAAACGAAGATATCTAAATTTGTATTGTTTAAATCGTGTTCAAATTGAAATTTTGTTTGGGTCGTAAATGGATTGGGATAGTTTAATACCCTTTCCAGAAACTCCCGCTCTCCATTGACCACTAAAAATTCGGTGGACTTTTCAGCACTGTTATTGGCAATGTCCCAAGCTTTTACACGAATGGTGTGTTTTCCCGGAGACAGTTCTTTTAAGGGAAACATCACTGTTCCTGCTTTAAAATTGTTTTTTTCAGCTTCGAAAAAATCATTAAGAATTTTGGCATCTGAGGAGTTGTCATTGAGAATGGATGTAATATCATGCCCTACTGCATTTCCTGTCACATTGATGCCGAAATCATCTTCCAGTTTTACAAGTAAAATCGGGTTTTCATTTGTAATTCCCCCGGAAACAAAACTTTCATCATTTAAATATACATCAACCCTGGGAGGCAGATCGTCCGTAATTCCATTTGTTGAAGATCCACCTATTCTAATTGCGTTGCTGTAACCGGCAGCATCACGGCTGACCTCATCACTTGCATACATGGAAATTCTTCCTCTCCCTATATTATAGTTAATATCTTTCGGTACCCAGAAACCATATGAAAATTTACCATTCACCACACTGGTTTTTCCTTTAAAAATGATGTTTTGATACACGTCAAAAGGAAATAAAGGTGAACGTGTATCATTCTGGAGCGTCCTTAATTCGTTTACTTTGTCATAAATGGTAGTAAAGAGAGTGCCATTAAAATTGTCAATTACAATGTTGTTTTTGTCAAGAATCTCTCCGGAAATTTCAATAAAGGTCATCGCTTTTAGTGTGTCTGAATTTTCATCTACGGGTTTATTGTTTATGGAAGTGATCACTATATTTTCTTTTGGAAGTGCAATCTGTTGTGAAGGGTCTCCCAATAATGTAAATTTTCTGCTGTTCTCAATCGTAAATTCAGAACTGTTTTTATTTTTTCCATCTTTCAAAACATCTCCGAAGGTGGGGGAGACACCATTTGTTTTTTGAAAAAGAATTCTGTGCACAGCATCGGTCAATTGTTTATTTGAATTGGTGTAGACCGATCTTGTAGTGCTGTACAAGGCGATAGCTCCACCTTTAGCGTTCAGAATTGATTCTTCACCCGGACTAACGATTTTCGGATCGTCATAAGCCCCAAACGAGCAGGTTGCTGTGATCATTAAAAAAAGTTTGTCGTAGTTTGTCCATCCTTTGATGTCTTTAAGGGTCAATACTCTTTCCTGAGCCCAGCCCTGAGGACCGCCATGACCGAGATACGTATTGGTCAATTGGCCGGCAAATGCGTTGTTGTTTAATGCATTGGTGGCTTCCGGGTATCTTGGGTCACCCGCTGTAGCTACCTGCGGGTAGGCGTCAAAATATACCTTTTGTTGATTGAACAAAGGAAAATTGTTGGCTGTATTTCTGGCTATTTCATCTATGTCCCTTATATGTGTCCCTGAATCTTCATCATCTGCAGCATAACCTGTTCGCATTCGCCATTCGCCTAAGGTTGATGGACTGGTATCATAATGTATAATTTTTTTAACCAATATATCTGCTTCGGACGGACTTTTTACCGGCAATCTGCCAATAGCGATATCCAGACCACCAAATAAATCACCTCCTTCATTTTCATCCAGCAAACCATAAAAATCATCAGCCGGAAATCCGTCAATAGGGTGCAGAGAATTATCCGTTTCATACACCGGTACAAAATTTTCTTTTTTAAGATTAGGCATTAAGCCTTTATAGTCATAACTGCCATCACCGAATAAAAAGAGAAAATTAAAATCTGGATTCCGGTTGTACAACATTTTTGCCATATCACGGATGGCGACAGGATCGACTTTTCCCGAACTGAATTCATTATATAATTCTTCAACAGTGGTGGCTACAATGTTTAATCCTGAATGCTTGTTCCGATGCGTCTTAAATTCCTGAACTGCAGTTTCAAAATCCGGATGATAGACCAAAAGCATGTCAATTTTATCGTGCTGGTGCAGGTTTTGATTTTTTATTTTAACTCCTGAGATGGGTTCCAATGCACCGGAAAGACCCGTAAAGACAATAAATTCTTTGATATTTCCATTTGTGGCAAACCTGATAGAGTTGTTGGTTATTTTTACAGTTTGAGGCCGGAGAGGATTTGTAATGTCCCAAACCAGTTGATTGCTGTAGTTTTCAAATTCAAAAGCGGCTATGTCAAAATCTTTTGATATTTGGTTGCGGAAGGAAATTTGCGGAGCTGATAAATTAAGTTTTTTGGTAAATATCAACTCAATGTAATCAAGCCAACCTTCACTTTCAGGTGAGGTGGAAGGATATTTCACCAAAACCTGCGGATTATTGGAAGATAGTAAAAACTTTTTATCAAGCAATGCTTTGGAAGCGTAGGAAGCTTCATTATCGCCGATATTTACCCCATTCATTCCCGCAGAAAAAGTTTGATTTCCAAAAACAAATGTGACAGATGTTGAACGACTTGATCTGCCTGCAAAAACGGCTTTGGCAGCTATTTGCTGTGTCAAATCAATATCTTTAAAGTCAAATTTTGAAGTAAAATCTATTTCTCTCTGACCTTTAAATAATTCACCATACCATTCTTTTCCGGTACCTGAAGTACCCGGATTTGCCCCGAGCAGATTAATAATGTCAGACTCATGCCTTTGCAGTGTTTCAAAGGTGTTGAGGGTAATGCCGGGGTTTTGTGTAATTTCATTCTGGTCGATTATCCTTAACCCCGGACCATTGTCTATTTTAAGAAAATAATAATTGATATCGTCGTAAATGTTTTTGTCAAAATGATATTGATTTTTATTAGTGTCGAATTTCCAGACATCTGCACCTTCTGCGTAAAACAAGATATAGTCTCCCTCATCAAATTTTCCATCGTTTTCTCCTGATACAAAGATTGCATTTTCGACCAGGTCATCATGCCTGAAAAAGCTATTATTTTCAGGCAGTCTGCCTCCCCCGTTTCCGTAAATTTTTATGTTTTTAGGATTGACCTGATTTGTTTTTATACCCAGTTTAGTTTCGAGAAATGCAAAATCCAGTTTATGAATACCTGTTTTTTGAACAGCAATTTTGTAAATATCACCACTTGCCAAAGCAGATTCAAAAGTATTAAGAGGACCGTTTCTGGTGCCATTGATTTGCTGTGGTTTTGTTTTAAAATCAATAGAAAACTCAGTAATCAGTTCAATACCTGAAGACGTTTTTCTTACAGGAATAATTTCAAAAACCCAGGAATCTTTTCTTTTGACAGTGATTTTTCTAAATGTATAAATAAATTCATTTTGAATGTCCAGCGTAGTTTCAATCGTTTTTTGTATGCTTTGAGAGACTTGCATTTGTACATCGTAAATGTCCAGACCTTTTTGATCAGGAAGATCTATTTTAAAAACCGGAACATCTTTTTTATGCTGATGGAAAAGGGCACCTGAAAAAGTTATGTGTCCTTTCCCAAGACCGGTTTCATCATAAACTATTTTGTAGGTTTGACCGCAACAGATGTTTATGGTGGTAATCAATACAATAATCGGTAACCATAAAAAATATTTTATTCTCTGCATAAAGGAAAAATTGGAGATTAAAAAAATATTTTAATAAAACAGACTTCAAAATCTGATCTTACTAATTTGATGTTTAAACGTACAATATTAATGCTTATTGTTTGGTTTAAATTTATATAAAAATTTTATAATAAATTGGCAATTTAGTGACATAACTTTAATAATTATAAAACAAAAGTGTTTTTTTGTAGTGGTACGTCACTAAACAATTTACTTTTGTCTTGGTTTATCACTAAAGAACTTAACCAAAAGAATGAATTGTTCTGATCCTAAAATTACCGGTAAAAGTAAAATCCTGATCCTCACATTTGGATTAATGCCATTTTTCTTCTGGCGCAGGACCCGGTTTACAGTCAGTTTTACCACAATCCGTTGGGCATCAATCCGGCTTTTGCAGGTAATACGTCCGGTCCATTATTTCACATTAATTACAGAAATCAATGGCCGGGGTTTGATAATGCCTACAGCACATATTCTATGTCTTACAGTCAGTATTTTTCACCCATCAACAGTGGTTTGGGCATTCAGATTTTACACGACCAGGCAGGTGACGGTATTCTCCAGACTACTAATATTAAAATGGCATATAGCTACCGGCTTAAAATCAGGGATGGATATTTTATCAAAGGCGGTATAGAAGCAGGATACGGAAGAGTATTTTTAGACTGGAATCGTTTTACATTTGGTGATGCCATTGACCCGAGAATTGGTCCGATCTCTCCGGGAGGTACGCCTTTCCCGACGGATGAAGTGGCACCGGAACAAAACAATCGCAATTATTTTGATGTTGGGGCAGGTTTTCTGATCTACAATAAAGATTATTATGTAGAGGTAAGTCTCCAGCATATGAATACGGCTAATCTGACATTTCTGAAAAAATCGGAAGAATTGGGTGCAACAGGAATTGTACCTATGAGATTCAATTTTTCCGGCGGGTATCAATATTTATACAAAAAGGGCAATAAAAAGAAAGAAGATTCGTTTTTATCACCAAATGTTCTTTATACTAGACAGGCAGGATTTTCACAACTCACAGGAGGTGTAAATATAAATTATGATAAATTTATAACAGGACTCTGGTACAGACATGCCGGCAATAATGCAGATGCAGTCATAGCACTTGTAGGTTTTAAAAAGGATTATTTTAAATTTTGTTATTCCTTTGACTATACGGTATCTGATTTATCCATTCGTTCGGGGGGAAGTCATGAAGCAGGCATTGTCATCAACCTTGAACAATTTTTTCCTGAAAAACAAAATTATAACGACTGCCTTTCCATTTTCAGATAAAGAATGGTACGATTTTCGATAAGAGGAAATATACTGTTTTGACCAGGTTTTTGAGAATATATATTTTCAAGTATGGTCAAGAAAAATCAGGTAAATAAAAAGATTTTTATCGAAAAGTTTGCCACAATAATTTTTTTTGTACTTTTGTTCGCTAAAATTTTATTTAAGAATATCAATCAATGAAAAATTTAATCAGAATCCAATTTGTTTTTGCGATTGCAGTCTTATTTTTAAGTGCCTGCGGTAAAAAAGTTGAAAAATCATCCACTACAGGATCGAATTATAATGACCCTGCTTACGGAGGATTTGAAAAGCTTGATTATGAAGGTCAGGTTAATGGACCTAACTTAGTTTTGATTGAAGGAGGTACCTTTACCATGGGTACCACCCTACAGGATGTAACCTACGAATATAACAATTCTCCAAGAAGGGTTACTGTATCATCATTTTATATGGACGAAACTGAAGTATCCAATATTGACTATACAGAATACCTGCACTGGTTGAAAGTAAAATATACAAGCTATCAGGAAGTGTACAGAAAGGCTTTGCCCGATTCATTGGTATGGCGTGAAGAACTCGCTTACAATGAACCTCTGGTAGAAACTTATCTCAGACATCCATCATATTATGACTACCCGGTAGTTGGTGTTAATTGGTTACAGGCCATTGAATATTGTAAATGGAGATCAAACAGAGTGAATGAAAATTTATTGGTCGAAAGAGGAATATTGAATACTAATCCTGAACAAAGAGATTCAGACACCTACGATTCCAAGGCGTATCTTGCCGGTCAATATCAGGGCAATGTCAAAAAGAACCTGAAAGACCTCACTACAGGAGGAGAAAGACCTGTTAAGTTTGAAGATGGTATATTATTACCAGATTACAGACTCCCGACGGAAGCAGAGTGGGAATACGCTGCTTTGGCTTTACAGGGAAATCAGCCTACTTCAGAGGATGAACTTATCACAGACAGAAGATATTTCCCGTGGAACGGCAATACCATCAGATATAAAACCAGAAATGCTCAGCAGGGTTTGGTTATGGCCAACTTCAAAAGAGGACGAGGAGACTATATGGGTATGGCAGGAAGGTTGAATGACCGTGCTTCATTCCCATCTCCGGTCAGAACATTTTTTCCAAACGATTTTGGTTTGTATAACATGGCGGGTAACGTTAATGAATGGACATTTGATACCTACAGACCTACCACAGGTACTACTTTAAGTGATCCTGAAAACCACGACCTCAACCCATTCAGAGGAAACCAGTTTAAAGAATTGGTTTTGGATGAAGATGGAAAACCGGTTGAAAAAGATTCTCTTGGTGCATTAAAATCCAAATATATCGATGATGATGATGCAGCTGTAAGAGAAAATTATAAAAAAGGCGATTTAAGAGCCTATGAAGACGGTGATGAGGATTACATTAAATATTTATACGGCGAAACCACATTGATTAATGATAAGTCAAAAGTGTACAAAGGTGGTTCATGGGCAGACAGATTATTCTGGTTGTCTCCGGGAGCGAGAAGGTTTAAAGATGAAGATAAATCCAGCAGGGATTTAGGATTCAGATGTGCTATGATCAGAGTCGGCGGTAGCGCAGGCAATGAAGACATGGGAGGTAACACCTTTAAGGAAGCCGGAAAAAATGTCAAAAGAAGATATAAATAATTTCAAATTATAAATAATAAAAAAGGCGTTCATAATTTTATGAATGCCTTTTTTTTTGGAATTTGGATTCTAGAAAAGTTGAATTTTTTTTGAGAATTATAGATTAAAAGTATGGGTATGGAATTTCCTTATATTGAATCACTTTATTCTTTGTATTTAAACTCCGGAGATGTAGTCATTGACAGCAGGAAAGTTGTCAGAAATTCCCTTTTTTTTGCTTTGAAAGGGGAACGGTCGGATGGCAATGTATTTGCTGAATCGGCAGTGCTTAGCAGAGCGATTGCAGCTGTGGTGGATGACCCTGAACTGAATGGAAAGCAAGGATGTTTTTATGTGCCGGATGTTTTAACTGCCTTGCAGCAACTGGCAAAGTTTCACAGGAATACATTTTCATTCCCGGTTATCGGCCTGACAGGTTCTAACGGAAAGACCACTTCAAAAGAATTATTATATGCAGTTCTGGCATCCGATAAAAAAGTAAAAGCAACCAAAGGAAACCTGAATAACCATATCGGCGTACCGCTGACTTTGTTGGATGTAAGGGAGCCGTTGGATTTTCTTATTGTGGAAATGGGCGCCAATCACCAGGGAGAGATTGACTTTTTATGTTCTATTTGCCGACCTGACTATGGATTTATAACGAATATAGGCAAAGCCCATCTGGAAGGATTTGGCGGTGAAGAAGGGGTCAGAAAAGGAAAAACAGAACTGTTCCGACATATTTTGACCATAAGAGGTCATCTTTTCGTAAACGGCGATGATCCCAAACTTGTAAGTTCTGTACCGGATGCATTTCCAAAAGATAAAGTGCATTACTTTCATCCGTCAATACACATGGATAAAGATCATTCAGGCACCTTTCTTTCATTTGTGTACAATGACAAAAAATACGAAAGTCAGTTGGTAGGAGATTATAATTTAACCAACATAGTCATCGCCATAGAAATTGGAAAATATTTTGGAGTGAAAGAAAATGTTGCCATAGAAGCAGTGACAAAATATACTCCTTCCAATAACAGGTCTCAACTCAAACCCTGGAAAGGCATGTCACTCATCATGGATGCCTACAATGCCAATCCTTCAAGTATGAGGGCCAGTGTTCAAAATTTTGGGCAACATCCGGCCCACCAAAAAGTATTGATTCTCGGAGATATGTTTGAATTGGGTGAGTGGTCACAAAAAGAACACGAAGATATGGTACGATTCTGTGAATCTTTTGATTGGGAAAAAGTTTTGTTGATAGGGCAGGAATTCAAAAAGTGTTCAAGTTCCAGACCCAACTATGAATTTTATGAAAAACCAGAAGAGGCAATTCCTTCCTTTCTTAAATTTGAAAATAGTGGTGCGGTTGTTCTCCTCAAAGGGTCAAGGGGCATTAGTCTGGAAAAATTGATTGATACATAAAATGAGGGATTCGTAGCTTTACGGATTGGTCTTTTTTATCAAACTGTTGAGATTGCTTTACAGTTTCCTTTAAATGAAGGACATTGGTTCCATCTTTGTTAAGGTAAGATGTTATGACCGCTTTTCTGTTTTGTACAGCCTTATTTTAAAAAAATGCACCTAAAAGCGTAAAAGAACCTCATTGGTACAAAACCAGTAAGGTTCTTTTTAATATATTTTGCTATTCAAAATTTCTGGACCCGTCAGGTTGAAATACGTATCTGATGGTATATCTGATTTTGGTAGGAATTACTGGTGGTGTAACGATAACACCATTATCATCCGTAGGATCAGCTTTGATTACTTCCATTTTGGCATATTTTTCTTTGGCGGTCTTAAAAACAAAGACCTTTCCTGCTTTCGGCGTAAAAGTACGGGCAACGGGGTTGTACGTATACCACTCATCTTTGATGGCCGTGTCAGCGCCATTGTCGGTTTTATAACCGGATTCAGGAGCTGTTTTGACTCCGTCCATCGTATTGTCCAGAATGATTACGCCTCCTTTACCGACCCTGTCAGTGCCTCCGTTGACGATAAAACTTACCAGCTTGAGACCAAAATCCCATTCCGAAGAATTCATGACATCAGTACCGGTAACCAATGCCTTTTTTTCAAAATTAAAATAAGTAAATTCACCTGCGGGGTTTGAAGACACAGAAATTTCCACTGTAGCATCCACCGGTTTGGAATCTTCCTCTTTGTCACAGGATGAAACTGACACCATTAGAATTCCGGTTAATAATACAAATAATACATTGCGAAACATAAATAATATTTTATAGATTAGAAAATTGACAAATAAAGGTAGCCATAAAGTGAGTTCCTGCCACATTGGGAGTATTGATTTCATCCTTATGATTAAACACGTTTAGGGCATTTAATTGTACCGTATATATTTTTTTAATAGTTTTTTGTGCGGTCAGATTCATGTTCACAAAACCGGTTGCAAACTCTTCATTCATATTGGCAAATCCGTTTCCATCCAGATCGACCACACCCCAGCGACCTCTGTAAATAGCTCTTGCATTTATTGAAAAATTTTGTTTTGGAAAAGTATATTCACACTTTACATTTGCCATATGAGGACTTCTGCCCAATAATCCGGTATAGTCACGCAAAGACATAATTTCTGCACTTCCCGTTGGACTTTTTCTTCCGAACACCTTGTCTTCCATTAGTGATTTTACGGTGGCCTGTTCTCCTGTAAATAAAAATTGGTAACCGGCATTCCATGTAATCTTTTTACCTATAAGTCCGGACACGTTGCATTCAATTCCGGAGGTAAAAGCACGTTTTGTGTTTTTATAGGAAAAAACGTAGGTGGAATTGGGTTGAACAGCAACAGGCAAGTAATTGATGAGATTTTGGATGTCATTATAAAACAAATTGATTTCCCATGTCCATACCTGAGCTGATGCCTGATAATGATAACCCAAATTAAAACCATGGGATATTTCAGGAAGCAGGGTTGTAATGTTATAGGCTTCCGGCAGAATCCGGGAAATGGTTCCGTTTGCCAGTTCTTTTTCCATAGCAGACACCGAAAATTCGTTGGCACCAAAAATGCGATAACCTTGTGCAGCAGGATTTGCATAGGAGAGGTATAATTGCCTGAAATCAGGTGCTTTAAAACCACCACCGTATGACGCATTAATCCTTGATTTCTGATTTATTTTGTATTGAGCCGACAATTTTGGACTTAGACGACTGGCATAATCAGAATTGACATCGTAGCGCAATCCCGGTACAACCGTCAGATTTTTATTTACTTTAATTTCTGCCTGTGAAAATGCATACGAAATGTGTTGGTTTTGAATTTTATTATAGCGATTAGTTTCGACAATCTGATGGTTGTACCCTGCTCCCACCACCAACTGGATATTTTTTTTGATTTCCCAATCATTTTGTTGTTCTAATCTGTAATATTGATGAATAAAATCATCTGCATAATATGTGCCTCCATCTTCTTGTAACAAAGACTGGTCATAGCGGTACAGACTTCCATAAAGTCTCAGTGTTGAGTTAATTTTATCGTTCCATCGATGGTAGACCACTGGGTTGATATTCAGGTCGGTCGTTGCGCCGTTTCCGTTGATGGTTAATGTTTCATTATTGATAGAAAACAATGACGTTTGAATTCCGTTAAAAAAACGGTTGCTCCACACTAGTCTGGTTCGTTCAGAAAAGCGGTACGTCCACTTGATCTGAAACGCAACATCCTTATGAGGATCTATAGTTTTTATATTTGTCTCCGGCGTAAGATCGTATCCATTTGAACGGTTGTAATGTCCAAAGGCGTACAAAGATGATCGGCCCAATTCTTTATTTATGGAACCAAAAAAATCCCATGTTTGAAAACTTCCATAACGCAGAGAAAGTTTGGTGAGGTTTTGCCTGCGCTGGTCTGTCAGGATATTTATTACTCCACCCATGGCTTCACTTCCGTACAATGAAGAAGAAGGTCCTTTTACAATTTCAACTTTTTGGATGTTTCCTACCGCAAACCGGGTTAGATCCAGAACACCTCCCTGCCTTCCGGTGATGGGTTCTCCATCTAGCATGATGAGCGTATAGTCTGGATTCATTCCCTGAATTTGTACACCATTGCCAAACACCCCTCCGCCTATAGCACTGCTGCCGGCAGACGCTGTCACTACGATTCCTGATTGTTCCTGAAGTACATCACTGAGTTTGACCATGCCTGCATTTTGTATGGTTTTATCCTTTATAATAGAAGTGGGAACAGTAACATTTGAAAGAGATCTATCAGCCCTTGTTGCTGTTATTACGGTTTCCTCTGCCACCATATTCAGCATTTCATCCAATATCAGGGTATCTGAATATGCACCTTGTGACATAAGCACTAAAGGTGTCAGGAAACCAAAAAGACAAATTAAAATATTTTTAATATTCACACCACAAAGGTGAGAAATCATAAAAAATCTTTTGTCACGACTTTGTCAAATTACATTAAAGCAAATTTTTTATTTTTTAAAACCCGGATAGTTTTAAGTATTTTAAAAAATTATGATCTGATGAGACTTTTATTCTTTTTTAAAGCGCACAGGCATAGTGTACAGTACATCCACTGCTTTTCCCTGGTGCTGTCCCGGAATCCACATTCCATCCCTTTCATTTAAGCTGAGGAGAACTTTTTCCACCGCATTGCCGAAGGCAGGGTGGGGTTGTTTGATGATTTCAATATCTTTTATTTTTCCCTTGGAAGTAACCACAAACCTGGAAACGACAATATCATCTCCTATCAATGAATCTCTTCGGATTTGTGAAGGATACTTTACATTTTCGAACAAATATTCAAGGAATTTCCTTCTGGCACAGTTTTCTTTTTGTTTTATTTCCTGAAAAGATTCACAACCCTCATCATAAAATCTGGGCATGTTTTCTACTTTTGTTAAAGCATCACTTAATGAACTTATTGGCACTGGAGCAGGTGGGGCTGGATTTGAAGGCGTGGCCGGTGGAGAAGGCGGAACAGACATCTCTTTGGATGGCATTACTTTAGCTTTGCCTGAACCTTCAGGAAGTGTATCTGTCAAAATGAATTCATTCTTTAATGAATAAGAAACATTCCCTTTAACGGAAGAAAATGATATAAAAATCAATCCGGTTATAATGGAAGTTAATAATAAATAAGAAAGTTTTGAATACATCGAATCTATAAATTTTGTCTTTATGTAAATAAGATTTTTATTGGCCTGATATAAAAAATATTTTTGAATTAATATTTAGATTCTAATATTTATGGCAATACGAATATAAAATATTTATGCTGAATAATTGTATTTGCATCAATATTTTACGATCAATCATTCTGTAAAATATCAATTAATTATAAAAACGATTAAATTGAATTTTTGTTTCATATTCAGGATTTACCAAAATGTATAATACAGGAATGCCACCATCAAAGTGATGATCAATGCCATAATATTGAAAGTATTGCTTGTTTTAAACATATCTGTTGTAAAATGAATGGCTTTTTCATCGTCATTATTTTTATTATCCATGTAGGAAACCAACATCATTAAAGCCACAATAATCAGAAAACAAAGGCCCATTCTGTCAATAAAAGGTATGCCCGGAGTCAGGAATTTGAAAGCAGTGGAAAGAGGAATGGAGATCAGAACGGCATAAAATGCGGCTCTGGCAGAGGTTTTTTTCCAGAACATTCCCAAAAGGAAAATGGCCACAACACCAGGACTGATAAATCCGGTAAATTCCTGAATAAACTGAAATGCCTGATCAAGGGTTCCCAAAGAAGGAGCCACAATGACTCCAATAATCAGCGCAACCAAAGCCGAAATTTTACCCACTCTGACCAAGGTATCTTGTCCTGCTTCTTCGGAACTGGCTTTTTTCATAAAAAAGTGGCGGTAAATATCCAGGGTGAAAATGGTGGAAGTGCTGTTGACCATGGCAGCCACAGAAGAACCTATGGCCGCAATAAGTGCAGCAAGGGTTATTCCTTTCAGTCCGGTTCCCACATGGTTGTTTAATACCCAGGAATATGCCTGATCTGATTTTTCCAATTGTGCGCCCAGAACATAAGCAGCGATACCAGGAATCACAATAATTAAAGGAAGAAATACCTTTATAAAAGCGGCAAAGGCAGCTCCTTTCTGGGCTTCATCCAGAGATTTTGAAGCAAGAGCTCTTTGAATAATGTATTGATTATTGCCCCAGTAATAGAGATTGGCAATCCACATTCCTCCTATCAAAACGCTGATACCCGGAAGATCCATATACGCATCTTTTGTTCCGCCTTTCCCGTCAGGAATCATCGTTTTTCCTTTTTCAATGATCATATCAAATTTTTCCGGAGCTTTATCAATCAAAGCCATAAGACCTTCCCATAATCCTCCTCCTACGGCCTGTAGAACCCCGTAGGTGGCTACTAATCCTCCCAGTACAAGGGCAATAACCTGTACAACATCCGTCCAGACCACGGCTTTTAAACCGCCGGTGATAGAAAAAGTAGCTGCATAAATGGCCAGCATTATTATACAATATATCAGAGAAATGCCGGTAATGGATTCAAGAGCCAGAGACCCAAGATATAGCACTGAAGTGATATTAACAAAAACAAAAAGCAACACCCAGAAAATGGCCAGACCTGTACGTACGTTTTTATTGTATCTTTCTTCCAGAAACTGCGGCATCGTGTATATCTTTTTATTAATGTATACAGGCAGTAAAAACTTGGCCACAAGAATCAAAGTGATGGCAGCCATCAATTCATAGGCAGCTATCGCAAAACCCAGGGCGTAACCAGAACCTGACATTCCGATAAATTGTTCTGCAGAAATATTGGCAGCAATAAGGGAACCTCCCACAGCCCACCAGGGAATGGAATTAGATGCCAGAAAATAGTCATTGGCAGTTTTTTTCTTGCTTCTGTAAGAAACGATAAGACCAAAAGCCATCATAAAAACTAGCCAGGAAATGACTATTGTAATATCTAATGTGGTAAGTTGTGCCATAATAATATAAGTTAAAAGAACAAACATACAATAAAAGTCAGTCAACTTAAAATGAGTTATACTAATTTTTAATAAGCAAGGAGAATAGTTCATGTATTTTATCTTAAACCTGTTAATTATTTGCAAAATATTGTAAGTAAACACATTATGTGAAACAATTTTATTTGGAATGACGTTAAGTATTACAAAGTATTCAAAATAATATTTGGTATGGATATTCAAAATATTCTAAGTATAACCCTGATCTTGTTTTCTGTAATTGATATTCTGGGTAATATTCCGATTATCATCGACATGAAAAACAAAGGTATTGTAGTTGATTCCATGCAGGCAGCGCTGGTTTCCATGGGATTGATGGTTGCTTTTTTATTTGCCGGAGAAGGTATCCTTAAACTGTTCGGTCTGGATGTGCAGTCATTTGCAGTTGCCGGTGCTATCATTTTATTTTTTCTGGGATTGGAAATGATTCTCGGGCTTCGCTTTTTTCGGGAAAGCCCCGGAACCAATACAGGAACTATTGTGCCTATTGCCTTTCCGCTTATAGCAGGAGCTGGTACAATGACGACTTTGATTTCATTAAAGTCAAAATACGATACTTTCGAAATCCTGGTGGCTATATTATTGAACATAATAGTTGTATTTGCGGTGCTTCATTTTTCAGACTGGGTCAAAGATAAACTCGGTGATATGGGAGTTGCCATTCTTAGAAAAGTATTCGGTATCATTCTTCTGGCCATTGCCATCAAATTATTTAAGGAAAACTTTCATCTTATTATCACTCCGGATAAAAAACTCGGCTTTGTAAAATCCGTTTTGTAACGTTTTCTCTTTCATACAATCAGCACTGGTCCCACAGATTTGGTTATTATTATGTTAAAAGTGATATTTTTATAATAACTTTGTAGTCTTAAAATGTTTTAATCCGTGTTTATTACCAAATGCGGTAATAAAAGCAAGATCATCATATTAATGACACTTTTAAAATCAAAAATCATGCGGTATAGCGCGTCTCTGGTTATTGTTGCCCTTTTTGGATTTTTCCTCTACCATAATCTGCAACCCAAACCTGTTAACACGTCAAAAGAAGGATTGGTACTGGAAAGTATTTTGTCAACCGTTCAGGCTGTACATCTCGACCCGAAACCTATCGACGATACTTTCAGCGAAACACTGTTCGATGATTTTATAAAAAAACTCGATCCTTCAAAAATATTTCTGACCAAAAAAGAATTTGAAGATCTACAGAAAAGTAAATTTCTCATAGACGATCAGGTCAATGCCAGAACATTTGAATTTTTTGAAAAATCCATACTCCTTTCTGAAAAAAGTATAAGTCGCGCCAAAAAAATCTTTGAAGAAGAAATAAACAAACCTTTTGATTTTTCCAAAAACGAAACGATTGAAACAGACAGGGAAAAAAGACAATACGCCAAAGATGAGTCTGAATTGCGCAAATTATGGATGCAGGAATTGAAATTTGATATTTTGCAAACATGGACTTCTAAAAAAAGCGCTCAGGAAAAAAATGAAAAAAAGGAAGAAATAAAAACAGACGAAGAATTAAAAACGCAGGCGGTTACTGATGTCAAAAAAAGATTTGAAAATTATTTCAAGAGATTGGGAGAACTGAGAAGATCCGACAGAATGGAGTTTTATCTGAGTTCGGTATCCAATTATTTTGACCCTCATACCGATTATTTCAGTCCTAAGGAAAAACAGGATTTTGATATCAATATGGGTGGTCAGCTAGAGGGAATCGGTGCCAGACTACAGGCGGAAGGAGAATACACTAAAGTATCGAGTGTGGTAGTCGGTGGACCGGCCTGGAAAACCAAAAAACTTGAAGACAATGACATCATTCTCAAAGTCACTCAGAAAGGAGGTGAGACAGTGGATATAGCCGGGATGAGACTGGATGATGTGGTACAATTGGTCAGAGGTAAAAAAGGTACGGTCGTCATTCTGACAGTAAAAAAGAAAGACAACAGCGTTGTCGACATTGAAATCGAAAGAGACAAAGTACAGCTGGAAGACGGCAAAGCCAAATCTGTAATGCTTAATATTCCCGGAACACTTAAAAATATCGGATATATCAACCTGCCCAAGTTTTATTCTTCCTTTGAACTGGAGGGTGGTAACAGCTGTGCATTTGATGTATTGACAGAGATCAATAAACTTAAGGAAGAAGATGTAAATGGAATCATACTTGACCTGAGAAACAATTCCGGAGGTTCTTTGAATGATGTGGTTGACATGACAGGGTTTTTTATCGAAGAGGGTCCTATCGTGCAGGTTAAAGGAAGAGAAGACAACCCATATCTCCATCTTGATAAAGACAAATCCGTAGAATATGACGGACCCCTTGTGATCATGGTAAATCAATTTTCAGCGTCTGCATCTGAAATTATTGCAGCAGCATTGCAGGACTACAACAGAGCCATTATTGTGGGTACACCTACCTTCGGCAAAGGTACAGTTCAACGATTTTTTGATTTGGACAGAGCCGTAAGAGGGTATGACGACATGAAACCTTTGGGCAACGTAAAAATGACGGTACAAAAATTCTACAGAGTTGATGGAGGCTCCACCCAGTTGAAAGGTGTCATTCCTGATATCACCCTGCCGGATTTATATACATATATTGACGTGGGAGAAAAAGAATATAAAAATGCCATGACATGGACAGAAATCAAACCTGTCAAGTACAGCCAGAATGTCGCTCAAATCACTCAGAAAAAGGCCCTGGCAGAAAAGAGTAAAGAAAGAATTTCCAAACACCCTCAATTTTTGCTGATCGAAGAAAGTGCGGTTAAAATCAAGGAGGAAAAGGACAAAACAACCGTTCCCCTCAACAGTGTGAGTTATACCAGTATGAAAGAACAAAAAGAGTCTGACAATAAAAAATTTGATATAGTGATGAAAGATGATATTGCCAATCTGGTGATATCCAACCTCAATACAGACCTGGAGAAAATCAATATGGACGAAAAAAATAAAGCCTTGAATGAAGAGTTTTTGAAAGATCTCCGAAAAGATATTTATCTGGAAGAAGTGTTGTATATCATGAAAGATATGATTGGTCTGGAAAAATCTTTTACAACTCAGCAGAAAAAAATAGCTGAGGCAAAATAGTTGAAAAATTTTATCGGTTATTTAAAATAATTATCAGAAGACCGCCCCATAAGCGGTCTTTTTTTTGCGGATAAAAGAATAAAAACGATATAATATACAAGTAACAAAAATCAACAACCAAAAATGTGGTAAAGCAGTCTGTTTATAAGGACCTCCCAATTTATTTGTAGATAATCAAATACACTGGAAGTTTTGCTTGAGGTCTTGCTGATAAAGGGGTGGAGAATTGAAACAATCGAAGCAAAATCCCGCCTATGCGGGAGTTGAAGCAAGTGAAGCGAAGTCCCGCTAAAGCGGGCATGGAGAATTGTCATTAAAGTATTTCAGGTATTTTGTGAAGGATGTGGTTTGGAAGGGGTTAAAATTTTGAATGACAAGGAGGGATTTTGAAAACCAGGAAGATTGGATTCTTACTATAAAATTTAGTAAAAGCGACTTTTTGTATTAACAAATGTATAACTTTTAAGTATCAATTACTCATTAGTTCAAAATGAATCATGGCATTTTTATATCCTAAATTAAACCACTTTCAAAAGAAAAAATAGTAGGGTATGTAGAAAGGAAAATTGGTAAAAGTGCGAAAATGAACTTATCTTTGCTTAAGTGTATCTATTATTTTACCATGCGAGGAAAAAACGGAGAGAAGATATTCAAAAAAGTTGTTTTTATTCAATAGTTAAACGAAGATATGAACAACCCATATTTGTATAAGTTTCTATTCATCCTGTTTTTTGTGTGTGGGACGCTTACGACGTCTCACTCACAAAAAAATGATTATGTATGGTTATTAGGAGGCTCTTCCATTAATGTTGATACTTTTGGTTATCAATGGGGTACCATGGTGGCTGATTTTAAAGAAGAAGTGATCAAGTTCAAGTATGACAGCTTGGTGACCTTGGATTTTACAGGGACAAATATTTCTTTATCTGATCAGGATGGGCATTTATTGATGTATACCAATGGTATGGGCGTACATGGAAATAATCATGCACCCATACCAGGATTGGATACCATAGGATATGGAAATTATTGGGAAAGATTTAATGTAAAAAATTATTTGCCTGATGGATCAGACTGGCCTTCCGGATTACCCATCTATCAGGCGGTGACTATGCTTCCTAATTTTGACCAAGGACATTATATGTTGTTTTATCCTAAATATACTCTGGTAATAGAAAATAATACAGAAGTATTAAAAACATCAGCATTATTGGAAGCAAAAATATCAACAGATGTAAATGGACTACCGTCTGCCGCCTTATACAAAGACAAAGTTATTGGCTTGGGATCATTCAAAACAAACCTGGCTGTAGTAAGACACGGAAATGGCCGTGATTGGTGGATCATTCAGGAAGACTTAAATCACAAAGGATTTCAAATGTATCTTTTAAATGAGCGTGGCATTTATGAAAGTCATTTTTGTGAAATGCCGAAAAATCAAGTAACACGAGTTTACAAACAAGTTGGATCCTTTTCTCCAGATGGTCAATATTATGTAACTGCCGAGGTCGAGATAAATACCATATCCACCATGCATGTGACTGTTTATTCCTTTGACCGGTGTAGTGGCAATTTTGTCAAGATAATCGATCATTTTAACGTTCCTACGGATGTTTTCGGGTCTGCAATGTTTTCACCGAATGGAGAATATTTATACGTAGCCAACGGCCAATATATATTGCAATATACGGTTAATCCGGATAGTATTTTTCATACCGAGCGTATTATATCAGAATATGACGGTTCTACATTTCAATACACACCAAATAGCAACAAGACACGACTTCGATTTAGCAAGATGGCGATGGGTCCCGATGGAAAAATATATATAGAGGCACCTGGAGGCGTTCGTTCCATGCATACGATAGAATATCCTGATGAATATGGGGAGGATGCCACCGTCATCCAAAACAGTGTCAAGTTAGAAACGCAGAATTTTAATTCCATCCCTTCTTTTCCCAACTTCCGGATGGGCCCATTGGATGGAAGTCCATGTGATACCCTTGGACTGAATAATATGCCGGTGGCCAAGTTCCGGTATGCTCAGGATACAAGTGACCATCTCAACCTGAGATTTACGGACGCGAGTTATTTCAGACCTGAGACCTGGTTTTGGGATTTTGGGGACGGACAGACATTTGAAGGTAAAAAGCCGTATTGGCACAAATACCAGCAATCAGGTACCTACACTGTATGTCTCACTGTTTCCAATGAAAACGGATCTGATACGTCATGCAAAGTTATCCATGTGGGGACGGTGTCATCACAAGATCCAACAAACTACCGGGACTTGTTGACCATTTTTCCCAATCCGGTTGAAAATGACCTGATGGTTCGTGTAGATGGTATCGTACCTTCCAACATGTTTTTTGAAGTGTATAATCTTTTAGGTCAGTTGGTCCACCGCCAAAAAGTGTATTTCGGACTCAATCAATATTCCGTTACCTCACTAACTCAAGGTAGTTATATATACCGATTTGTTGAAAAAAATCAGGTATTGCAACAAGGGAAGATAGTGAAGATTTAGATCGGTATTTTGGTTTTATGGTGTTGTGGTATGGTGGTTTCCCATAATAGAAAATGAAATTTATTTTTAAGATACGGGATAAAACTTCCGGAATTGATGTTATATTTGAACTCTATGTATTTTTAAAAGATATAGCATGACCCTCAGGACAGTTTTACTTTTTCTTTTTGTGTGTGTGAATGTATTTTATGCCAATTCCCAAAAAGTTAATGTTGGTGTTCACCTCGGAATGACGACCACAAAGATGTTATGGGCAGATAAAATGGATGACGAACCCTGGAGTGCCATACAATATCCTGAAACACAATTCAGAACATCATATTCGGCAGGCTTTTCCGTAGATTATCTATATAATTCAAGGTTTTACAGCCCTTTTCAACTTGATTTTTACAACAAACGATTTTCAATAAGTACAGGAGGTGTTGTTCAGGCCTTTCACCAAGGTCAATGGATAGCCATAAGGTCAGATTATTTAGATTACCGGTTGAGTCAATTGGCTATTTCGGGTGGTATAGGATATTTGGTATATAAACAAATTGGCGTTGAAATTTTGCCATATATTCATGTTAGCCTTACCGACCAGGAAATCAAAGTTGAACCTGTCATTGACTGGCAGAAAACTGAAAGTTTTCAACAAGACTTTGACTACGGGATATCAGGTTATCTTAGTTATAAATATAAACATATTTATGTTAAAGCGGGCTATCAATATGGCCTCAGATCAATCAGAGAGTACAGTGGTTTTGATGCTGTGGGAGCTTTTATTGGAAAATTTCCTATCAGAAATACAATGTTTCTTTTTCTTGCAGGGTACAGATTCTAAAAAACTGTGAGTGAAGTACCGGGTGTTTTAATGTAACCGTTTTCAAGGTCTTTGCGAAAAGCTTCAAACCTGATTCTTTGGTTCAATCAGATCCCATAAATTGCCATATAAATCTTCAAATACTGCAACGGTACCGTATTCTTCTTCCAACGGCTGCCGGATAAATTTTACTCCGGCCTTGACCAATTGATTATAGTATTCCCAGAAGTTGTCCGTGTGCATAAAAAAACCAACCCTGCCGCCGGTCTGGTTTCCTACACTGGTTAATTCCTGTTGATTTTTTGCTTTGGCGAGAAGAATATTACATTCTCTGGCTCCCTTTGGTGCCACGCGGACCCATCTTTTTTCTTCACTTAATACAGTGTCTTCCAGTAATTGCCAGCCAAGTTTATTTACATAAAAGTCTATGGCCTCATCGTAATCCCGGACAACAATACTTATTTGAGCAATGTACATTTAACGGAAGGGATTTTTAACTTCAGGAATCAGATATTAGTAAAGTGCAAAAAGGAGTTATTGCATTCTTCCGATCATACAACTTACATACGATTGTGCCGTTTTGACAATGTTTCCTTCACCTGGAATTGGATATCCCATTCCATGAAGTGCACTTATGTAAGGTTTGGTGTCAATGGTTTCTTCACTTTGAAGCTGTACTTTCCCTTCTTCTATATTTACATCAATCAAAACGCCTTCATGGAGCTTTTCAAGACCTTTTTTAATGGAATTGGCACAACCATTACATTTTATATTTTCCACAACAATTTCTTCGGTAAACATGATAAATAAATATTTAATTCTTAATCTTCAACAAATAAACAGGAGTTTAAGTTCTACTTACCGGAAACTTTCAGCACTTCATTCCACACCCTGAAAATGTTTTTATAACAGATTTTGGCAATGTCCTCCTCAGAATAACCCCTTTCCAGTAAAACGTAAATCAGGTTTGGATAATCTGAAACATCTTTTAAACCCACCGGCAATGAATCTCCTACACCATCGTAATCGGAGCCCAACCCTACGTGATCTATACCGGCCAGCGCCACAACGTGGTCAATGTGGTCGGCCACTTTATAGACATCAGAAAACAAAACAGGGTTGGCTTTGCGAAATTCTTCTATCAGCTTTTTTCCTTCCTCGCTATCTTCCGTCAGGTTTTTTTCCGTGAGAAGGTCGTACATTTCATTTCTTTTTTCATCGTTATGTGAGACGAGACTACCATCAAGAAAAGAAGAACCGAAATTAATCATAATGACACCGTTGTTTTCTTTCATGTTGAGGATAAGATCGTCACTCATATTCCTTTCGAATCCAGGAGTATATTTCCTGACAGATGAATGGGAAGCAATTACCGGCACATTTACATAATCGAGAACCTGATAAAAAGCCTGATCTGAAATGTGGGATACATCTATCATGATACCCTGCCTGATCATTTCGTCCAAAACCTTATATCCATAAGGACTCAGACCTTTCCATGTTTTTGTGGTGTCATAGGAGGAATCGCAGATTTTATTGTCTTTTGCGTGGGTCAGCGTAATATAACTTATTCCTCTTTCTCTGAAATATTTTACTTTTGAAATATCATCTTCGACGGGGGCACCGTTTTCCATTCCCATAGGCAAAGCAATCAGGCCTTTTTGTTTGGCATTTTCCACTTCAGTAGGCGTTCGCACAATAACAAAATGTTCGGGATTATTTTCTGCAATAAATTCCATCATATTGATGAGGCTGTCAGCAAGAGCCACTGCACCGCCGTTTTCCTGGTAGGAGGAAGGAATAAATATTGACATAAAAGGAGCGTCCAACCCTCCTTCTCTGGCCCTCACCGCATCAAAATCTCCTTCTGATGTTTGTACCGGAATACCGGTAAATTCTTTGACAAATCTGAAGTTCTGAACCCTTAAGCGATAGGGAAGGTCCACATGGCCATCAACTATAATAAATTTTTGCGCAAGAGTTTGCGCTGTTTTAAGTCGTGTGGAATCAATGGCGGAAAATTGAGAAAACCCTGAATCGGGAAATACAATTAAAGCAAAAAGAAATATTAATACAATATTCTTTCTGACCAACGAACTTAAAAAAAATAAAATCACTGGTTTTTTTTATCCAGTTCTTTCATTCCGTCTTTTACTTCCGTTTCAATATTGGCTTTTGCATTGTTGAATTCTCTGATGCCACTGCCTAAACCTCTCATTAGTTCAGGAATTTTTTTACCACCAAAAAATACAAGAATTATCATTCCAATGACGATCAGTTCCTGTGGGCCAAGGCCAAAAATTAGATTAAACATGTTGTCTGCTTTTTTAATAAATCAAATTCGAATAACAAAGATACAAAATGTTTTTCAGAAAAGTTCCCTGAAAACACATCTTCAAAACGCTTTAACATTTCTGATAAATAAAATCTTTAAATCTTATCATTTTCTGTTTTTGTGAAGCATATGAAACGAGTATTTTAAAAATATCAAATTTTTATATCTCTTGTTTTTATATAACTATTTTCTTTTGGGTTTGTACTTGGAAATATCAAATAATTTTTGCGCATCTTTATACGTTGCCAGTTCCATAAACGGCATTTTATCATTTTTGTCAATAAATGCCTTCACGATCCTATATCCTATATAATTGGCTGTTCTTCCCGGTGCTTGAGAAGGCATTCCCGGAGAATCAGGACTTGGGTTTACATATTTATTGATCTGGCCGAGGTTAGTTTCATATAAGAGGTTTTTTTCCGTAAAAAATGACCACATCTGGATTTCATTATTTTCACACCATTCTAACGCTTCAGATGTGTATTCCATGATGATGGAATCGTGAACTTCCGGCATCAGGTTTTTAAGGATATATAATTTTTTACCATTGCTTATCATATAATCAAGTAGTTTGTTGCCATTAGTTTGTTCTACATAATCCGACAACCATACTTCCATCGCTTTTTTGACAAGGTGATCTTTATTCCAGCTGCGTGTGATGTAATCTGAAAAACCGGGATTGTCCGGTTCCAGCTTTTTATAATTATGAATATCAGATAAATACATATCCAGCCCCACACCGATGGCATCTTTGCCGCCAAGGCCCTCAAAAATAAATCCCTGAATGCCGAATTCTGAAATATAGGTGTAAATGTCCGGTGTACTGAGATCAGGGAAATAATATTTTGCATACTGAAATGTTTTTCTAAATTGGTCTTCAACAGACTTCATGTCATCGTATTTCATCTGAACCATCTTCAGTAGTGTGTCAGAAAGTGGTTGATTTTTGAAATCCAGAATTGCGTCTGCAAGACTGTCGGTATTATTGGCCGGACCAACCGGAAAAACATGGTTAAAATAAACATTGTAAAATGACGGATGTTCGTTTTGGATATTGATCAGGGCTGCTGTAAGTGTTTCTTTATCTTTCGCAGAAAAAATTTTCTGATCCATACGGTAAAAACCAAAATCTACTTGTTGCCCGGAAACATCGGGCGCCTGAATTTTTTCCTTACAGGAAAACCATGTTAGTAAACTGAGGCAAAAAAGGAAATAACGCATATTAAAGAATTGTTTGATGAATAAAAACTTATAAATTGCATGAATTGTTTATTTTAGAATGTATGATAATACGCCAAAACCTAAAAAGTCAGCATCTGATTAATAAAATCATCAAAATGAATTTTTGGAATTTCCTTTTATATTCGGGTCGTTTGTTTTTATTCAGATATTCAATTAACAGCCTTTTCATATTCTTGTTATGTACTCTTTTATTTTCCTGCAAAGGCAAATCACCTTTTTCCGGGTATAAACCTGTAGCCATTGGAAAACCAAATCAGGTAGATATAGTTATGGATTCGAGTCTGAGACAAAGTGAAGTGTGGGATTCTATAGATTATTTTTTTGGTTCTGCCTATCCTGTAATGCCGGCACCTGAACCTTTTTTTGACCTGCGTCATCTGACACTGAAAGATGTGGAGTATGACCCTTATAAAAAGGAATTAAAAACGCTGATTTTTGTGGTTGATCTAAGTGACACATCCAGTCAAGTCACAAAGATGTTTAAAAAAGATGCGGGCGAAGAAAAATGGAATAAGGCTTTACAAGATATGGATTTTACTTATCTGGTGGCCAAAGATAAATGGGCGAAAGGACAAATGCTGGTATATTTATTTGCAAATGGGAAAACGTCACTGGCATCATCCATAAGAAAAAACTTTCCTGCGGTGGCGGCAAGAATTAACAAAAACGACGGCGAAGCATTAAAAGCATCTTTATATGGATCCAAAGGAAAAAATCAGGAATTGAGCGAGCTTGTAAAGAATAAGTACGGTTTATCAGTAGATATACCACCCTATTTTGTAAAAGCGCTTGACGAGGAAAATTTTTTGTGGCTGCGTCTTGATGATAAAAAAGCCATTCACAATTTTGTTTTCCGAAAATTTCCTTATAAAAATGAAGCCCAATTTTCAAAGGAAAATCTCATAAAAATAAGAGATGAATACGGTAAACAATATATTAAAACATCTTCTGCCGACGCTTACATGCGCACAAATCCTGTAGACCTGCCGGTCTATGAATATGAATTTGGTGCCAACGGTATTTATGGCAAAGAGTTCAGAGGCATTTGGGAAACCGTGAATGATTTTATGGGAGGTCCTTTTTTCTCCTACCTGCTCTTAAATAAAAACGCCAACGAAGTGATTTTTATTGATGCTTTTGTCCTCGCTCCCGGTGAGGATAAAAGGAATATGATGCAAAAACTGGATTACGTAATTAAAAATGTCAGTTTTTAAATAAAGGTTAAATTATCTTTCAAGTTCTTAAGGTTTTTTATATTCGAAAGACTTCCTTCCCTTTATTATTTTATTTCTTTTTTAAAAATAGTTACTCTTTTTGTATCGTCAAACACCCGTTCGAATTGAAACTTTTTTTCTAGATACAATAGTGTCTGCTCATGAAAAAACACAACATGGGTAAAGTCTCTTTTGTAATACCATTCACCAAAAAAAGATAGGTCCGTATATCTTTCTGTCATTAATGTCAAATACCCTCCCTGTCGCAAACGTGTATAAATGTTTTCAAATTCAGCCATAGGGTTAAAAAAATGTTCTGCCGTCTCCAGACAGAAAACATGGTCGTATTGTTTTTTTTCAGGAATGGTAAACCCAAAATATGGGTCGTAATTATCACACCTGGCAGAGGCCTCCTGATTAAGTATGTGAGAAAGTACAGGCACAGGTCCGCAGCCGTAGTCAAGACATTCATCCTTAGCATTTATATAAGGTGAAGATGGGCTCACCGCCTTCCATAGATGCTGCCGATGACCATTACTACCTGCATCGTCTTTGTGTTGCAGGTACCTGTTTCTGGCTTGATCTTCCAAAGGGTAATAACTTTTTTCAACCTGAATCAAATGGCATTGAGGACAAACATGGTATTTTCTTCTGTCGTTTTTGATGATGAGTAAAGGTTGGCTGAATGGCGTTTTACACAATACACAATCACTCATTTCTAAATGACTTTATCATTTCAGGGTCCACATTGATATCTTCCATACATTTAAAATGAACTTTGGGACATTTTGAAAAACCGAGCTTTGAACAGGGACGGCAATGGATATTAATATTTTCCAACGACAGACTTTTATTTGGGTAACGACTGCCGTAGTATGGAAACATACCAAAATCCGGTACCGTATTACCCCAAAGAACAATAGTTTTTTTCTGTAATGCAGCGCTGATGTGCATCATACCGGTATCTCCTGTAAATACAATTTGCGCGCAGCTTATAAGAAAAGCACTTTCGTGAAGGTTGTCTTTACCGGTGCGGTTGACAAGTAAAGGAAATTCACTTTTTAACAGTTTAGCCATTTCTGCAACATCATTGCCACCGATGAGAACAATCGTTCTTTCTGCTAATTTTACAATTTCTCTGACTTTTTTTATGGATAATCTTTTTGTGGCATGGGCTGCACCCAGCACAATGATATCAAATTGGGTATGTTGTAAACCGGATATTTCCCCCGCTACTTTTTCCATATTGATAAAAAAGTCACAACCCATTCCATCGTCAAAAATGCCCGCCGGATGTAAAGCTTCAAAATAACGGTCAATAAGGTGTTTTTTAGGTAAATAATTGATGCTGAAGTTTACCAGCAGCCATTTCTGAATATTTATTTTATCAAAACCAATATATTTTCCGGGTAAACGCCATCCTATCCATGAGGAATACATATTTTTCTGCAAATCCACAATAAAGTCAAATTTTTCCTCTTTTAACTGGTTAAGGTTGATTTCTTCTTTTATGTGAATTTTGTATATATGAGGGTTTTTTTCAAGAATTCCGGCAAAGTTTTTTTTTGTCAGAAAATGAATCTCAGCATTCCATTGTTTTTTAATACACCGCACAACAGGTGTCGTCAGAACTATGTCACCGATAGAGCTGAAACGAATGATTAAAACCTTTTTTTTTGAATTTGTCATGAAAGAGTTTCTGGCAACAAAGGTATTTAAAACGGGTTAATATTTTTTATGTTCCAGGAAATTTAAACATAAAAACAGTCTTAAAAATGGTAAAATAAGGCATTTTTAAGCAAGAAAATACGCTAATATGTAAAGTTAATCCGCTTTTTTAATACATTAGCTGCTTAATTTTTAATTTTTGAAAAGTAGCGTATTTATTTTGTTTTGTATGATTTGTCTGATAATACCTCCGTTGGTTACCAGCACTTCTATACATTATCAGAAAAAAAAGATAAAAAGTGAAGTCAAAAAAATGATCCTTTCAGCATTGGATAAAAACGAACTGGAGCATTTGAAGTTTTCTCAAAAGGAAATAAACACGGTTTTGAAATGGGAACATAGCCAGGAATTTGAATACAAAGGAATGATGTTTGATATTGTGCAAACAGAAATAAAAGGGGATTCTGTTTTTTATCTCTGCTGGCCGGACTATGAAGAAGCAACCTTGAAAAAAAGGCAAAAACAAATAGTCTCACTATTGATGTCAAATGATTCCCACAGTAAAAAAAGCAGGAAAAAACTTCAGGATTATTTTAAACAACTTTTCGTAAATACAACATATTCTTACCCTGAGTATGGTTCGGGCATAAACATAAAAAAACAATCTGAATTTGTCTTGGTCAATGACTACCACCAAAATTCCGAAAAGCCAAAGGTACCACCACCGGAATCAAATAACTATAACATCTAATCACAGGGATTTTCTGAATCTATCACCTTGGATTGAAATCCATTTATTGATCATAATAAGGTTTATTGGATATTTTTTGACAATAAAATTATTCCTGTATTTATTAAAACAAGTGATTTTTTTAACCTTCTCTGTGAAAGTTGAACAGGGTTTTGTTGCTTATGTAGCATTGAGGTTGAAACTTTTTTTTCCAACGCAATTCCATTCCAGCTATAAAAAACATGGTTTATCAATGGATCTAAAGGAATTAATTAAATTTAATAATTAATAATGAAAATAGTATATATTTTTTTATGGCATTTTTGTGTGCCATTATCAATTTATTCTCAAAATCTTACTGTAATAGACGAAAAAAGTAATAGACCTTTGGAGGAAGTAGTTATTGTCAGTGATAATCCCTCTGCAATAGTATCAACCAACAGTAAGGGACGTGTGGATGTTTCCTTTTTTACGGATTCTGCTTTTATTGAAATTATGGCCATGGGATAAGATCTGGTGAAATCAGACTTTCTCATAAAGATGGAAGCCTCTTCTTTCAGTTTGGATGAAATTGTGGTCTCCTCCAGTCGGTGGAACCAACTATCATATAACGTTCCCTCAAAAATTACTTCCATTTCCAATAAAGAAATCACATTGCAAAACCCTCAGAATGCAGCCGATCTTCTGGGGGTTTCCGGGGAAGTATTTGTACAGAAAAGTCAACAGGGTGGGGGAAGTCCCATGATCAGAGGATATGCGGCCAACCGGCTTGTGTATTCCGTGGACGGTGTCAGGATGAATACTGCCATTTTTAGGTCGGGCAACCTTCAGAATGTTATTTCTCTTGACCCTTTTGCTATCGAAAAAACGGAAGTGTTATTTGGTCCAGGGTCGACCATGTACGGAAGTGATGCCATTGGCGGCGTTATGAGTTTTCAAACACTTTCCCCGCAATTTTCCGATACTGATTCTACCATTGTTAATGCAAGAGCACTTTCCAGATATTCATCGGTCAATAATGAAAAAACCTTTCATTTCGATGGAGGTTTGGGTTGGAAAAAATGGTCGTTCCTATCCTCTTTTTCTTTTTCAGATTTTGGTGATGTAAAGATGGGTAAAAACGGCCCGGATGAATACCTCCGAACCTGGTATGTCAGGAGAGGAATCAATAATGATGAAGTTGTTTCCAATCCGGATTCCCTACTTCAGACCCCAAGCCGGTATTCTCAGTATAACTTCATGCAGAAAGTCCGCTTTGCACCAGGCAAGGCTTGGGACATAACCTACGGATTTCACTATTCTGAGACGTCTCCTTTTGCCAGATATGACAGGCTGTTGGAAGAAAGAAATAATTTACCCTCTTTTGCCGAATGGAATTACGGCCCGCAAAAATGGATGATGAATTTAATTTCCGTTCATCATATTAGGTCGTACAGGCTTTTTGATCAAATGAATATACGTCTCGCACAACAGTCCTTTGAAGAAAGCAGAATCGACAGGAGATTTCAGAGTTTCAAAAGGAGGACCCAGATCGAAAAAGTGGACGCTTTTTCTATCAATCTTGATTTTGAAAAAAAAATAAACCATCATTCCTTTATTTACGGAGCTGAATTTGTATACAACACAGTAGATTCTAAAGGAAGCGCCGTTGACATCAGAAACCAATCTCCACAACAAAGTGCTGACAGATATCCGGCTTCAAATTGGGTCAGTTCTGCTATTTTTCTTCAATACCACTATACCTATTCTCCAAAATTAATGTTTCAGTTTGGGTCAAGAATAAATTCATTTTTTTTACATGCAGATTTTACAAGATTGAAGACCATTTATCCGGTTGATTATACAAATATTGATCTTCGACATGCAGCAGTTACAGGAAGTGCGGGTATGGTGTACCGACCTGCCGAAACGTGGAAATTAAGTGCTCATCTATCTACAGGTTTCAGAGCGCCAAATGTGGATGACCTGGGGAAATTATTTGATTTTGGTCCCGGAGAAATTGTGGTTCCCAATCCCTCCCTTCATTCGGAATATGTTTATAATGTAGAATTCAATATTTCAAAGGTGTTTTTTGATGTTATAAAAATGGATGTAACAGGTTATTACTCCCGGCTGACCAATGCCATGGTACGAAGACCTTTTACGGTCAACGGCCAGGACAGTATATTGTATGACGGAGAAAACAGTAAGGTGTTTGCCATTCAAAATGCAGCCTTTGCCCAAGTGATAGGTGCAAACCTTGGAATGGAAATAAAATTGGGCGGTGGTTTTACTATCTTGTCAAGGTATAATATCCAAGTTGGAAAAGAAGAAACGGATAATGGAGAGGTATCGTCATCGAGACATGCAGTTCCAAATTTTGGTACAACAAGACTATCTTTTGAAAAACAAGGCTGGGTTTTACAGTTATATGCACAGTATAGTGATAAAGTCACTTTTGAAGACCTCAATCCTGAAGAGAGAGCAAAAATATTTATCTATAAAAAAGACAAGGATGGAAATCCTTATTCTCCGTCCTGGTACACCCTGAATGTTAAATCGATGTATCAACTGGGTAATCATCTGACTTTTACTGCAGGTGTTGAGAATATTACTGATCAGAGATACAGACCCTATAGTTCGGGTTTGGTTGCGGGTGGTCGCAGTTTAATTATATCTGCCAGAGTGATTCTGTAAAAGCAGTAATTAAGGTGAATTCATTTTTATAAAGTACAAAGTTTCTAATGAAACCCGTATCAATGTATTAAAACATCCTACATTTTTGTTTCTGTATCGTAAACCTTCATTTTCGGATTTTCTTACTGGATTTTTTTGATATGGAGTTGAAAGGCAAAGACAGAATTATTGAAATGGCCTGGGAGGACAGGACTCCCTTTGAAGCCATCAAAATTCAATTGGGAATTTCCGAAGCTGAGGTTGTTTCTGTTATGCGTCGGGAATTGAAAAAATCAAGCTTTATTTTGTAGAGGGCCAGAGTGCATAATGGCATTAGTCAGAAACACAGTAAAAATAGAAACCCTGAAATCTCCCGTTTTAAATGCACCTTACAAAGGACGATTACTCAAAATAAAATCAGCAAAAGATAATTGTCTACTTCTATTAAAATCAGAGTAACGCTTTTTGATGTGGACTTTGCACCTGGTTTTCCTTCTGCTAAAGTATTAAAGTTATAAGCCTTAATTTTTCTTTTTTGGGCTCATTTCCGCTTCAGTAACATTGTATTTATACAATTCATTACCATCTGAATCAAACCATGTAGCTGCAAGTGTCCTTGCTTTCAATTTACCATCAAAACTGAGAAGGACAAAACTTCTTTTTTCAATTAAACTTCCTTCCACCCGATGCGAATTATTTTCTTTGTCAGGTGTAACTACACCGCTTGTCAGAGGAGATGAAGTTATCTCCAATATAGTATTTCCTTTTCTGTTTTTTATTACAGACAATTCACTAAAGTGGCGGTCACCCGTTAAAAAAATAACGCCTTGAATATTTTCTTCCTCCAATCGGTCAAAAAAGTACTTTTTTTCTTCCGGATAGTTGGCAAAATTTTCTTTTACGGCAGCATCACTTACCATCTGGCCGCCTACCATTACCATTTTAAAAGGTGACTGGCTACTTTTCAGGTTATTGATGAGCCATTCAATTTGTTCTTTTCCAAATATTTGACGAAGACTTGTGTCTTTCCATATTTCCGTGCGGAAACTACGGTTGTCAAGTGTAAAAAAATCAATTCCGTTAAATTCCATGGCGGTACACAAACTAGGTCCGGCAGAAAAAGATGCACAAGGCGGATTTGGCCAAAAAAGATGAAACGTTTCATGGGCAAAAGGTTTCATGAAAAATGAACCGTTTGCGTCATTCGGGCCGAAATCATGGTCATCCCAAATGGCCAGATTGGGTCTGCCTGCCATCAGTTTTTCCAGTTCAGGCAGGGCACGTGCATGGGTATAACGGTGTACATATCCTGTTCTTGTGGACCAATCAGCTGGTCTTAAATAGATATTGTCTCCACCCCACAACATGAGGTCAGGGTTTTTTTTATGAATACTTTCAAAAATCTGGTAATCTCCGCCGTATGGAGATCCGGGACGATCTGTAATGGTTTCATTGATATAGGTACAACTTCCGAATGCAGCCTTAAAAGGGCTGGGGTCCATTTTAAACCTCCAGTCCGTCTGTGTCGTTATTTCGGTCGGAAAAGTAAATAAAACTTTTTTCCTGTTGACATACACATCGTAATGATAGGTGGTTCCGGGTTGAACTTCATCCAGCAAAATACTGGCAGTGTAACCCGTTTCTTTTTTTGTAATATGTTTTTTTGTCCTGAATTTTTTGCCTTGATTTACTATATTGAAATATTCAATAAAAAGTTCAACTTCATTTTTTGTTTGCAACCAAATTAGTGCTTCTTTTTTTTCAAGATAACCAATTAAAGGTCCTGCATGTAATACATCTTTTTTTTGAACAGTTTTTTGTGAAAATCCGGAGATGATGGTCAGACAACAAAAAAGGGAGAGAATGAACCGAACAGAAATTGACATTTAGGTAATATTTAATATGCAAATATAAGCATTGACAGCAAAGAAGGTAAAAAATTCATTTTAATTCCAGGTTAAATAAAATGTAGTACTGAATAAAAGTAGAATTAATCGATGTTTGTCCCTTACCTGTATATTTTAAAATTACTTTTATATATAACGAATAGTAAATACCGGGATATTGTTTTAATTTTGTTTTCTAATGAACAGGAAGTAAAAATGTTAAAAGGAATACAATATTTTGTACAGGCATTTGGATGGTTAGGGCATCCTTCTATCCGGAGATATGTTTGGATAAGTGCTTTTATTTCCATCCTTTTATTTTTTGGATTGGCGGTTAGTGTTGTCCGGGTCAGTGATTGGTTTTCTGAATTGTTGAGTGGGTGGATACCCTGGGATTGGGCGGGAGAGTCAACTTTATATCAATGGCTATTGCATGTAATGTCTTTCATTATTCTTCTGGGAACATTTAAATACATTGTTCTTATTATTACCGGGCCACTGATGAGCCTTATTTCCGAAAAACTGGAAAATGAACTATCTACGCAGAAAACCGGAAGAAAGGTTCCCGGTTTTTTTGCCGGTATGACAAGAGGTGTTGCCGTCAACCTTGTCAATGTAACGAAAGAAATGGTGTACACTATCATTTTATTTATGCTGGGTTTTATTCCCGGGTTAGCCATTATAACAACACCATTAATTTTTATTATACAGGGATATTTTGCAGGATATGGTTTAATGGATTTTTACCTTGAAAGATATTTTTCATATGGTGATTCAAATAAAGTAGTGGGAAGAGAAAAAATATTTGCTGTGACTACAGGTGTAATTTTTGTACTGATATTTTCAATCCCTGTGATAGGTATGATTCTGGCACCTGTATTGGGTACCATCTCTTCAACATTGTATTTTGCAAAAGGAAGGGTGATAGACGAATATACTGACTTATAAAACATATACATTACATGATGTTTGAGTTTCTGATAAAAAAAACCATTCATTTTATTTATACTGACGCAATAGTTGATTTTACATATAAATTAAATCAATAATATGTAAAAAATTATTAACTTGCGCCCTGAATGTTCAAAAACGTTTCATGGACCGCAAAACGGGATTTTTTTATTTTTTGCTCAGTTTATTGGTGATACTTTTTTTCAGTATTCGATATATTGATATCAAAGAACAAAACATTGATGTTATTCGAAAAGAAGTAAACAAGAGGCTTACATCCGATTCGCTTTCTATTGTTTCAACAGATAGTATTTCTCTTCGGAATTTTAACCTGGACCCACTAGCCGAATCACCTTTCAGTGCAGAAATCTATGAAAACAATGAACTTGTCTGGTGGAATGAAGCAGCAAGAAACACTCCAAAATATAAAGATGCCCAAAATATAGTTCAGCATTCATCCAATTTTGATGTTGTATTGAGGACAGAACTAAAAAAATTTAAAAATATACGATTTGAGCCTGTTCATGATAAAAACATTTCGGTTGAAAATGCAGATATATTATTGTTTTTCAGAGGTGTACATTATCGGGTGACTTCATTGGCTGAAGGCCTTGAAAAAGGTCTAATCTATTTTTCTGTCTGGTCTGGATATATTGTTTTTGGTTTCTGATCCAAAAATTTTTATATAAAAACAGCCAGGTGGAAGCGTTAATTAAACTTGGATTTTTTCTGATTATTTCCCGAATATTGTTTTCGGTTCCGGCCGTATTTGAAGTATTGCAACCGGTGTCTGTATTTAAAGAGGTAAGTACCAATATTTTTTTTATTTCAGCAGTTACGCTTTTACTTGATGCCTGCCTTCTCTGGCTGGTGATGAATTATCTTTTATCACCAAAAGGAAAGTTGTTTCTTCGACAGGCATCAGGAAAATATCAGTTTGGCTTCGCGTCGTTTGTCCTGTCACTTTTTTTTATTTATTGGAATTGTCTGATGAAAATGGCCGTTACCAGCGACCATGTATTTGTTGATTTGTCAGACATCATTTCATTTGATCTGTCCAATATTTTTATTCTTTGCGGTTTGATATTCCATATGCTTGCCGGTTTTCTGGTCATTCATGCTTTATTTGTCAGTGCTCACCAACAAAAAGTATTTGGAGTAAGGAAATATATTCCATTATTTGCCGGAGTGTTGCTTACTTTACCCTTAACTTATTTTGTTGCTCTGGACATCCAACCCATTATTTATTATCTTTTTCTTACGTCGGTCGTATTAATATTTGATGTGTATGCAGAGATGAAAGAGCAGAAACTCACTTATCTTTTGTGGTGGATGCTGTTATTTTCTACGTATATGGCAGTAGGATTTTTTCATTATGGAAATGAAAAATCAGAGAGAGAACGAAAAGTTTTTGCTGAGCAAACTTTTGCCACAACCACTCAGACAGACTTACGCAATATCAGTAAAATAAAACAAAACCTCGACACGTCTTCCATTTTTTTGAGATTGGGGGCGCTTGAGTTTCCGGCTAAATGGGACAAGGAAGAAATCAAAGAAGTCTTTTCAGGTCTGACAGGCGTACATGAAGAAAATTTTGACCTTGAATTATTTGACAACAACGGATTCAGTTTATTTTCAAATCATTTTGGCAATTACCACAAAATAAAAAGGAATTTACAGGTAGCCAAAAGAGTACAAGGGAATAATATGTTTTTTCATCCAATGATGAATAAATATTTTCTCACCTATGAGTTGTTGCCGGAAAGGCATCAGGATGGCCCATGGCTATTTGTTTTTACCTATTACATACAGCCGGGCACAAAGATAAAAAATGAAAAACTTTCGTATGCTCTTATCAGGGATGGCTTGGTGGCAGATAAAAAGTTTGAAGCCAATTTGGCACCTGCGGATTCCGAACTCATAAAAGTATCCGGCAATGGTATTTACGGAAATTTTGTTTTTTCCGTTGTAGAAAATGACCTTGGGTACAGGCTATTAATATTCGAAAACAAACCCGGCTTACTCAAACCTATTTCTATATTTTCATTTTTATTTGCCCTTACAGGGGTAATCATGATTCTTTTGACCTGGCTCAACACCAGAACAAAAATATTACCCGAACTTCTTCCTTTGAAACTGGGTTCAAGAGCATCACTGAAAACAAAAATACAATTGTCTATCATTCTGCTTATAATATTCAGTTTTATTGTGGTAGGGGCAGTCACGGCGTTTTATTTTTACAATCTGATTCAGGCAAATCAAAGTGGCAAGGAAAGAGAAGAAACACAAATCCTCGCCAATTCTGTGTTACAGGAAAGCCTTGACAAAGAAAGTGGCAAGGAAATAATTTCCTATTTTTATAAAAACTTACTTGACCTTTCTTATGTGCATGGGAAGAGCCTTCAGTTATATGATCGTTCCGGCAGATTGCTGGCGACGTCAACAGAATATCCGCCGGAATTTATCATGCCTTATGGAGCTATAGAAAAACCGGGAGATTGGATGGATAAAGGAAACCTTTCCGGGGATCAATTACATTTTGACTATATACCATTGAGAGATGGCACGGGCGTCAATATCGGATACCTCGGTATTCAACACCAGTATAGTGATATTTCCTCAAAAAGTATTGTTGACTTTTTGGGAACGATATTAAATGTGTACATATTTTTATTTCTGATAGCCGGAGTGATTGCCATTACCATTGCTAATTCAATTACCCAGCCTATTGCCATTCTGGCGGAAAAACTGAAAAAATTTACGCTCGGCAAATCCAACGAGTTTCTTGAATGGGAATCCAATGATGAAATTGGGTCCCTGATCCGCGAATACAACAATCTTAATGAAGAACTTACCCGTAGCGTAGATATGTTGGCTAAAAATGAAAGGGATATGGCATGGAGAGAAATGGCCAAACAGGTGGCTCATGAAATAAAAAATCCACTGACCCCAATGAAACTAAGTATCCAATATCTTGAAAAAACGTCAAAAGAAGATCCTTCCAAAGCACAGGATATGATTCCAAGGGTGGCAAACACACTGATAGAGCAGATCGACAATCTTTCTCAGATTGCGGTGGAATTTTCAAATTTTGCCGCCATGCCCCAGGCAAATAATGAAAAAGTGGTACTCAATGACCTGGTAGTTACCATACATGATCTTTTCAGAAAAAGAGATGATATGGATATTACTTTGTCCATGCCTATTGATGATCTGGTTGTTTTTGCTGATAAGAATCACCTTGTGAGAATCCTCAATAATCTTGTTAAGAATGCTATCCAGGCCATTCCTGACCACGTGAGAGGGAAAATAAACATTGCTTTGTACGAAGAACAAAACCAAGCTTTTATTTGTGTGACAGATAACGGATCAGGGATTCCGGAATCTATGAGAGATAAGGTGTTTGCACCTAATTTTACAACAAAAAGTTCCGGAACAGGCTTGGGCTTGGCTATTTCTGCGAACATGATAGAATCTTTTAATGGTAAAATATATTTTGAATCAGAAGAAAAAGTCGGGACCAGGTTTTACATCCGTATTCCACTCATGAAAAAAGATGAGAGTTCAGATGCTCAGAGAATAAGCCTTGATGAATTATAAATAACTACCAAAGGAAAAAAAATATAATATCTCAAAAAATTATCTTTGAAATGTATTCTCAAAATGAAATATAAATATTATCTTTGCGCACTAATTTAAAAAAGTATGGTGAAACGCATCATAATCTTTTGAAAGTTAAGGACATAGGAAAGGTTTAAACAATCAATTTTTGGCCCCGTAGCTCAACTGGATAGAGTACCTGACTACGAATCAGGCGGTTGAAGGTTCGAATCCTTCCGGAGTCACATTCGGAATATATATCACAAAAAGAATTTAAGATGTCACGAGTTTGTCAGTTATCCGGTAAAAAACCAATGAGTGGGCACAAAGTATCACACTCAAATGTAAAGACAAAAAGAAGATTTTTACCGAATCTTTTTTCCAAAAGATTTTTTATTCCTGAAACGGGAGAATGGGTCAAATTAAAAGTATCCAATTATGCTCTTCGTATCATTGATAAAAAAGGTTTGTATGAATACCTTAAGGAGCTTAAAGCCAAAGGGGTTGATACAGGTGTTAAAATATAATTGTCCAGAAAAAGATAAGTTAAAGTTATGGCTAAAAAATCAAAAGGCAACAGGATACAAATCATCCTTGAGTGCACCGAACATAAAACATCAGGCATGCCCGGAACTTCCAGATATGTTACTGAAAAAAACAGAAAAAATAATCCTGACAGATTAGAGATTAAAAAATTCAATCCTGTTTTAAAGAAATATACCCTTCACAAAGAAATTAAATAAACATGGCAAAAGTATCCAAAAACGCTAGGGTTGCTCAAAGGGCAGCCAACGTTGGTTCAGGAAGGGACCACGTAAAAGTGGTCAGATCAATCAAGGATCCTGTAACCGGAAAATATTCTTTTAAGGAATCCATTGTTCACAAGGACAAAGTTAAAGATTTTTTAGCTGAAAATAAATAACATGTATTTTACATGAAAAAAGGGGTTTTTTTCGATACGTCGGAGAAAACCCTTTTTGCGTTTTTACATAACGCTTATATTCAACTTTTCATATATTAATACGATTTCAAGTATATCGCCATGAATTTTTTTAAAAAGTTTTTTTCGAAAGAAAAGGAAGAAGATTTACATAAAGGTCTGGAAAAAACAAAAGAGAGTTTTTTTAGTCAGATTACAAAAGCCGTTGCCGGAAAGTCGAAGGTAGATATTTCATTTCTCGACGAACTTGAGCAAATTCTTATATCTTCGGATGTGGGGCTGGAAACTACTGTCAAAATCATCGACAGGCTTGAAGCCAAAGTGGCTGAAGAAAAATATCTGAATTCTTCAGAACTCAATGATATTCTTAAAAGTGTAATAACTGATATCCTTTCTGAAAACAATACAGTAGATCTGGATGATTTTGTCCCTGTAACTTCAGATAAACCACATGTTATTATGGTAGTTGGTGTAAATGGAGTCGGTAAAACCACTACCATTGGAAAATTGGCTAATCAATATACTAAAAGAGGATATAAAGTGGTATTAGGTGCGGGTGATACTTTTCGTGCCGCTGCCGTTGATCAGCTTGAAATCTGGGCTGGCAGGAGCCGGAGTGAATTTTACAGCAAGGGGATGAACACTGACCCAGCAGCTGTTGCCTGTGAAACGGTTCAATATGCCCAAAACCATGGATGCGATGTGGCTATTATCGATACGGCCGGGAGATTGCATACAAAAAGACATCTTATGGACGAACTGACAAAGATCAAAAAGTCCATGGATAAGAAGATGAACGGAGCACCACATGAGGTTTTATTGGTTCTGGATGCCACTACCGGTCAAAATGCCATTGAACAGGCACGCCATTTTACGGATGCAACAGATGTAACGGCACTGGCTTTGACAAAATTAGACGGAAGTGCAAAAGGAGGTGTGGTTTTGGGTATTTCTGACCAATTTAAAATTCCGGTTAAATATATCGGGGTGGGAGAAGGTGTGGAACAGCTTCAGGTATTCAACAGAAAAGTATTTGTCGATATGTTTTTTGGACATAAACTCGACAGAGAGTAAAAATAGTTACTTTTCAAATTATATAAAAAAGCCCTTTCATTTTCCTGAAGGGGCTTTTTAGTTTTTATAAACTTTTTAACAGCTGCTTGATATCCGCTTTTTTATTGTTGGAACCAACAAGAGTATGTTTGACCTGACCATCTTTTATAAGAAGGATAGTCGGAAATCCAAATACTTCGTATTTGCTGACAATATTGGCGTTTTTTTCGTAATCCACTTCACAAAAGAAAACAGACTGTAATTCACTATCTGAAATAAGACCTTCGACTTCTGGTCTTTGAGTCGCACATTTTGAACACCATGTTGCATGAAAAAAAGCCAGAGTAACTCCTTTAGCAATCCTGGAATCAAAATCATTTAATGAATTGATGATGTTGAGTTGAGTGGAAGTTGGGTTGTCAGAATTATTATCCTTACTGCAGGATATAAAATTTACTACCAGAAACAGTGTTAAAATAAATATTCTCATTTTATAATAATTTAATGACTTTTAAACAACCAATTTATACATTTGTTTGCCGTTACTGGGTAAAAATAATAATAAAACAAGTACTTTTACCATATCAAAATGATAAAAATTGTCTAAAAGCGTAAACTTTTCAAGGTTATATCGGAGTAACACGGGTCTTTTATTTATTTCACTTTTTCTGGGGTGGATACATTATTATTTTTTTCACGGAGGATATCTGGGTTTTGATGAAATTGAATATGCGAGACTTGCCGTTTTGGTAAATAAGGGAGAGTTTTTTTATGACAGTTTATACGCATACAGATACCTTGGGTTTTTGCCCCTTGCCTTTCTGAATATGATTTTAGGTTACGGGGATTTGCCCAACTGGCTTTTTCCAATGCTGACGTTATTGGGAATTATATTTGTGGTAGTTAAAATCCTTGAATCATATCCCTGGGAACTGCGATTGATTTCGGTGTTGTATTTACTTTTTAATCCGACACATCTGTTATATCTTGAAAAGCCTATGCCGGATATGGTCACCGAGCTTGGTTTTTTACTATGTTTTTATTCTTATTACCGCGAAAAATTGCAGTTTGAAGAAAGACAAACAAACACTAATATTTTATTTTTTTTCCTTGGAAGTGTTTTGATATTTTTATCGAAAGAAACCTTTTTGATAATATACCCATTTTTTTTATTCTGGTTTATGTATGATCTTATCAAAAAAAACAGGGTCAGATATTGGATGAAAATTTTTACAGGACTTGTTATTTTTCTGATTATATATTTTGGAGTCAATGGATGGTTTTTTGGAAATCCCTTAGCAAGAATGGAGGCTATTTTTTCCAATCGGTATGTGTCGGAATGCACGTATGAATTACAGCCACTTTCTGTTTTGTGGGACAGAATTGTATATCGTTTGTGGTTTGATATGACGAGAATGGGGTTTTTATGGCCTGCAGGATTTGCTTTGATTTTTTTATTTTTTCGAAAATACGCAGATGAAAAGCTCAGATTCTGGGTAGTATCCTGGTTTTTTCTTATGGTTTTGAGCAATTTTATGACTATATCTTATTCAGAATATGTACCCTTGTGTAATGATCCCAGACATTATCTGTTTGTATTGCCGATAGGTGCACTTATCTGGGCAGAGGGTTGGAAAAAAAGTGGTGATTTCGGTGTGATTGAAAAAGTTTTATGTTTGATATTTTTTCTTTTTCAGCTATATATCAGTATTACAAATTCTTACGAAAATACCTGGTTTTTATTTATACCTTTTACAGCTGCTATACTTTTGATGCCAGTACCGCATTTTAGAATTTTTGCATTCATTTTGGTGTATGCGGCTATGATGTCCGTTTTTATTCAAAATGCAAAGTACAACAAGACAATAAACCATGTCGCACAAAAAGAATTGATTTCAAGTGTTTTAGCAAAGAAAGGTGAAAAAAAGTATATACTGACAGACGGTGCTAATACAAATATCGGCAATTTTTATGCTGAATATGACAGTCTGAATACCTTTGTTGTTTTTAAAGAATTTGATTATGCGAAACATAGTGATAGAACTATTTATATCATTATGAATGGAATGACGGCTTATTTTTCAAATACTGATTGGAGTAAAGTTCCTGATTTTGTCAAGACAGCACAGGATTCCTTACCAGTGTTTTATAAAAACAAAAGTGGGGTAGTGTATAAACTTGATTAAATATTGAGTATGGACAATATTATTTTAATTAGAGAACAGGTTATTTTTTATTTCAACGGATTTTAATATTCTCGATAGTAAATTTAAATGAAGAAATATACGCTTATACATTAGTCAATGCAGCATTAAATTTACTAATAGATATCAATCCCGTTTGATAGCAAAATATTTCCGGAATAGTTTATTTTTGAGCTTCAATATTTTTTATGATTCAATACAATCCGAAAGACTGGTTTTACGCTTTGTTCACTTTGCATAAAGCGGACACATTCAGGGCGTTAATTCCCATGTTGATTTTTTTTATATTTTACTCATGGGGTGTGGTATATTTGGAAACCGAATATCTGAAACTTGCCGAAAATCATATGGTGCGTAACCTTACCATTATGCATACACTTTTGGGATTTGCTATTTCCATGTTGTTAGTTTTTCGGACCAATACAGCTTATGACCGGTGGTGGGAGGGAAGGAAATTATGGGGTTCCCTTGTTAATAACAGTACTAATCTGGCTTTAAAAATAAAAACATTTGTTCCGGCTGAAAGGAAAGAAGATCTTTTGTTTTTTATGAGGTATATTCCTTTTTACAGCAGGGCTCTGGCATCCCATCTGAATAAAACCATTCCATTGGCTGATGATGAAAACATACAGCACAATGGTATTGGGGAATTAAGTCATCATCCCAATTTTGTGATTAAAGAAATAATGGGTAGGGTAGAATTATTGCACAGAGAAGGTGTACTGGTAAAAGAACATGTATTGATGTTAAATGCCGAACTTCAGTCTTTTTCCGATATTTGTGGCGGTTGTGAAAGAATAAAAAATACACCTATACCATTCAGCTATAGTGTTTTTATTAAAAAATTTGTTTTTATTTATGTTGGTACCTTGCCATTTGGTTTTTCTTTAACTCTTGGCTTATATACCATTCCGGTAACTACATTTATATTTTATGTTCTGGCCAGTCTTGAACTCATTGCTGAAGAAATTGAAGATCCGTTTGGCCAGGATGGAAATGACTTACCTATGACTACCATATCGAAAAATATTAAAAACAGGGTAACAGAAATAATGGGTCTTTCAAGTGAAAACAACAGATTTGTTTAAGTCCAAATTCCACCTCTGCAGTTTATTCTGTCAATGTAAGTGATTGAGCATAATGTTATTTAAATATAACATTTTGACCGGGTGTTACTTAAAATTACTGAAATGTAACACTACCTGATATCGTATAAAGATGCTGTAATTTTCAAATAATGTCAACAAAATGGATACATTTATCAGGTTGAGCAAGGTAACTTTATCCAAATTTTATACATAATTATAATCAATAACATAAATATATTATACTTATATATATGTATATACTATATTTTATCAATAAAATATAAATTATTTTTGTTTTAATGTAAGATATATTGTAATTTTGTGTAATATTTAATATCCAACCTGAGATTTTCCTCCCAATAAGTTTTAACGATAAAAAGGGCATAATCTGCCAATATATCAACAAATTGTTTACGTATTGTAATAGATTTGATGACAGCCTATAACAAATTATAAAAAAATTATATATATTTTATAAAAAAATGGGAGAAAGTGGGAGGATGTGGGAAATAGATTATAAATTTGCCTCAACAACCAACATGAAGTGTGAAGCAATACCAGTTCACCGGAGAATATCACAGTAGGCTTGATGCCAAAGGGAGACTTAAGCTCCCCGCTGCTATTATTAAGCAGCTTGGCGACGTCGAAAATCACAAGTTTACGATAAACCGGGGTTTTGAAAAACATCTCATGTTGTATCCCAATGAAGTTTGGGAACGAAAATCAAAAGAAATAAACCAGCTCAACATTTACAACACACAGCAAAGGCAGGCAATCCGCTATTTTTATCGCGGTGCTACCGAGTTGGAAATGGATGCTTCAGAGCGCATCAATATTCCTGGCAGTTTGATGGAATATGCAGGTATTGACAAAGACGTCGTACTTTTTGCATATCAGCAACAAATTGAAATATGGTCTAAAGAAGCGTATGAAGCAATGTTAAATCAGGAACCAGATGACTTTGCCTCTATTGCGGAGGGGATTTTGGAAACGGTTTTGGTTTCAACCCATCCGACGAAAGATGACGGATTATCATGTCCCCGTTTTGTTGAAGGAAAGTGTCGAGGCTTTACAAATCCATCCGGACGGAATGTATGTCGATATGACATTCGGTGCAGGTGGTCATTCCAGATCGATTTTACAAAAAATAAATGCCAAAGGGCATTTATACGCGGTAGACCAGGACAAAGATGCCTTTCAAAACGGATTAGACGACGAAAGATTTACGTTGATTCAGTCCAATTTCAGGTATGTCGGGAATTTTCTCAAATGGTATAACGTGGATAGTGTAGATGGAATTCTGGCAGATTTGGGCGTCTCGTCCCACCAGTTTGATTTCCCGGAAAGAGGATTTTCCTATCGTTTTGATGCGCCCCTTGATATGCGTATGAATACAGAAGCAATCCTCACAGCCAGAGATGTTCTGGCAACGTATACGGAAGAAAAACTGATTGACATTTTCAGCAGGTATGGAGAGGTTCGAAATACAAAACAACTCGCCAAGACCATTGTAAAAACCAGACAAACAGTCACCATACAATCCACCTTTGCCTTTAATAACTTGTTGAATTCCGTTTGTATCGGACCTTCTCTGAAATATTTTTCACAGGTATATCAGGCATTGAGAATGGAGGTAAACGACGAGATAGGCGCATTGAGAGGTATGTTGTCCCAGGGTTTGAAAATATTAAAAAAAGGCGGACGTTTTGTTGTTATCACCTATCATAGTATTGAAGACAGAGAAGTAAAAAACTTTTTCAAAGCCGGTAATTTTGATGGAGTTTTAGTCAAAGATATGTATGGAAATGTACAGAGGCCTTTTGAAATCATCGGAAAAAATGTTGTGGTTCCGGAGGAAAAGGAATTAAAGGAAAATCCCAGATCCCGGAGTGCAAAAATGAGAGTAGTACAAAAGATATAATAAAAATAAAATTTTCCTTTTTTATGACTAGTTTCCAGGATAAGAAAACTACAATTTTTAGACTGAAATGGGTCGAATGGATTTTTGTCAATTTGCCGTTTGTATGCTACCTGGTGTTATTAGGTGTCATTTACATATCGAATGCGCATGCCTCAGAAAAAGCATTGCGTAGAATCGAAGCTCTCAAAGTGGAAGTAAAAGATACAAAATGGCACTATATGAACCTTCAGCAACAGCTGGAGTATGGTGGCATACAATCGCAAATTGAAGAAAAGGTAGAACACCTGGGATTGGTTCCCAATCAGAAACCGCCCATCGTGATCTCCCAAAAAGAAGAGTAAAGTAAAATTTGAATACTGACCGGAATGGACAAGAAAAAAGAGTTGCTTTGGCGGGCATATATCGTAATGCTGATGTTTGTAATTGCATCTCTTGTCATCATGTTCAAGATTTTTAAAATATCTGTCATCGAAGGAGACAGATGGAGAGCCAAGGCTTCCGACAATATTAAGTGGAGAATAGTAGATGCAGACAGAGGAAGTATTTATTCTGACGAAATGCATCTTTTATCAACCTCCGTACAGTTCTTTGAAATCAGGATGGATTTAGCAACCGTAAAAGATAAACTCTTTTACGAAAATGTAGATTCCCTAGCCATTTTTCTGAATGGATTTTCCAAAGAGTATATCAAGGAAAAGTCTGTTTCCCAATGGAAAAACGAACTCCTTGCCAATAAAAAGAAAAAAAACGCATACTTTTATATTGCAAGAGGTTTGGATATAGATGCATTTAATAAAATCAAAAAAGCACCTATATTAAAGTATGGAAAGTACAAAGGAGGTCTCATCGCTTTCAGGTATGGCAGAAGAGTAAAACCTTTCAGAGATATGGCTAGCAGAACTATCGGCGTGGATCGGGAAAATGCCGACAGAATAGGCCTCGAAGGATATTTTGACCGTTTTCTGAAAGGAGATGCCGACCAGAGACTTATGAAAAAGTTGTCCTCGCCGGATGGTGAAATTTGGGTTCCCCTATATGATCCTTCGGAAAATGACATCAGGAAAGGGGATGATTTGGTGACGACCTTAAATATCGAAATTCAGGACTTTGTGCATCACTCTATGATGGATATGCTTCAGAAGTACGATGCAGAAGGTGGCAGTGCCATAGTAATGGAGACCAAAACAGGTGCCATTAAAGCCATTACCAATCTGGGGAAAAGTGCAGATGGAAGTTATGTAGAGATGTACAACCATGGTGTTGCAAGACTCAGTGAGCCGGGATCTACCATGAAACTTGCCACAGTTCTTGCGCTTATGGAAGACGGCTATGCCACCGCCGAGTCAAAAGTGAATCTTAACTATGGCAGCAAGAGGTTTTCAGACAGAATTATGTTTGATTCTGAAAAACACAACCGCTCCATTGTCACCATGTCCGAAGCATTTGAAATTTCTTCCAATGTTGGAATTGCTTCTCTTGCAAATGATGCTTACAATTCTATCGACGGAAGAAAAAAGTGGTATAACAGAATGAAATCTTTTGGTTTTACAGAACCAACAGGGGTTGATCTTATCGGTGAAGCCTTGCCGGAACTTAAAAACCCCAAAAACAAGGATAAGTGGTACGGTACTACCATTCCATGGATGGCACACGGTTACGAACTTTTGAATACACCTTTACAAATGCTCACTTTTTATAATGCAGTAGCTAATGGTGGTAAGATGATGAAGCCTTTTCTTGTAAAAGAAATCATCAAAGGAGAAAAGGTAAAAATATTTGAACCGGTTGTCATAAAGGAAGCCATTGCCAAACCTGAAAACATTGCCGAAGCCAAAAAAATGATGGAAAATGTTATTCTTAAAGGTACGGCAAAATCAATTAAATCAGAATATGTACATCTTGCCGGTAAAACAGGTACTACCAGAGTGAATTATGCAAATGCAGGAGAATATGCAAAATACAATGCGAGTTTCTGCGGTTATTTTCCGGCAGAAAATCCTGAGTATACGGTTATGGTGGTTGTTTATGAACCCAAAGGGGTTTATTACGGAGGGTATGTGGCGGCGCCTATTTTTAAAGAAGTTGCTGAAAAAATTATAGGTTTGAAAACAAAATCAATAAGATCGATTTCTGACTCAACTTTTGTAAATAATACCTCTCTGCCCAATAAATCCATAGGGTTCAGAGAAGATATCGAAAATGTTTTTGCCTATACAAATGTTCCATATACCGTAAAAAATAAAAGTAAATGGTCAGAGGCTGATCCGTCCGGTTCTAAAATGATGGTTTCCGCTAAGTCGGTAAAAATAAAGTTATACCCAATTGTATGGGAATGGGGGCAAGAGATGCCACCTACCTGTTGGAAAGTTTGGGTTTGAGTGTGGATTTTCATGGTGTCGGTAAGGTTTTACGACAGAGTATTACCCCGGGTACCAGAGCTTCACAACAAAACATAACACTCTATTTACATTAATATAAATAGAGGTGAGTAAGCAAAAAAAGTTGTTTGACATATTGCCCCAGGGGGAAATCAGAAAAATTTCAGGCCACCAGGACCGGGAAGTTTCAATGCTGACCATCGATTCGAGAAAATGTACGAAGGATTGTCTTTTTCTGGCTTTTTTGGGTTCGGTGACAGATGGTCACACTTACATAAAAACGGCTATCGATAAAGGAGCCGGTACGATTGTATGTGAAAAATGGCCTGATGAAATTTTGGAAGATATCACTTATGTTCTTGTCGATGATGCCAGAAAAGTGGCAGGTTTGATATCCGATCTGTTTTTTGATCACGTCAGTGATAAAATAGTGTTGGTCGGTGTCACAGGAACCAATGGTAAAACCACCGTTGCCACCTTATTATTCAACCTTTTCGGGTCATTGGGTCACAAATGTGGTTTGATTTCTACGGTTGAAAACCGAATAATGGACACAGTGATTCCGGCGACCCATACCACACCTGATGTGATCAGCCTGCATAGTTTATTGTTGCAGATGTCCGAGGCAGGTTGCAGTCATGTGTTTATGGAGGTGAGTTCTCATGCAGTTCATCAGCACAGGATAGGTGGTCTCAGATTTAAAGTTGCACTATTTACCAATCTTACGCAGGATCACCTGGATTATCATGTGACGATGGCCAATTACATTAAAGCTAAGAAGATGTTTTTTGACCATCTTGATAAAAACAGTTTTGCTTTGGTGAATATCGATGACAAACAAGGAAGAGTGATGGTTCAAAATACAAAAGCTTCTGTTTCGACCTATTCACTTCGGGCCATGGCTGATTTTAAAGGTATCATCCTTGACAACAGTATTTTTGGTCTGATGATGAAAATCAATGGTGAAGAAGCGTATTTTAAGTTGATCGGAGATTTTAATGCCTATAATATTCTGGCTGCTTATGGAACAGCCGTATTGTTGGGAAAGACACCAGGAGAGACGTTAACTTGCCTTTCAGGATTGAGCGGACCTGCCGGTCGATTCGAACAGATTGTAGATGCTGAATCAGGAAAATGCGGTATTGTAGATTACGCACATACGCCAGATGCGCTTGAAAATGTTCTGGATACTATTAAGAAAGTAAAAAAGCCGGTTTCAAAAATCATAACCGTAGTTGGGTGTGGTGGTGACCGTGATAAAACGAAACGGCCGATAATGGCAAAAATAGCAGCTGAATTGTCCGATACTTTAATACTGACAAGCGACAATCCAAGAACTGAAGACCCTGAATCCATACTGGATGACATGTCAAAAGGCATATCACCGGAAATGGAAACCAAAACATTGCGAATTGCAGATCGGAAAACGGCCATTAAAACGGCAGTAATGATGGCAGGACACAACGATATAATTTTGGTAGCCGGAAAGGGGCATGAAACATATCAGGAAATAATGGGAGTAAAGACTCCCTTTGACGATAAAATGTTTTTAAGTGAATTTTTGCTTAAAAGCCGGGTAGTCTGAATCGGTTGGGATTCATTCACCTGAAAGAATTAGGTTCTATTATCATTCTCAGGTTGGTTTAACAGTTGCAGAAGGATCTTTGTGGGAAAAGTTCCGGAAAACCTTCTGCGCTGTTAATTTTTGAGAATAAATTTTGAGTATTTATTAAACAATAGTATAAAAAATGTTGCACTACATTTTCGATTTTCTGGACAAAACATATAATATACCCGGAGCAGGTTTGTTCCAGTATATTACGTTCAGGGCAGGTGCAGCTATCATTCTTTCTCTTATTATCACGATGATATTTGGAGGCAGGATCATACGTTCTTTGAAAAATTTGCAAGTTGGAGAGACGGTAAGAGACTTAGGTCTTGAAGGTCAGAAGGTGAAAGAAGGCACACCTACCATGGGGGGTATTATGATTATTATGTCCATACTCATTCCTTGTATTTTATTTGCCAAGCTTCATAATATATACATTATACTTATGATTTTTACCACCATATGGATGGGAATCATAGGATTCGCAGATGATTATATAAAAGTTTTCAAAAAAAATAAGGACGGTCTGAGTGGTAAAACAAAAATATTCGGACAGGTTATTTTGGGTCTTGTGGTGGGCATCACTATGATTGTATCAAAAGATATTGTCATTAGAATGCCATTGGATCAGGCCCAGAAAGGGGGATATGAAATTACCAAAACGTATTCCACTGTAGTTTCAAAGGTCAATGAAGAAGCCAAAATACTTCAGATGGCGCATGTGAAATCTACCCTGACCAATATCCCGTTTTACAAGGACAATAATTTTGATTACAAATCAATTATCTGGTTTCTTCCTGATAATGCCGATCTGTTTCTGACTATTTTATTTTCTTTGATTGTTGTATTTATTGTTACGGCCGTGAGTAATGCTGCGAATCTTACGGATGGTATCGACGGCCTGGCAGCGGGCACCTCGGCAATCATAGGAATAACTTTAGGGATTTTTGCTTACGTTTCAGGACATAATATTATTGCGGCCTATCTGGATATATTGTTTATTCCCGAATCAGCAGAACTGGTGGTTTTTTCGGCATGTTTTATAGGTGCCTGTATCGGGTTTTTATGGCACAATTCATTTCCTGCCAGGGTTTTTATGGGGGATACGGGAAGTCTGACGATAGGAGGTATTATTGCCGTTCTGGCCATTGTATTGAGAAAGGAATTATTGATTCCAATATTATGCGGAATTTTTCTTGTTGAAAATCTGTCCGTAGTATTACAGGTATCTTATTTTAAATATACAAAAAAGAAATACGGAGAGGGCAGGCGAATTTTCAAGATGTCTCCATTGCACCACCATTTCCAGAAGGAAGGTATGCACGAAGCAAAAATTGTAACAAGATTCTGGATTATAGGCATTATGCTTGCCGTCATCAGCGTCATCACCTTAAAAATCCGATAAATGAAAAGTGTAGCGATCATAGGAGGAGGTGAAAGTGGGGTTGGTGCTGCTTTATTAGCAAAAAAATCAGGTTTGGATGTTTTCCTTAGTGATAACGGAAACATAGACGATAAGAGCAAGGTTGAATTAATTAGCAAAACGATTCCTTTCGAAGAAGGGGGTCACGATTTGAACAGGCTGTTGGTAGCTGATGTGGTTGTTAAAAGTCCCGGGGTTCCGGACCATGCGCCTGCCCTGCGCATGTTAAAAGAAAAAGGGCGGAAAGTAATTTCCGAGATTGAGTTTGGTTACTTATTTTATTCCGGACTTACCATTGGCATAACAGGCTCAAATGGGAAGACTACAACTTCGGGACTTTTATACCACGTTTTACACCACGCAGGCCTTGACGTTGAATTGGGAGGCAATTACGGCAAAAGTTTTGCCAGAATATTATCTGAGCGGCAACCAAAATATATGGTTTTGGAAGTCAGCAGTTTTCAATTGGACGACATTGAAACCTTTGCACCTCATATCAGCATGTTGTTGAATATAACACCGGATCATCTTGACAGGTATAATTACAATATGGATGAGTATGCCGCTGCTAAATTTAATATAGCGGCAAAACAAACAGCGGATGACTATTTTATTTACAATGGCGATGATCCGGAAATTATGTCCCGTTTGTCTACATACAAATTGAATGTACAAAAGATTCCCGTGACACGAAATCAGTACGATTCAGGGTTAAGGACAAAGGACGGCTCGGGTTTTTATGATTTCAGTTTATTAGGAAGACACAATCTTTTAAACGGACAATGTGTCGTGGAAGCTTGCCGGATTCTGGGACTTTCTGAAAATCAGATTAATGATGGATTGTCAAGCTTTGTCAACCTTCCTCATCGCCTTGAACCCGTCGCTTCTTTTGAAGGAGTATCTTATATCAATGACAGCAAAGCAACCAATGTCGATTCTGTATTTTATGCCCTTGAGGCAATGAATACACCGACCATATGGATAGCAGGAGGCACGGATAAAGGAAACGATTATGAAGTATTGAAACCCCTTGTTCGTGAAAAAGTAAAAGTATTGATATGTCTGGGAATAGACAATGACAAGCTTAAACAAAGTTTTGAGGGAATAGTCCCTGTCATTCTCGAGACCCGGTCTGTTACCCAGGCCGTATCTCTTGCTCATAATGAAGCAGAAAAAGGCGATGTGGTACTTTTGTCTCCGGCTTGTGCAAGTTTTGATTTATTTAAAAATTATATGGACAGAGGTGACCAGTTTAAGGAAGCCGTTCTTTCCTATCAAAAAATTTTGGAAATTTAATTAATAAAAAATTTTGTCAGTAGTTAATTCATATTATCAATTGAAAGGAGACAGAGTCGTATGGCTCATTGTATCGCTTTTGATTTTATTTTCCTTACTCATTGTGTACAGTACTGCGGGAAGTGTGGTATATAAAATGAATGCAGGAAGCAGTACGGAGTACTACCTTGTCAGGCAAATAATGTTTATCTTCATGGGACTGACGCTCATGTATACGGCATATAAACTTCATTACATGGTGTATGCAAAGCTGGCACCCATTATGATGATACTGGCTGTTCCTCTTTTGATCTATACCTTTTTGTTTGGTGTAGAAATTAATGATGCTGCCCGATGGATCAAAATACCCTTTCTGGATATATCATTTCAAACGTCTGATTTTGCCAAACTGGCTTTGATTCTTTATGTTGCCAGATCTCTTGCCATGAGGCAGGATTATATTAAAGACTTTAAGAATGCTTTTTTACCGATTATTGTACCTATTATATTAATCTGTGGCTTGATAGTTCCCAATAATCTTTCGACAGGAGCTTTATTATTCGGGACTACATTTTTAATGATGTTTATTGGAAGGATCTCCCTGAAGTATGCATTTATGCTTATTTTTTTTGGCGCAGTGACGTTTGGCATTATTTACTTTATCGGATTACAATTTCCTGAATATGTCAGAGTTGAAACATGGATGTCCAGAGTACATGAATTTTTATATTCTGATGGTGAATACCAGGTTCAACAGTCAAAAATTGCCATTGCATCAGGCGAATGGTTTGGTGTAGGACCAGGCAATAGTATTCAAAGGAATATTCTTCCCTATGCATATGCTGACTTTATATATGCAATCATCTGCGAAGAATACGGTTTGATAGGCGGATTTGCCATTATAGGACTCTTTCTTTGGTTGTTGCTCAGAAGTGTGCGCCTGGTCACTCGTTCACCCAAAACTTTTGGCGCCATACTGGCGATGGGTTTAACATTAAATATTGTTGTTCAGGCTTTCGCCAATATAGCGGTGTCTGTACAATTGGTTCCGGCAACGGGGTTGACTTTCCCTTTAATAAGTATGGGAGGAACTTCATTTCTATTTACGTGCATTTCATTGGGAATCATATTGAGTGTCAGCAGGTTTGTAGAAGAAGCATATGAAGAGAAGAAAAAAACTGAAAATTTAAGTGTCGCCGATGAAAGTAATCATTAGCGGCGGAGGAACAGGTGGCCACATTTTTCCGGCCATAGCCATTGCGGACGCATTAAAAGTAATACGTCCTGACACAAAAATACATTTTTCGGGAGCCATTGGCAAAATGGAAATGGATCTCGTGCCCAAAGCGGGGTATGACATTACAGGACTTCCGATCAGTGGTTTTCAAAGGAAAATCACTTTGCAAAATCTTAGTTTTCCATTCAGGGTATTAAAAAGTCTTTGGAAAGCATGGCGTTTGCTGAAAAGTTTCAAACCCGATGTTGCCATTGGCGTGGGAGGTTATGCGAGTGGTCCCACACTTCAGGTTGCATCTTGGTTAGGTATTCCCATTATGGTGCAGGAACAAAATTCCTATGCGGGAGTTACTAATCGGGTACTGGGGCGAAAAGCAAAAAAAATATTTGTAGCATATGATCATATGGACAAATTTTTTCCAGCGGACAAAATACTTTTTACGGGCAATCCGGTCAGAAGTAAAATAGGAAGTTCTCTTCCGGATAAAAAGGAAAGCCTGTTAAAACTTGGTCTGAATCCTGAAAATAAAACGGTCTTTATTTTTGGCGGAAGCCTGGGAGCCAAAACACTTAATGAAGCCGTTTTGCACGGACTTACCACCGGCGGAAAACAGGAAAACTTGAATATCATCTGGCAAATCGGCAAATATTATTGGGAAAAATATTCGCAGTCTGAAGCCGCTAAACACAAAAATGTCAGAGTGTTTCCTTTTATTGAGGATATGGCACAGATGTACGCAGCTGCAGACCTGGTCGTTTGCAGAGCGGGAGCGCTTACCATTTCTGAACTGGCCATCCTTGGGAAACCTTCCCTGCTTGTGCCTTCTCCGAATGTGGCAGAAGATCATCAGACCGCAAATGCCATGGCCCTTGTCAACCGCAACGCTGCCGTTCTCGTAAAGGACAAGGTAGCCGTTGAAAATGTAATGAAAGAGGTAGTCAGTTTAGTGAAGGATGAAAGCAGACTTCAGGAATTGACGAAAAATATAAAATATTTTGCCAAAACAGACGCTGCTATAAAGATAGCAGAAGAGATATTGACATACGATTCATCAAAAAGTCAAAAATCCTGAGATGAATATACAATCGTTAAAACATGTATATTTTATCGGAATCGGAGGAATTGGAATGAGTGCCATTGCGCGGTATTTTTATTCACTTGGAATAAAGGTTTCAGGGTATGATAAAACCCCGACGGAATTGACATCAGCTTTGGTGGAAGAAGGAATGAACATTCATTTTGATGACAACGAAAAGCGGGTTCCCGAAGAGGTTGACCTGGTGGTGTATACACCGGCCATTCCTGCTGATCACTTAGGACTTCAACTTGTCAAAAAGAAGGGAATACCTTTGATGAAAAGAGCACAGGTTCTCGGACTTATCAGTACTTCCCGCTATTGTATTGCCATAGCGGGAACACATGGTAAAACAACGACCAGTACGCTTACAGCGCATGTAATGTTTGCTTGCGGTATGGACCCTTCCGCCTTTTTAGGTGGGATTTCAGTCAACACCAACAGCAATTATATGGCAGGAAAAAGCGATTTTGTTGTGCTTGAAGCAGATGAGTTTGACAGGTCATTTTTACATCTGGAACCTGATATCGCTGCCATTATGTCCATGGATGCCGATCATCTTGATATCTATGGAAAACATGAAGACATGTTGACCGGATTTGTTCAGTTTGCCAGAAAAATCAAAGTGGGAGGACATCTGCTTATCAAAAGCGGATTATTAACCCACTTTTCAGCCGAAGACCTGAACTTCCTTGAAAACCGAAACATTAAGATTCGGGAATTTGGTGAAAAAAATGCCGACTTATTTGTGACCAATGTTTTGGTTCGGGACGGGAGATTTTATTTTGACCTGACGTGGGAAGGAAAAACCACCCGAAACTGGGAAACAAATTTGCCGGGAAAACACAATGTAGAAAATGCATCCGTTGCTATTGCCATCGGAATGATGACAGAAGGAAAAACCGATGATATACGGAATGCCCTTAGGTCGTTTGCAGGAATAAAAAGAAGATTTGAATTTATTTTCAAAAGTGAAAGTAAAGTATATATTGACGATTATGCACATCATCCTACGGAATTAAACGCCGCCATCAGCGGAGTTAAAATGCTGTATCCCGATAAAAAAATCACAGGAATATTTCAACCTCATTTATATTCAAGAACCAGAGATTTTTATGAAGGATTTGCAGAAGCACTTGACCGGCTGGATGAAATTTTCCTGATGGAAATTTATCCCGCGAGGGAGCTGCCCATTGAAGGTGTTACTTCGTCTTTGATTTTTGAAAAAATGAAAAACAGAAATAAAAAACTGGTGAGCAAAATAAACCTGATGGATAATCTGGATTGGGAAAATCTGGAAGTCCTTGTTACACTTGGCGCCGGCGATATCGATACTTTTGTTCCTAAAATCAGTGAAAAATTAAGTAAAATAAAATAAAAATTTTGAAACGTATCAACAAACAAACATTAATAAACACCACTATCTGGACAATGATCATTGTCGGGATTGGAGGGCTTTTATTTCTGTCTGTTCAAAGGAAAAAAAATGCTGACGTTTCAGGAATTGTTGTTGACCTTCAGGCAAACGAGAATGGTAAACTCATTGGTGAAAAGGAAGTCATCAGCATGGTTAAAAAATCAGTTGGATTTAATCCTACCCAAAAATCGATTCGTAAGATAAATACCAGAAAGCTGGAATTAGTTTTGTCTAAAGATCCGCGTGTAAAAAAGGCTGAGGTTTATTTTGATTCAAAGGACAGGTTGCACATTCAGATTGTTCCCAAAGAAGTAATCGTGAGGATTTCTGATGTGACCGGAAAACAATACTTCCTTGATGAAGCCGGCAATCAGGTTCCGGTATACAAGGGCAGTGCGGTACGTGTTCCTCTTGCCAATGGCTTTATAAATGCGTATAAAAAAGGATTTGAAACAAAGCCTGACAGAACACCTTTAAAAGAAGTTTTTGATATCATAAAGTATGTGCGTAAAGATGCTTTTTTACACGCTTTGATTGAACAGATCAATGTCGACGAAACGGGTGAAATTGTATTGATTCCCAATGTTGGTAAAGAAAAACTCATATTTGGAGGAGCAGAACAAATGGATGAAAAATTTGACAACTTAAAAATATTTTACAAGGATGGAATGACCAAGATCGGTTGGAACAAATTCCCTTCTATAAATCTGAAATTTATGAATCAGGTAGTGTTGGTAGACAATACACCTTTACAGCCTGTGGCTTCAGCTCAAACCGAACCTGTTAAACAACATTAAAAATTAATAATAAGAGAGTATTCATCATTAAATATTATCACTATGACAGACCAGACAAAATTCAAAAACATGGCAGTTGCCCTTGATATCGGTACGACCAAGGTATGCGCCATTGCCGGCTATCTTAATGAGTACGGCAAGTTAGAAATTGTCAGTGTGGGTACGGTTAAGTCTGAAGGTGTTTCCCGAGGGGTTGTATCCAATATTGACAAAACCGTAAAAGCCATCCGAGAGGCAGTAGATATTGCTGAAAAAACAGCCGGATGTAAATTTAAATTGGTTCACGTAGGTATCGCCGGTCAGCATATCAAGAGTCTTCATCACCATGGATTGTTGGTCAGACATGATTCCAATACTGAGATCAATCAGGGTGATATTGATAAGTTGATCAAAGACATGTATAAACTTGTTTTACCTCCGGGTGATAAGATATTACATGTGGTTCCTCAGGAATATACCGTGGATGACGAGCAGGACATATTTGACCCCATTGGTATGTCAGGTGTAAGACTGGAAGCTAATTTTCATATCATCACGGGACAAATAACCGCCAGCAGAAACATACTCCGATGTGTGGAAAAAGCAGGTCTCGAAGTGGCAGATGTAACGCTGGAACCTATTGCTTCTGCAGCCTCAATATTGAGTGATGAAGAAAAAGAAGCCGGTGTAGCCTTGATTGATATAGGAGGAGGCACAACAGATATTACCATTTTTAAAGATGGCATTATCAGACATACCTGCGTCATTCCTTTCGGAGGAAATGTCATAACCCGTGATATCAGGGAAGGTTGTACGGTTATGAACGAACAGGCTGAAAAACTGAAACAAAAATTCGGTTCAGCTCTGGCAGAAGAAATTTATGACAACCGTATCATTACCATTCCCGGATTTAAAGGAAGGGATCATAAAGAAATTTCGGAAAAAAATCTCGCCAGAATCATTCAGGCCAGAGCAGAAGAAATTTTTGATTACGTGTTGTGGGAAATCAGAAGATCAGGATACGAAAGCAAACTGATTGCAGGAATGGTATTGACTGGAGGTGGAGCCTTATTAAAAAATATAGACTTACTGGCTGAATACCATACCGGACTACCATCAAGGGTTGGGCAACCGGTGGAACACCTTGCTCATGGATATACCAGCCAGATAGCCAGTCCTATTTATGCAACCGCAGTGGGTCTTTTGAAATACAGTATTGACAACAAAGACAATGCAGCGAATGCCTATGTTGAAGAATTTAAGAGTATTACTTCAGCCATACAGGAGGACAAAATAGAAAAAATAAACCCTGGTGATGTCTACAACGACAATGATGAACCGGAAGACAATACTGATGAAGGAAGAGGAGGCAAAAAAGGCAAGGGAATTTTTAATAAATTATTCACCTTTACCAAAGACTTTTTTGAAACGGTACCTGATTCCGAGTTTTAATTCATTTTTTGAAGTTTAAATTTAATGAACATGATGTTTGATATACAAAAAAATAAAAATTCCATCATCAAGGTTATTGGTGTGGGAGGTGGTGGTGGAAACGCAGTAGGCCACATGTTTAAACAAGGTATCAATGGTGTAGACTTCGCCATCTGTAATACCGACGAACAGGCACTTGAATGCAATCCGGTGAATACCAAAATATCCCTCGGTCCCAACCTTACGGAAGGAAGAGGCGCAGGTAGTTTGCCTGAAGTCGGAAAACAATCCTGTATAGAGTCTATTGAAGACATCCGCAAGTGGTTGTCCGATGGTACTAAAATGTTGTTCATCACGGCCGGTATGGGCGGTGGAACAGGCACCGGGGCTGCACCTATCATTGCAAAAGTAGCCAAAGAAATGGATATTCTCACCGTTGGCATTGTCACTCTTCCCTTTAAATTTGAAGGCATGAGAAGGCAGAGACAGGCACTTGAAGGGCTTGAACAACTCAAAAAAAATGTAGATTCCATTTTGGTTATTTCCAATGACAAACTGAGGGAAATGCATGGTAATCTGAGCCTTACTGCGGCATTCGGTCAGGCTGACAATATACTAACCACCGCGGCAAAAGGAATCGCGGAGATTATTACCGTACCGGGCTATATAAATGTTGACTTTGAAGATGTCAATACCGTTATGAAAAACAGCGGAGTGGCCATTATGGGTACCGGTATAGCAGAAGGTGATGACCGGGCCAGAAAAGCCATACACGAAGCACTCAATTCACCATTGCTCGAAGATAATGATATTCGTGGAGCGCAACATATTTTGTTGAATATAACCTCAGGATCCATGGAAGTAACCATGGACGAAATTGGTGAAATCACAGACTATGTTCAGGAAGAGGCTGGATACGGAACGGATTTGATATGGGGTAATTGTAATGATGAAACTTTAGGTGATAAAATCATCATTACCCTTATAGCTACCGGATTTGAAGGAGGAAACTCAAGGAAGAAAGAGATTAACGAAAAGGCTCAGGCTGCTTCAAGGCAAGAGGCCAGAAGAGTTCCTTTGGAAAAACCGTTTAGTGTGGTGATAGAAGAAGATGAATTTGAAATTGAATTTGAAAGCCAGGTTTCGTCCAATGTATTTGAATTTGATGATATTCCGGCTTCTCATACTTCTTCAAACCATTATTCCGAAGACAAGGAGGAAAGAAAAAATCAAGGTTCTACGACCGGTGAAAATGGTCAGCGAATTTTGAGTGAAGAACTTAAAGCCAAAAGAGAAGCAGATTCTGCCAGGAGAGAATTTTTGCGCAAAGCCAACAGCAAACCCTTGGACAACCCTAAAATAATTTCCGATCTGGAAAGTGTCCCGGCATATACCCGGAGAAATGTGATTCTCGATGAAGAAAATAAAAACAACGCCAGTCAAAAGTCAAAATATTCAGTAAATATGGAAGATGATGGTACCGTTTTTATTTCAAACAATAGTTTTTTATACGACAACGTAGACTGACAAGTAACTGAATAAAATTCAAAGTTATATTGATGGTTCGAAGGGACATTATAAAAATTTGACTTTATTTTTTCATGTCAGTTTTACAGAGTTAAACCCGGCAGGTTGATGAATACTTTTACTGTCCTGGGTTATTAATGTGGATTTTCGTCTTTATTATATCATCTCTTTAGATGAGTTTGGTTTATTAATTATGGGTCATGGCTCCCCGCCTGACCCTTTTTTTATTATATACGTAACACTCCCCAAAAAGAGGACCAATGGTTGAGGTAAAAAAAGTTCTTACATTTGACCGTTAAGACAAAACAAAGCAGTCGTAAATTCAGTGCAAGCAAGAAAACAAAAACCGGAATGTAGACATCACGCAGTTAATTGGAAACAAATGACATGAACTCAAAAGTATACACAAACAAATTTAACTTAAAACCCCTGACTTTTGGTACAAACAATGGGGAGTATTACAAAAACATTTGAATGGATAAAAGGTGAATTAACTAAGTAAAGTCAATCTATAGTCAGATTGGATAAATTACTTACAAGCTGAAAAAATTATTATTTATTGTACACACCCGGATTTTTCGGATGTCACAAATCGAGTAATATTCTCAGCATTTCTATCTGTTCTTTTATTCTTCCCATTTTGGCTTCTGTATTGACGTAGCGGATATTATATTTTTTGGCAAATACGGACATTGACCCATCGTCAATGGGATTGTCATTTTGCAATACCACCGTATATCTTTTCCTGTAAAGAATGGAAAAATCTCTTCTTTCTGTGACAATAAAAAATTCGCTGTTGTTGAGTCTCGGGTTGATATAGATGTCATCGCAACTGAGATTTGAGCTGCTTTCCGTATCAAATTTTTTAATGTAGGAAGTTATATTAAATGATTCTTCACGGTAGACCTTTTTGAACCAGTTTTTTCTGACCAAAGCTCCGGCTTCGTTATTATTGTTGTGCAAAGCAATGATAAACGAAAATCCGTCTACTTCTCTCCAGATGATTTTTGCCAGTTTTTCTACTTCATTTACGATAAAGTCATCTACTTCACCTTTGCCTTTGACTACGGAAATATTGTTTTTCAGAATGGTTCTGTCATGGGTATAAATACGATTTGGATCAAAGCGATAGGTTGTTTTTTTATGGGAAAAAGTAACGAATCGGTTTTTACTTCCATCAAAAGAGTGTACAAGGGTGATGAGTTTTCCTCCCGTCCTGTTCCAGGTATGCAGACCGGCCTCCAGAGAAGAAGTTTCATTTTCATGTACATGCACAAAGACCATACTTTCACCAGCCTTGTCGTATTTTAACAAATATATTTCATTGTCACCCAGTTTAACAGGTATCCTGGTGGGCGTGTAACAAAAACTTAGTAAAGGAAACCACAGGATAATAAGTAGGGTCAAAAATAAAAAACGCATAATTGAAAATTTGAAGGACGAAGGTAAATAATATTTGTGAATTGTAGATAAGCAGGCGCAGGCTATGAACATCCTTTCACATTTCTTGTTGCTTGTTTGTTTCTTTTTGTAACTTTGACACATGACAATAAAAAACGACAATAAGTCTCTTTTTGAATACAGGTTGCCACCGGTTAAGCAGGCTGGAATTGTATTCGTTGTTGGTCTCATTTTTATGGGTTTTTCCACTTTGTTTCCCATGTCTCCGGAAATGAAAATGGCAAAAGCTATGCCTTGGGTGATAGCCCTTGCCATGATTTTATTTTTCGGATTGGTCAATTGTGTTTTTGCCCTGGCAACAGACAATGGTCAAGTACTGGTTCCAATCGATCATAAGTTATGCAAGTCTGGCAGTGAGTCTTTGTCTGATAGCATGGGCCATCAGTGGTGTTGCGATGGACGATGCGGGAAGTATTCGCTGGATTCTTACCGTCTTTACTTTCGGATATCTGGTTTTATTATCTATTGTCAACCTGATTCGTTTTTTTGTTTGGATAGCAGAACGCAGCGATGCTAAAAAGAAAGATGCTGAAAATAAGTAAACCATAACCTTTATGCTGAGATATTTGATATTTTGTTTTTTTCTTGTGCTATGTTCCTGTAAAACCAGAAGTGTAACGGCTGAAGAATCTCCAACTTCCCGCGATGATAACAAACCCTATTTTATCAATATTTATGGAGACACCATTAAAAAAATCATTTTATCACCTGATGAATGGAAGAAAAAATTAAGCCCGCAGGAATACTATGTTTTGCGGGAAAAGGGCACGGAAAGAGCATTTACCGGTGCTTTTCACAACCAGAAAACGGAAGGATTTTATACGTGTAAAGGTTGTGACCTTGTATTGTTTGCCAGCAAACACAAATTCGATTCAGGTACAGGATGGCCCAGTTTTTATGAAGTGGTGGATTCAAATGCCTTACAACTGGCCACAGATTATGATTTGGGATATCCCAGGACGGAAGTCATGTGCGGTCGGTGTGGCGGACATATGGGACACGTATTTCCGGATGGACCTCCTCCGACCGGTTTGCGTTACTGTATCAATTCGGTATCACTAGGATTTATAAAAACAGAATCCAATAAAAAATAAGGAGGCTTACACCACACAGAAAGTGTTTTTCTTCCATTTGACTTAATGACTTAATTATAAAAATTTAATGAGTCTTTGATTACAACCTGACATTAATCCAATTGATTATAATAGAATCTGCTTTTTTATTCCATTGTCAGACCAGATTCATATATTTTTCATTAATGACTCTTATGTGCCATCTCTGGTGACCGGCCATACAAAAAGCTATGGATGCAACAGAATATTCTCCTTTGAATCCTATGCCTTTTTTTTCCAGCATTTCAGAAGTAAAGGACTGATACATAAGTAAAAATCCCTGATGTACGGTTTTTAGTTCTTCTATCAGACTTTCCAATGTCCTGTCGTTTGCAAGAGAGGCTGAAGCATAGTCATCTTCTGAAAAAGAGGGTAGTCTCTGACTTTCATTGCGCGCAAAAGCAAGGGCACGGTATCCGAAAATTCTTTCTGTATCAATGAGGTGCTGAAGTATTTCCTCTATTGTCCATTTACCTTCCGCATAGGTTTTTGAGTCTATTTTTTTCCATGTTTCTAATGGAAACTGGTCTACCTCCTCTATACTTTTCTGAAAGGCATCCAGCAATTCCACATCATCACAAAGATGAATGTATCTGTCAAAATATTCTGGCATGGGGAAGAGTTGAGATCGCAACATGTGATTTGTTTTTTGGATTTATAATTGATGTAATAATTTGGCTTAATTTATATTTTCTGAGACAAAAGATTTTTGACTTTGTCGTGCCATTCATTCTTCAGAATACTTAGAATAATACTGTCTCTCCTTCCTCCTGTAGCAGTCGGAAGATGATTGCGCAAAATTCCTTCAGCAACACAACCTATACTTAGCATGGCTTTTTTGCTTCGTTCGTTGTCATTGTCTGCCCTGAATTCCACTCTTTCAAGTCCGAGAGTTTCAAAGGCATATTCCAACAGTAGATATTTACAGTTTTTATTGAGATATGTGCCCTGAAACTCCTTTCCGTACCACGTATATCCCAGTTGCAGTGATTTGTTCTGAAGCTGAATGTCATAAAAACGTGTCGATCCGGCAAATTTATTTTTTACCTTATCAAAAACAATAAAAGCATATTCTTTGCCAGAGTTCCGGGCATCTATCGTGTCTGCTATATATTTTGTAAGCTCTTCTTTTGTTCTCAAAGGTACAAGATTGTACTTCCAGATATCAGGCTCATTTATCACAAAAGAAATCAGATTGTCAAAGTCACTCATTTCCAATGGCCTTAACAGAACTTTTTCATTTTCAAGAATTACCGGGGTTTCTGAGAGCATAAGGCAAATTTAATTATGAATAAAAACTTTTACTTTATATAGTTTAAACGGAGTTTTACACCATATCATTATACTGGTCTGCCAAATATGATTCAAAATCTGGATTATTGTGATTTTTTAAAACATGTTTTACCCAGGCGTTTCTTTCATGCCATAAAACTGCCATTTCCCAGACGCAGTATATAATCCCGTTATCAGAATACAGCTCCCATTTGGGGTTATTATCATATGGTGATAGATAAACAAACAATTGGATCATGTTCTGATCAATCCACCATGATAAAATGGCAAAACATCCTTCCTTACCTTCATGAAGGATCAATGTGGCAATATTGTAAGTTTCCAGTTCAGGATAAACATCTTTACCTTTCAGCCATTCTGAAATATTTTCTTTTGCTGAATGAACAAATGCTGTATCCACCCATTCACTTTTAACAGAAATGGAGTAGATTTTAATTTTCCAGTCATCACATTCAAAGATTTCGAGAAACCTGACCGGGCGTTGGTTGTAAGGTGAAAAGTTCATAAAATAAGCTTATTCAATTAGTTTGTCATCAGCTTTCAAACGATCCATGAGACCGGAATGAGCTCTTGGGTCAGGCACACCGGTATTTGCCAGTATCAGATTTATTTTATCTGATGTTTGCATTCCATCTGTCAGGAGTGGAAACTGAAGAAAAACATAATTGCAGATAGCCGAAGAATATACAGGCCAGTAAAAACCACAGTAGACCGGGTTTTTGTCGAGTGTGACAACAAACATTTTTCCATTAATACCTGTCTGCCCGAACAGGATTTTATCATTTGTGATGTTTAATTCCAAGGTATGATCTTTTTTGAAGTAATTTTTAATATCGTTATGCCTGATCACTGGCGTATCTTCAAGAGGAATAAGGTCTAAGTTGAGTTTGCTGTAGTCGACCGAATAAGAATGACTTACCGGTGATTCTGTAATGTAAAATTCCATGCCTTCACCGATTTTCCAGTCTGTCTGCTGCATATTTTTTGAACAACCGGTTATCAAAATTACGAGAACAAAGAGATTATTTAATTTCATAAATTCCAGATTTACATTTTAAAAATATTTACCATAATGAACAAAACCTGGGTCTTCCGACCAACCTGATTTGGAATACAATTTTCTTGCCGGGTTGTTTACAGCTGTTTCCAGAATCAGGCCTTTACAATGCAACGATTTTGCTATATTTTCAGCTGCCTGCAGCAAGGCAGAACCTATTCCATTACCCCTCATTTCAGGGACTGTATACAAATCATTTAATATCAACAATGGCTTCATGCTTACAGAGGAAAAGGAGTGAAAAAGTTGTGTAAATCCTGCAGCTTTACCCGATAAGTAAGCTATTAGCAGAACAGATTCATTTTTTCCAAGTCTTTCAGATAGAAATGTAGCAGCACCTTCCGGGTCAGAAGATTGATTGTAGAAAATTCTGTAATTATTAAACAAGGAAACAATTTCCTGGCATTCATTTATATTGGATATTTGTTTGATGGTAATCATATTTACTTTTTAAGTGACTCTGTAAAAGTGTCTTCATATTCCTGAATAATCTGAAGCATTTCTTTATCGTGAATAAATTTATTTTTCAGGATGTTATATATTTCTTTTACCTCAGGCGAAAAAGTCTGGTTGAGGAGTTGTACATTTTGAAACAAGTCATTCCAGTCATTTTCTTCGCAGGATTTCAGAAATCGTTCATAAAGTATAGGGAAGGCCAGTTTTGACTTGCCAAGAGCTTTCAATGTATTCATAGCTGCGAAAGGATAGTCCCACACAGGTGTAGCCAGATACCATCTCGGTGATTTGTTGTCACGCAGACATTGGAGAACAAATTCCACTGCTCTTTCATCGCCAAGTTGCTCAAGACCGTTTAACGCACTAATCCGGCTTTGGCTTTTCCACGATGGTTTTTTGTCGAGTTCTATTAAAATATCAAAAGCCTGGTTGCTTTTACTTTTTCCGAGAGCGATGGCAGCGGCATTAATCACCCTGTCGCTTTTACTGTTTAATGCTTCAGTAAAAATATTTACATATCCTGGTTTGTTTATTTTACTGAGAAAAGAAATTGCCGTCACCTGTACCCAGGATTCATCTTCCTTTAGGATTTCCATCAGAAGATCTTCTGTTTCCTTGTTTGTTATTCCCGAAGAGATATTTCTTAGCTGCGATAAAGCATAATTGCGCAATCTCCAGTAATCATTTCCTGAGATAATTTTCCTGAAAGATTGTATAATTTTATCTTTGGTTTCTGCTGTTGTCAGTGAATCACGATATATTCCGATCAGATGTGTAATCGCTTCCCATTTTGCAAGAACATCTTTGCTTTTCATGAGAAGAAACAGGTGTTCTTCAGTGTTTTTCTCAAAAAATATATCCCCGATCCAAGTTTTCTCAAAATCGATATTTACGTATTCCGGTTGGGTGGGAAGGTTTATTTCCCATTTGGTGACAGGCTCTGATTTTACGGTAAGAGGTACAATTTTTCCGTCAATTTCTATCTCCATTTTACCGGTGAAATATTCAACAGCAAGGTGATTTCCTGATGTGTCCCGAATTTGTTTCTGATGTAATTCAATAGTCAGAATTTTTTTCTTTTCGTTGTACGTTTTGATTACTTCAAAATCGGGATAACCTGTTTTATATAACCACTGATCAAAAAACCAATCGTAGGATTGACCTGTTACGGCTTCCACTGATTGCCGGAAAACTTTCGTATCAACTTGTCTGAAGGCATTATTTTTTGTGTAATGCCGGATAATTTCCCTCCATTTTTCCTCTCCTGTTTCTTTTTGTAACATACGCAAGACCAATGTACCTCTCAATTTGGTTGTATTGTCTGATTCAAATACAGACATACTGTCGGGGGTTTCGATAACAATCGGTTTCCTCACACCTGCGGCATAATCACTCTTTACTGCAGCTTTTTCATAAAAAAGGGCATACCATATGAGGTATTCATCCCTGCCGTTTTTTTGTTCAGTATACTTTCCGGCAAAATAATTTGTAAAAGCGTCATTGAGCCACAAATGGTTCCACGAAACAGGTGAAATCATATTGCCAAACCATTGAGCGGCCATTGCCTGCAAGGCCACACCATCCCAGAGGTAACGAAAATCTTTGTGTACTCCGTAGTCATCAATATAATTGTCAGAAATGATACTCATAGTATGCTGGCCGTTCAATCCAGGGAAAGGATAGTCCTGAATGACAACCTGATTGTAACTTTTAAAAGGGTAGGGAATACCTGTACTGGTTATCATAAAATCCATCATATCCGGGACGAGCTCAACTGTAGCTTCGATGGCTTCTTTTTCATTCGGATAACCAAATGTGGTGATTGGAATCCTGAGGTGGTTCTGATGGATTCCGATATATTCTCCTATGACAATGGAAACGAGGTAATTCGGAAAACCCTGGTCTGCTTTGTAATGAAATGTAGTCGTATTATTTTTATTAACTTTTTTTTCCACAAGAACACCATTGCTTATGACTACCATAGGGTTTTCAACGGTCACCTTTAATTCCATGGTATGAAGATCTGATATGTCCTCATGACAGGGAAACCAGTATTTATTATGATTGGGCTGACCGCTGCTCCAAACCTGTTTCCATTTAGTTGGTGTGGTGAAAGTGGGTTTAAAAAAGCGCAGACCTTTACCAAAACTTCCCCATATTGCTCTTGGATCTGAATGGTTGATATGATGGGTTTCGTAATGAATCAAAAGGGTAACAACATCGCTTATATTGTAAAATTGAGCCAATTGTATTTTCAGGTTTTTGCTTTCTTTTCCTTTGTCGTATTCATAATTCAGTGGTCTTCCCTGGGTGGAAACTGAATGAATAGTCATGTTGGCAGCATCAAGGAAAATAACATTGCAAAATAAAACCGGCGATAAAGTAATTTCTGCCGAACCAGTCGCTTTTTGTTTTTCGATATCAAATCCGATATTGAGCGCAATGTGCCGGACGTTAATATTGGCTGACAAAGGTTTTAAGAAAAAAAGTATAATTATTGCCGTGGTCAGTGTCCTGTATATAAAGGCTTCTTTCATAATTTCAGATTGTTTATTTATCATGTCAATGCAGGGTTTGTATAATGCGGGCTAATTGTTTTTCGCTTTCCAAACCTACTTTTCCGGCTATTTCAACTCTGGAAAGGTCTGGATTTCGCAATAATTCCGTGATTTTTTCTTTTCTGATGAGGGTTATAAAATCTTTAACTGTGATGCCGGTTTCTTTCCGAAAAATTCTGGTAAAATTGCGTTCGCTCATATTGGCTATTTCAGCGAGGTCAGCAAGTTTCGTTTTTTTATGAATATTTGCTATAATAAAATCCTGTACCCTGTGAATACCTGAATGAATATGGTTTCGGAATGAAAGCATTTCACTTTCCTGGGATGAAGTGCCGGCTCTCCTGTTATATACGACGAGTTCTCTGGCAACCTGATGGGCAAAATGACTGCCCTTTATTTTTTCAATAATGTACAGGGTAAGATCAATTCCTGAAGCAATTCCTGCGCTGGTATACAAACCGTTCTGGTCTGTAAAAAGGATATTTTCTATGACTTTAATAAGAGGATATCTCTGCTGTAATTCTTTTGTTTTCTTAAAATGAGTGGTACAATTCCGGCCATTCAGAAGGCCGCATTCTGCTAATACAAATGCGCCGATACAAATACTGCAGATGTTGACATCATTTTCATATTGGTGTCTGATAAAGCTGAATAGTTCTTTTTGTTTCAGAAAATCGTCTGAAGTGAGGTAAAAATAATCTGACCCCGGAATAATCAGGAAGTCACCTTTTTTAAGGCATACATCTGAAAAATGCTGTATTTTGCCAAAAGGAAGACCACTTGTAGTGTTTACTTCTTTGTCTATTCCACAATATTCAACACAAAAGTCTGCTCCAAAATCAATAGCTTCATGCAAGGTCTGGTCAGGGCCTGCAAGATCGAGAATATGTATTTCCGGCAGTAAAAGAAAAACAAACTTTGTGTTCAAATGTATTAATATTTCCGCAAAGGTATAACATTCACTGTGAAAGAAAAGGTCAATAAACAGACAAAACCGGCCAAAGTTAATAAGTCATGTATTTCTGTTTATTATTGCAGAATTTATTTTACATGCAAGGTTAGTATATGATATGAAAATTTATTGCATACATATTTAGGATTTAACCAGGTAAAACTGAATCAGTTTATCTTTTTAGATAAGGTGCAACTACCCCGTTTTAAGCCTTTTAAAGGCACCTTTGAGCATAAGTGGTGTGGTGAGAGTAGTCAGGATACCCATCAAAACCAGGATGGAAAAAATTTCGGTATTGATAAGGCCGGCTTTGTAAGCGATATTGGCTATAACCAGCTCCATAATTCCCCGGGCATTTAAACCGATACCCAATGTCAAAGAAACTCTTGAGTTCAGCCCTGCCAATCGTCCACCTAACCATCCACCCAGTATTTTTGAAAAATAAGAAACCAGAACCACGGCCAGTAACAAAGGTAAATTACTGATGGAGGAAATATTAAATTCCAGACCTATACCCGCAAAAAATATAGGAGCGAGAAAACCCATAGCAATGTTGCTTGTTGTTTTTTCTATTGTTTTCAAATTATCTTTTCCAATAAGAGAATCACTGATCAATAAAGAAGCAAAAAAAGCACCGACGATAAAATGAAGTCCCAGGGATTCCGTAAAGGTGGAAAAAAGCAACACAAAGGCAAAAAACAAAGCGAACAAAGGCTCTTTTCCTTTGAGAATATCCAGAAGATTGTTTAATGAGATTTCAATGTAATTTCCTTTGCGGGTAATCTTGCGAATCATAAAATATACCATTGTCAGCAGGATAATAAAAACCGCTAATTTCAATAATGACATTAATCCGACCTGAACAATAGCACTCACAGATTTGTCCGTATCCTGAATATTCAGTAAAACACCCAGAATTGTCAGGGCAAGCACATCGTCAAAAATGGCTATAGAAATAATTTTTTGCCCTACTTCCGTATTGATTTTTCCCAGATCCATAAGAATTCGAATACTGACAGGAAGGGCTGTGATAGCAACACACAATCCAATAAACACGGTCGTCATGACATCAAGACCGAAAATATAGCCTACGGTAAAACCACTTATTATGGGAATAAAAAAGGCCATTATTGAAATAATAATATTTCTGCCTTTAAGGGATTTAAGGATGTCATCAATATTGATCTCGAGTCCCGCAATGATGACGAGTAAAAAAATTCCTAATTCGGAAATAACTTTAATTTCTTCTGTTCTGTGAATGAGATTGAAGAGACTGGGACCAACAATAATACCCGCTAATATTTCTCCAATCATCGCGGGTTGTTTGAATCTTTCAAATATTTCGCCGAAAAACCTTGCCGTCACCAGCAAAATCAGAAGGTTGGTGAAAAAAGGCAGTTCGAAATGGGGTGCGTCCATTATTTTATTTTGTTCAGAATAGCTGAATGATCCCGATGTCTTTACGTAAGCTGATGAATGTTCCTCATTGAAAACATGATTTCAAATGGTTTCTTTGGATATATTGTACTATAATTCAAAATTCACTTCTTTTGTTGTCCGGTTCCCATGAAAAATCAAGAGATTTTGTATAAATGCTTAGAAGTCAAACTTTAGTACAAATTTATTTTTTTATCATTTTCGATAAATAGTTGAAATTATGTTTCGAATTTTAAAAATTTAATTAAATAAATTTGTTTAGTTTTTTATATTTCATTAAAGATTAAATCCGATAAACTGATTTTAAAATAGAATGACTAACATCATTTATTGTAACTTTATTTATAAAAATGATTTTTCTTCTATGGCTCTTCTTAAATCTGATTTCGATTTAAATCCAAATACCTCTTGAAGTATACCAACAAATATAAAATCATATATTGGAAGTTTTCCATGGGTAACCATAATTCTTCTTAGTTTTAATGTTGGAATTGAATCAGTAAGATTTTCAAATTCTACTGAAGTTAGTTTAGTTATATCACTTCTTGATTTTGCAGTATCTCTAATTATATCTAATGTTTTTTCTTGAGAATGAATTCTAGATGTGAGCTCCTCCGCCAAAGCAGCTTTTACAGCTCTTGGGTCGGTAGCAATCATTGCTTCCAAAGCCTCTATGTCTTCATGAGATTTAAGTGAAAAATAACGAAGATATTTTGAGATGTCTTTGTCATCGGAATTGATCCAGAATTGATAAAACTGGTATGGAGAAGTCATGTCAGGGTCCAGCCAGATATTGCCCTGTTCGGATTTACCAAATTTGCTGCCATCCGCTTTGGTCAGCAGGGGAGTGGTGACCGCATAGGCTTTACCTTCTGTATTCCTTCTGATAAACTCTGTACCGGAAGTGATATTTCCCCATTGATCAGAGCCACCCATTTGCAAATGACAATTATATTTTTCGTGTAACAACTGAAAATCATACGCCTGCAACAATTGATAACTGAACTCAGTAAAGGAAAGCCCTGTTTCAAGTCTGTTTTTGACGGAGTCCTTAGACATCATATAATTGACAGTAAGCGTTTTTCCTACATCACGGAGGAAGTCCAGGACATTCATATTTTTGTAAAAATCCAGATTATTTACTATCAATGCGGCATTATCACCTTCAAATTCGAGGAGTTTTTTTACCTGTTCCATTTGAAAGGAAAGATTTTTATCCAGTTCTTCGTATGATTTAAGATCTCTTTCATTTTCTTTGAAGGAGGGATCTCCTATACGACCTGTGGCTCCTCCCATCAAAACAATGGGTTTATGTCCGGAAAGCTGAAAAAGTTTTAGAATCATGAGCTGGACAAAATTGCCGATAGTCATACTTGGGGCAGTGGGATCAAAACCTATGTATCCTGTTATTTTTTTGTCAGATAAATATTCTTCTGCACCGGGTGTCATGTCGTGCAACATGCCTCTCCATCTTAATTCTTCGATAAAATTCATTAACTTTGATTATTTTTACGCAAAAGTAAAAATTTTCCCGTTTATCCATTTGATATCAAAGTGATTAATAAAGTCGGAGTACCTAATTTATGAATTTTTCTCATTACGTTGCCAAAAAAATTGCCTTTACAGAAGATAAATCTTTTACTAAGATAATTATAAGGATAGCTATGGCAACCATTGCGGTCAGTCTTGCTGTTATGATTATGGCCTCAGCAGTAACACAGGGTTTAAAAAAGAAATAACAGAAAAAATATTCGGTTTCTGGGGACATATTCACATTACGGATTCCAATATAACGCGATTTTTTGAAGTAGTTCCTATAGACGGAGACATAGCTGAGTTTGATGAAATCCGGAATATAAAACAAGTACATTATGACGGAGAAACTTCTTTTATGGGTACACCTTTCGGTAAAAAAACCATAGAGATGGCATCATACGGAGGGGTTGCAGGTGTGTATCCCTACATCATTAAACCGGGTCTGGTCACCACCAAAAAAAATATTCATGGTTTATTGCTCAAAGGACTTGATAAAAACTACAAATGGGCAGCTATGGAAAAATTTCTGGTGGATGGCAGGTTTATTTCCTATGATTCTGACAGTTCGTTGCAGGAGATCGTTCTTTCCCAAAACATAGCCAATAAACTGGTTTTAAAAACCGGGGATAAGATCATTTTGAGTTTTGTCAAAAACAATGTACAGTGGAAGAGGCGATTTACGGTGACGGGTATTTATAATACTGGACTTGAAGAATATGATAAAAGACTGGCACTGATCGATATCAATGTACTCAGGGAAGTGGAGGAATGGTCAGATCATGAAGTTCAGGGAATGGAAGTTGTTCTCGATGATATTCGTGATCTCGACATCATGGCGGATTATATTTATTATGAAAATGTTCCGTCAAACCTTTATGTGGAATCCATTCGCTCCAAATTTCCGAGTATATTTGAATGGTTGAATCTGCAAAATATAAATGAAAGAGTTATTACCAATCTTATGATATTGGTAGGCCTGATAAATATGGCGACCGTACTTCTTATTTTGGTATTGGAACGCACGCGCATGATAGGAATATTAAAGGCTTTAGGGGCAGGGCAGTGGCAGATCCGAAAGATATTTTTATTCCATGCCGGATACATCTTATTATTTGGTTTATTGGCAGGAAATGTAATTGGGCTGGGTCTTGCTTTTTTGCAGAAAAAATTTGGATTTATCAAACTGGACGAAAACAATTATTACCTGGATACGGCACCTGTTTTTATTGACGGTTGGCATATAGCCTGGCTTAATGTGGGAACTTTTTTTTCTGACCCTGCTTTTTTTGGTGATTCCCACTATGGTGGTTGCCAGAATTTCCCCTCTCAAAACCATCCGTTTTGAATGAAAAGGTTTGTTTATTACATACATAATTATCCAAAGGTTTGGCGTCGGTGGTTTATTCATTTTTTATGGATTTTTTTCCCAAAAAGTTTTGCCAATGAATATCCTCCTGCTTCTGTTTATGAATGGATATTTGATTTTGTTTTTTATAGTATTGATGTACTTGGTATTCCATTTTGGCATGAAAATATTTTTATAGTTTTTAAGTCCGGAGTCCGTGGTCTGAATCCTGAAGAGATAGAGGAAGCCAAGGCTGTTTTTGGAAATGTATTGAATTACCCTCTTATCCTTATCGACGACAAATCAAGGTTGGGAATTGGCAATTCAGCTGTGGCGTATGTTACTTTTTTTATGATCAACTACAGAAATACTATTTCAATGCCAGTTTTTATTCACGAACTGGTCCACATCTGGCAATATCAGCAATATGGAAGTGTGTATATTTCCAAAGCTATAAAGGCACAAAAAAGTAAAGAGGGTTATGACTACGGTGGTGCTGAGCATCTTTATGCAGCTATGATGAAAGGTAAAAGTATTAAGTCCTTCAACTTTGAACAACAGGCAGAAATATTGGAAGATTATTACAGGAAAATAAAAGGAAAAAATATATCTCCCATGGAAAAAGGTGTTTACAGTTACTACGTTGGCCTTATAAGGGAAACTGATGAAACAACGGTGTAAAGACCAGATTATTTTATTATTTCAAATCAGTACAGCCACTTTCTTTGGGTAAATATGGAGTTTGGCCCTGGTAACAATAGCCAGAATAACCGGATTTATGTCTGACGAAAAAATAATAGTCTTCCTCCTCACTTATTTCTATTGATGAATACTCCGGTGAAAGAATCTGTTTACCGTTAAAATCTGTCAATCCCCAATAATTCCCGGTTTTATATTTAATGTATTCAAATTTTTCGGATCCTTTTTTGAAACTTTCCATTTGGGTAATGCCTTCTTTATCCAATAGAATTTCACCTGTAAGATCGTAAAGTGTTAAAAATTTAGTTGCCGGATCAGTATATGCAGCTACAAGAGGAAAATCCCCGACCCGGGAATAAAATGGTTTTACATTCTGAGTGCCCAATTTTGATTTCAATGCATTCAGTTGCCCGTTTTTTTCTGAAATAAGAGACTGCAGGTCTGAATGCTGCATTTGAACCATAGGAAAATCGTCATAACCCAAAGGATCCTCTATAGATGCCGGTTTACCTTTGTCAGTTATATACTGATATTTTTTTATGCCTTCATCGTAATAACTGTAGTAGAATTTATACATATCATTTACAATGTCAACATTTTTTGAAATCAACTTATGTTTGCCATTGTCCAATAAAATAGTGCTGTTGCCTTTTTTATCTTTTACTACAAATAATCCTCCATCATATTCAAAAGAGGCAAATTTAGTGCGGAGTACACATTTTTTTTTAGCGATATGCCAGATTTCCATAGAATCCGGTGCGGGAAGGACGTAAAAAAATCTTCCGTAAAAATCGTAATAAATTTTACTGAGCTTAGCCGGAATTATTTCTTTTCCGGTATTGTCAAGAATACCGTATTTTTCTTGTGATGTATTACCATTTTTAAATAGTTGAGAAAATACAACGAATTTGTTATTGTCCCACTGTCGTTTGTTCAGCTGGATGCTTTGATATTTTTCTTTGAGTACCACTTCATTTTTATCGCTTACCAATCCATATAAATTTGCGAAAGAGTATGGAAATACCCTGTCCTGTGCTTTCAGACCAAGAGAAAATAATACAAAACCTATTAATGACCAATGTAACTTGATACTCATATGTGAGAACATTTATTAAAGATAAAAAAATACATTATTCAACATATAACAATAAACCCTTCAGGTAATGACCTTCAGGATGAAACAAACTGACCGGATGGTCGGATGCCTGACTGAGATGTCTGACTACCCTTATATTGCGATTGGATTCGATACCTGCGGCTACAATAGTGTCATAAAACAATTGAGTATTCACGACCTGACTACATGAAAAAGTAAACAGGTAACCTCCCGGATTTACTTTTTTTAAGGCAGAAATATTCAATCTCTTATAAGCCTGCACAGCATTGTGTCTTTTTGCCAGGCTTTTGGCAAAGGCCGGCGGATCCACCACTACGATATCATAAGAATCCGTTTCCACCTGATTGAGATAGGGAATGACGTTTTCTGTAAATGAGCGATGATGATTTCCAAAATTATTTAACGAAATATTTATGTCTGTCAAGTCCATTGCTTTTCCGGAAATATCTACAGAGTCCACCTTTTGGGCACCTCCGGTCAGGGCATATACTGAAAAACCACCTGTGTAACAAAATGTATTGAGTACCGATTTGTTTTTAGCCATACTCTGAAGTAAAAGGCGGTTTTCGCGCTGGTCCAGGAAAAACCCGGTTTTTTGACCCTCGATAATATTTACATGAAACTTTTGTCCGTTTTCCAAAATAGTAGTTTCTTCAGCGTTACCCATCAAAAAGGTATCCTCAATATTTTGAGAAAAAAAGTCAGGTAAGGTATCCTTGGCCCTGCAATAGACTGAAATGTTTTCTCTGGCGTACACAAATTTAATGGCATTACCTATTTCATTTTTTTGCAGGTACATGCCTATGGAATGACATTGTATTACAAAAATATCTCCATAGACATCAATGACAAGACCGGGAAGACCGTCACCTTCCCCATGGATAAGGCGATAGGCATTGGTCAACCTATTGTCTGTGAGTCCCAGACTCTTTCGGTATAAAAATGCTTTTGATAAAACCTGATTCCAAAAATCCTGATCTATATCTTCGTGAAGCAGGGATAACATTCTGACGACGATGGAGCCCCCATGCTGATAATGACCTTTGCCCAGATAGGTGCCGTCGTATTGTTGCACCTCAACCACCTGTCCCTGAGAAAGAGAAGGGGAGGTTTTTAAAACGGCTCCGGAAAAAACCCAGGGATGTTTTCTGAGGACAGAAAATTCTTTACCTTTTTTTAGAACGACAAAAGAGGACATAGTGTAAAAATAATAGGTGCAAAGATATTGATTTTACTTCACAGAGCGCACATGAAATAATTTTAATAACAGCTATTGTGCTTGAGGTGCCAAATTTTACAATTTACATTTAGCTGAATACCATTTGAAATATCAAATAGTAAAAGATTAAATTTTTGTTTTTAGTGCTATAGAAATAAGCGATATAAGTAATGGCAGCACTTACCTAAATTCGTCCTTTTACTTGGCATACTTCAATCTTTCTTTCAACATTGGCAGGGTTAATCTTCCTCTTCTTCTTCACCAGCTTCGCCTTCGACATCCTTTTCATCATTTGCATTTCTTGGAATGATATGTCGGTTGGTCATGCGGTGAAATTCTAATTTTCTTTTAAATTCTGTTGATTGTTCTACAAATCTTTCACCATCTTTTTTTTCATAATCATCGGCAATCATAACTTTTCCGATTTCGATGGTTTTGTCATGACGGTCCAAAAACTGAAAGATTCTGGCCAGGTTATACTGAGCAGCATATTTCATTTTTTTATCTCCCTTTTCGTCTTTATTGTATTTTTTTATAATCCCGTCAAAATAACTGATTATGGGTGTCATGTCTTTTTCGATCTGGTCAATAGGTTGATTATACCTCATCTTTTCAAGGATTAATTTCATTGCTTTTGTGGCATTGTCAAACATAGTATATTCAGGGTGTTTTTCTGAATCCAATTTTTTAAATTTAGCATAATGTATAAAAGGTCCATAACCATACATATCGTTAAGAAAAGAATTTATGGAATTTAAATAACTTGAAATGTATGTATTTTCATGATTGTTTGCCTGTGTAACATTATTTGATCTGTAATCATTCCATGCCTGGTTTGCTGAGGTAAACCTTCCCGTTTCATAGACATAACTTTGGCTAATATTTTGCGAGTAAACATGTTCTTTTTGGAGGATGTTACTTCTTTAACTTCTTCTACTTCGGTTTCTACATTTTGTAAAAAAGGATTGTCTGCGATTTCTTTGTCTTTTTTTTCTTTTTCCTTAGCCTCCTTTGCTTTTTGTTTTTCCATTTGTTTTTTTGACAAAACTACCGGTAATTCATTTTTTTTACCAAAGACTTTAACCAAACCTATCCCTGTATTGGATACCGACACCCAATAATAAGTTGTCCTTGAGATTACTTTGCCATCTTTGTCTTTTTTTTCCTCTACTTTGTTTGATAATTGTGGTTGCCCTCTTCTAAAGGAAGACATATTCACCTCCACATCCATATCAGGATTCTCATTTGTTTTATTCCACCCAAAAATGTTGACTTGTTCTTCTTTATCCTGTCCCCTGTATACCTGGGGACCCGTAATTTTTGTGGAAAAGGACCGTTCGTTTTCAGGTATGTAGTTCAGAGGGAACTTTGTCGTTTTAATATTGATCCTGAAATTGTCAATATCCACTTTTTGAGCAACACTAAAGATAGCAATACAAACCAATGTGAGGGTTAAAATATAATTTTTCATTTTTTATTAATGATTTAATGAAGGATTAGAAATTAATTCAATAAAACTAAAATAATAGAGGAATAAATTATTTCATTAATATTTTTTAGCTTTTTGAACTAAAGCCTAAAAGTAATTAAATTTTTTATTTGGAAAAGTTCTATTTTGGAAGTTTTATGATTTTGATAGATTTTGCCAAATATATTTTTATTACGGATTTCTATTGGCAAAAAGGCTGTAAGGTTATCAATCAATAGAAATTTTTGGATTGGAATCGTATTTTTTGATTAATTTTTGAAACCTATAAAACCAATTTAATTTTGAAATCAAAGAACCTTCTTTTTTTTGTCGTGAAAGTTTCCCTTTTGTCAGACCTTACATTTGTTATTCCACCATGTGTACCAACAAATGAACCAACCAACCATTCCCATTTTCTAAACTAATTTTTGGAGTAAAAATGAAACTCCAATGATTTTATTCTCAATGAATCCAAACCGCTTAACAAACACACAGATATCATTGGTTAAAATCTGCAACAAAAACCAACGCATATTCAAATACCTGTTTTTTATATTAGGAGTCTTCATTTTTTCAAAGATTTTTGGGATATTTGATTTGAAGTTGTTTTATTTATCGTAGATGGTTATTACAAAATAAATTATTTATAATCATAAACGAATGATTATCAGGCTAAAAAAAATTTTTAAAATTTTTAATATAAATAGATACAACATATTATAATTATATTATATATTTGCCCCATCGTTTAGTGTGTTCACAGCAGTTCGGTTGGCTGAAATACACAAAAGCGAACCAAAACAGTAATACATTTTAAGAACATAAAGCTGAATTCGGTTATAAAGCTTTATATTTTTTTTAAGTATTAATTAAGGTCTCAAATGAAAAACGTAAAACTCCCATTAAAGGGCAGGAAGCAGTATGCTTTCCAGTACTTTGTATTAAGTACCCTTTTATTCCTTTTCGCTACCCGCGGAATTTCCCAATGTGTTACTTCTCCCAATACCATCGAGGGATTTGTATTTTTAGATGCAAATCACAATGGTGTTAAAGATCCAGGTGAAGAATCTATCAATAATGTCAGAATTCAGGCACATGATGCTTTCGGCAGTTTGCTGGGCAATGTTCTTTCTGATGTTAATGGTAATTATACCATCACCAATCTTACTAATGGCAAAGAAGTAAGACTTACCTATCTTCATAATCAATATAATGATGGTTTTGTCGGCAGTGACAACGGAACCCGGGTACAGTTTGTGACTGTTCCTGCCTGCTCTAAAGGTCTTGGGCTTTCTTCTTCCTTACAATATTGTAATGAATCCACAAGGATTTTAACTACATGTTTTGTGCAGGGAAGAACTTCATTATTGCCCACTGAACCTACACTTGTGGGATTGGATTACGGTTTTAATCTGGGTAGCCCTGCTGAAAAATATGCTATGTATAGCGAAACTGGTACTATTTGGGGAGTCGCATGGAATAAAAGAGAAAAGGCGTTATACAGCTCGGCCTTTATTAAACAATATGGAGATCTGACTGCACATGGTCACGATGCTATCTTCAAAACTTCAATACCTGAAGTTGGTATGCCTTCGACAACTTTGTTTGCCAAACTCAGTAGCCTTGGACAAGATGTCGGTTCGCTGACCACTACCAATATCAACGATTGTGCTTATGGCGAGCAGGTTGGAAAGCTGGGTCTTGGATCGCTTGAAATATCAGCGGACAACAATTATCTGTATACGATAAACTTATATAATAATACACTCGTTGTGATTCCTACACAGAATCCGACAGCAGCAAATACACGATCATACAAAATACCTGATCCCGGATGTTCCAATGGTGAATACCGGGCATTTGCTTTAAAAGTATATAATAATATGGTGTATGTTGGTGTAACTTGTACTGCAGAGACAGCCAAAAGTGATGCGGCTTCATCAGCAAATGTGTTTGCCTTCAATCCCACAACAAATTCTTTTCAATTAATATTTTCGACTCCTTATCTCAAGGGATACTGGAGAGACAATGATGCCGATCAATTGACCACTATGCAATGGTTGACAGACATTGATTTTACAGACGATGGAAATATGTTGCTTGCGCTTTCAGACAGAGTAGGTCACAGATATTGTACTGTCAATTTCACCAACAGACTTGATGACCAAAGACCTGATCTTTTATTGGTCGGATATAATTCAGCTTCAAAAACATGGACACTTGAATCCAATGGTAAAATAAATGGATTGACAGGTTCTGGTGTTGGCAACAACCAGGGACCGGGCGGCGGAGAATTTTTTGGTATGGATCACTGGATGCACGATCCTGCATACCATCCTGAAGTATCCCTTGGAAGTATTTTTGTCATGCCGGGCACAAATTCAGTTGTGTCGACTGTTTTTGACCCTCATATAAATGCATATAGTGGTGGTCTGCACCGATATTCTACCCGGAATGGAGAATTACTGGGTGCAAAAGAATTGTACAGGCTTAATACTACTGTTGCTTTTGGAAAAGCTACCGGTTTTGGTGATATAGTTGGCGCTTGTATAGAGCCGCCTATTGAAATCGGCAATAGAGTTTGGAATGATACTAACAAAAATGGATTGCAGGATGCCGGAGAACAAGGTTTGCCGGATGTACGTCTTGTTTTATATAATAATGTTTGTACAGCCATCGGAACAGCAGTAACCGATGAAAAAGGAAATTATCAGTTTAATCAAAATAATGTTTTGGTTAATCTTCAATCAGGAGAGACTTACTACGTAGGAATTGATCCTGCATTATATGATAGCAATACATCATTGTATTCAGTAAATGGGACATATTATACAATATCTCTTTTACAGGATAATGATGAATTGCTTGGTAATAAAGCAATTGAAAATATACAGGGATGTGACAAAGCTCTTATTCAGGTTCAAAGCACCTTTACCAACCACAAATATGACATCGGTTTAAATGTTGCGACAGAATGTGGTTTAAAACTAAGGGCCGAAATTGTTGACGCAGCACCGGTACAGGTCGGTGATGTTTTGACGTATGAAATATGTTTAACCAATACAGGAGCTGTTCCATTGGGAGGATGGGTATTGCAGAGTGCTCTGGCTTCAGGAAATATATTGCCTCAGGAACTCAATGAAGGATGGACTTTAAACGGAAGTGTGTATACAAAACTGTTTAAAGAATCATTGGGTAAGGGCAAAACATATTGCACTCAAATCAAGGTTCGGTTTGAAGAACAAAACTGGAACCTCGGATTTAATCAGGAATTTTCTGTAACTCAGATATTTGATAATAATAATGTTCCGGTTAATGATCTTAGTGATTGTTCAACCAGTACAGAAGATCTAATTTCGACGTTGGTTCCTGAAGTATTTGACCTTGCCCTCAAACATGAACTGGCAACCAATCAGATATATTCATACGGTTCAGAAATTAAAATAAATACAACGGTTTATAATCAGGGCAATGTGGCAGCGGGTTCTTATACTATTGTCAATTATCTGAACGAAGAGTTTGATTTCGACCCTTCTAAAAATCCGGGATGGAAACTTTCTCAGGATGGAAAATTATTGACATATTTTGTAGATGAAAATTTATTTCCCGGAGAAAACAAGGCAGTAATGCTTACTGTAGTTTTGAAAACTGATGCTTCACAGGGCGGCATAATTAATTATGCAGAGATAACTGATGCCGTGGATATTTCCGGCAATGAGGCAATTGATTTTGACTCAGCTCCGGATAATGATGTTAAAAACGATAAAGGGGGAATTGTTAATTCCGTATCAGACAATATGATTAATGACCACGGAGTAGTGGATGAAGATGATCATGATCCGGTAGTTATTATGTTAAATCTGGTTGATGTTGCCCTGATTAAAACTACAACTAATCGTGAAGTTATTGCAGGACAAGAGGTATTATTTAATCTTGAAGTAATAAATCAGGGAAGTGTAGCTTTCAAAAAATTTGTATTAAGAGATTACATTCCTCATGGAATTGTACTTGCAGATGATACATGGACATTGCTTGAAAACAATATAGCGGAAAAAGAATTTTTGCTTGAAAATTCTTTGGAACCCGGTAAAAGTTTAATTACGACAATATTATTGAAAATAGATGAAAATATGACCGGCCCTAAAGTTTTTACTAATGTGGCTCAGGTATTTAAAATATTCGATACGAATCAAAGAGAAATTTCTCCACTTGACATTGACAGTAATTTGTCTTTAACAGTTGAAAACGAAGAGAACAGTGTAATGGCATACATAGGCCAGGACAATTACTCTTCTGCTCCGGTAGTTATGCTTGGCAATATTGAAGTGCCAAATCCCTGCGATTGCAAACAAAATGCCACTGACCGTGACAATGGTCAGTTTGATATAGTTTTGTCATTTGAAAGTGCATCTGGAGAAACATGGTTTATTCAACAAGTTACAGGTATGTATGATGTAACAAGTCCTGCTCCTCCGGCAGCACCAGTTCCATTTGTGACTGGTCCGGCCGGATTTATCCTGGATGAAACAGTAGGTTTGGACGGAATTTCAACCTATTCACTTGAAGGAATTCATATTGATGGTTTGGGAGCATTTATCATAGTACAGAACGAACACAATATAATACGTTCTTACAGACTTGATCAGGGAAGTTGCAGATATACTGATTTGAATATCGCAGGACCGGTATCAATTTGTAATACCACTATTTCCAATTACAGTGTAAATGTAATAGCCGGAGCGATTTATACGTGGTCAGTTGATGGCAATGTAGTGCCTGGTACAGGAAATCAGATAAATATTGACTGGTCAGTTTATATGTTAGGAGACCATGTTGTAAAAGTAGAGATTAGTTCAACAAGTGGTTGTTATGCGCCTGCAACGCTCGACGTTTCAACAGGCGTAATGGACGCTGCAGCTATTTCATGTATTTCAAATATTAATGTATCGTTAAATGAGCAGTGTAGATTTGAAGTTACTCCTAACGTTCTTATAGCAGGAGAATTCAACCCGATGTCGCCTTATCAGGTAATGTTGTTGGATGTACATGGAAACACTATTCCTGGTGCAACATTGACAAAAGAACATCTGGGACAAAAAATAATGGCGAAACTTATTGATGGTTGCGGTGGCAATTCCTGCTGGTCTACTATACTGGTTGAAGATAAGATTCCGCCGGTAACATTTTGCAGGGACATCATCTTGCCATGTCATTTATTAGATGCGTATGTAGGTCCGTTTGAAACAGACAATTGTGGGGAACCCATTGAAAATATACTATTGTCCGAAAGAATAACACCTTTAGATTGTAATGATGATTTTATTAAATATATAGACAGGGATTATCAGGCAAAAGATAAGGCAGGTAACATTTCAAGAGTTTGTGAAATGAGAATTTCTGTTGCCAGACCTGATGTAAGTCTGATTATTGAGCCTGAAGATGTGAGCATGGTAAATGGTAATCCTTTGATTTGTGCCAATTTTCCTCTTGATGCACAGGGAAGACCTTCAACATCAGTAACGGGTGTTCCAACTTTACATGGTATTCCTTTATACCCAACACCACTCGAATCATGTAATCTGTTTGTTGGTTTCCATGACCGTGATCTTGGGGTTATCAATTGTACCAGAAAAATCGCAAGGGAATGGATTGTTTTTGAAAGCTGGTGCGATAATGTTACGCCTATTGAATTTACCCAGTTGATTGAAATCACGGATACAATTCCTCCGGTTATTGAACCTATTGAGGATGTAACGGTAAGCGCGTCTTACGGAAATTGTATGGCCAGGGTTCAATTGCCATTGGCGAAAGTTTCAGATGAATGTAATAAAATTTTAAGAGTTGACATAACTTATCCGGGAGGGTTTATTCAAAATCAAAACACTGCTACCGTAAATCTGCCAAGTGGTGACAATGAAATCACTTATACAGTGTATGACAGTTGCTGGAATTCTTCTTCTACAAGTTTTATTGTTGTCGTTGAAGATAAAACGGCTCCTACAGTGGTTTGTAAAGGGGAAGTTGTGGTCAGCCTGAACTTCCTTGGTGAAGCCTACTTACGTCCTGTTCATATAAATGACGGTAGTTTTGATGCTTGTGGTATTTCTCATTTTGAAGTCAGGAAAATGACTGACAGATGTTTGAGTGGTTCAGATAAATACAGAAGTTCTGTTGATTTTTGTTGTGAGGATGTAGGTCAACCGGTTATGGTAGAAATGAGAGTGACCGACATTAATGACAACTCCAATACATGTATGATTCCAGTTACGGTACAGGATAAGTTTGCACCTCAGATAACTTGTCCGGATGACTTGACGCTTTCTTGTGAAATGCCTATTGACATGGATGATCTTACAGAATTCGGTGTTGCATCCGCTATTGATGCCTGTGGAGCAACAGTAACAGAATTAGATCCGATTTCCGGAATAAATCAATGTCGAACCGGCGTGATCGAAAGAATATTTCGTGCAACGGACAACCTTGGTTTTGCCGAGTGTTCCCAATATATTAATGTGATAAATGAAAATCCGTTTACACCTGCGGAAATTATAAAACCACTTGATTTTGAAACTGATAAAGGTTGTACACCGCTTGATTTACATCCGGACAACCTCGATACACTATATAGTTATCCAGTCATTACAGAAGATTTCTGTGATAATGTAGGAGCAACATTTAAAGATCAGATATTTAACTTTGTACCTAATGCTTGCTTTAAAATTGTGAGAACGTGGTATGTGATCGACTGGTGCGCTATGGCCAATGATCCAAATTATGAGCCGTATTCTTTCCAGCAAACGATTAAAGTTCAGAATAAAGTAGGTCCTGTTATTAATAGTTCGTGTGAAACGATTAATGTATGTACGCCAAAAGGGAACTGCAACAAAGGATATGTTGTCATCACCGCTTCGGCCACAGATGTTTGTACACCTGCCAATCTTTTACAATGGACGTATAAAATTGACCTGGACAACGATGGAATTTATGAAACAGTAGAAACTGGTTTTGGTGGTTCAAAAACAGTATCTGATTCATTCCCGGTTGGAAACCACAGGATTCAGTTTTCTTTTGAGGACAGATGTGGAAATGTAACTACCTGTGATAAATTGTTTAACATAAAAAATTGTGATGCGCCGACTGCTGTTTGTGTTGAAAGAATCAGCATAGGTTTGGTGCCAATGGACCTTGATGGTGATGGTACCAATGATATAGAAATGGCATGTGTTTCTGCGATTTCGCTGGATGCGGGTAGTAGTCATCCATGCAGTAATGATTTGTGTTTTAGTTTTGACCCTATTGACACAACTATTGTCGAACATTGTTTTGACTGTTTTGACCAGGGAGATAATGAAATCACTTTATACATCATTGATAAAATTGGTGGAGGTATTTCAGAATGTGTGGTCGTTGTCGAAGTTCAGGATAATAATGATGTTGACGTATGTCCTGATCTGGAAGAATGTATCGTATGGCCGGGTGAGGTCAACGTAACTCTTTGTGCTCCTATTCTTGCCAACGTTGGTTTTAATAAAATTCCTGTTATCAATTCAAATTGTGATTGTAATAGTGTCACGATAACGCATGTAGATAACCCTCAGACTTCATGCGGACCCAACTGTATTACATTGGGTAGAGTTTGGACAGTAACATTTAATTGTTATTCCCGACCTATATCCTACACGTTTACGCAAACGATTACGGCCATTGATGATACACCAACTGCCGCAATTACAGGTAACAATATTATTTGCACTGGAAAGTCAACGACTTTGACAGCTACCGGAGGAGGTACATACCGATGGTCTACTCCCGGCAACCCAACTACAGCAAGTATCACTGTCAGTCCTACGACAACAACCACGTTTAGGGTTACCGTAACTTCAGCGAATAATTGTACAGCGGTTGCGGAAAGAACGGTAACAGTTAATCCATTACCTACAGTAAATATTCAGGGTAACCGTACTGTTTGTTTAAATCAATCCACAACATTAACAGCTACCGGAGGAACGGGCTATACATGGTCAAACGGTCAAAATACAGCAGGTATTACCGTAACACCACTGGCAACAACCTCTTATACTGTTACAGTTACCAATGCCAATGGTTGTACTGCAACCTCATCTGCAACTGTAACCGTAAATGGTTTACCTAATTCAACCATTACAGGAAATTCACCTATATGTGTAGGTAAATCAACCACACTTTCAGTACCTCAAGTAGTTGGCAATACATATGCCTGGTCTACAGGGGCATCTACCGCCAGTATTACGGTTTCACCTGCTTCCACTCAATCCTATACCGTTACCGTAACCAATGCCAATACTTGTTCTTCTACAGGTTCATTTAATGTGGTGGTCAATCCATTGCCAACGGTAAATGTTACTGGAAACAATTCGATTTGTCAGGGAAGTTCTACTACATTGACCGCAACGGGAGGTACTTCGTTTATATGGTCTACAGGACAGACAACAAATCAGATAACGGTTACACCAGCGGCCACAACCACTTATATCGTAACGGTCACCAATAGTAATAGTTGTTCTGCGACGGCTTCAAGAACGGTTACCGTAAATGCCCGTCCTGACGCCAATATTTTAGGCGATACCGTCATTTGTGTTGGCGAAAACACGACACTTACAGCTACAGGTGGGGGAACTTACCTTTGGTCAACCGGTCAAACAACATCTTCCATAACGGTTTCACCTACTCAGAATACAACATACAGAGTTACCGTAACGAACAGCAATCAATGTACAGATATCGCCTTTGTTTCTGTTGAAGTAGGAACAGGAGCCTTAAGCTGTGAAACAAGAGACACAACAGTCTATTTGAATAGTATGGGTTCTGTAGTAATCACTCCACAACTCATCAGTATTGGTGATACTTTAGGATGTGGAGGTGAAGTTGAGGTAGAGGTTATTCCTGGCATGCTGTTTTGTAATCAAATTGGAATAAATGTAGTTACATTGAGAGTAATCAATGTTACCACACAAATTACTTTGGAGTGTACAGCAGAAGTGACAGTTTTGATACGATTCGACCAACATAGGTCTGTCCGGCAAATGCAACGATAGGTTGTCTGGAATTTGATCCGAATGCGCCATTAACCGTTTTTGGAAATGCCACATTTTCGGACAATTGTATTCCAGGACTTGAATTGGATGAAACACCTATTTTAAATTTAAATACATGTAATGTAGGTGTCATTACAAGAACTTTTGTAGTCACAGACAACAGTAATAACTCCAGACAATGTGTTCAAACGATCACCATTGAAGTCACCAATGCCCTCACTGAAGGTGATATTACCTGGCCAATGGATACAGTTACCATTTCAAATTGTATGATGTCAGGCCCTCTATTTACGGGTACCCCTGAAATAGATGACCAGGGTGTTGATTGTGCTATTGTTTCTATTGATTTTGAAGATGTAAATCTTCCTTTTGGGAGGTGGCGGTTGCATTGATACAATTATCAGAACCTGGACAGTGATTGATTCATGTCAATTGCTGGCAGGAACCAATGATGGTATATTTGTTTATGAACAAGTGATATTTATAGTTGATGAAACAGCCCCTGTGCTATCTAATTTACCTCCGGCACTCATTGAAATAACGCTTGCAGTAGCACAGTGTGATACCTTGCTTGACCTTTCGGGGATCATAGCTACGGATTGTGATGATAATTTAATATTTACAAATAATGGTTTCTGGGCGACCAACCAAAACAGTCTGGACCCTTCAGGAACATATGACGTTGGAACATATCCGATTACCGTGAGTGCACAGGATGCTTGTGGAAATGTTGAAGAATATACATTTACTTTAAAGGTTAAGGCTTTTAGAGCTGTTTGCTCCAAACAATTCCTGTTTATGCCGGATAGTTGTGATTTTCTTGAGCGTGCTCTCAATTTTTATGTATTTGATAATGTTTGTCCTCAGTCAGGACAGTTCCTTGCTTCCTTTGGCCCAAATGTTGCGGATTCAACCATTCTTTTGGATTGCAGTGATGTGGCTATGGCAGGAGTGAATGTTACCATTTACCTTTGGGATACAAGATCGGGTGATACTATACTATGGGATACCTGCAGATCGCAGTATTTCTTTACTGATCCAATGATGTATTGTCAGGGTATTTGCGCCGGTACAGGAGGAAGAGCTGTTTTGACCGGAGCTATCAGTACTGAAAATCAAGCTCCGGTACAGGATGTAGAAATCAATGTGACAGGAAAAGCAATGATACGTACCAACGAAGATGGACAATATAAGGTGGACGAACTCGACAGAGGTAATGGTTACAATATTGTACCGAAAAAGGTTGCCGGAGTATTGGAAGGTGTATCTACTTTAGACCTTGTTCTGATTCAGCGACATATTACAGGTTTGGGAGTGCTAAACAGCCCATATAAACTCATTGCAGCCGATGTCAATAATGACAGAAAAATAAGTACTTTAGACCTCGTGGATTTACGTAAAACAATCCTTGGAGTACAGCCTGAATTTACCAATAATGACAGCTGGAGAATGGTCAATAAGAAATTTGACTTTCTTGACCCGACTAATCCTTTTGCAACACAAATACCGGGCAGTCATTTTATTGAATCACTGCAAGGAAACTATGTTATGGATTTTACAGGTGTTAAAATCGGTGATGTCAACAACAGTTATGAGTTGAGAGGTGGTCTTGCAGAAGGCAGGACTTCAGATAATCTCTATCTTCAGGTTGCGGAATATAAATTCGAAAATAATAAAAACATAGAAATTCCGGTGACCAACATCGCTGACAAAGAAGTGTATGGATTCCAGTTTGCTCTTTCCGTACAAAACCTGGAAAATATTCGCATCACTTCAGATGTATTGAATATGACAAGTTCTAACTATCACATCAATAATGGATATATATTTATATCCTGGTCTGATGAGAACTGGTTATATTGTCTGCAGGTCAGGTATTATTTACTATACATGCAAATACAAACAGGGCAGCATACAACCATGAATCTATAACTTTGGATAATGATGTTATGAATGCTGAAATGTATGCTAAAGATTTATCTACACATAAGGTTATTCTTCACTATCAGGTTTCTGTAACTGCAGGAAAAGATTTTATGGTGATTGGAAATGCCCCAAATCCTTGGAGTAATATGACAACGATTCAATTTTATATCCCTAATCAGGGAAATGTAGAATTGAAAGTCCGAGACATGGCAGGTAAACTTCTGATGACGCGCAGTGGTCATTTTAACAAAGGAATCAATACTATCGATATCCTGAGATCAGAAATGGGTAATGGAGGCGTATTGTTGTACGAACTTAAGTTTAACGAAGCAGTGAAGATCGGAAAAATGATTCTGATTGAATAAGATAATTGGTTAATGAATACAAATTTTGAGAGTTAGGGAGGCCTTCGGGCTTCCCTTTTTTTATGCCTTTTGAAAGAAAACTTGTTAAAATTACAGGATTAATAAACTTTCCCAATTTAGAGTCAGATTAAAGAGTCAGATATAAATCAAGCTCAATGAAAAAATTCCACTACTTTTCTGATGCATTCATCAGTAAAACTACATTGCCAATTTTCTGACCCGTTTCTACATAACGGTAGGCTTCAACGATATCATCAAGCACATAGGTTCTGTCAACCAGGGGTTTAAATTTTTTTTCCTCTACAAGTTGTTTCAAAAAGACGATATCAGATTTTTTTGTTTCCGGCAGGGGGAATAATATACGTTTTCCACCAAATATTTTTCCAAGGATAGCTCTCCAGATATTTTCCCCGTTTTGGCCCAATTCTGTGGATATATACACGCCATCATCCGATAAAATTTTTTTACAGGCACCAAACGAACTTTTCCCTACAGCATCAAAACCAGTTTAAATTTTTTTTTCGTAATCGTGTAGTCTTCAGTCTCATAACTGATCACGGCATCCGCACCCAGTGATTTAACAAGTCCGACATTTTTTGAATTACAGACTGCGGTCACTTCTACACCAAAAAATTTTAATAGTTGTACAGCAGCACTGCCAATAGCTCCTGTTGCACCGTATACCACGGCTTGCTGCCCTTTTTTAATCCCGGAAGCCATAATGTTGCCGAGTGCATAATGAGCACCTTCTGAGATAGGAGCGGCTTCCTCATAGGTCAAATGGTCGGGCATTTTTGTAACCCCGGCACCGGATTTTATCACCATAAATTCGCCGTGACCTCCCCAGGTTTGATCGTTAAAGCCAAACACGCGGTCACCCGGAATAAATTCTGTAACCAGGCTGCCCACTTTTACTACCTTACCGGCAAATTCACATCCAAGGACAGGATTATGAGGACGAAACAAACCACTGAAAAATCTGGAAATGAAGTATTCTGCGCTGCGAAATCCCGCATCAGTTCTATTGACGGTAGACGCACATACTTTCACCAGGATTTCATCCTCTTTTGGTTCCGGTTTCGGTAGGTCACCAATGGAAACTACTTCGGGTGGGCCGTATTTGGTGTGGATGGCTGCTTTCATGTGTATAATGATTTTGGTGATAAAAAAATATTTACTTTACGTAAGGAAATGCGAAGCAAAACTTTTTATACGAAGGTTCACTTTTGATCTTTCGAAAGCGTCAAAGATACTAATGGAAGAGGATACCTCACTATATAATAAGACAGATTATGCAAAACATTATACTAACCTCACTTTTAAAAGATCACAAATTTGGCAAAGGTATGCAATAAAAAGGTCGGTCTTTATATTCAAAATACCGGGGTACCAAGAATATTGAAATTTGTTTTTTTATTGATTTTCAAATTTTTAGTTAATTGGAAAAAAATTGAAAGAAAAAATTGTGCTTAAAACAAAATAAAGTTTACCTTTGCGTCTCTTTTTAAAAAGGGTATGAAATGCCCCTAGTATTTTGTATATTTTAAATTCAAAAATAGTATGCCAACTATTAACCAATTAGTAAGAAAAGGTAGAGAGAAAGTAGTGGTTGCCTCCAAGTCAAGAGCTTTGGATTCATGTCCTCAGAAAAGAGGTGTTTGTACCAGAGTGTATACGACAACACCTAAGAAACCTAACTCCGCCTTACGTAAAGTTGCTAAAGTTCGTCTTACCAACCAGATTGAGGTGATTGCTTATATCCCAGGTGAAGGACACAATCTTCAGGAACATTCCATTGTACTGGTAAGAGGAGGTAGAGTAAAAGACCTTCCGGGAGTAAGATATACCATAGTACGGGGAGCCCTCGATACGGCAGGTGTAGCTAAAAGATTACAGAGCAGATCCAAATATGGAGCGAAAACCCCTAAAAAATAATTTTTATACATTTATAATATCATTGTAAAAAATGAGAAAAAGAAAAACAAAAAAGAGATTTATCCAGCCGGATCCAAGATTTAATGATCCAATGGTGACCCAGTTTGTCAATAACATGATGTGGGAGGGTAAAAAAAGCGTATCGTATGCTATTTTTTATGATGCCATGGATAGAATAGAGGCTAAACTAAGTGAAAATCCTCATGAAGTTTGGAAAAAAGCATTGGAAAATGTTATGCCTGCGGTAGAAGTAAGAAGTAAAAGAATTGGTGGGGCAACTTTCCAGATTCCAACTGAAATCAGACCGGCAAGGAGATTGTCTATAGGTATCAAATGGATCATCAGATTTTCCAGAGCAAGAAGTGGAAAAGGCATGGCTGATAAATTATCTGCAGAATTGATTGCCGCCAGTAAAGGTGAAGGCGCTGCGGTAAAAAGAAGAGAAGATACCCACAGAATGGCTGAAGCAAACAGAGCTTTTGCGCACTTTAAGGCTTAATCTTATTTTTTTAATTATTTAGTAAAGAGTATCCATACCATTATCATGGGAAAAGATTTAAAATATACAAGAAATATTGGAATTGCGGCACACATTGATGCCGGTAAAACCACTACGACAGAAAGGATTTTGTATTACACCGGTATCAGCCACAAGATTGGTGAGGTACATGACGGTGCGGCTACGATGGACTGGATGGAGCAGGAGCAGGAAAGAGGTATTACTATTACCTCTGCAGCTACCACGTGTAGCTGGAGTTATCCTACAGTTCAGGGTAAACCTACAGAAGATACAAAACCTTACCATTTTAATATCATTGATACCCCGGGTCACGTCGACTTTACTGTTGAAGTAAACCGGTCATTGAGGGTATTGGATGGTCTTGTATTTTTATTTAGTGCAGTTGATGGGGTAGAACCTCAGTCTGAAACCAACTGGCGTCTTGCGGAAAGATACCGTGTTCCAAGTATTGCCTTTGTCAATAAAATGGACAGATCAGGTGCAGATTTTTTTAATGTAGTAAACGATATTAAGGAAAAACTGGGTGCCAATGCTATTCCCCTTCAGGTTCCGATTGGAGCAGAAGAAAAGTTTAGAGGGGCTGTTGACTTGATTACTAAAGAAGCAATGGTTTGGAATGAAAGTGATCAGGGAATGACCTATCAGTCTATTCCAATTCCTGCTGATTTAATAGACATTGTGGATGAAGCAAGAGGAAAATTGATTGAAGCAATTGCAGATTATGACGAAGCATTGTTGGAGAAATATTTTGAAGATCCTGATTCTATTTCAGTTGATGAAATCAGAGTAGCTATCAGAAAGGCAGTAATTGATCTTGCCTTTACACCGGTAATGTGTGGATCTGCATTTAAAAATAAAGGGGTTCAGGCAGTTTTGGATGCTGTTTGTGCTTATCTTCCATGTCCGCTTGATGTTGAAGCTATCAAAGGTATCAATCCTAAAAATGACAAGGAGGAAGAAAGAAGACCTACCATAAAAGATCCGTTTGCTGCACTTGCTTTTAAAATTGCTACAGACCCTTATGTAGGTAGATTGGCTTTTATGAGGGTATATTCCGGCGCTTTGGATGCAGGTTCCTATGTATTGAATACGAGGTCAGGCAACAAGGAAAGAATTTCCAGATTATACCAGATGCACGCCAACAAACAAAATCCTATTGATAGGGTTGAAGCAGGTGATATTGCAGCTGGTGTTGGATTTAAAGACTTGAGAACAGGAGATACGTTGTGTGATGAAAGTCACCCTATTGTATTGGAAAGTATGGTGTTCCCTGATCCGGTAATTGGTCTTGCCATCGAACCAAAAACACAAAAAGACCTTGATAAATTGGGTATGGCCTTAGGCAAACTTGCTGAGGAAGATCCGACATTTAAGGTAAAATATGACGAAGAAACCAACCAGACTGTAATAAGCGGGATGGGAGAACTTCACCTTGAGATTATTGTTGACAGATTGAGACGAGAGTTTAAGGTAGAAGTTAATGAGGGAGCACCTCAGGTGAATTATAAAGAAGCATTGACGGCTAAAGTTGACCATACGGAAAGATTGAAAAAACAATCAGGAGGTTCGGGTTTATTTGCCCAGATGTCTTTTGACCTTGGACCTGCAGATGAAACTTTCCTGCAATCAGACGATTTTAAATCAGGTAAAACCAAATTACAGTTTGTTAACGATGTATTTGGGGGATCTGTACCAAAAGAATATTTTGCTTCAATTATCAAAGGATTTAATTCCATGATGGATAATGGAGTATTGGCTGGTTACAACATCGATAGTATGAAAGTGCGTCTATATGACGGACAGACACATGCGGTAGACTCCAAACCACTTGCCTTTGAATTGTGTGCAAAGGAAGGTTTTAAAGAGGCTGCCAAAAAATGTAATCCAGTATTATTGGAGCCAATTATGAAGCTGGAAGTAGTTTCTCCTGACGAATATGTAGGATCTGTAATAGGTGATTTAAACAGACGAAGAGGTATGCCGAAAGGACAGGAGCCAAGAACAGGAGGGGCGGTTTCTATATCCGCTGAAGTACCGTTATCTGAAATGTTTGGATATGTTACACAGCTTAGAACCATTACTTCGGGCCGAGCAAGCAGTAGTATGGAATTTAGCCATTATGCACCGGCACCAAAAGGTATTGCTGAAGGTATAATTGAGAAGGCAAAAGGCACAATCAAGGCTTAAGTAAACAGATTTTAAAAAAAGTTAATAATTATTTTGTAATTAAAATTTTTGAGTCTATCTTTGCGGCCTCAAAAAAAAGAGCATAAATTTTAAAAATAGGTTATGAATCAAAAAATCAGGATAAAACTCTGTTCTTACGATCACAACTTGGTAGACAAAAGTACCGAGAAGATTGTGAAAACAGTTAAAAACAGCGGTGCTGTTATTTCTGGTCCGATTCCGCTGCCCACCGAGAAGGAAGTTTTTACCGTTTTGCGTTCCCCGCACGTAAACAAAAAATCTCGAGAGCAGTTTCAGTTAAGGACCCACAAACGAGTTATCGAGATTTTCACACCAACACAAAAGACAGTGGATGCACTATCAAAATTAGAGCTTCCAAGTGGTGTGGATATCCAGGTTAAGCTCACGTAACCACCGGATTATTTTAATTTTTTAGATTCAAGGTATAGTTTTTTTACCATTATCTAAAGTTTAAAGTCTTTAGTTAAAATTTTTAATCATGAATGGATTAATAGGAAGAAAAATTGGTATGACCAGTATTTTCGATGCGGCAGGAAAAAATATTGCCTGTACCGTAATCGAAGCTTCACCCAACATTGTCACGCAGGTTAAAACCGTCGAGTCTGATGGGTATGATGCGCTGCAATTGGCTTACGGTGAGGCCAAACAGAAAAACGTTACACAACCATTAAGCGGACACTTTTCCAATGCAAATACAACTCCCAAACAAAAAGTAGTTGAATTCAGAAATTATCCGGCCGCCAAGGCAATTGGAGAAGCGATTGAATTGACTGAGGTTTTTTCAGAGGGAGATACCGTACATGCCATTGGGACTTCAAAAGGAAAAGGATTTCAGGGTGTTGTGAAAAGACACAAATTCAGTGGTGTTGGCCAGTCTACACACGGTCAGCACAACAGGTTGAGAGCCCCGGGTTCAGTTGGAGCTTCTGCTTGGCCTTCACGTGTATTTAAAGGTGTGAGAATGGCAGGTAGAATGGGTAACGAAAGAGTGAAGACAAAAAATTTAAAGATTGTAAAGCTTTTACCTGAAAAAAATCTGATACTTATTCAAGGTTCAGTTCCAGGTTTTAAAGGTTCTTTTGTAATCATTGAAAAATAGGAAGATGAAACTCGAAGTATTAAATATTCAAGGACAAAGTACCGGAAGACAAATTGAATTACCGGAAAGTTATTTTGGTGTTGAGCCAAATGCACATGCAGTATATCTTGCGGTTAAACAGTACAATGCTGCTCAAAGACAAGGTACGCATAAAGCTAAAGAAAAATGGGAGATCTCAAAATCGACCAAGAAACTAAAGAGACAAAAGGGTACAGGTACTGCAAGGGCAGGTTCTGCAAAAAGTCCGCTTTTCAGAGGTGGGGGACGTGTATTTGGACCTAAACCACACGACTATTACATTGATGTAAATAAAAAGGTAAAATTCCTTGCAAAGGCTTCTGTATTGTCTGATAAGGCACAAAAAGGAATGCTTAAAATTGTTGAGGATTTTCAGTTTGAAAAACCAAGTACTAAAGAGTTTTCAAAAATGCTGACCAATCTTCAGGTAAACGGAAAGTCGTTGCTGGTAGTTGATGCAGAAAATTCCAATGTATATTTGTCAGGTAGAAACCTTGCCAAATCCGGCGTTGCCACAGTAAAGGATGTTAATACATTTCAGATATTAAATGCGGATGTGTTGATACTTTCTGAAAATTCAGTTAAAAAACTTCAACAAGTTCAAGCCTAAATAAGAAGACATGAAACAAATATTAATTAAACCGGTGGTTTCAGAAAAGTCAGAGAGAGGATCCAACAAGAATAATGTATATACATTTATAGTTGACAAATCCGCTAATAAAATTGAAATCAAAAAAGCAGTGGAAGCAATGTATGCAACCAATGTTGTTGGAGTTAATACGGCTGTCATGCCTGCAAAACTAAAAACAAGGAATACTAAAACTGCCATTTTAAAGGGTAGGGTTAGTGCTTATAAAAAAGCGTTTGTGACTTTGGCAGCAGGTGAAGAGCTTGATATTTACGGATCAGCAGAAAACGAATAATTATTTTAATTCTATATAAAGAATTGTAATATGGCAATCAGAAAATTTAAACCCGTCACGCCCGGTCTGAGAAACAGAGTGGGAAATGGCTTTGCGGAATTGACTACAGATTCTCCTGAAAAAAGTTTGATTTCAAGGGGTGGTAAGTCAGGAGGAAGAAATCATACCGGTAAAATGACCGTGAGGCAATTAGGCGGTGGGCATAAAAGAAGATACCGGGTTATCGATTTTAAAAGAGATAAAGATGGAATTCCTGCAAAAGTGGCTTCTATTGAATACGACCCGAACCGATCTGCATTTATTGCTTTACTGAATTATGTGGATGGAGAAAAAAGATACATCATTGCTCCGGATAAACTTTTGGTTGGTGATACTGTATTATCAGGAAGTACAGCAACTCCTGACAATGGAAACGCATTGTTTTTGAGTCAGGTTCCGTTGGGAGCCAACATACATTCTATTGAAATGCAACCGGGTAAAGGTGCAGCGTTGGCCAGAAGTGCCGGTACATACTGCACTATGATGGGAAGAGAAGGTATTTATGCCATTGTAAAACTTCCTTCTGGAGAAGTTCGTAGAATTTTGTTGACATGTAAAGCCGTAATGGGAAGAACCTCCAATCCTGACCATGGACTTACCGTTTCTGGAAAAGCGGGTAAATCCAGACATTTGGGAAGGAGACCAAGGGTAAGAGGGGTTGCGATGAACCCTGTTGATCACCCGATGGGAGGTGGAGAAGGTCGTTCTTCAGGAGGTCACCCTAGATCACGAACAGGTATAATGGCTAAAGGTCAGAAAACCAGAGACGTGAACAAGGCGTCCAACAGATTAATTATTTCAAAAAGGAAAAAATAATATTTAAATTTATACAAATGGCTAGGTCAATAAAAAAAGGTCCATACGTGTTTCACAAACTTTTGGACAAAGTATTGAAAGCAAATGACTCCAATAAAAAAGGTGTTATCAAAACATGGTCGAGATCATCTATGATTATACCTGATATGATTGGTCATACGATTGCCGTCCATAACGGAAGGTCATTCATTCCTGTTTTCGTTACGGAGAATATGGTAGGTCATAAGTTGGGTGAGTTTTCTCCCACAAGGACTTTTAAAGGCCATTCCGGTAAAAAATAACATTAATTAAAGATATAAGCAATAAAAATAATATATCATGGAGGCTGTTGCAAAATTAAAAAATTGTCCGATGTCAGCGCGAAAGATGCGGCTTGTCGTAGACAATATCAGAGGCAAATCAGTAGATGATGCTTTGAATATCTTAAAGTATACCAATAAAGAAGCTGCAGTTTGGTTAAACAAAGTAGTTTTGTCTGCGGTATCAAACTGGGTAAATAAATCAGGTGATTTAAGTCCTGAAGACTACAAATTGTTTATCAAAACAGCATTTGTTGATGGTGGAGCTATTTTAAAAAGATTCCGTCCTGCACCTCACGGAAGAGCACACAGGATTAGAAAAAGAACCAACCACGTCACGATAGTTGTAGATAATAAAGTTAAAATAGAAGAATAAAAAAGTAAAACCAATATGGGTCAGAAAACAAATCCAATAGGTAATAGATTAGGAATCATCAAGGGATGGGATTCAAGCTGGTTTGGTGGCAAAGATTTTGGCGCTAAAGTAGTTGAAGACGAAAAAATAAGAGTATATCTGAATGCCCGTATTCCTAAGGGTGGTATTTCTAAAATAGTAATCGAACGAACACTTAAAAGAGTAACGGTTACTATCCACACTTCAAGACCGGGTATTATTATTGGGAAAGGTGGACAAGAAGTAGACAGAATTAAGGAAGAGTTGAAAAAACTTACCAAAAAGGATGTTCAGATTAACATCATTGAAATCAGAAAACCCGAAATTGATGCAGCTATTGTTGGTGAAACTATTGCCAAACAAATTGAATCCAGGGTTAATTATAAAAGAGCCATAAAAATGGGTATTCAGGCTGCTATCAGAGCAGGAGCTGAAGGAATTAAAGTGAGAGCCAGCGGCAGATTGAACGGCGCAGAGATGGCAAGAAGTGAAGAATTTAAAGAAGGAAGAACGCCTCTGCATACTTTTAGGGCAGATATCGATTATTCTATAAAAGAAGCCTTAACAGTATACGGTAAAATCGGAATCAAAACCTGGATTTGTAAAGGTGAGGTACTTGAGAAAAGAGATTTATCTCCAAATGTAGGTGTCGGTAAAGTTAATGAAACCGGTAGCGGAAACAACAGCGGCGGTGACAGAGGAGGAAGAAGAGATGACAGGAGAGGAGGAGATGACAGAAGAAGAAACGACAATCGCGGAGGTGGTGGTCAAAGGTCAAGAAAATAAAATTGCAAAACTGATATCAATTTATTGAATAAAAAGTATTACTTTTGTGGCACTTTTTCAAAAAAGTAATATAAAATAAAGATATAGCCATGTTACAACCAAAAAGAACGAGATACAGAAAACAGCATAAGATGAACCCGAAAGGTATTGCCGTAAAAGGGAGTACTATATCTTTTGGATCTTTTGCACTAAAATCCATGGAAATCGGAAGGATTACTAACCGACAGTTGGAATCAGCCAGGATTGCCCTGACTCGTTATATGAAAAGGGAAGGAAAAGTATGGATCAGGATATTTCCTGACAAACCTGTTACCAAAAAACCTCAGGAGGTTAGGATGGGTAAGGGTAAAGGAGCTCTTGACCATTGGGTGGCTGTGGTAAAACCAGGTAAAATCATGTTTGAACTTGATGGAGTACCTTCAGAAATTGCGGTAGAAGCATTGCGATTGGCTGCTCAGAAGTTGCCGGTTATGACAAAGACAGTTATTAGAGCAGATTATAGCGAATAAATCATAAGAAATTTTTCAAAATGGCAAATAAAACATATTTGGAACTTCAGGGTTTGGCATCAGAGGCCATCGAAGGACAGTTAAAAGACATTTTGGCTGATCTCCATAGAATGAAGTATGATCATGCTTCCAAAGGTTTGGAAAATCCAACTGAGATCAAAGCATTAAAAAAGAAGATCGCTCAGTTCAGAACTGAAATAAGAAGCAGGGAGATTAAAGAAATGACACCTGAACAATTAAAAAAGAGATCAAGAATTCGTTTAAGAAGGAAATAAAATATCACGACGATGACAGAAAGTTTATTAAATAAAATCAGAATTGGCGTCGTAGCCAGCGATAAAATGGATAAAAGTATATCTGTTTTAATTGAACGAAAATTGAAGCACCCGATTTACGGTAAATTCGTGAAACGTTCAAAAAAGTTTATCGTTCACGACGAAAAAAATGAATGCAGAGTCGGAGATACTGTAAAAATAACTGAAACCAGACCTTTAAGCAAAAACAAAAGCTGGCGTTTGGTGGAAATTGTAGAAAGAGCCAAATAATCTTTTAAATCACGAGAAATGATACAACAAGAATCAAGATTAAAAGTAGCAGACAATTCAGGAGCCAAAGAAGTTCTAACTATCCGTGTTTTAGGAGGTACCAAAAGAAGGTATGCCTCTGTTGGAGATAAAATTGTAGTGGCTGTAAAGTCAGCTACACCTACAGGTATAAAAAAAGGTACCGTTTCCAAAGCTGTCATCGTCCGTACTTCAAAAGAAATCAGAAGAAAAGACGGGTCTTACATTAGGTTTGATGACAACGCTGTTGTATTGTTGAACGCAGCCGATGACCCACGAGGTTCACGTATATTCGGCCCTGTGGCAAGAGAATTGAGGGATAAAGATTATATGCGTATTGTATCACTTGCACCTGAAGTGCTTTAATGAATGTAAATATGTCAGCGAAAAGATTTGCACCCAAATTACATATTAAAACCGGAGATAAAGTAAAAGTTATTGCCGGCTCTAACAGAGGTTCTGTAGGAGAAGTAAAGGTGGTATTTCCAAGTGAAAACCGCGCCATTGTTGATGGTCTTAATATGAAAACCAAACATTTTAAACCGGTAAATGACAATCCGGGAGGAATTAATCAGATTGAAGGTCCTATTCACCTTTCCAACTTAATGCTGGTAGAACCCAAAACGGGTCAGCCTACCAAAACAGGAAGAAAGGAAGTAAACGGAAAGTCAGCTCGTTTTTCAAAAAAATCAGGAGAAATTATTAAGTAATGAGTTACACACCAAGACTTAAAGAGAAGTATAGAAAGGAAGTGGTTCCTGCCTTGATGGAGCAGTTTAGTTATAGCAGCCCTATGCAAATTCCAAGGTTGTTGAAAATAAATATCAATCAGGGTGTCGGATCTGCAACACAAGACAAAAAATTGGTCGATAATGCCGTTAATGAAATGACCACAATATCAGGTCAGAAAGCGGTTGCTACCATTGCTTCAAAATCTATTTCAAATTTTAAACTCAGGGAATTCATGCCCATCGGTGCAAGAGTAACCCTTAGAGATAGAAAAATGTACGAATTTTTGGACAGGTTTATCAGTGTTGCGCTTCCAAGGGTAAGAGACTTCAAAGGTATAAATGATAAAAGTTTTGACGGAAGAGGTAATTATTCTATCGGCATCAAAGAACAAATCATTTTTCCTGAAATCGATATAGACAAAGTCAATAGAATTACGGGAATGGATATTACTTTTGTAACTTCAGCCAAAACCGATGCTGAAGCTTACGCACTGCTTAAAGCAATGGGATTACCTTTCAAAAATCAAAAAAATTAATCTAATGGCAAAAAAATCCATAATAGCAAGAGAATTGAAAAGGCAAAGATTGGTGGAAAAATACGCCGAGATCAGAGCTAAATTGAAAGCAGAAGGAGATTATGAGGCATTGGATAAATTGCCAAAAAATTCTTCTAAAGTCAGACTTCACAACAGATGTCAGCTTACCGGAAGACCTAAAGGGTATATGAGAAGGTTTGGAATCAACAGGGTAACTTTCAGGCTCATGGCCAATGATGGAAAAATTCCCGGAATAACTAAAGCCAGTTGGTAAAATAAGAAAAGATATAAATAATGATAGTAACAGATCCTATTGCAGATTATTTGACGCGAATCAGAAACGCGCAAAAAGCAGGTCACAAAATTGTGGACATTCCATCCTCAAATCTGAAGAAAGGAATTACTGAAATTTTGTACGATCAGGGATATATTCTCAAATATAAGTTTGATGATGAGGCCGGAAAACAAGGAATTATCAGTATAGCATTGAAATATGATTCCACTAAAAAGCCGGTGATCAGAGAATTGGGAAGAATCAGCCGTCCTGGTTTGAGACAATATGCTTCTGCGGAAGAACTTCCAAAAATCATCAATGGTTTAGGTATAGCCATTATTTCTACATCAAAGGGATTGATGACCGATAAAAAGGCACGTCAAAACCACATTGGTGGGGAAGTCCTTTGTTACGTGTATTAAATTTTTAAACTTTTACGACAATGTCACGAATAGGTAAAGCAATTGTTAGTGTTCCCGATGGTGTTTCCATCGATATTACAAAAGGTAATTTTGTTACTGTAAAAGGTAAAAATGGTACCCTGACGGAAAATGTAGACCCTGACTTGACCCTTAAGGTTGAAGATGGTGTACTAAGTGTGGAGAGACCCACCGAACAAAAAAGACATAAAGCAGCGCATGGCCTTTACAGGTCTTTGTTGAATAATATGGTTGTTGGTGTTTCAACTGGTTTCAGAAAACAATTGGAATTGATAGGTGTAGGTTACAGGGTTTCCAATACAGGTAATTTACTTGAATTGACTTTGGGTTATTCTCACCCTATCATTTTTGAAATTCCTGATGACCTGTCCCTTACCACTAAAATGGAAAAAGGTGAGCCTCCTACCATCATCCTCGAAGGTGCTGACAAACAGCTACTTGGACAGGTTTGTGCAAAGATCAGAAAATATAGAAAACCTGAACCATACAAAGGAAAAGGTATTAAGTTCTCCGGAGAAATTATTCGCAGAAAAGCAGGTAAAACTTCAGGTAAGAAAAAATAATAATTAAAATATTCTTAGTCAGATGAATAGTAAAGCTTATAATCGAAACAGGATCCATCTAAGAATTCGAAAGAGAATCTCAGGGACTTCTACAAAACCAAGATTATCCGTATTCAGGAGCAATAAAAGTATTTATTGTCAGTTGATCGACGATATAAATGGTGTAACGTTGGCCAGTGCTTCGACAAAAGAGTTTCCTTTGGAAGGAAATAAGGTAGAACAGTCCGCTTTAATCGGCAAACAAATTGCAGAAAAAGCAAAAAATTTAAAAATTACCACTGTTGTATTTGACAGAAGCGGTTACCTTTACCACGGTAGAGTAAAAGCTTTGGCTGACGGTGCAAGGGAAGGTGGATTACAATTTTAAAAAGGTATAATATGTCAACACAAAATAATTTGAAACCTTCCGAAACGGAATTAAAAGAAAAGTTAGTTAACCTTGCAAGGGTAGCTAAAGTTACTAAAGGGGGTAGAACCTTCAGCTTTTCAGCACTAGTTGTTGTTGGTGATGGTCATGGTACCATTGGACATGGTCTGGGAAAAGCCAGAGACGTATCTGAGTCTATTCAAAAAGCCGTGGATGATGCCAAAAAAAACCTTGTGAAAGTTGTGTTGCATAAAACCAGCGTGCCTCATGAACAAAAAGGCAAATACGGCGCAGGAAAAGTTTTAATCAAACCAGCTGCAGACGGTACAGGGGTTATTGCCGGTGGTGCTATGAGAGCTGTACTTGAAATGGCAGGTGTGCATAACTGTCTTGCCAAATCCCAGGGATCTTCAAATCCTCATAATGTGGTTAAGGCTACGATTGACGCTCTTACCAAAATGAGAAGCGCTCCTCAAGTGGCTAAGGACAGAGGTATAGAAATAGCAAAAGTATACGAAGGATAATTTTAATATATAAAAGCGTCAGAAATGAAAAATATAAAGATTACTCAGGTCAGAAGTATTATCGATCATAGTCAGAGACAAAAGGATACGATCAAAGCTTTGGGTCTCAGACGTATAAATGCTTCAGTTGTGAAGCAGCAAACTCCTCAGATTTTAGGAATGATTGCCAAAGTTAAACATTTGGTAACCATTGAGGAGTGTTAATCAAGTTGATCACTGTCAAAATTAATAAAAATGAACTTACATAGTTTAACACCGGCAGCAGGTTCCGTAAAGTCAAAAAAAGGACGGATAGGTAGAGGAGAGGGTAGCGGTTCAGCAGGTACGGCCGGAAAAGGTCATAAAGGAGCCAAAGCGAGAACCGGTTACAAATCCAAAAGGGCTTTTGAAGGTGGACAAATGCCACTTCAGATGAGATTGCCTAAAAGAGGTTTCAAAAATATCAACAGGGTTGAATACGTTCCAATAAACGTAGCCAGACTTCAGGAAATATTTGATAATTATGGCATTAAGGAGATTACATTAGCCTCTTTATACACTGCAGGTATCATTAAAAAAGATGACAAGGTAAAAATTCTGGGTAATGGTGAAATTTCAACTGCTTTGACAGTGAATGTAAGTGTATTTTCTGCATCAGCTAAATCGAAAATCGAAGCTGCCGGGGGTTCAATAAGTTCAAATTAAACAAAATGAAGAATTTTTTCGAAACTTTAAAAAATATCTGGAGCATAAAGGAGTTGAGAGACAAAATTCTCTTTACACTTGTTGCCATGGCTATATTTCGATTTGGATCTTATGTTGTATTGCCGGGGGTTAATTACATAGCATTGGAATCAGCGGCTGACAGTCGAGGTGCCAATGACTTATTAAAATTAATCAACACCTTCACAGGAGGTGCCTTCAATCAGGGTTCCATTTTTGCGTTGGGTATCATGCCTTATATCACAGCCTCCATTATTGTACAGTTATTGGGGTTTGCCGTACCTTATTTCCAGAAATTACAGCAGAAAGAAGGTGAATCGGGAAGAAAAAGATTAAATCAGATTACTCGTTTTTTGACTTTATTTATAACCCTTGTACAGGGTGGAGGTTACCTTGCCTATCTTAAATCTACACCTGGAGCGGTTGATACAACTGTGCCTGAAGGTGTTTTTTGGTTTAGTAATATGATCATTTTATCTACAGGAACCATTTTTGCTATGTGGCTTGGAGAAAAAATTACGGATAAAGGTATTGGGAATGGTATTTCTTTACTTATTATGGTAGGTATCATAGCGGGTCTGCCTGCAGCTTTCTTTTCCGAAGTATTAAAACAATTCAACAGCAATATTATATTATTGATTCTTGAACTTGCTTTCTTTTTGCTGGTTGTATTGGCCACAATATTAGTAGTTCAGGCGGTCAGAAAAATTCCAATTCAGGCTGCAAAAAAGATGGTCGGACGTTCCACCGGTTCTGTGCCAAGTGCAGGTGCCAGAGATTTTATCAATCTTAAATTGAGTGCTGCAGGCGTTATGCCGATCATTTTTGCTCAGGCCATAATGTTCCTACCATTGACTGCAGCTCAGTGGGCAATGTCAAATTCCAACCAGCAGAGTGATTTACTTATCAGTCTGAACGACTGGAAGTCTCTTCCTTACAATCTTTTATTCTTTATATTGATCGTAATATTTACCTACGTCTACACGGCATTGATCGTAAATCCTCAGCAATATGCAGAATATCTGAAAAGATCAAATGCTTTTATTCCGGGAGTAAAACCAGGACAGGATACACAGGATTATATTGATACGTTGACAACCCGTATCACTTTACCCGGAGCTATTTTTATCGGAGTTATTGCTATCTTACCTGCTTTTGTTGCATTGGCAGGGGTCAATGATGCTTTTGCGATATTTTTTGGAGGAACTTCTTTGTTGATTCTTGTTGGTGTCGTTTTGGATACCTTACAACAGGTAGAAAGTTATTTATTAATGAGAAAATACGATGGTTTGGTTAAATCCGGAAGAGTTACCGGTCGTGGAAACCAGGGCATCACCATTGGTTCAGGAATCTAGAAGTTAGACATCCCGCCAATGATTTTTTTCAAGACAGATGAAGAAATAGAGTTATTACGGCAAAGCAATATTTTAGTCAGTAAAACTCTTGGTTATATATCGGGCTTACTAAAAGTAGGAGTTACCGGAAAAAAAATTGATAGTGCAGCTGAAGAGTTTATCAGAGATCATGGAGGTATTCCTGGATTTAAAGGATATAAAGGGTTTCCTGCTACTTTGTGTTTGTCCAAAAATGCGGAAGTAGTTCATGGAATTCCTGATGAATACGCCTTTACAGAATCCGATATTATTTCTGTCGACTGTGGCGTTTTATTAAACGGTTTTTATGGAGATTCCGCATATACATTTGCCTTTAAAAATGTAGGAAGTGACGTTTTGGATCTTATGAAAGTAACCAAAAAAGCGCTTTATCTGGGCATTGAAAAATGTGTTCCTGGCAACAGGATTGGAGATATTAGTTTTGCCATACAACAATTTTGTGAAAAGGAACATTCATACGGGATAGTCAGAGAGTTGGTTGGACATGGCGTAGGACGCAATCTTCATGAAGAACCGGATGTACCCAATTTTGGATCCAAAGGCAAAGGCCCTTTATTAAAACCCGGAATGGTGATAGCCATCGAACCTATGGTCAATCTGGGCGATAAAAAAGTGAGACAATTGAATGACGGTTGGACTATTATAACCAGAGACGGGCGGCCTTCTGTTCATTTCGAACATAGTGTTGCAATTCGTCCAAATGGGTATGATATTTTGTCTGATCATTCATATATAGAAAATTCGATTAAAAATAATATTGAAATACACGATATTTAAAAAAAAATTCGGATATTTGCGCTCCAATTCAAAAAATGGCAAAACAAGACTTAATAAAATTAGACGGAATCATTGAAGAAGCATTGTCAAATGCTATGTTTCGGGTAAGACTTGAAAGTGGTCATTTGATAACAGCAACGATTTCCGGTAAAATGAGAATGCATTATATAAGGATATTACCCGGCGATAAAGTGGCCGTTGAAATGTCCCCGTATGATTTGTCAAGAGGACGTATAAATTATAGATACAAATAATATTTTAAACTTTTCTACATGAAAGTTACAGCATCCATTAAAAAAAGATCTGCAGATTGTAAGATCGTGAAAAGAAAAGGGAAACTTTATATTATAAATAAAAAGAATCCTAAGTTTAAACAAAGACAAGGTTAATAATAAATAATATGGCACGTATTGCTGGAGTAGATTTACCAAGAAATAAAAGAGGCGTAATCGGTCTTACCTATATTTACGGCATAGGAAGAACTTTGTCTCATCAGATTCTTAATGCCGCTGGTGTTTCAGAGCATACCAAGGTTCAGGACTGGACAGATGAAAATATCAAATTCATTTCCAAATATGTTCAGGACGAATTTAAGGTGGAAGGCGAATTGAGAAGTGAAGTTCAATTGAGCATCAAACGTCTGATGGATATTGCTTGTTACCGTGGCTTGAGACACCGTAAGGGGTTACCGGTAAGAGGTCAGAGTACAAAAACGAATGCACGGACAAGAAAAGGTAAAAAGAAAACAGTTGCTAACAAGAAAAAGCAACTAAATAATATATAATATTACGATAGTATGGCAAAAGGTAAAAAAATCAAAAAACGTAATGTAAAAGTCGAATCTGAAGGATTGGCTTTTATTCATGCGTCATTTAATAATATCATCATTTCCCTTTGTAACAAAGCAGGTCAGGTGATTTCCTGGGGTTCAGCAGGAAAATCAGGTTTCAGAGGTTCTAAAAAGAATACTCCTTATGCAGCCCAGATGGCAGCCAATGGAGCTGCTCAGACTGCTTATGAAGCAGGCTTAAGAAATGTTGAGGTGTTTGTCAAAGGACCTGGAGCAGGTCGTGAATCAGCTATCCGTGCTATTGATACATCCGGTATAAGGGTGGTAAAGATAAAGGACATGACGCCGGTTCCGCATAACGGTTGCAGACCTCCAAAGAAAAGAAGAGTTTAAACTTAATAAATCCATACATACATGGCAAGATATACAGGACCTACTACAAAAAAAGCTCGTGCTTTTGGGGAAGCTATATATGGTTACGATAAGGCTTACGAAAAAAGAAAATTTCCTCCCGGCCAACATGGCATGATGAGGAAAAGAAAGCAAAGAAGTGACTATGCCGTTCAATTGAACGAAAAACAAAAAGTAAAATACACCTATGGAGTTCTTGAAAGACAATTCAGGAATTTGTTTGAAAAAGCCGCTGCAAAAAGTGGTGTTACCGGTGAAATTTTACTTCAATTGCTCGAAAGCAGACTCGATAATGTAGTTTATAGAATGGGTATAGCCAAAACCAGAAGATCTGCAAGGCAATTGGTTACCCATAAACACATTTTGGTGGATGGTATTTTAACCAACATTCCTTCCTTGTTGTTGAAACCAGGTCAGGTAATATCTGTAAGAGGAAAATCCAGAAATATGGATATTATCCAGTCCAACATTCATTCCAAAAAAGACGTCAGGGCGTATGGATGGATTGAATTCAACAGCGATAAAATGGAAGGAAGGTATATAGCACATCCGGAAAGAGAAAAAATTCCGGAAAACATTAACGAACAGTTGATTGTCGAACTATATTCCAAATAATCTTTTGGCTGCTTTATTTAAAGCAGCCTTAGTTCTTTTTAACATATCCTAAATTATATATATGAGCATTCTGAATTTTCAAAAACCTGACAAAATCCTTCTTCAAAAAGCTGATGATTTTGATGGAATTTTTGAATTTAAGCCTCTCGAACCCGGTTTTGGTCAAACGATAGGAAATTCTCTAAGACGTGTTTTATTATCTTCTTTGGAAGGGTATGCAATTTCCGCTGTGAGAATAGCCGGTGTTGATCATGAATTTTCTACCATAAAAGGTGTTGTGGAAGATGTGGTAGATATTGTTTTGAATATGAAACAAATAAGATTGAAGCCCGTCAATGTCACCGAAGGAAGTGAAGAAGAAAAAATATATGTCACCGTCAGCGGGAAACAGGAGTTTGTTGCAGGTGATATTGAAACCAATACCAACATTTTTAAAGTAATGAATCCTGATCTTCACATTTGTACTATGGAACCAAATGTTAGTTTAGAGATTGAATTTACCGTTACCAAAGGCAGAGGATACGTTTCTGCTGATGAAAATCTTCCTAAAGATGCGCCAATAGGTGTTATTCCTATAGATGCTATTTATACGCCTGTCAAAAGGGTTTCATATAAAGTTGAAAATACAAGGGTCGGTCAAAGAACGGATTATGAAAAGTTGACCATAGACCTGAAAACAGATGGTACTATTCATCCTGAGATTGCGCTCAAGGAAGCTTCAAGAATCCTGATTCAACATCTGATGTTGATTACTGACGAAAATATTACCTTCAATGATGCTACGTCAAGAGAAGACAGCATAGTTGACGAACATATACTACATATGCGTAAGTTGTTAAAAACTTCGCTCGAAGATCTTGATCTCTCTGTTCGTGCTTACAACTGCCTCAAAGCAGCTAAAATTAATTCACTTGGAGAAGTAGTGAAATTTGATATGCACGAATTATTGAAGTTCAGAAACTTCGGTAAAAAATCCTTAGTAGAAATTGAAGAATTGCTCCAGACAAAAGGACTTACTTTTGGCATGGACCTTTCTAAATATAAATTAGACGAGGAATAGTCGATGCGGCCCGGAATGAACCGGACAATTTTAAAATAAAGCATAAACAGCCACTATCAGCTCAAGGCCGCACAAGAGTATATAGTGATTTGTGATGCACAACGATAATTTATATGAGACACGGAAAAAAGTTTAACCATCTCGGTAGAAAAAAAGGCCACAGAGAAGCCTTGTTGATGAACCTTGCTCAATCTTTGATTGAACATAAAAGAATTAATACCACATTGGCAAAAGCCAAGGCTTTAAGGATATATGTGGAACCCATTATCACCAAATCAAAAGAAAATACCACACATTCAAGAAGAATGGTATTCAGTGACTTACAAAATAAAGAATCTGTCAAGGAATTGTTTGATGTAATTGCTGAAAAAGTTGCCAACAGACCTGGTGGATATTGCCGGATTTTAAAGACAGGTTTTAGACAAGGTGACGGTGCCGAAATGGCCATGATTGAATTGGTGGATTTTAATACCGTTATGGTTGCTAAAACAGCAAAAGCCGGTTCAACCAGAAGAGGAAGAAGGAAATCTGGAAAAGGTGAAAGTGAAGGTACAGGCTTGGCCGCGGGTGCAGTGGCAACCGCCGCAGCTGCAGCTGCCATCACTTCAGAAAATCCTGTGGACAACACAACTTCTGAAGAAGAATAAATTCTGGTTAATGCAGATATACAAAAGAGGTTTTCCAAAAGGAAAGCCTCTTTTTTTTTATCAGGGTTTGCTGAAAAAGTCAGCAATGAGTAAAATTGAAGATCTCGTCTCGTCCATAAGACGAGAAGGACGGGACTGACTAACAATATATATTTATATTAAAGGAATCAAAAGCACGGTTTCTGGTAATTTCCATGTAATAGTCTTGTACCTAAATATTTGAGAATATATTATAACTTATTGAAATATGATAAAGATTGTGTTTTTTAGCAGACCCTCATTACAGATCATCCACACCTTTAGGCCTGCTCTCTGATTCCAAACGGAATCCTTTTATTTTTAAAGATTCGTGATTAACAGACATAGGGAAAACTTTGGATTTCACATCAATATAAAACAAAATATCGGAAATCTGACTTCCTGACATTTTGAAGGTAATATTGCTGCTTTTGGATTGATTAACACCAATATAGAGTTTTTTGTCATCTTTTAAATAGTAAATCACTTCAGCGTTTCCGTCAACTTTCATTTTTTTCATCTTCCCTTTTTCGAAATAACCTTCTACCAGTCTACCCTTGACCTGATTATAAAAGATTAGGTCTTCACTGTTAATAACAGTTCCGTTTTCCTTGATAACAAGGCGGTCCATTACTTTATTTTTTAAATAAAACATCATCGTATCTCCGGTAAGCTGGGTAGTATCTGACCACATAACAGGATCGGAAAATAGGGTAAAAACAGAATCTTTTAAAGAATAGGTAAGGGAGTCGCAGACCATTTGGATGTCATCTTTAAATAAACGGACTTTGTTAAATCCAATAAAATAGTCTAATGTATCCGTTTTTAAGGAATCAATTATTTTGATTTGACGAATACTTTTGAATGTGTCTGCTTTCATGTGCATCAGACTGGTATCCACAAGGGTAGTAAAATGTGGACGGGATCCGGTATCATTATAAGCGAGCATAAAATTTTCGTTGCCTTTGTATCTCATATGGTCGGCATACATGTTGGTTTTGGCTGCCGTGTCTTGCCAAATGACCTTACCATTACCAATACCAATTTTTTGAGCTTTATCATAGTCAAGTGAATCTGCAGTTATAATTAAGGGAGGATCACTGACCGTTGCCCTGCCGATGGTTTTAAATTTTTCAGTTTTTTTATTATATTCTACATATTCTCCTACTACTTCATTCTCAGCACTCTTATAATATACAGAGTCTGTAAGCCGGTAATACTCAAGTTTTTTATTGTAATTGATTTTTTTAGCTACTACGGTGTCCGTCTCTGAAATGTACTGACTCGTTTTTTTGTCTGAAGAAAGAATAATCAGATCTTTTTCGCCATCATAATGGATAGTATCCGCAATGGCTCTTGTTGATCCTGACGAATATTGTGCATTCTGAATAAAATCACCCTTTTATCATCAATGTCAAACCACCCTGATTCTGCGTAAATATTGACAGTATCCCGGGTTATTCGGGTAGGGGCTAAAAAAGTGGACATTTGTGTTTCTGTCTGAAAACCAAGGGAATCTGTGACCAATGTAAAATCACTCCCATTTACCAATACATTTTCCTTAAAGATTACCAATCGTTTTTCAACATTATAAACACCCTTCTGACTGACAACGGAGGTACTGTCTTGCTCCAGTAGTGCATTTTGATTGTATTCAGCTGTTTTTGTACCAGAATTATACTTGAGTTTAGTTGTATAGAGCGTTTTTTTACCGTTTTTCATCACAATATCGCCATACAGATACGCTACTAAAGAATCGGAATTGTAAACCATCGAATCTGCAAATAATAGTATAGTGTCATTTTGCAGCATGGCTACATGATGACGCATACGAAGGATAGGGCCACGGATGATAGCCGTATCACAATACATAAATGTACCCGAATGAAAAACTTTGACATTACCGTTCAGATATTGTATTGGCGGAGAAACTCTGGCGTCTATGATTTGATTGTCTTCAGCATGTAGGGTAAATTTTTTTCCGGAGCTGTCTTTTCTGGTGTTATTGATGTTTTGTCTGACAAGAACTTTGGTTTGACCGCTTAGGGTTGATGGAAGAGCTATTTCTCCAATGAAGAAAAAAAGGATTATAATATAATATGTATTATACATCATACATCTGATCGTTTCTTGACTGTCAACCGTTGTTTTATATAAACGTTGAAGTACAAATTAGGTTGTTGATGAGCTTTATGAAAAACTATATACTCAGTTCCTTCTTCAGTCTTGTCCGGGGCGCCATACAGTTTGGTTTTCTTGATAGTACTAAAAAAAAGTATGCTTTTGAGCATGATTATGCTGCTTTAAATTTTTCAGAATTGACCATATACAAAAAAAGCAGTCATGAATACATCATAACTGCTTTAAGTGGGAGATACTGGACTCGAACCAGTGACCCCCTGCTTGTAAGGCAGGTGCTCTGAACCGACTGAGCTAATCGCCCTTAATTAATATCTTTTAAAGAATCGGCTTTTCTTTTAAAGCGTCGCAAAGGTAAGCGCAATTTTTTATTGACACAAAAAAACTGAGACTTTTTTTCAAAAAAAAAATATAAAAAATAAATTGATAAATAAAATTTACTTTTATCTTTGCATCCGCAAAGCGAAATTGACCTATGGTGTAATGGTAACACTCCGGTTTTTGGTACCGTCATTCTAGGTTCGAGTCCTAGTGGGTCAACAAAAAGCCTGACAATCAACAAAATTGTCGGGCTTTTTTGTTTTTGATTAAAATCTATACAAGGGAATAATGGTTATTTTGAACGTTTGGTATAGTGATTTTACCATCGAAATACTTTTTTACAAAAAACAAAAAACCCTTAATCAAAATTGACTTAGGGTTTTTTAATTGGGTGGGCCCACCAGTCCCTATAAGCTATCGGGATGAACCTGGGAACTTCTGAATTATAAATTTCATCTCAAAGTTTCTTTAAATATTTTAAGCGTTAGTTCAGGGTAGCTGATCAGATTTCTAATAAAAACTGTGCTTTTCATAGCTTTTATTTTTTTTTCAATTTTTCTGGCGTGCTCAATAGAATCAGTTTCAACCTTCCAAACAATATTCCAATCAGATGATTTAGAAGTAAAGGCCTTGACTCCAAAAAAACTTTGATTATGTTTTGTCAACCTGTTTTCTACAGAATCAGTAGTGCAACCAATATAAAATCTGTTTAAATGATTTGAAAATAAAATGTAAGCAAAAGCCATAATAAATTTCTCCTTAAAAAAAACGCCGGAAATATTACTACTTCCGACGTTTGTGGGCCCACCAGGACTTGAACCTGGGACCTACTGATTATGAGTCAGGTGCTCTAACCAACTGAGCTATAGGCCCGATTTCAGGGTGCAAAAATACACTTTATTTATTTTTATCAAGGTTTTTTCAGAAAAAAATATCACGAAGGATTTTCGTCTTTTGTTTCTTGGCCTGACGTCTCTGATGAAAAAGGTTCTGTACTCTCATGTATTTCTTCATTTTCTCTCATTTCATCACTGCTTAAGGTTTTGGAATTATTTTCTTCCGCTTTAAAAAAACTTCTGTAAAACAATATTATGGAAACCACACCACAAAAAATGGAAGAATCAGCTACGTTAAAAACATGTCTGAAAAACTCAAACCGATCTCCGCCAATCAATGGAATCCATTCAGGCCATGTAATTTCAAACATAGGAAAATAAAACATATCGACTACCTTTCCGGTAAGAAAACTTCCATATCCACCTTCCTGTGGAAAAAGGGTGGCAAGACCTCCGTGAAAGTAGGATTCTGAAAATATAAGACCATAAAACATACTGTCAATGATATTTCCAACGGCACCGGCAATAACAAGCGAAAAAGCAACGATAAATCCGGTTGGTTCCTTTTTTTCCAGAATATTTTTTAAAAGGTAAATCAGAAATCCGGCCATAAGTATCCTGAAAATACTGAGAATGTATTTCCCTGTCAGCCCTCCGTACGACAAACCGAAAGCCATACCTTCATTTTCAATAAAATGTATTTTTGCCCAGGGCAGACCAAACATGTCAAATCCGTCACCATACAATATATGGGTTTTAACCCAGATTTTTGAAGCCTGGTCAATGACTAATACCAGTGTTATTGTGAGAATGGCAATCCACTTCTTTTGCATATCTTTTTATTAATTCGCCGCAAAAATAGTCATTCCATACTAGATTTATTTCCTGATCCATTTATTTTCAATATTATTCTGTAAAATTTGTATTATTGTATCCGCAAACGCAGATTATACCCGTTATGGATAAAGCGCATTTTTTACAAATATTGATGGAGCAGATCCGCCTGATTACCCCCATTGAAGTGTTGAGTACGGTCTCTCAGGTCATCAGCGTCTGGTTCGCTCAGAAAAACAGTGTTTGGGTATATCCAACCGGTATCATAGGTGTTTTACTGGCGGCATACCTTTATTTTTTTTTGGCAGAGCCCCCTTTGTATGCAGAAGGTTCAGTACACTGCTATTATTTTGTTCTGAGCTGTTACGGTTGGTACCTTTGGGTTCAGAAAAAAAATGACAACACTTTAATGTATCCGATTCAATGGTCTACACCTGATGTATGGAAAAAAACGGCTGTATTAAGTGTGGTCAACTGGATGGGGATTTATTTGCTTCTAAAATATATGACGGACAGTGATACACCCTGGATGGATTCATTTGTCAGTGCAATGGCGATTACGGCAATGTGGTTGATGGCAGCCCGGAAAATTGAAAACTGGCTTTTCTGGATGGTATCTAATGTTGTAGCTATACCTCTTCACCTTTATAAATCATTTTACCTTTTTTCCCTCATGTTTTTTCTGTTTCTGGTTATGGCCATTGCTGGTTTTTTCCAATGGAAAAAAATGATATCTTCAACCCAACTATACTGAGTTTTGTCTTTATGGGTGCGATGGAAAAGATGTAAAATAAGGTGAAATAAAAAACCCTCCGAAGAGGGCTTTCTATCTATTCAACCTTTACTAAAAACAATTAACCATTGAAGAGGAATTTTAATATTCCTGATTCAATTCGTAGTGCAAAAATACATTGGATTTTGGTTGGTATCAAGTGTATTAACGTACATTAACAAAATTTTATTTTGATTTTAACTTATAAGAAGGTTGTCACAAAATAAAGTATTGAAAATGTATTAATTTTTAACAATAATGAAGTTGTTTAATAATGTTTATAAAGGAAGAATGTTAATGAAATACAATTTATTCTAAAACATAATATACATTGAATAGGAGGAGGTGCCGAGATTCATCGCCAATAAAATCAAAAAAACTGTTGCATTATTCAAAAAAATACTACCTTTAACTCATATTACACCTCCGGGTTGTTTTTTGTATTTTACGTTTTTATTACGATCTCAATATCTAACATGTTATTCAAAAATAATTATTGAGTCAGTGTTTAAAATCCGGAAAATACACAGATGGACAAAGGGGAATCACGTTGGATTCGTGAACTGTTGCGCAACTGTAAGTGATATTATGTCATAAGTCAGATTACCTTCCCGATGAGTGTGGATATTGCTTTCGCAAAGAAGCAATGTTCCTATGTCAGTGCTGATTAATATTTAAATATCAGCCATCATTCTGACGGTCTGCATTGCTTATTTATTTACCATTTGAAATGCTGGACATTTGGTTTTCAAAAGTTTTAAAATAGTTGGTTTCTTGTTGCTGATATGGCTTGGTGGTGTATCAACCTATGCACAAGCAGTTGTAGATACCAGTCTGACTATGCCGGCCATAGAAATTACTGCATCCAATATTAGGAATGAATCAATGGGGTTTTCCGGGAGGTCATGGGATGCAGAAGAAATGCTCAAACTTAATGCGCAAAATGTTGCCGAATTATTATCCAGCGAATCCGGTAGTTATTTAAAGAGTTACGGGTTGGGTAGCATTGCCACCTCATCGGTTCGCGGTGGAAACGCGGGACATACCCTGTTATTGTGGAACGGACTTCCTTTGAACAGTCCTATGCTCGCGCAATTGGATTTATCATTACTGCCTATTTTTGCAGCAGAATCAGTAAGATTTACACCTGGTAGTAATACCGCACTTTGGGGTAGTGGTGCTATAGGGGGTATTATTGACCTTCAAAATACCGCTGACTTTTCAAAAAAAGTCGTTGTACAGAATAAAAGTGGTATCGGTAGTTTTGGTAGGTTTCTTCAGCAAAACAAAATTCTCATAGGCAATCAAAAATTTCAAAGTATAACCAGACTTTCGCTGGAAAGAGCAGAAAACGATTTTTTTTATAATGTAGGAAGAGGGATTCCGGATAAACAGCAGACCAATGCCTCTTTTAAACAACATTTTATTATGCAGGAATTGTACTGGAAGATAAATGCCAAACATAGTTTTTCTTTACAATACTGGGGACAAAACAGTAATCGGAATATTCCACCTACCATAGTACAATCAAAAAGTGAAGCGCAGCAAAATGATGTTGTGCACCGTTTGTTTTTTGACCTCAAAGGGACCCTGAAAAATGGAGTCTGGAATGTAAAAGGTGGATATTTTAATGAACGACTGGACTATCGTGATCAGCAGATTTTATTAAAGGCAGAGAGTCACTTTTCTACGTTCATTGGAGAAATGTCATCCACGTGGAGTCCACTGAAAGGTCACCTTTTTTTGGCAGGGATGACCTATACAAAGTCAATGGCACAGGCAGATGGTTATAAAAACCAGGTTCCTGAAGAAGATAGAACGGCACTTTTTGTTTCGTGGAAATATGGTTCCAAAAAATATAACTCCCAGTTTAGTGTACGACAGGAATTTTTAGATAATACCATTTTGCCTTTTATTCCTTCGCTAACGTTGGAATATTATTTTCAACCTGAATTTAAGATCAGAGGAAAATTTAACCGCAATTATCGACTTCCATCCCTGAATGACAGGTTCTGGATACCCGGGGGTAATCCTGATATTTTGCCCGAATCCGGATGGAGTCAGGAAACGGGAATAGATTACACACTGAAAAATAAAAAGTTTGTGTTTTTAAGTTCTTTGACAGCTTATCACAGAATCATTAACAACTGGATTTTATGGAGCCAACAACCCGGGGAATTCCATTTTTCCGCGAATAATATCACCAGTGTCCGCAGTTATGGACTTGAACCCCGAGTTGATCTTTCATACACTTTTCAAAAGAGTATTGTGGGTTTCAAGGTTGGATATGATTTTGTCAGAGCTATAAATCTCTTTGATCTGGCCAGCCCCTATATGACAGCAGGAAGTCAACTTATTTATACTCCGGTTCATCAGATTTCGGCAACTTTTTCTATGTCTTTCCTGAAATTCAGTTTTATGTACCATCATCAACTGACCGGAAAAACAAAAGGAATTAACGAAGATGTTGACACGTTTCTTGTGGGTAATTTTCGCCTGTTCTACCAAATTAAAAATAAAAACGGGAAAGCCGGTTTTTTTATGAATTGCAACAATATCTGGGATGCGGACTATGTCGTTGTGGAACGACGACCCATGCCTGGAATTCATTTTATGACAGGCGTACAAATTAGTTTTGAGAAATAATGATGATCAATATAATTTTCAAAAGATGATGATAAAAATTGTTTTTATAACGGTATTTTTAATACAAATGGCACATGCTCAGTCTGTTGCCAACTTTGAAGCTTATAATTTGAGCGAGGGGGAATACATCAATGGCGCTGACGGCAGCGGAGGGTTTCGGAACGGAGATATTTTTTTACCAAATGAATACAATTCTGATTTTATGGCCTGGTCCGGCTGGGCAATTTCTGCAGTTACTGATGTGACGACACCCGGTTTTACAAATCAATACAGCGCAATACCGGGTGGTGGTTATAACGGATCCGGACATTATGCTGTAACCTATGCTTTTGGAAACAACAATATTAAACTTACAGGAGAAGCAGCCGGAAAAACCATACCAGGGATGTATGTAACCAATAATACATATTCTTATTACAGCATGAAGGATGGAGATGCTTTTTCGAAAAAATTCGGAGGCATTACCGGAAATGATGCAGATTATTTTTTACTTACTATAAAAGCATATCACAACGGTTTGATTTCAAATGACAGCATTGATTTTTATCTGGCAGACTACAGATTTTTAGACAATACAAAGGACTATATTGTTGATACTTGGGAATGGGTTGATATATCTGAATTGGGTTCGGTAGACAGCCTCACTTTTCGATTGAGTTCGTCCGACACAGGAATTTTCGGAATGAATACACCGGCCTATTTTTGTATTGACAATGTTTTTGATTCGAATCCTTCCTCTATTGAGGAAAATGTATTATCGACAGAATTTGTTTTAAAACCTAACCCGGCAAATGAATACGTAAATGTACATTTCAATTCAGATGGAATGCACCAATTGGAATTGTTGGATTTGACGGGAAATATTTTGAGGAGTATAAATTCTTTTGCAGAAAAGGTTCAATTAGATCTGCAATCTTTGCATTCCGGAATGTATATCATCAGAACCGCAAGTAAGGAAAGAACAAGTTCAAAATATTTACCAAAATATAAAGTACAAATCACCTTTCATTCTTTCAATTTCTGAAAGGGTAACTTTTGGTGACAGATAATACCTTTTCTATCAGTGTTTTACCATCTTTGGAAAATTTTTCCCCTTTTCCATTTTGGTGATACAAAGCAGCAAGCATGAAGTTGTCGGCCATAATTTCTTCGGGATGAATTATATATTGAGTATTATCCTTGATTTTGGTAAAAAATTGAGGCGTACTCTTTAGCGGTAAGGTAGTATTTCCTTCTGCATCACATTCGACGTACCATGTATTGTTTTTAAAATATACCGGAAAAAGATCAAATTCCAGATAATCAAAAAAATTAGGAAAACCAGGATTAAATTCTTTAAGTTTTGAAGTTATAAGAGGAATTACTTTTTTTGTCTGACCTTCATTTTCCAGGGAAATAAAATATTGTTGTGTCACTCCGTCAGGATTGGTGAGCAATTTTTTGGATAAAACTTCACTAAGAACAGGAGGGGAACTCAACTTTTCAAATTCAATTAGTGAATACATTTTATCTCTGTAAGATGGGTTGTTTTTTGAAACAATGTGAAAAATTTCGTGAAGGATAATGGGTAAGTTTATTTCAGGGTCGTAATCTTTAAATATGTTTTCAGGAATACAAATGTGATTTCCTCTGGTATAATACACATGATCTCCGAAATGACCGGTTTTGATTTTTATCAGGCTTATTTTGGGTAAAATCTGAGGGTGTATTTTTTTCAGAATCTTCTCAGCCTCTTCCATACTTTTTCCTAAAACTTCTTTTTCAGACACACTCCAATTGGAAACCTGGGTTTTGATAAAGTTCTTGAATAAAAGAAGACTTTTTTCACGATCCAATGATGGTGATTTTTGTTTCATCTGGATCGACATATCTGCTACAGAAAGACTGTTGAAATATCCTTCCACATCGTCTTTTATGATTAATTCACTGGCTCGGATACTATCTGTAAATACAAAATATTTTGAGGTTACCTGCGTATTATTTTTGTGACTTTTACAATGACAAAATAAAATTAGACATACTAAAATGCCGATAAATAAGCGCATGGCTATAATATTTATGTTATAAAATCATTGACAGATTGATTCTTTTTCTGGCTACATCGACGTCAATTATTTTGACGGACACTTCCTGTCGCAATGCCAACACATCAGAAGGAGACGAAATGTAATTGGTCGAAATCTGTGATATATGGACCATTCCATCCTGTTTTACGCCGATATTGACAAAGGCGCCAAATCTGGTGAGGTTGGTCACTATGCCCGGAACGACCATGCCGTTTCGTAAATCCTGAATTTCTTTAATATATGGATCAAAGGAAAACACCATTGCTTCTCCTCTCGGGTCAAGTCCGGGCTTTTCAATTTCTGCAAGGATGTCTTTAAGTGTGGGAATCCCTATATTTTCGGTTGCATATTTCTCTAAAACAATATTTTGTCTCAGCGTTTTTTCTTTCATGAGATTTTCGACCGTCAAGTTTTGGTCAGCAGCCATTTTTTCAACGATAAAATAAGCTTCCGGGTGAACACCTGTATTGTCAAGGGGGTGTTTTCCTCCTCGGATACGAAGGAATCCGGCACATTGTTCAAATGCTTTTTCTCCTAGTCTTGGAATATTAAGCAATTCTTTTTTTTCCTTAAATTCTCCGAATTCATTGCGGTATTCAATAATATTCCGGGCTATTGTAGGCCCCAGACCTGAAACATAAGTCAACAAAGGTTTGCTGGCTGTATTCAGATTAATACCCACTCTGTTGACACAACTTGCCACGGTAAGGTCCAGACTGTCCCTGAGTTTGGTTTGGTTGACATCGTGTTGATACTGGCCAACACCTATGGATTTCGGATCAATTTTAATCAGTTCAGCCAATGGGTCCATAAGCCTTCTGGCGATGGAAACAGCTCCCCTTACGGTAATATCGTAATCCGGAAATTCCTCCCTTGCTATGTCAGAAGCTGAATAAACAGAAGCGCCACTTTCATTTACCATGTATATAGCAATGGAGGACGGCAATTGCAAGCTTTGAATAAAACCTTCCGTTTCTCTGGAAGCTGTGCCGTCACCTATAGCAATGGCATTGACCCTGTATTGATCAACGAGTTGTTTTATGATAAAAGCTGAATTTTGTATCTGATTTTGAGGGGGGTGGGGGAAAATGGTTTCATTTTTCAGAAGCTGGCCCTGCCGGTTTACACAAACCACTTTACAACCAGTTCTGAAACCCGGATCTATGCCCAATACATTTTTTTCTCCCAGAGGAGGAGCCAGTAATAATTGTTCAAGATTGAGCGTAAATACTTTAATAGCCTCGTCATCAGCTTTTTCTCTGTACTCAGTCCAAATCTGGCTTTCAATGGAAGGGGCTATCAGTCTTTTCCAGGCATCTTTGCAACAAGCTTCGAGGAGTTCGGCTTCCTGACCAGAAGAGCGGATATATTTTTTTTCAAGCATTTCAAGCGCTCTGTCCTCTTCAATATCGAGAGAAAGGCGCAGAAAACCTTCTTTTTCTCCTCTTGTTAAAGCCAGAAAACGGTGAGAAGGACATTTAAAAATGTTTTCTGAAAAAGAAAAATAATCAGCGTATTGTTGTGCTTCTTCCTTTTAGAAGTGACCACTTTGGAAGTAATTACTCCGAAACGACGGAATTTATCCCGGAATTTTTCTCTGAGAAACTGGTCCTCATTCATCCATTCGGCAATGATATCTGAAGCTCCCTGTAAAGCGTCTTTTTCAGTTGTAATGTTTTCGTTGAGAAAGCGTTTTGCTTCCATTTCCATATCCTTTCCTCTTTGGGACATAATGATTTTTGCCAGAGGTTCAAGTCCGTTTTCCCTGGCAACATCAGCTTTGGTTTTCTTTTTCTTTTTATAGGGAAGATATAAATCTTCCAATTCGTTTACATCTTTACATCGGGTAATTTTCTCTTCCAGTTCAGGCGTTAGTTTTCCTTGTTCTTCTATACTTTTAAGAATGGTTTTTTTTCGGTCTTCAAGTTCTTCTAATTTTTTTAAAGTTTTCTGAATCAATGAGATAGCTACTTCATCTAGAGATCCTGTTTTTTCTTTTCTATACCTTGCTATAAAGGGAATGGTAGCTCCTTCTGATAAAAGTTGTAACACATTTTTTACGGATTGGGTTGGCAGACCAGTAAGTTTGGCTATTTCTTCCCACAATTCTAACATACCAAAATTTTTTACAAAGGTAAATAATTTGAATGAACAAAAAAGATATAGGAGAATTAAGACATATTTCGAAGGATGTTACCTTAACTATCTTAATGGTTTAAAAAAATCATGAAGGGCATCAAGAAAACGCCTTTGCGCCACTCTTAACTACCTTAATGGTTTAAAAAATTATGAATGACATGAATAAAATTGTTTTACGCCACTCTTAATTACCTTAATCCGCTTAACTACCTTAATGGTTTAAAAAATCATGAAGGACATTAAGAAGCCTTCTTTGTACAACCCTTCACTATCTTAATCCCCTTCACTACCTTAATGGTTTAAAAAAATCATGGAGGGCATTAAGAAAATGAAGGACAGTAAGAAAATGTAATCTTAATTGTTCTTGACTACATTAATGATACAAGAAAGATGAAAGGTTTTATACAGGTACTTTGGAAAAAAGAATTTTAACTATTCTTAATATCATCTTAAAGATTTATAAAACTAAATTTATATTTTATTTCAGTTAGAAAAATATTATAATTTTACATTTTAAAAACTAAAAACTATAGAAATGACTAAAAAAGCAATTACCCAATTGTCTTATGAAATTGTGAGACACGCTATAAACGTTCATAAAGAATTAGGGCAAGGATTATTAGAGAGTATTTATGAAAAATGCTTAAAATATGAATTGGAATCAAATGGTTATTATGTGCAACAACAAATACATGTTCCTGTAATTTATGATGAACTTGAATTGTCTACAGACCTTAGATTGGATTTATTAGTTGAAGATTGGATTATTGTTGAATTGAAGGCTGTTGAGGTGGTTCACCCGGTACATGAAGCTAAATTGCTTTCTTACATGAAATTACTCAAAAAGCCACAAGGTTTACTTATTAATTTCTATACTGAAAACATTTCAAAATCAATGAAGCCTTTTGTTAATGAGTATTTTAAATCTTTGCCGGACTAGTTTAGCACACTCACTATTACCTTAACTTCCTTCACTACCTTAATGGTTATAAAAAATCATGAAGTGTATGAATAAAATTGCTTTGCGCCACTCTTAATTACCTTAACTTCCTTCACTACCTTAATGGTTTAAAAAAATCATTAAGGGATTAAGAAACCGCCTTTGTACAACCCTTAACTATCTTAATTTCCTTCATTACCTTAATGGTTTAGAAAAATCATGAATGGCATGAATAAAATTGTTTCGGGCCACTCTTAATTACCTTAACTTCCTTCACTACCTTAATGGTTTAAAAAAATCATGAATGCTAAACAGCAAATTCTCGAGTAATATTATTATGTATAATGTTGAAATAAAATAATTAATACTTATTATTTTATTATCATATGAATTGTTTAAACAAAAAAAAATGGTGACCCCCCAGTCACCATCTTTCTTAGAATTATTATCCCATGAACATATCCAAATCTCGAGGCGGGCAGGATCTCACTCTGCTCGCCGGTATATTATAACCAAACTCATTTTAATTTTAAAAACAGTGAGTTAGACTTGTTTTTTACGAGGTGTAACTCACTGTTTAATCCCATGAACATATTTGTTAATTGATAACCCGATTCTTTAATCCGGTTTGTAAACTTTTAATTACAATGCAAAGATGCAGGTATTTAATCCTATAAAAAAATACAAAAAAACACCGTAAACACATATAAAATAAAATAATATGAAATATAATATGAATGTTTTCAGCTACTTAAAGATTGAAAGAGGCTGTATTTATTAGTTTTATGAACTATTATTTTGGAATAATATCAGACTAATCTGATTTTTAACAAATCATGAAGACCATATTTTATTATTAACAAGGCATTATAGGCAAAATTTTATACCATTATTTCAATAGTAATTCCAATATTCAAAATATTATTTCGAAAATAATTTTTTACTGAATTTTGTATTATTTTTTTCAAATCTCAAGAATTAAAAAATTATTAAATTCATATGAATGTTTTCTAATAAATTTCTAATTTTACAGCTATAATAACCGGAGAATTAATAAAATAACAAAAATGGTAAGTGAACCGAATACTAAATCCCATCTAAAAAACACTACCTTTACTTCTACTGTACAATTTTTATATACTTCAAAAAAATGTGCTGCTTTTGTTGTGGTTTTTTTACTGTATGCCAAAATGTTCGGGCAACCTCCTGTACCCTGCACCACAGGAAATGAAAATACATGTAAATGTAATACATCTCCAATTCTTTGCAGTATTGAAGAATTGGATGGATATTCTTACAGTATGACTCATTTCCTTCATCGAACAGATGGTCCTTATCATCCAAGCCAATTTGCTACATCTTTTATGTGTCCGGGTTCGGGTGGTACTGTTTCGCACAATCCAACTTGGTTTCGTTTTCCTGCCTGGTGTACTGATTTGGATTTACAGGTTTGTTGGAGTAATTGTACTAGAAATATGGGCCCTCCAATACAATGTAATAGCTTAGGTATCCAATCTGCTGTTTACCGCGAATGTTTTGGTTGTCCTGTTCCTGAATGTTTTGGGTCTTCATGGTCACAAACCTCACAGACTCCGGCACCATATACATATTCTGTGGGATGTGAGGTTGAATCTTGTGGATCAACAAGTGGATGTGTCACAATTAATCTTACTGGTTTGGAGATTGGGAAAATTTATTATTTTATGGTTGATGGATGTTGTGGAGCAGCATGTGATGTTGAAATTGATGTTTTAAGTAGCTGTGATTTTCCGGAATTTGGCGATTTCGATGAAGAAATTGAAGGACCGGAAAATGCCTGTGTAGGTGAAACCATTAATTTTACTTCGGGGCCAGCATTAGGAGCCAACACTTATGCTTGGTTCGTAGATGGAGTTTTGGTCGACCAGGTCAGAGGAACACCTATAGAATTTGACTATACATTTTTAGGTGCGGGAACCTATGAAATATGTGTAACCGCCTGGCATTCACCTTGCCGACCACTTGCCGAAAGTATGCGAACTCAATGTCATACCATTACCATAGGTACCGCAGATGCAGGCACGCCCGTGGCTACCCCCACGCCTCTCTGTCCTGGAGGAACGGTAGACCTTTCTGCCTCCGGACATATAGATGATCCTTATTACAATCAATATCTGGTGGTCGTCAACTCGGCAGGTATTATTGTTCATGTATATGAGGGAACCAGTTCTGACTTCACCTTTCCCAACTGCGGAGAGTTTACTTTATACAGTCTGAACGCTTCCGGACAGTATTCGCCAACCCCGAATCCTACAGTGGGGCAACCCTGGTCTTCAGTTTCCTGTTCGGGCGATTGTTGCGAAATAGCATCCGTTCCTTTCGAATTTGCTGAACAGAGTTCCATTTCTTTTGATAATCCACCCCCGGATGTGACACTAAGTTGTATTGATGATATACCGCCGATGATGAGCCTTCCCTGGACAAGCATCTGCGGAGGAAGTGGTACAGCTAATGGTGTTGAAAATGCAGGTACCTATACTCTATGTACTGGAGGAACGCGTACCCGGACATGGACCGTGGTTGATGGTTGTGGGGATAATTTTTCCTACGTACAAAACATTACCATTGAACCACTACCGATTGCTGAATTTATCAATCCACCTTCGAACACAACAATCAACTGTTCTCAGTTGGCAGGACTATCTCATCCTTCTCTTAATTATTCCAATATGGCATCAGGGACTTGTGGAATAAACGGTACACGTCCACCTGTCACCACAGGAACAGCGACGGTGTGTCTCGGAGGTATACTTACGAATACATGGACTTTCACAGATGGCTGTATGAGGACAATCACATATGTACAGACCATAACGGTTCAACCATCTGCTTTGCCCACTTTTGTTAACCCACCCGATAACATCACCATCAATTGTGAGGCATTGGCAACTTTCTCGCCAACAACACTTGGTATAAGTAACAATGATAGCGGTGCTTGTCTGGTGTCAGGTACCAGTATTCCCACCCAGGTTAATAATGCTACTGTTTGCGGTGGTACCATTACGGTCAACTGGCAATATACGGATTTTTGTATGCGTACTATCAATCACTCACAAGTGGTCACTGTAGTGCCTGCAGTTGCCCCATCCTTTGTCAACCCTCCTCAGAATATTACCATAAATTGTGAAGACCTCGCGGGATTGAGCCCTACTAATCTATCCTTTACAAACAATGGCTTGGATGCATGTTTGTTTTCAGGAAGCAGCGCACCGACAGTATCCAATCAGGCAACCGTCTGTGGAGGTACAGTTACCTACGTATGGTCACACACCGATCAATGCAACAACACCATCAATCACACCCAAATCATCACTGTAACACCAATCTTACCTCCGGCATTTGTCAATCCACCGGCAAATGTGACTATTGCCTGTCATGAATTGGCGGGATTGCCACCGGCGCCTGGATTGCCGTATACCAACGGAGGAAATGCTGCATGTTTGACATTAGGAAATGCGATGCCGGTTGAAAGTGGTATGGCTAATATATGTGGAGGCTCAAAAACTTATACATGGATAGCAACCGATCAGTGCAATAATTCAATAAACCATACACAAATTATAACGGTAACACCGATAGCACCTCCTGCCTTTGTCAATCCGCCAACAAATATGACCATAGCTTGTCATGAATTGGCTACTTTACCGCCAAATCCAACCTTAGCCTACACGAATGGTGGGATCGCCACCTGTCTGACTTCAGGTAATTCTACGCCAACTCAAAGCGGAATGGCCAATGTGTGTGGAGGTATGAGAACCTATACGTGGAATTTTACAGACCAATGCAGTAATACGATTACCCACACCCAAAATATCACAGTAACACCTATTGCACCACCGGCCTTTGTTAATCCTCCCATGAGTGTTACCATAGCCTGTCACGAATTGGCTACATTACCACCGGCGCCCACTTTGTCCTATACCAATGGAGGAACCGCTACCTGTCTGACCACAGGAGACGCTACCCCGACAGAAAGTGGTATGGCTACTGTGTGCGGCGGTACGAAAACCCGAATGTGGAATTTCACAGATCAGTGTAATAATGCAATCACCCACACCCAAAATATTACCGTAACACCTATTGCACCGCCGGCCTTTGTCAATCCTCCGACGAGTGTTACCATAGCCTGTCACGAATTGGCTACATTACCACCGGCGCCCACTTTGTCCTATACCAATGGAGGAACCGCTACCTGTCTGACCACAGGAGACGCTACGCCGACAGAAAGTGGTATGGCCACTGTGTGCGGCGGTACGAAAACCCGAATGTGGAATTTTACCGATCAGTGTAATAATGCAATCACCCACACCCAAAATATTACCGTAACACCTATTGCACCACCGGCCTTTGTCAATCCTCCGACGAGTGTTACCATAGCCTGTCACGAATTGGCTACATTACCACCGGCGCCCACTTTGTCCTATACCAATGGAGGAACCGCTACCTGTCTGACCACAGGAGACGCTACCCCGACAGAAAGTGGTATGGCCAATGTGTGCGGCGGTACGAAAACCTTCACATGGAATTTTACCGATCAGTGTAATAATGCAATCACCCACACCCAAAATATTACTGTAACACCTATTGCACCACCGGCCTTTGTCAATCCTCCGACGAGTGTTACCATAGCCTGTCACGAATTGGCTACATTACCACCGGCGCCCACTTTGTCCTATACCAATGGAGGAACCGCTACCTGTCTGACTACAGGAGACGCTACCCCGACAGAAAGTGGTATGGCCACTGTGTGCGGCGGTACGAAAACCTTCACATGGAATTTTACCGATCAGTGTAATAATGCAATCACCCACACCCAAAATATTACTGTAACACCTATTGCACCACCGGCCTTTGTCAACCCACCTGGAAATTTGACCATTGCTTGTAATGAATTGGCAAATCTACCTGTATCCCCGACATTGTCTTATACAAACAATGGTATTCTGTCATGCCTTACGGATGGAAATGTTTCGGCCACCATAAACAACACGGCAACTATTTGTGGCGGAAATGTTGTTTATACCTGGCAGTTTACTGATCAGTGTAACAATGCCATCAACCATAGCCAAACCCTGACTGTCACGCCAGTGGCACCACCTGCCTTCATCAATCCGCCGGGAAACCTGACTATTCCATGCAGTGAAGCGACGTCTTACAATCCATTGACCTTATCTTATACCAATAATGGTCTGGATGCTTGTCTTACCTCTGGTACTGTGGCACCTACATTACAGGGCAATCCACCGAATATTTGCGGTAGCATGTCTACCTATGTATGGACATTTACCGATCAATGTAATAATGCGATTACTCATAATCAAATAGTTTCTGTAACTCCCATTGCACCACCTGTTTTTCAGAATCCTCCACAAAATGTTACCGTCAATTGCGATCAGGTTCCTTCTGGTCCGACCGATTTATCATATACAAATGGTGACACCGGATCGTGCAGTCTGAGCGGAAGTGTGTCGGGAACAATATCAGGAACTTCCAATGCTTGTGGTGGCAACATATTATATACCTGCAATTCACTGATCAATGTAATAACACGATCCAACACATTCAGACAATTACCGTCAATCCGGCACCTCTTCCGGTTTTTGTCAATCCACCGGCAAATATCACAGTAGCCTGTAATCAGATACCTTCAATAGCTCCCAATCTTGAATACAACAACAATGCGCTTGGTGGTTGTTCCGTGCAGGGATTTGTTCCGGGAGTCATCACTGGCTTTGCCAATGAATGCGGAGGAGTTTTGACCATAACCTGGACCTATACAGACCCTTGCAATAATACTATATCGCATGTTCAGACAGTTACAGTGACGCCGGCATTACCTCCTACATTTACTTCGCTTCCTCCGGATGTCACGGTGACTTGTGCCAACGTGCCTGGAATACCACCTCCGTTGACGTATTCAAATAATGATATTTGTCCAATTACGGGCAGTGTACCTGCCGTGCAGTCCGGCTCGTTTAATGCATGCGGTGGAGTCATACAGTACACATGGCAAATCAATACGTTATGTAATGTTCCTTTGAGTCATGTTCAAACGGTAACCGTCCTTCCTTCACAGCTGCCTACATGGATTGATCCACCGGCAAATATCACCGTATCCTGTGCGGATGCGAACCCTAATCCTACACCATTATCTTATACCAATAGTGAATTTGGAGTTTGTGCCGTTACGGGATTTGTGCTAAGTACAGTCAACTCAAATTATAATGCTTGTGGTGGTTTCATTAACAAAGTTTGGAATTTTACAGATATTTGCGGAAGAACGATTTTTTATTCTCAATCGATAACAGTACTTCCTTCTATTCCTCCTGCATTTTCCAACTTACCACAGAATATAACGGTTTCCTGCGGAAGTATTCCGACTTCTGTTTTTTTAAGTTATTCCAACAATACCAGCGGTGTATGTTCTATTCAAGGACAAGTGTTGTCAACCGAATCAGGAAACTACACGGCTTGCGGTGGGACTATGTTTAATAGTTGGACATATACTGATCAGTGCAACAGAACCATTTCTTATCAGAGACAAATAACAGTTTTGCCTGCCAATGATCCTGAATTTCTTAACCCTCCGGCAGATATTACCTTGGCTTGTGATGTTCCTGTTCCACCTCCGAACCCTATAAGATTCAATAACAACAGTTCAGGAATTTGTAATATATTTGGTCAGGTATCTCCGGTTGTTTCTGTAAATGGAAATGTCACCACTTTTACATATACATGGGTACATCCTTGTACTGGAAATATTCTGCAACATATAAGAAACATAACCTCTCCACCCGATCCAATTCTTGTCTTGGATCCTGACTTCGCCAATGCTTGTGAAGGACAGGGCTTCACTTTAGCAGATATAGATCCACAGGATGTTAGCGGGTCCAATTCTACTTTTACTTATTATTGGAACATGCCGTTTGAACCTGGAAATGAAATTATAGAATTGATTATTTATCCGGTTAATCCTGTCACCATTTATGTATTGGCAACCAATGATTTTGGATGTACAGACTTTGAACCATTTACCATAGATATTGTACCCGCACCAAATGTCGGTGTAGGAAGTAACGATACCATTTGTACTGATAATTATATAAATTTATTTAGTTATCTCACCGGAACTTATGATACCAACGGATTCTGGAGAAGGACAAGTGGACCTGCTATCAATTTAGCAAATCCTTCTAATCTTCTTATTGTAACCCCCGGCAGCTATGCTTTTGAATATCGTGTTTTAGGCACACCGCCTTGCAATGATGACTATGCTTTTGTAAATATAGAAGCATTACCTAAACCTGAAGTTGTACTAATCAACAAGTTTTGTAGTCCGGATAAAACCACTTATTCTGTGGTCATCCAGGCACAAAATCTTACCGTTTCGACCTCTGCAGGAACTATCATTGTGAATACTGATAATACGGTGACTATTCAAGGAATTCCTATTGGCGACAATGTTATTATCACGGTAACTCACACTTCGACCCAATGTGTCAATTTCGCAGAAATAGCTCCACCCAATTGTGATTGTCCTGCTGTTTCTCCTCCACAAAACCCAACAAATATTAGCATTTGCCTTGGTCAGGTTGTTCCGGAACTATCAGTGACATCGCTACCTGCGACATCTGTCAACTGGTATTCAGCACCATTCGCAGGAACTTTACTACAGGCGAATTCATTAACGTACACGCCCTCTGTAATTGCGCCGGGCATATACACATATTACACCGAATCGTACCTGGTGTCAGATCCATCCTGCATCAGTAATAATAGAACTCCTGTAGTGTTGACGATATATGACCTCCCGGATGCCAATAATGCTTCTCTCGAAACTTGTGATGATAATACAGATGGTTTTGCTTCCTTCGACTTACTGGCATCCATTCCATTTATTAATTCCAGTTCTTCAGTAAACATTACTTTTCATGCCAACCTTGTAGACGCACAAAATGGTTCCAATCCTTTGTTGTCACCATTCACAAATACCATACCCGGAGCTCAAACTATTTATTCATCTGTGATCAATCCTGATGGTTGTCGGAAAACGGCACTTTTAGAACTTATAGTAAATCCTCAGCCTAATGTTACAACCGTGGTCACAAATGAAGTGTGTGATAATGAAAATAATGGTAGTGTTACTGTATCGACTACAAGTACCGGAGGAAGTTATGAATACCGAATTACAAGTACTGCCTTTTCCAATATAGTTAATTATACAAACCTACAACCGGGAATATTTTCTGCATTTGTCCAGGATAGCCTGGGCTGTATAGGCGAAAGATCCTTTACCATTGAGGAAGGATTGTTACTCGATACCAGTGCCTTTTCGATTTCTTGCAATAATAATAATACACGTACCATTACCACAGATGATTTTTATACGATCAACTGGACATTGGTTAATAATAAAACTAATGTCGGAACGTACCGGGTTTTGGAAAACAATGTTGAACTGGGTGTTTATTCATATGGAACATCTCAGTCGATTACCAGAAATGCATTGGGTCAGATTATAACACTGGTATTTGAAGATGTGGCCACCGGTTGCGAAATAACCGTTTCGACCAATCCACTGATTCCTTGTTCGACAGATTGCGAAATTGTAGTAAATCAAATAACTGAAGTGTGTAACGACAACAATACACCAACCAATCCGAATGATGACAGTTATACTATTTCTTTTCAGGCAACTGTCATCAATAACCCCTCAAGTACTTCATTCAATGTTTTTAACAACGGAAACTTTGCCGGTAATTTCACATACGGTACTTCTCACAACATTATAGTGATAGCAGATGGCAGTTCTCCGACCCTGACCTTCAGGGACGGTAATAATTTGATATGTGAAACTACTGTAAATATTGGCCCTTTGAACCATTGTTCAAATCTATGTGCCATTGAATTAACACAACTCAGTAAAGTTTGTAATAACAACAACACCAAACTGGATCCCTCGGATGATTTTTATACGATTACTATCAATGCTTCTCCGTTAAATGCTCCAGGGGCCAGCAACCGATTCAGGGTGTTTGTAAATGGTGTTGAGGTGGATGACTTTGAATATCTTGTAGGAGGTTCATTTACAATACCGGCCGACGGAACCAACAAGACCATCGAAATCAGGGATTTTGACAATCCCGGATGTATTGATTCCGGAACGACAGGAGACTTGATATCTTGTTCTACAGATTGTCAGATTACCGTGAATAACCTGGTGTATACATGTAATAATAATAATACACCGTCAGATGATTCGGATGATTATTATAACGTTGAGTTTTTAGTTACAGCTATTAACGGTTCCCCTTCAGGACGATTCAGACTTAGTATTAATAATGTATTTTTGAATGAGTTTTCCTTTGGATTTACCCATAACATCACTTTACCGGCAGATGGCGCAATAAATGAACTTACCTTTACAGATAGCTCAGATCCGAGTTGTTTTGAAAACAGAATTCTGCCCGCCTTTACATCCTGCTCTGGTGCATGCGTGATTAATGCCGTTGTATCCAACATAACCTGTGACAACAACGGAACAGCTACCAATACAAACGATGACCGGTTCTTTTTTGATCTTGAGGTCACTGGTTTTAATACTTCTGCTTCCTATACTTTTTTACTTAATAATACTTCCGGAAGTTATAGCACGGTAAGAACATTAGGTCCGTTTACCATTTCTGGAGGCACGCTCAATTCATTTATAGCAGATGGGGCAAATCCTTCCTGTCTTACCAGTATTTCTGTCACACCTCCACCTCCTTGCAGTGATGGATGTGCTCTTGTCGTTTCCAACTTCCAAAAAACAGGATGTAATAATAATGGCACAAATGACAACAACGATGATGATTTTTATTCCATCAGTTTTATTGTTAATACACAGTTTGCCGGAGCTACTCAATATAACGTTACCTATAACAGTACGACACAAGGTCCATTTAACTACGGTCAATTGGTACTCATAAATAATATACCGGCTAATGGTCTGGAAATTACTTTTAATATTCGTGATATTTCAGCATCCAACTGCAGTACTTCACTTAAAACCACTGAATTTCCGTGTTCCGTATGTACCCAAGCCATAACAGTAAGTATCAATCCTACTATTTTGGATTGTAACAATAATATTGCTACCCTTACAGCAACCAGCACTGCACCCGGCGTTTTCAACTGGACAGGTCCTAATAATTACAATCAGTTTGGATTGGTGGTGCAGGCTTCTTTCCCGGGATGGTATTATTTTAAAGCGACTTATCCGGACATGTGTGAATCGGTTGACAGTGTACAATTATTTGCGGACCCAACTTTGCCTCAAGCTATTGGAGGACCTGACAAAGCCATAACTTGTAAGATTTTACAGGTAACCTTAAATGGTTCATCCAACCTTCCGGACAACAATGCCCGCTATATTTGGTATGACGATGCAGGTAATGTCGTGAGTAATTTAAAAGATTTGGTGGTCACAAATCCTGGAACTTACTATCTCGAAGTTATTAATATAACCAATAATTGTGTCTCCGGAAGAGATGCGGTTTTGGTTGATGATCAAACCGATAAACCATTGGCTGTCATTTATGCCGATCCCGGAAATATTTTGGATTGCGTGGTCAGTACAATAATTTTGTCAGGAGAGCCACAAACCAATGTGATTTTTAACTGGACCATTGGAGAAACATTTCTTTATAACCAGAATACAATAATTATCAATCAACCGGGAACCTATATTCTGACTGCATTGGATACGATTACAGGATGTGACGAAACAGGACAGCTGATCATCGTAGATTTTACACAATATCCTTCTTTGACCATTGACCCGGTGGCTCCAATCACTTGTGCCACTAATAAGACGGTCATCAATGCATCCAATTCGCCATTGAATCAAAATATGGTCTTCACCTGGTTTAATTCCAATAATATGGTAATACCCGGTCAGACACAAAGTACACTGGAAGTCAGCTCTCCGGGAACGTATTATGTCATGCTCACCGATACGACAAATGGATGCAGAAATATTGATACCATATTTGTGGACAGAATCGGGGATTTTCCGCAAATAGACGTTTCTGACGACGTTTACCTTTATTGTGGTCCTACTCAGACCAGCCTTCAGGTTAATATTATCAACCCTACATCAGCAACGACTGTTTCGTGGACATCCATACAAGGAAATATAAGCAGCGGGGCATCCAATAATATTATACAGGCAGAAGGTACCGGATATTATGTTGTGGAAGTGGAATACATCAACTCAGGTTGTAAAACCATTGACAGTGTATTTGTTTCAGTCAATACGGAAGTGCCTGAAAGTTTTGGTACAGATGTAATTAATGAAACCTGCGTTGATGTCAGAAACGGAGTGATCAGCATTGTCAATATTGAAGGAGGAACACCACCGTATCAGGTTAAACTTAACAATACCAATTACGGACAAGTGACTTCCATTCCGAACCTGAGACCGGGAACGTACAGTGTTGTGATCACAGATGCAAATGGCTGTACCAAGGATACGGTTGTGACCATTGAAGAAGGAGCTGATATAGAAGCAGACCTTCAACCTACAATCGAACTCAAGGCAGGTGAATCATCAACGCTTGAAGTTTTATTGAATGTAAATCCAAATACGATTGCTTCAATTCAATGGACGCCGCGAGATAATCTGAGTTGTGATACTTGTCTGATTACAGAATTGACAGCAGTAAATGAAGGTACTTATGTTGTCAAAGTGACGGACATAAATGGATGTGAAGCCACGGCAAGTATTCGGGTTATTATCAAGGGTCTTGTTGTTATTAATGTTCCCAATATTATCAAGTCCGGCCCGATAGGTGATAATAATAAGTTCTTTATAAGTGGTAATGAAGGGGTTCTGAATATTGAAACCTTAAAAATTTACGATCGTTGGGGAGAATTGGTATTTATCAAAAACAACTTTAAACCCAATAACCCGGACGATGGTTGGGATGGTACATTTAGCGGCAGAAACGTAGAGCAAGGTGTTTATGTATATTATATTGAATACAGAACGCGACTTGGTATCGAAAAACTGGTTGGCGATCTTACCGTTTTGTTTCAGGATTAAAAGTGAAGATATGTTAAGCTGAATGTAAAGAAGTAAGGTAATTTATGTTGTAGAAGCATTGTTATTCAAAAAAAAAATGAAAATAGATCATTTATTATAATTGTGATTTGTCAGATTTACCTTTTAAAAAAGTGTTAAATTTTTGTTTCCATGGTTTTAATCAATAAATATTTTGTGTAAAAGTTTTTATCTTTGTTTCAAAAATTTTGAGTACCATGTTGGAGCTTCGCAATATCGAAAGAGTTTCCGGGCTGACAAAGGAGACTTTCAAAGTAAAATATCTGAGCACTCATACTCCGGTTATCATTACTGATTTGATAGATAACTGGCCTGCTAAAAATAAATGGTCACTGGATTACTTTAAAAAGAGTATGGTGACCTCTTGGTACCTGTTTTTTCTTCAAAGGCGTCTCAACCTGGAAAAAATTATATGAGCCCTGACACAAAAATGCCTTTAAGGGATTATATTTCGGCAATTCAACAAGGGCCTACGGATTTGAGGTTGTTTTTATTCAATATTTTTAAATATGTACCTGAACTTAAAGAGGATTATAAAATTCATACCATTATGGATGGTTTTTATAATGAGTTTCCTTTTACTTTTTTTGGCGGAGAGGGCTCAAAAGTAGCCATGCATTACGACATAGATCTTTCACATGTTTTTTTGACCCAATTTGACGGACGTAAAAGAGTTGTTCTTTTCGGACCTGAATATTCAAAACATCTTTATCAGCAACCGTTTACGGTAGCCAGTTATGTCAATATTGATAATCCGGATTATAAAAAATTTCCCGCTTTACAGCACGTAAAAGGGTATGATTGTATTATTGAAAGAGGCGATACTATTTTTATTCCAAGCAGATACTGGCATTACATAACTTATCTGGATTCCGGTTTTTCTATGAACCAAAGAGCGAATGATTCTCTGCCAAGAAAAGTAAAAGGTGTCGTCAATATTGCGAAACATTTCGTAGTGGATAAAGGACTTAATAAAATTATGGGCGAAAAATGGGGAGAGATGAAACAATCCATGGCGGTGAGTCGAGCCAGAAAAATTGAACAATATACGCTTGATGCTTAAAATAGCTTTTCTCACCGACCATCATGTTTCTTTACATACAAAAAACCCATTCGGTATAGATACGGAAAATCGGTTTTTGCAATTGTTGGAAGTCATTCAGCAAAAAAAATATGACGGGATTATTTTAGGTGGTGATTTATGTTACCTGGAAGGAGATGCTGAAACCTATGATTGGTATCTCAATCACCTTGCTTCTTTAGATATTCCTTTCAACATTATTTCAGGAAACCACGATAACTCAGAATTGCTGGTAAAAACCTTTAAGGACTATTCCGTCAATGAGGACAAAGAACTGTTTTATACAAAAACATGGCATGATGTCCCCATGATATTTCTCGATACGGCCAAAGGATTTATGGGAGAAAAGCAATACATCTGGCTGGAAAATCAGATCAGACAACAGGACGCTAAAAACATTTTTATTTTTATGCATCATCCTCCCATTCCATGCGGATCAAAATTAATGGACTCCAGGTACGCCTTTTTACAAAGTGAAAAATTTGTAAGTTTGTGTCAGAGGTTTCCGGACATGGTTTTTAATATTTTTGCCGGTCATTACCATATAGAAAGAACGGTGTTTCATAAAAATATCATCTGCCATATCACACCTTCCAGTTATGTCAATATTGACCCTGAAAAGGAAGAGTTTACCTTACATCCTTGTCAAGATAACAGTTACCGCGAACTGATATGGGAAGGCCCTGACTTCAGCACCAATATAGTCTGTATTCCTTAGGAAAAGTCTAACCGCGTGGTATCGTCAGGTGTTCTTTTGATGAATACAGCAAATATTTGGATACCATTGCGGCTACCATCGAACTTTCAGAAAAAGTTTTGGCTATTTCTTCTTTGTTCCAGTATTTCTGTACAAAATGTGTATCGAAATTGCCTGAAATAAAACCAGGATGATTCATGACATACGCACCAAAATTTAGTGTATTGGCTATCCCTTCAATCTCAAATTGCTGAATGGCTTCTTTCATTTTCTGAATGGCGGCTGACCTCGTGGGAGCATGTACGATAAGTTTTGCCAGCATAGGATCGTAGTAAATGGGTACCATCATACCTTCATCAATACCATTGTCCACCCTGATTCCTTCTCCTTCGGGAAGTTTGTATTTTTTGAGCACATTGATACTGGGCATAAAATTATCTTCAGGATCTTCTGCATACAACCGTAATTCAATCGAATGTCCGATTAGTTTTACATCTTCCTGTACAAGAGGAAGTTTTTCGCCACGGGCTACCCGAACCTGCAATTCCACCAGATCAAGCCCTGTAATACATTCCGTGACGGGATGTTCCACTTGTAGCCGGGTATTCATTTCCAGAAAATAAAACTTTTTGTTTTCATCCAGCAGGAACTCGACAGTTCCTGCACCTTCATAATTGCAGGATCTGGCAACATTGACGGCGGCTTCTCCCATTTCTTTCCGCAATGCGGGGCTGATAGCAGGGCTGGGTGCTTCTTCCACCACCTTCTGATGCCTTCTTTGAATACTGCATTCCCTTTCGTTGAGATAAAGCGTATTGCCGTGCTGGTCGGCCATGATCTGGACCTCGATATGTTTCGGGGAACTGATATATTTTTCAATAAAAACGGAAGAATCTCCGAAAGCGGCTTTGGCTTCGTTCATGGCAAGTTGGATTTGTTCCGCCATTTCTTCTTTATTTTGGACAATCCTCATTCCCTTTCCGCCGCCACCTGCAGAGGCTTTAATCAATACCGGAAATCCGATGGTTTGGGCAATATTTATAGCTTCATCAAAATCATCGATGGGGGTATCTGTGCCAGGTACCATCGGAATGTTGAATTTTTTAACGGCGTCTTTGGCTCCGAGTTTACTACCCATGATTTCCATAGATTCCGGGGATGGTCCAATTAATTTGATACCATTGGCTTTTAGTTTACGAGCAAATTCTGCGTTTTCACTTAAAAATCCATAACCCGGATGAATACCGTCTACATTATATTTTTTGGCAACTTCTAAGATTTTGTTCTGATTCAGGTAAGACTCAATGGATGGGGCAGGGCCTATACATACGGCTTCATCTGCATATCTTACATGTTTGGCGTGTTCATCGGCCTCAGAGTAAACAGCCACCGTTCTGATGCCCATTTTCCGTAATGTCTTCATGACCCTTATGGCGATTTCACCTCTGTTGGCGACAAGTACTTTCAGCATACTATAATTTTGATGTAAAAGTAAAAAAGATTTGAGAGTAAACAAAAAAACAAGAGAGGTAATTGATTAATGGAGAATGGAAACAAGCGAAGCGAAGTCCCGCCTAAGCGGGCATAGAGAATTGTCATAAAAGTATTTCAGGTATTTTTGTGGTGGATGAGGTTTGGAAAGGGGTAATATTTTAATTGAAAGAGTAGAATTATGAAGTCCAGGCAGATTGGATTCTTACTATAAAATGTCGCTAAAACGTCTTTTTATAAAAATCTATGGAAAACCCTGAGTCACAGAATTTTATAATGGGAACAGAACAAAATGCAAAAAAGAGAAAAATAAAATACCGAAAATAGAATAATTATAGGTATTAAATATCGAAAAATAAATAAAATAAGAAGTAAAAAGAAGAAATTAAGCACATTGTAAGTGTTAATATTTCATTGAATACTTGTTTTTTTTAATATAAATATGTATCTTTGAAAAGTTAATTTTATTTTTTAAACAGATAATGTAAAAGATGGCCTGAAACAATTGAAATATTCCAAATATATAAGGGTGCACACTCATACATGGATGTTTATGCTAAAGGGTTAATATTACATGATCACAAACTTATTGTATTATGAAAGTAATAATTTGTAACTTTGGTGATATGATTTCACCGAACACCGCATACCACATACAGAAACTTTTAATCAGAAGCCTGAGGTGTTTGTTTTTAATCTTGATTGTTTTTAAGCTCAATGTAGGATGGACTTCGACCCCAGTCAAGAATTTTTCTGTAAATTCTATTAAGTTATCAAGCAACCAACATTCTTGCTCAAACCAGACACCTTGTATACAAATTGGGAATAATAATAATTCCGTAACATTACTATCAGACTTGATTAATGAAAATAACCCCATCATACCAAGTTATTTGTGGTTTGGCGCAAGAGTTGTTCGAAATCAATGTTTCTCTATAAAAGGAAAATTTGTGATTGATGTAGCAATAATATATTTCGTTAATATTCATTGTTATATGGATTCAGGCTCAGAAGTTGATATTGTTCCATATAATAATGCTTCAAGGTGGTTCATTGATTCGGAATTTCAAGGATGTTCGCAAATGTGGAGAGGAATAAAAGTTTTAGGAAATGATTCAAGTACCTTTGGAAATAGTGCAGCAATATTTCTTAATACAAAAATTAAAGATGCATGGAGAGGAATAGAAGTTGAACATAACAATTCAATTAATATAGGACAATGTTCTTTTGTCAATAATTATACTTCCTTACACTTTGGAAAAGGAAATAATTATTCAAATATTTTAATGAATATTCAAGGTTGTATTTTTGAAAATTTAGGTGCATTATTACCCGCATATGACGGACAACCTCAATGGTTATCAAGGTCTGTCTATGGAATTTATTCTGAAAAAATTTCTTTCCTAGATTTAGAATCTGACAATCATACAACAAATGTATTTAAGAATTTATATTTTGGTATCTATATAAAAAATTCTAATGCGATTATAACAAAAAACTCATTCATAGATTCCGATAACTTTTTTACAAATGGTATAGCTATTGACCAAAGTTCTAATATTATAAATATAAAAAATAATTCTTTTATAGATGTATACAATGGTGTAAGATGTACAAATAGTAATGGAACTGTAATTAATATTGAAAACAATTCCTTTTTGGAAGAACAAAAAATTCAGGATAATAGCATTGGAAATGGAATTAATATGAGTTCAATGAATCATTCGAATGTAAATGTTTTAAATAATAATTTCACTTATCATTTAAGCGGTTGTTTATATTCATTGGGAACAAGATTTACATTTGAAAATAATGATATTACATTTACAAAGTTAAATACTGACAATACCTATGTATGTCATGTTTTCGGGGTTCATGAAAAATCATCTATTAATAATAACTCAATAAATATTCAAAATTTTGGCAGTCAAGTTTATTTTAATGCTCTTTCAACTATAAGGATTGAGAATTCAAGTTACATAGAAATTTTAGATAATACATATTCATTTGATTCAAATAACGATAATAAGTCTAGTGTCATTGCATTACTAGGAACAAAAAGATTTCTCGTAAAAAACAATAAATTATTTTTTACCTGTCTGGGAAGGATTTTTAGCATTTGGAACTGAACAGGATGAAGTTAACGCTTTTTGTTGTAATGAATCGGCAATAATAGCTACTTTTTCTAGTAATGAAAATAGACCTTCTAACTTCAAGTTTTTCCAAAATTATAGTGATATATCTATTAAACAAAATAAAATGCAAATTCTTCAGTCTGTTGGGTATACAGGTATGCAACATGATGCTGGCAACTTATGGGAAGGTTCTAATTCAATGGCAGCTCTGGGTTCTATTTCAGCTTCACTTGCTTTACAAAATCAATTTAAAATTGACTTGAGCATTCCTGGGTCAAAACCTGCACTTGTAACTCCTCCATCTATTGAGGAATTTTGGTTTGTTGGGGATGGAATACATCCAACTTGTGAATCTATTCCAGATTGTAATCTTCCTTTATTTTACTATAAAAACGAGGATCCAAATTTAATTGATATAAATCCTGACCCGCATGATCCTACAATTATAATAGTTGATCCTGCTAAACCTATTTGTGAAATAGTAATAGAACTTTATAGTAGATTGGATAAAGTTGATAGTATAACAAATCCATTAGAATATTGGTATTTAGTTATGACTATTAATAAATGGAAACTTTGGAAAGGGGCCTCCTGGGTAGAAACTTGCTTAGGCTCAGTCGTCGATTTCAATCCTAATACTACTCCTTGGTATGATTCCGAAAAGGAAAAAGATGGCGTTTATAAAGCCACACACTCACAGAGGCAGCTGATGGCTCCGTATATGGAGGAAATGCTTGCTTTGACTGAAGATATCAGTCAGATTAAACTGGATTCCACTATGACTTTATCTCCTACTCAGGTTCAGTTTTATCAGGGTTTATTTACAACTCAAGACTTGTACACTACAGGTGTCTACCAGTTTAAACAATCCATGATAAACAGGGCAAATGACTTACTTCCGGAATTGTTGGCATTACCAACACCTTTGCCATTCCTGGCGGACAAAAAGAAAGTCTGGATAGCCGAGATGAAAATTGTCATCGGTGGTATTTATGCCTTAGATTCTGTTGAGTGGAATGAGATCAGAGAGATTGCATTAAAGTGCCCCGTTGAATTTGGTCAAGCTGTTTTTGAAGCACAGACCTTGTTGAGAAGCATCGGTGAATATATTACTTCAGATATCGAATGTCAACCTTCAATACCAAGAACAGAAAAACAAAGGATTGTAGTGAATAAAGTTTGGGTATCCCCTAACCCCGGAACCGGCCTGTTCGTTTTTTCCTGGCATGAAGATTTGCAAATTGATCAAATTTCCGTTTATGATATCAATGGAAAGCTGATTATCAAAAAAGAAATCAGATCCAAACAGCATCAAATCTCAATGGATATAATCAATCATGAGTCTGGTGTTTATATATGGGAAGCAAAATACGGAAACGAAGTAAAACAAAAAGGTAAGATTATTATAATTTAAAAGGATATCGGGAGTGGTTTACAAACCACTCCCGATTAAAAAATAAATATGCAAATCAGAAAATCAATATTATTTTTTATTTTCATTAATTCATGTTCATTCTTATACAGTCAGAAAGAAGATTATCACTGGATAGTTGGTTATGATTTACAACCAAATAAAGAGGATACATTGTACAGCAATTCAAGTATGAACTTTAATTATGAGCCGGTAAATATTTATCATGAAACCAAACACAAAATTAATATGGCTGGTGGCAATTCAAGCATTTGTGATAATGAAGGTAAGGCATTGGCACATTCTAATGGTCAGATTATTGTAAATAAAAATAATGATTATATTGAAGATACAATCAACTACAGTTTAGATATACCTTTAAATTGTAACGATTGGGAATATAATAATTCAGGAAATGCTGTATCGGCTGTACCTTCAGGTCTTTTAGGTTTTCAAAGGATTCTACTTTTACCACTTGATAGTGTCTATTTTGTCATATATAACACCATTAATAAGTGTAATAGTAGCAAGATTTATCGAACACTATATTCAAATTTTAAAATAGATGAAAATCAGTCTTCAAAAAAACTTTTACAAAAAGATATAGTCATCCACAATGAATCTACAATATCTTCGATGCACGGAGTACGACACGGAAACGGGAAAGACTGGTGGATAGTGAATTTTACAGATGGCTTTGATTCAATAATAACCATGTTGCTAAGTAATGAAGGTGTTCAATATATAAGAAAAGAAAGTACCGGATACATTAAAAAGACAGATGGAACTATTGGTCAAATTGTTTTTTCACCCAATGGGAAAAAATTATTGCTTTATACCGGTAATTATCTATTCTCTGACACCGGTGGTGGGTTTTGTATATGGGATTTTGACCGATGTACTGGTAAAATTAACGATATAAAATGTATTGAAAATAAGCAAAATTTTATTGAAAGTGGTGTAGCTTTTTCTTATGACAGTAAATATTTTTATTTAGCTAATGGTTCTCATATTCTTCAATTTGAAACAAATGAAAAGAACTTATTAGAGACTAAACAAATTGTTGCAGTATTCGATAGCTTTTATTATATTGTTCCAGGTTCGATTCATAATCCCATAAAATATAGTGTAAATTTTAGTCAATTGAAACTCGGTCCGGATGGCAGAATATATATTTTTCCGGCATCTGCTACCCAGCGTTATCTTTCTTATATGGATTACCCTCATGAAAGTTTTGACAACGTCGGCGTACGCCAGCATGCCATCTACATGCCCAGACTTTTTACCCGCACCATACCCAATATCCCGGAGTTCCGCCTCGGCCCCGACGATAACAGCCCTTGCGACACTTTAGGTCTGGACAATCATCCGATAGCCAAGTTTCGATACGAGCCGGACAGAATCAATTACAAAAGAATACGTTTTACCGATCTGAGTTATTTCCTGCCGGAGTCATGGAGCTGGGATTTTGGCGATGGCAGTCTGACAGTAACCGAAAGATATCCCTTCTATACCTACAGCCAAAACGGCACCTATGAGGTTTGCCTGACGGTGAGCAATGAAAACAGCAGCCATACCTCATGCCGGACGGTTACCATAGGTACAAGTGGTGCTGAAGATACAGGGCAAAAAGCCTTTATTACCCTTTTCCCCAATCCGGTAGCGGATATTTTATTGGTTACCCTCGGGGAGTACATCCCTCAAAATGGAAAGATCCACATCCATGATGCAACGGGCCGGGTCATCATGTCGCAACGTTTGTACTACGGACACAATCATCTGAATATGACTGATCTTTCTCCCGGATTATATTTCTGGTTTGCGGAGGATGACGGGGTGAAAATGAAGAGAGGGAAGGTGGTGAAGATGTGAGGAAAGGATTTGGGTGATAAATGGAAAATTGAAAGTTGAAAATAGAAAGTTGAAAGTTGAAACAAGCGCAGCGAATTCCCGCCTATGCGGGAGTTTAAACAAGCGCAGCGAAGTCCCGCTAAAGCGGGAATGGAAAATTGAAACCATTAATGATAAGTGAAGAGAGCTAGAAATATATATTTCCTGTCATTAACAGTTTATTAAGTCCGGCAGTCGCACAAAACAATCGGTTCTTGCGTTTTTAAAAAAACATTCAGCTATGGACAAATTTTTAGTGTTGCTTTTTTTATGTAGCCTGATAGGTTGTTCTACCGGGCAGCTACCTTACCGATGGGTAGGTGACATCACCCATGATCCCGGATTAGACAAAACAGATTTTTTAGTGTGCCACCGCGAAAAAGGTGTTCGCCAATATTTTAATATGAGTCAGGGAATGATGTTTGAAGGTGAAAAATCAGCGATTGTTGGATTTTTTGACAAAAATTTCAAACCAGTTTATATTCAGGAATCAGGATGGATAAGAATCAGATTTATTGTCAATTGTAAAGGACAAAGCGGAAGATTCAGAATGTTGGAGTCGGATGAAAACTATAAAGAAAGACCATTTGATAAAAAAATATCAGGACAGATTTTTTTTCTAACCCAACAATTGTCAGGCTGGAAAATATTGTATGATGATAAAGATGCAGTGGATTACTACCAATATCTCATTTTCAAAATTAAGGATGGCAGGATTGTAAAAATATTACCATGAAAAAAATAAACAAATTAATAGAAGGACAAAAAATAATCTTGATTTTCTGCCTTTTCGTTGTAAAGGTTATATACGCACAACCCAATTGCAACTATTATAAATTGTCGGGCAATCAAAAAAAGTATGAGGCCTGCAAAGAAGCAGAAAAAAGGGAAGGACACTATCAATTCAGCTATGAATATCAGAAGGCATTAGAAGATGCATTGGCAATAGATTCAAGTTTTTCATATGCGTATTCCGCCAGGTCAACAGCTTATCTTAAAAGCGGAGATTTTGTAACATGGATGGAATTGATGAACAAAGCTGTGGAATATGCACCCGCAGATCATCTCGATTACAGAGGGTGGTGCAGATTTCAATTTTTTCGCGATTATGAAGGTGCCATCGAAGATATATTGCGGTTGAAAAAACTGAACAAAAATCATATCGGATTTTCAGTTAATGGTGACTACCATCTGGATGTGGCGCTTGCTTTATGCTACAAAGCAACGGACAGAACGGACGAAGCTATCATCATTATGGAAAACAAAATGGAAGATTCACTGTTTATGACAGGTTTGTACGACCATCTGCATCTGGGAGTGATGTATCTTGAAAAAGGAGATTATCAAAAAGCACTTGAACAATGTAAGCTTCAGGAAAATAAAAATGATCTGGCTGAAAACCGCTTTTATGTTGCCATCATTTACCGGTTTCTTGGTGATGAAGACAGCTATGCCCATCATCTTAATCTGGCAAAACAATATTATGTAAGCGGCAAAAAAATGTTTGATCCTTATACTGAACATATCGATAAAATATTTCTGAAAGACATAACAGAAGAAGAAAATGCCGGATTCCGGCAAAAAGCTTCCGGAACAAAAGGATATGTGTTGAGAAGGCAGTAGTAATAAAATAGCTATTATTATCTCTATTTTAAAATCAGGTTTTGTAGCAAAGGGAAATGATTAAAATGTTATGAGGTTTTGTGTTGCTTTGTTACTGATAGCCCTTTGATTCAACATCTTATTTATAATAAGTTACACCAAAACATATTTTTGGGATCATCAAACAGAATGTCTTAAGCACAAATTTCATCTAAATTAATATTTTGCTCTTGAAAACATGCTGAAAAGCGTTGATACCCTCTGTCAATGCCATAATGTATAGTAGAATTTTGTTGGTTATGCTGCAAAGCGAGGAATAGATACTTCCTGTCATTTCTGTCAAAGTTGGCAAAACAATCAGGAAATAATTCCAGATCGTCTTCTATATCTTGCGGCATATTATGCATAATAATATTTGTTCTTGCTAGGTTTGTGAATAACCATTTAAGAAATGCTGACCCAATTCTTTTATTCGTGAATATTGAGTCATGACTTTTATATTCACCTAAAACTATGTATGAATCATCTAATACGATTTTAAAATCTTCAGAGGACTCAAGGTTTTCTTTTACGTTTTTTAAAAATTCGATTGTATTTGTTACACATTCAATATTTGCATTTGCATGTAATTCATTGGCTATGGCCAAAACATTAGAGTCAATTATATGGTAGTTTTCCATGTTTTTATCATATTTGAAATTCTATAAGCAAATCTAAATGCAGAACCATCCCGCTACTTTTTAGATATTGCCTTTTTCCTCTTTAAAATAGCATTTTGCATTTGGTAAATCTCTTCCATTTCATCACCAAAAAAATTCTCAGGCCAATTTTCTATTTCACCATAATCGTTCAACCTCAATTCTTCAAGTTTTGATTCACCATCTTCAAGTTTACAAAAGTTTATCTTAACATCTTTGTCATCAATGTAATTTTCAGCTATGCGCCGCTGGATTCTGGTTAAAAAATGTTCACTGTGGGATTCAATAATGAACTGAACTTTTCTGGATAAAGCTACATCTATGATTAAATCGCCCAATCCGGACTGAACTTTCGGGTGAAGGTGAATTTCGGGTTGCTCTACAATAATGATAGTACCTTCAGGAACATAATATCCCAACGCTATAATTGGCAGAAGTTGAGAAACGCCGAAACCTACATCACAAATGTCCACCCAATTTTTGGCACCTTTGTTTTTTATACTAACCTGATACAATTGTTTTTCTTCTGATATTGGTTGGATTTGAAAGTCATCGGCCATGCCAAATTCTATCAACCATTTGCAAACGAGTTCTGCTAATGAAGAGTCAACATCAAAAAACTTTGAATGATACTTTTCATTCTGTTTAAATGAAGTAATCATGGCGTCAATAGTATTTTCACCCCTTTTACCAAAATGAGAATGCCCTGATCCTGTCCATTTATATTCTCTTCTGGGATATTCTCTTAAAGGTCCGATATAAACCATTTTTTCAAACAATCTCTTAAATTCATAATTCTGACTAAAAAGCTTTTTATCAATATTTTCTATTTTCGTAGGTTGATAAGGTAATTCATAAAAATATTTAAGTACCGCTATTTGAAATTTCAGATTAGGATTATTTATATCATTTACAATCAATTCGTAACCCGTGGCATTTTTTTTAGTATTCACTTTTATGCCTTCACGGATAGTTTCTGAATTCATTTCTGTGACTTCTACAATTCCATTTTCATTTTTTGGAGCTCAAAAGAAATACTTGTTGGAGTAAATACAAAATCCTGAAAACAGAATCCAAATGAAAATACTTTATCTACAGCTTCCCTGTTCAGAATTTCATCAAAGTTTCCAAGATTAATGTAACTTTGGTCATTTCCAAAAAAAAGCGTAACCTTATCATCAGAATTTTCAACTGTTTGTTTCAACAACAGTAACAACTGTATGATACTTGACTTGCCTGAACTGTTCTGACCAAAAAAAAGATTGAGCTTACTAAGGTTAGTGTCAAAATGTTTCCAATTTTTAAAATTACTGAAGTTTAAATTTTGTAACTGCATTTTGATAAATTATATCACAAAGGTAAGAATAAAAAAAATAAGTGTTATATTTGGAAGTCCGGAATTCCTGTTGAATTAATGTATTGTTGATTTATTGATAGTTTGCTATATAAAATTAATAATAATTGGAAGCTTATTGACACTAATATTTTCGATGTAATGTTTGATTATTTTTAAAGATATCTGCAATTTATTTTATATCCATAAATTATAATATGAAAAATATGGTAAAAACTTTATTAATTTTTTCCTTTTATCTTGTTCTGTTAACTTCATGCCATAAGGAGGAAAATAATATTGAAAAGGAAGGAGTAAAAAGGAACCTGGATATGGGTCAGTTCGTCAGGGGAATTGCTAACGTAATGATTAACCGGAAACTACCGGCAACAAACAAAAATTGGTGATAGGTGACAAATTTTATAAAAAATATGAAAACAATAGTCTTGTTTTACTAACAGATTATACAATTGGTGTTTTCGAAGAGCCACCTATCGGGCCGGAAGGAATGTCTTATATTGAATTTTCATCAGGGGAAAGAAAAGGGATAATAACAAATGGTTCAGAGCTTCACCTGATAGATCAATGTTATGATTGTTTTTGCCATCTTTACAAACGACAATAACGGATCACTCTTCATCTTATTTTCCCGACATGGAAATATCCGCTGAAAACATATAGTAGGGGTGACTGAATACTTCCGTTTTCCTGTTGTTTAAAAATCTGTGAACGCTGAAAGTTATGGCTGCATAATCTTTTATAAATATGCCGCATTCAAAGTTGCCCGTAATCATATTATGTTGCATCAGATCTTCTCCAAAAACGGTTTTCATTTTTTCTTCATCGTTGCCGGCATATCCTAAAAATGTTTTTACCCAAGCTTCGCCGGTTTCACTTTTTGTTCCGTGTTTCCAGGCTTTGGTGTCAAGCCTCAACCCTGCCGAATAATAGCCGGAATACATCGGGATATTTTTTTCCGTTTCCACTGAAGTGCCGGTAAGTGACCGAATTGCTGCCTGATACGTCGCTGAGACAAATGTATTTTTACTGAGTTGCCTGAACTTTTTACTTCCGTGAAAACCGATACTGTATTTCCCTCCGTAACCATTCAGTATATCAGATATACAAAGAGCGTTGATTCCGTATTTGTCCGAAACAGGTTGCGTGGTGGCGCCCGCCATAAGGTACATCAGAACAGATACTTTATCCGGCTCTCCGATGCTGATTTCGGCCACCTTAGTACAGGATCGCAACATTCCCCCGTTGATGAATTCTATTTCCCCCTGTGAAAACCACTCAAATATATTGTCCGCCGGCTCTTTTTTTATAGTCCCTGAACTATCAGAATACACAGGCAGACCATCGTAATATTGTGATGTATCTGCCTGAGCCATCAAACCAACTGCCTTCAACAGCAGGGTCCATGTAAAACAACATCGGGACATAATAATAATTCACAAAAATGAAAAAATGATATTCCGGCATTACACCGTCTTTAGCTATGCCATATAACTTTTTCTTAACAGTCTGTATTGTGTTGGGAGGGGACAAGTTTTAGGGGATCCGTTTATACTCACCCCCTTACCCCTCTCTTGAAATAGAGGGGCGATACATCAGGTTTCAATTGTTACAATTAACAAATGTAAGACACTGCCTATTGATTGAGCAAACGAAAAGCAATGTAATATGAAACATTTTAATTACCATATAAATCCAGCCGCGAGCCGTAGTTCGCGGTTCCTTCCCTATTTTAAGCCTGCCTGACTAAGCTATGCAGGCAGCCCTTTTTGGTGGGCTTAAAATTGCTTCGCAACGGTCAGTCACCTCTCTCAAGAAAGAGGGGTGATACATTAGGTTTTATTTCATACATTGTACAAAAGTAATACAATCCCCCTTGATTGAAAAGTCGTTAATCAGTTTAATCATATCACAAAACCCAAACCATGTGCGTCACCCTTCCTTTTCAAGGGAAGGGCAGGGGATGGGTATAAATAATTTTATACTCACCCCCTTACCCCTCTCTTGAAATAGAGGGGCGATACATCAGGTTTCAATTCTAACATTTGACAAATGTAATACGTTTCCACTTGATTGAACAAAAGAAATGCAATATAATATAAAACATTTTTATCACAAATAATGCAGCCGCGAGCCGTGGTTCGCGGTTCCTTCCCTATTCTGAGCCCTTTTGGTGGGCTCAGAATTGCTTCGCAACGGTCAGTCACCCTTCCTTTTTAAGCCTGCCTGACGGCAAGGCAGGGATGACTGAATGGTCCCGACTGAAAGGAGGGAATAGAGTGAACGATTTCACTCTATAATGAAGAAACCACAAACAACGGCTTGTGGCATGATTTATGGGTTGGGTAAAAACATCATGCATATTTACTCACTAAAATTCTATTGCAAGCCGTGGTTCGCGGTTTCTTCCCTGTTTTAGACCTGCCTGCTTTTGACGGCAATAAGGAAGGCAAGAATAAGATAAATTATAATTAACTAATATAGATAAGTGCCCGATATTTCTTTATTGGTTTTACCCCTGTTCTGAAGGGAGTCCAATAAAAAAATACCTATGAAGTAGAAAAGAAAACATTTTCCATTTTCCATTTTCCATTTTCCATTTTCCATTCTCCATTTTCCATTTTCAACTTTCCATTCCCATTCTCCATTTTCCATTCCCGCTTAGGCGGGACTACGCTGCGCTTGTTTCAACTCCCGCTTAGGCGGGACTTCGCTTCGCTTGTTTCCATTCTCCATTTTCCATTCCCTATTTCCATTTTCCATTTTCCATTCCTTTTAAAATTATTATCTTGCACCGCCAAAATGATTTCTCTATGTCGCCCTTGTGGACCCCTTCTCCGGAAACTATACAAAACAGTCAGCTGACCGCCTTTACCCGGTGGCTTGAAATTAAAACAGAACTTATTTTTCCGGATTACCATTCTCTCTGGACATGGTCCGTCGAAAATACGGACGCTTTCTGGCAATATATCTTCGATTATTTTGACATTATTGACCATGTCGCGCATACAGCCATAACCAACGGCCAGCCTATGCCTTTTACCCGATGGTTTGAAGGTAGTAAAATCAATTACGCGGAACATATATTCAGAAAAAAAACAACAGAAAGACCGGCTATCATTCATTTTTCTGAAAGTGCACCCCAACCACAATCCATGTCGTGGGACGAACTTTCACAAAAAGTGGCTTCTTTTCAGCAATATCTCACATCCCTGGGTGTGAAAAAAGGGGACAGAGTCGCCGGTTTTCTGACCAATACACCTCATGCCACCATTGCCATGCTGGCGACTGTTTCTCTCGGGGCGATTTGGTCTTCCTGTTCTCCGGACTTCGGTGTCTCCAGTGTCACTGACCGCTTTCAGCAAATTGCGCCCAAAGTTCTCATAGCCGTAGATGGTTATTATTACAATGGCAAAAAATTCAGTAAAACCAACGAAGTAAAGGCCATTCAGCAGGAACTGCCTTCCCTGATTTCTACCGTCATCGTTGCTTATACAGGAGATTTTGAAAAATCTCTTCCTGAAAAATCTGTATTCTGGGATGAGGTTCTCCTAAAACATGCTTCAGACCAACTTTCTTTTACACCGGTTGATTTTAATGACCCTATATGGATATTATACTCCTCAGGCACCACAGGAAAACCCAAAGCCATTACCCATTCCCACGGAGGAATGTTGCTCGAACACCTCAAATACCTCACCTTACACAATGATGTACATCCCGGAGAAAAATTTTTCTGGTTTTCCACCACAGGATGGATGATGTGGAATTTTGTGCATGCTTCATTGCTGGCAGGAGCCACTATTGTTCTTTACGAGGGCAGTCCCGCTTACCCAAGTATTTCTATGTTGTGGCAAAAAGCGGCTGAAATCGGTATTCACCACTTTGGTACCTCAGCTCCTTTTATTGTCGCCTGTATGAAAGCAGGACTTGACATTAAAAATGATTTTGACCTTCCTGACCTCCGCTCCATTGGCAGTACTGGTTCGCCGTTGCCGCCGGAAGGATTTGACTACGTCTATGACAAAATCAGTAAAAATGTATGGCTGACCTCGATGTCGGGAGGCACAGATGTATGTACAGCTTTTATCGGAGGAAATATCACCCTTCCCGTGTATGAAGGACAGATACAGTCCAGAGGGCTGGGATGTGCATTACACGTATTTGACGAAAGCGGGCGAAACCTGGAACCCGGCAAAGTCGGCGAAATGGTCATTACCAGACCTATGCCCTGCATGCCCGTCTTTTTCTGGAATGATCAGGATGCACAGAAATATACCGACAGTTATTTCACTATGTTTGAAGGTATATGGAGGCACGGCGACTGGATAGAAATTACTCAGGAAAACGGAGTCATCATCCTCGGAAGGTCGGATGCCACCTTAAACAGACACGGTGTCAGGATCGGAACAGCGGAAATTTATGCCTCCATCAATAAAATCCCGGAAGTCAGGGATTCCCTGATTGTCAACCTCGAACTCGAAGGCGGAAGACACTACATGCCCTTGTTTGTGGTGATGGCAGAAGGTCTCGAATTGAACGATGAAATCAAAGCCAAAATCAACAATCAGTTAAAACAAGACTATTCACCAAGGCATTGTCCGGACGCTATTTTTCAAGTCGATGATTTGCCATATACCATTTCAGGCAAAAACTCGAAACACCTGTTAAAAAAATACTGCTGGGAATGCCGGTCGACGTTGTCTCAAACAAAGATTCGGTGAAAAATCCCGAAAGCCTTGAATATTTTAAAAAGTTTAAAATCTGAAATAATGGAACTCATAGATGGTAAAAAAGTAGCGGAAGAAATCAAAGGGCAGCTCAGAAAAGAAGTGGAAATGCTGGTGGCACAAAACCGGAAAGTTCCCCACCTCGCCGCCATTCTCGTCGGCGACAATCCAGCAAGTATGGCCTACGTCAACAACAAAGTAAAATCCTGTTACGATGCCGGATTTATGTCCACCCTGTACAAAAGAAGCGCGGATATATCCCAGGAAGAACTCCTCGCCCTTGTGGATCAGCTGAATAATGATAAAGACATTGACGGTTTTATTGTACAACTTCCACTACCGAAACACATCGACGAACTGACCGTCACCATGGCCATAGACCCGTCCAAAGACGTGGATGGATTTCATCCTGTCAATTTCGGTAAGATGGCCCAGGGACTGCCGTGTTTTCTTCCTGCCACACCGTATGGTATCACCCTGTTACTCCAGCACTACAATATCGAAACCAGCGGCAAAAAAGTGGTCGTTGTAGGGCGCAGCCATTGTAGGTACACCTATGAGTATTTTACTTTCCCGCAAAGGGGCTGACGCAACGGTGACGCTTACCCACAGCAAAACCAAAAATATAGAAGAGACCATTGCACAGGCGGATATTATCATTGCCGCCATCGGTATTCCTTGTTTTATCAAAGAAAATATGGTGAGCGAAGGAGCCGTCGTCATCGATGTCGGTATCAACCGCGTAGAGGACGACACGACTGTCAAAGGTTATAAGCTGGTGGGAGACGTCGACTTTGACCACGTTGCCCCGAAATGCAGTTACATCACACCCGTGCCGGGTGGGGTAGGACCTATGACGGTGGTGAGTCTGATGAAAAATACGTTGCTGGCCTGTATTATGAAGGGCGAGTAGGAAGAGTTACATTAAGAATTTAAAAAAATATTTCAAAAAAGGTTTTGGTAATACTATTTTTTGACACAAGTAAATCATATAGGTTTAGTTCTTAAGTTACAGAATCTTTCCCGATGGGAAATGGTACTTCCATAGAATACAAAATAATATTATTAAATCGAAGTACCATTTTCTGATTTTTTGGAATACGAAAAATATCTTTTAAGGCATTTTGTAAAATTACGAAGCCCAAAAATATTTCTGTGAAAGTACTTTTTATAAATTCAGAAGCCCAAAAAAATTCTGTGAAAGTATTTTGTAAAATTACGAAGGCCAAAAAATTTCTGTGAAACCATTTTGTAAAAAAAACAAAGCTCAAAAATTTTCTGTGAAGGCACTTTGTAAAAAAACAAAGGCTAAAAATTTTCTATGAGGGCATTTTGTAAAAAAAACGAAGGCCAAAAATTTTCTGTGAAGGCATTTTGTAAAAAATAAAGCCCTAAAATTTTTCTGTGAAGGTATTTTGTAAAAAAAACAAAGCCTAAAAAATATTTTGTAACACTATTTCTGTTTTTGTCGCAGTGCAATTACTAATTATATAAAGCATATAATATCATTGCGAAGACAATTTCAGGAATAATCATTAGGTTAATTTGTGTAGTTTATACTCACCCCTGCCTGCCTTGGGCGACAGTCAGGCAGGGATGGGTATGAACACTTCATTGCGCAGGATTGAAAAAAACAAACTACGGCTTGCTGTCTATCAGGTGACCGGTAATACTTTATCGGGTTAGCCCCTTGCCCTGAAAGGGAGCCCGATAAAGTAATACCTGCATTGTTGAAAAACGTACAAAACCTAACCCTGGCGTCAGGGTATTTTTATTTTTTAATTTTCTTCTACCGTAAAAATTTTATCAATGACGATTCCCTTTAGGGTTAGGGTCAAACGTCAGAGATAAAATTTGATTTGACGAAAAAAGAAGTTGATTGACCGGTATTACTTTATCGGGGTAGCCCCTTGCCCTGAAAGGGAGCCCGATAAAGTAATACCTGCATTGTTGAAAAACGTACAAAACCTAACCCTGGCGTCAGGTATTTTTATTTTTTAATTTTCTTCTACCGTAAAAATTTTATCAATGACGATTCCCTTTAGGGTCAAACGTCAGAGATAAAATTTGATTTGACGAAAAAAGAAGTTGATTGGCCGGTATTATTTTATCGGGTTAGCCCCTGCCTGCCTAAAACGTCAGGCAGACCTAACCCCTCCGAAGGAGGGGGACTGAAAACTTCAAACTTTGTTTTATTATATTATGCACCACATTATCGACCTACGCAATGTCCCGACTCCGGCGGAGATTTAGCGTGGCCGGAATTTCACACCCTGTATTTCACCTACAGTGAGATCCACAGATATTATTATTGACCTTTTGCCCTTAATTAATTATCATTCGATTATTAATTGCTCAATTTTCCTGTATTATATATATATACCACCTTATCAATACACTTTATGTCATCTGTTCAGCTGGTGGATGTATGATTTTTAGCCAAACCGGGATATAAACAGCACAATATTTTTGTAGAAAACACTCTTTTTCCCTCCGTCTCAGGTGATGATTTTAAAAAATCATATCGTCGAAAACTCAAAATCTGACAAAAAAAGGTCAAAAAGGGGCAAAAAAACATATTATGATTTTGCGGATGTCGCAACTTTTTGGCCCGAAAAATGCGGAATCCGCAACTTTTTTCTCATTTTAAGAAAACCTTAACTAAAAAATTGCGGAATCCGCAACTTTTTTTTAAAAATTTGTAAAATTTGACGAAAAAATGACTATATTTTTGTACCGATAATTGATCAGAAACATACACAGTTTTTTTTCTTGTTTTCTAATATGAATGGATCCAGAGAGAGCAAAATAAAAAAGTGATTTTCCGGTCATACCATTTTTTAATATTTAAAAGACTTTTATTATGAAAAGTAATCTTATTTCTACTTTACCACCCTTGCGCCACGGAGAATTTCTCCAATGCATGAAAAACGTCGTCACTATCTATGATAAAAATGACGTGAAGGCACTGGCTATTGAAAAGCCTTTTTTTGAATTGCAAAACCAGACGGCAGAAATGGAAAGAGTATTCCAGCGACCTGCTGCTCATGAGCTCACTCCGGTTCTGAATCTGCACGACGAACTGAGGACGGGTTCCATGAAAAGTTGTTACAAAATGATTCAGTCCTATGTATTAAGGGACAATCCGTTACAGAAACCAGCTGAATTGCTGGAAGCTAATTACTCATTACACGGCGGTAAAATCGACAGACTGACCCAGCCGCAAAAAACGGCAAGTATTAATGCCATGATTACAGACTGGCAAGAAAATCCGTCATTGGCGGACGCTGTGGAAAAATTGAAGTTACAGGATATCATTGCAGAACTTGTCGGACACAACAACCTGTTTGATGAAAAATACATTGAGCGGGTCCGGACCACACAGGAAACCGGACAGATAAATCAAAAAAGGAAACTGATCCGCAATGCCTTCAACAATCTTATCACTGTCACTGAAGCCAGGCTTGTACTGGGTGAAAACGAAGCTGCGTATCAAACCATTCTCCGCGATGTCAATGCACTTATCCTGCGGTTTAAGAGTATGGTCAGTCTGAGAGTGTCGGGAGGTAAAAAACCCAAGGCTCCTGAAAGCCCGAACACTCCGACCACTCCGGAAACACCGGAAGATATCTGGCCGTCGATATAGGATATTGATTTTTCACTTGTTTTAATTCAGAGGCACGCCGTCGTATGACAGCGTGCCTTTTTTTTTATTTACAAACGTTTTGAAAAAGTATAATCCTGGAATATAATAAAGCATAAAATGAAGTAATATAGCTTTATAAATGCAGTGTTCATTGCTATATGACCAATATCATTTCATAAAATTAACATTTTATTTACAATTATTCAAAAAAGTACTATATTTGCCATAATTGTGGTTGCATTCTGGTGGAAAACACACTATAAAAAAGACAAAATGGCAAAAATATTTCTCGATCCATTTTTTATAAGATTATATCAAAGGACGGCGTTTGTGAATGAGTGCCATACCAATAAAAAGAAATTTAAATGCAGATATAAGTGCAGAAAAACTGCATTCAAATCTTTATTTTTGTAAAATGAATCTTTGGGGCTATGAGTAAAATTCGGTATTTACATATTATTTTTTCTGAACCTATTCAGGCATATGATATTCCTAAGTTCAGGGCAGCTGTGATAGAAAAGACAAAAAGAGAGTCAACCCTTTTTCACAATCACATAGATGATAACTCCTTTATTTACAGGTATCCTTTAATACAGTACAAAGTAACTGATAAAAAGGCAAGTATGGTGTGCCTAGCTGAAGCGACTGAAGATATTCATTATTTACTCAAACAAAAGAAATTTGACTTCAGAATAGGAAAGGAAACACTTGATTACGAAATTGATGATGTCAGACTTAAATATGAAAGAATTCAGACCTGGGATGAGTCATTTACATACAATATACATAACTGGATGGCACTGAATCAGGATAATCACCGGGAATATCAAAATCTGAGGTCGCTGATTGAAAGGATGATGTTTTTGGAGCAATTGCTTGAAAAACATATCAGGATATTCATGGAGGCAATGGGAGCCGAGGAGCCGATACCACTGAAAGTCAAGTTGCAAGAAATCAAAGGTGATAAGCACATAGAATATAAAGGTGTATTTCACCTGACATTTTCACTCAATTTTACTTGTAATCTTTCAATTCCAAATTATGTTGGTCTTGGAAAAGGTGTGAGTGTGGGGTTTGGGATAGTGAAACAATTAGGGGAGAAAGTTGAACCATTAAAAAAACGTAGAAATATAGAAAATGACAAAGATTAAAGAAAGACAAAAAGTAGTTTTGGCAGCCTTGCTTCATGATATTGGAAAGTTTTGAGAGAGAGGTGATAAAATTGGGATAATTCGGATATTATTAAAAAGTTTTCCTAATGGTGAATTTAATCACGCGGTTCCAGCGTATGATAATAATAATCCGATGTATGGTCATGCGCTATGGACTCAAGCATTTTTTGACAAATTTAATATAGGGCATCATTTAGGATTGGATTATGAAGATGATGAAAATTTGGCAACTTTATCTGCCAGACATCATAAACCGAGCAATCATCTGGAAGGTATTATTTCACTTGCTGACAAATGGTCATCATCCATAGATCGGCCTGATGAAGGTGAAGAAGATGTCAATCGGATTATGATCAAGGTAAAGAAAATGGGGGACTGGATTTTCAAAAAAGGTGCCATTAGAGTCCATCTTCGATGCTATCTCAGAAAATAAGAAAATATCTGAAAGGAATAATAAAATAGGATTATCAAAAAGTTAAATATCCTAGATAATAAACCTTATTTTCTACCCTTAAAGTCGATAGAAAAAGAAAAGTTTATTTCTGAGTGATTATTCAACGTTATGGTCCTAATTTATCAATGAAGTAGAAGATTTAAATGGAAGATGTTCAGAATTCGATCCTATTACGATTCGTTAAATGACATATTACGCAATTACTTATGGTGCATACCATCCGCGACCAATGTCCATCCTTGCAACGTCAGTCTTTACGAACATTGTAAAACAACAGCTGGTATCGCTCTATGCTATCCATGATTATTTTGTAGCAAACAACAAGTAGAATGCAGAAATTGAAGACGAATGTTATGATGATGCTGTGCATAGATATCGCAGGTATTCAAAAGGTTATTTATGACATAGCTAATAAGAAGGCAGCTAAAAGTTTAAAAGGAAGATCATTCTTTTTGCAGCTATTAATGGACAATATTATCGATAGATTACTAGATCATAAGGATATAATGGCTTATCGTACCAATGTCATATATGCAAGTGGTGGCAAGGCTTATTTGATTCTACCCAATACTGATAAGACAAAAAAAGCACTAAAATCAATAGATCAAGAAACACAAGATTATTTGTGGAAAGAACACCAAGGAAAGTTATATGCAGTTTTTGGTTATATCACATTTACTTATGAAACTTTTAAAAACGATAAAAACAATTGGGATTACAAAATTAAGAGTAAAGATCTCAGTAAAGATGAATTAAATAAGATCAAAAAGATAATGTTACAAGCTTAGATCTGGGTGATATTTGGCGAATAGCATCTGAAAGGCTGCACAAGCTAAGAACAGAAAATTTGAAACAAAAATTTTAGATGAATTTGATTCCTTTTTTGGACCTAAACTTTTGATTTTAAGGAGGATAAATGTGATGTATCAGGAGAAAGGAGCAAGCATTTGAAAGATTTGAATGATGGTCGAGATCCAGAAAATAAGGTAATGGTATTGAGCTCAATTTATGATCAGTCTAAACTTGGAGAAGACCTTAAAGATGCTAACTTCTTAGTTACATATAAAAATGGAAAAGAAGGGTTGCATAGCAATATCACGTTGCATGATACTAAATACAGTATTTATGATCAAGAAAATTTGAAATATTTGGCAAAAGGAATCTTTATAGTAAAGCATCAGTAAGTTCATTGAACAGAACTGATTTTAATGAAAGACTCAATAATGTAGCAATTAGGACATTATTTTATGGAGGTAATAAACAGCCGCTGATGCCTAATGGTCGAGAAGTAAAACTTATGAAGATTTAGCTAAGTCAAATGATCAACAGACCAAACTTGCTATCTTGCGTATGGATGTGGATAGTTTGGGGCCAAATATTTATCAATGGATTCGATGAGAAAGAATGGGCAAAAAATCTTTTGCTGCATATGCGACATTATCATTTATGTTAGAAGCATTTTTGTGGTCACATCAATTATATACATCAGAAAACTGACAAAGAATATAAGGATTTTGTACAGATATTATATTCTGGAGGGGATGACTTATTCGCTGTTGGTAGATGGGATCAAATCATTGACTTTGCTGAAGATATCCGTAAAGAGTTCCGAAGATTTGTAGGGCGAGATGATATAACCATATCTGGTGGAATAGCAATAGTTGGGGCCAAATATCCTATCATGAAATCTGCTGAACTGTCCGGTGAAATGGAGAAACAAGCCAAAGCCTTTAATGACAATGACAAGAATGCCATTAATTTCTTCGGAGAACCCGTTAGTTGGGATTGGGAATTTGATTTTGTGAAGGATCTCAAGACAAAACTTAGCAATGAAAAAATTAATAGTGCCTTTTGCATAAGATGCAAGAGTTTAAGCTTAAAAGATAAATATAAAAATGGAAAATCTGAAACACCATCATATAAATGGAATGCTGCTTATTATACAAGTAAAAATATTAGAAACACTAAGGATTTAGGTGTAAGGTCAATAATTAAGGAAATACAAATTGGTGTTTTTGCTGGAATTGAAAATATAGATTCAGAACGATATTTAGATTTACTAGGAATAGCTTGTCGGTGGACAGAGTATCATAAAAAATCAGTAAAACAAAATAATAATAATTAATATGAAATATCCAGAACAAAAATTAGATCCAAAATGGATCACAGGAGAGTCAAAGATTGACAATAGTAAATTAGTTAAATGGCTTGAATCTTTTGGTGATTTTTTAGCCAAATCAGGAGATACAGAAGCAAAACCTATAACAACAACTCAGATTAGAAAATTTTTTTGGTGAAGTCAAAAAAATTCAAGCTGATTTTGAAAATAAAAGATCAAGTAATGGCACCTAAATTAGCATATGCGGTAGGTCGTGATGAGTACGATGGAAAATTAAGACGTAAAAAAACTAAAATTGAAGAGTTCCAAAAAGAAGTTGATAAAGCAATCAAAGTAGTAAGTGAGGATAAAAGTAATTATGATAGATTCGTATCAATTCTAGAAGGAATTGTAGCTTATCATAAATATGCAGGAGGTAAAAATTAAACATTTATAAAATTTATACATATGAAACTTTTAAGTAAAAAGAAAATCAAAGGTACAATTGAGTTGTTATCTGGCTTACATATAGGTGATTCTAAAGAAAGTGCAGATATTGGGGGCTTAGATTCTCCGGTTGTAAGGCGAAAAGATAACAATCAACCATATATACCTGGTTCATCATTAAAAGGTAAAATGAGATGCCTTCTAGAGCAGATGGAAGGAGCAAGTGAAGTAGGTAAAGGAGGACTTAATTAATAAACTTTTTTGGAATCACTGAATTAAAAAAAGGGGGAGACACTATTAGGAAAACCAAATCTAGATTGATATTTAGAGATTGTTATATGACCAATAAAACTATTGAAATGCTTAATCAATCTAATGTTGATACTGATATGCCTTATACTGAGATTAAGTTTGAGAATACAATTGATCGGGTAAAAGGTGCAGCGAAGCAGGGAGGATTAAGGAATGTTGAAAGAGTACCAGCAGGTTCTATATTTAATTTTGAGTTGATGTTAAATGTTTACGAAGGAGATGGTGAACAACTCCTGAATTTATTGGAAAAAGGTATTGCACTATTGAACGCTGATTATATAGGTGGCAGTGGGACTAGAGGATATGGTAACATAAAAATTGAAGTATCAACGCCTGAAGATATTAAAATATGACCTACCGAGCTTATTTTCTAAAATTCACCACACCATTACACCTGAGTGATTATAAGCCTGATAGCTATGAATCATCAGAAGATGTGTTGAGAAGTGATACAATCATTGCAGCTATTATGGCTGCTTGGGCAAAACAAGGACATGAAGAGTGGATTGGTGATGGCGACTTACCTTTTACTGTTAGCAGTGCATTTCCTTATTATCAAAGGAAACAAGGAAGTTGTCGTGTTTATGCCCGACCAAAATTACCTTTCAACAATGCTGATAGTGATATTGGTATTAGCAGAAGCTAAAAAGTAAAATGGATAGAGAAAGATCTTTTTGAAGATGTTATCAAAGGGAATAGTATTTCATTAAACTCTGTTCTGCAGGGTGATTGGTTATCTGTCCAAAAGGTTGAAGCAGATTTTATGTATAAGCAAGTAGTGCGTGTGTTACAATACCTAGGGATCGTACATCAGAAGACAGTCGACCTTTTATATGGAACGTATTTACTTTAATCATGGAGGATTGTACTTTTTGGCTACGGGTGATTACCTAGAGCGAATAGACAAAGCTCTTAGTTTATTACAGTATGAAGGTATTGGTACAGATCGAAATGTAGGGAATGGTTTCTTTGAGTTTACATCAACTGATATTACATTAGATGGAGCTCGAGATTCTGAATATTCAATGGCATTGGGACTTTATTGTCCTTTAAATAAAGAACAGCTATCAAGCGAACTTGATGCCAAATCTGCCTATGAACTTGTTAAACGGGGAGGTTATATCACTAAAGAAGGATACCAAACCATAGAGAAGTGTAGTATTTACATGATGGCAGAAGGTTCTATTCTTAAAACGAATAAACCAATCCATGGTAAATCGAGTATCGATCTTACTCCTAAAGATTTGCCACAAGACATGAGACCCAATCACTCTATATATCGATGTGGTCGCACCATTTTTATACCTGTAAAAGTGTAATACTCATGAATGACAAAACAATCAAGGTAAGATCAGAATTGTAAGCCCTGTTCATATAGGCGGAGCACAAGAAAAGCATGCACTTAAAGGATTAGATTATGTTGTAAAAAAGGAACGGTTTACTTTTTAGATGAGAATAAATTAATAGCTCATTTTGGTATTGATAAATATAGTAATGCCTTAGCTTTGGGAAAATTAGAAGAGCTTTGTGGTAGCATTAATCTGACAGAATATTCCAAAAAAGTAATCTCAGACATTTCTGGTGAAATAGGAACCGATATAAAAATTAATATTAAAATCTTTTATCAAATAAACCCATTATTCCTGGCAGTTCATTAAAAGAGCATTGCGGTCTGTGTTTGTTAACAAATTGGGTGGTGCCAAAATTGAATATGATTGGAACAATAGGCCTAAAACTGTTAAACCATTTGGTTCAATAGCAGAAGAGATCAATCGATTTATGATTGTAGCAGATACAGAGTTCAACCAATGCAGCTTTGTAAATACTAAAACATTCAATCTTAGATTCGGACAGCCAGATTTCAAAGGAGGTTGGAAACATGAACTACGTGGAGGAACTAATGATCAGTTTCATTCTAGCGGATTTACTTTTCCCCATGAAGTCATTGCTCAAAATGACTTTGGGGATTTGCACTTAGTTTTCAATACTAAATCACTTCAAAATACTAAAATACTAGGGACCCAAAAATTCTAAAAATAAATAATCAAATTGAGTCTATTTATTATGGAAGTCAGCAGCAAGTTTTTGAGATTATTCAAAATTATTCTGCAAAATTCATAGAGAAAGAATTGGCTTTCTTTAGAAAATTTGAAGCCAATCAATCGGGTGAAATCATTACATTTTATGAAAATTTGTTAATCGAAAATAAAAAAATGCCCATCATAAGACTTAGGTTAGGGTCGGGGTTTCACAGTATGACAGGTGACCCTTATGATAGCCATGATATTGATGCGATCGATCGCCGGGGCAAATATAATGGCAAAGATTCTGCAAAGTCACGCAAAATAGCCAGAGGTAGTGGAGATGACTTGAGATTAATGCCTTTGGGTTTCATCCAGTTGATAACAGATGAATATTACGATGAGTATTTTAAAGAAAAACATGAAGAAAAACTAAAAAGGATCGAACAAGCAGAAAAAAGTAAAAAAATAGCTGAAACTCAAAAGCAAGAAGAAATAAAAAAGGCTAACGAAAACAGAATAAAGGTAGAAGCAGAAGCCATCGAAATGGCAAAAATAAAAGCAGAAGAAGCTTTACAACCAAAGATGGTTGAAATTTCGATTTTAAAAAAGGCAAAATGGGTAGATGCGGTTGTTGTAGGTCAAAATGGTAAGATGTTGAAATTTAAGCCATTTATTTCTGGATTTGAAGAAAAAGTATTTGAGATTTCCTACTCTGCTGGTATGCCTTTAGATACAGTAATACAAGTAATGTGTATGAGTCCAAATGGAAAAATGTTACAATTCCAAGGGTCTCCGAAAGTGAAAGGCTAACTTTTCTAAATGTGTACAAAAGAAGTATATAAATGAATACATTAATAATCACCTTAGGTAATAGCGAAATTCAATTTAATGAAAAAGATTTAGGTGATTTTTATATAGATGAAACAAATACGGATGACATTAGATTAAAAAAAGGGCCATATTTCACTGCAGGTTAGAAAAATGTAAGGCTAAATAAACAAATATGGTGGATTCCGGTATCTTCAAGGGATGGTGGAAGATATATACTGGAAAATTTTGATGTTTTTTCAAGTGTTATAAAATTTCCAATAGTAGAACCCTTAGTGGATTTTGTCAACAATCACGATATTAATAATATAGTTTGGGTGGTCACTGATCAAGATGATCTAAAACACAGTAAAGGTGATACGCTTTATTACTCAGAAATTATAGAAAAATATTTTCGGATTCAGTTGCAAAATGCTGAGCAAATTCGTTATAACACAATAAAAGTAGCTCAAAACGTCAAGGATATTGATTGTCAATATATATTTTTCCGAAATAAAATATCCGATATTCTATTTGATGAAGGCACAATAAGTGACCAAATATATTTGTTTGCCCAAGGTGGAATTGATCAGATAAATCACGCTTTAACATTGCAATTGCTCCAAAAGTATAAATCTCAAGTCAAGATTTATCAAAAAGCAGAAGATGAAGTTTTGAAAGAAGTGCTATTTCCCCATATGTTTATAAAAGATCTGAATCGGCAAAAAATAATCAAAC